>JAIKVZ010000025.1 GCA_024685285.1 Bacteroidales bacterium
TCCGTATTGGTAACATTATCATAATCCAACCACCTTAAATACAGGCAAACAAACCGTGTGGTGCGAATGTGGAAAAAATATTTCAAAATTTAATCTTTTACATTATCAGGTTTTGAACTATTTTTCCTTTTCGATGAAACCATCAAACCACCTATACGAATTGTACATTTCTCATTGGAATAATACCCATGAGTACTAATTCTCATATCTCTCAATTTACGATAATTCACGCCCAACTGTTCTGGATTCCAATACTCAAAAAGGGCTGTTATACTTCCATAGTAGTAATGCCGACCATCCAATTCAAGATGTACAACTTTGATTGTCTTGTCTTTACCCATATCTTAATTCATTTTTATCATCTGCAAAGATACGGATTTCGTACAAATATCGTATAATAGTCGTATTTTTTAGCTTTATTTAGCTTTTTATTTTTGGTCCATCCGTACATTTATCGTATCTTTGTACTGTAATCAAAAGGGATGAAAATAAAATAAAACAAATTATAAACAATAAATCAGTCAGTTATGAAAAACAACGTAATCACCACCACCTGCAAAATGATGAGCAATGTCGCAATCGTTAATGAAATGACCGCAGTAAGAGCCAATGTTATTGCCAACCGCACCAATTCTCTCACTATTGGCATAGCCAAATCTGCTATGATAAATGAACTCAAAAGTAAGATGAAGAATGGTGTGGCTCACTTCTTCTACTGCAAGAAGGATGGTTCTTTGAGAGAGGCTTTCGGTACTATCAATGCCGCTCTTGCAGAGGCTACGACAACAGGAACTGGCATCAGCCGTGAAAACTATGCCACTTGTGCATATTATGATTGTCAAGTTGGTGGCTGGCGTAGCTTCAGATGGGAGACTCTTGTTCAGGTGCTTTAATGCACCTGAATTGTGGTGAAATAAGATGACAAACAATATAGTAGATACAACGATGAGAAAACGCAAACTTGGAGAATTTTTCTTTGGTCGTCATTATTTTTCTTGGGGTATATGGCAGGTTGATTCCGTATCAGAGAATGGATGCAGCGGTAGGTTTGTGAAAGACGTAAGAACCTATGAGGATGCAGTAAAAGAAACGTGGAGTCTCAATGGTTGGGGTACTCCTAAATATATCAAGCCTTGCGTTTACTAAAAATCAAATAAGATGACACGTTACATTGTATCAATTCTGAAACAACAGCCCTCAATAGTGATGAGTTGGGGTTATAGGTATGCGACAGCCATAGAAAACGGTTTGCGTTTCTTTGTGGATGGGTTTTTATTCCGTGGATGGGTTGCGATTGTCTACGATGAGGGTACTGATACTTTCACCGTCCGTTTCAATGACAAAAAAGGAACTTTGAAAGAGGAATTACACGATGTGTATTTTGACACCCTCGTAGATGTGATTGACAGGAAGGTCGAGCGTGGATATATTAGCGATGGTGAATACAAAGACAAGGTTGATATCTGGTTGGCAAACACCGTCAAAATTTAACGCACCGTCAAAATATTCAAAAAAGTCTACAGATTTTGAAAAAGTAGAAATTTTAGACAAGTCAAAAAACAATCAACTATTTCTTTGAAATTTATGAACGCAATCATTTATGCCCGTACAAGCTCAAGTGGTTCTCTGGAATATCGTCAATCCACCGAGAGGCAGGTGGTAGACCTCACAACCTATGCGAACCGCAACAATCTAACCGTTTCAAAGGTGTTTGAGGAACACATATCAGGCGCAAAGAAAAATATTGAACGTCCTATTTTGCTGGATTGCATTGAGTATGCCAAAGAAAAACAGATAGGATTTATTCTTGTATCTGAACTTTCCCGTCTGGGCAGAAACACCTTTGAGGTGCTATCAACCGTGAAGGATCTGGTAGAACACCATATCAATGTTTTCTTCCAAAAGGAGCAGATAACGCTACTTGATGAGAATGGAAAGCCAAGCATATTCACCCCTATTCTCATTGCCACTCTGGGATGCTGTGCAGAGATGGAGCGTGAGAACATTCAGTATCGTCTCAATTCTGGTAGGAGAATTTACATTGAACGTGGTGGGAAAGTAGGTCGTAAGAAAGGACAGGTTAAGACAAAGGAACAGAAAGAGGAGGAATACAAGGAAGTATTGACTTATCTCAAAAAGGGTTATACCCTGAAGGATACTTCAAAACTGACAGGCAAAAGCGAAAGTACGGTACTACGACTGAAAAAGGAGTTCCAACTATAGGAATGACACAATAAAAACCGCAATCTCGCGTTATCTAAATATTAAATAATATTTAATGACCGAGACTGTAGACATAAATGAAGATTTAATACTCAATTACGATGCGGAGGTACTTGATACACTACTACGAGACCATACAACACAGCGTAATATTTTTTGGGCCACATCCGATTATGAAGGACTTGGTAAAGGTTTTGAATACAGCTCTCCAATACTCCCCGAACTAATTACTGGTAAATACATCAAGGTTATTAGACCACGTACCCTAAAGGCTCGTGAACTTCAATCAGCAAGGGCAAGGGAAATGGCAGAGGTATTCACCCCCTCGTGGGTGTGCAATGCTCAAAACAACCTGATAGATGAGGCTTGGTTTGGCCGTAAAGATGTCTTTAATAGAGAGACAAAACTATATGACGGTACACCATCATGGGAAACCAATCCTGACCCGATAGTTTTTCCTGAAGGTAAAACTTGGAAAGATTATGTCCGTGATACACGTTTGGAGATGACCTGTGGGGAAGCACCCTATCTGGTTAGCCTCTATGACACCACCACGGGCGAACATATCCCCATTGAAAGACGTATCGGTTTACTTGACCGAAAACTACGTGTGGTGAGTGAGAACACCGAAAAAACAGGAGATTGGCTGGAATGGGCGCAAGAGGCATATAAAAGCCTATATGCTTTCGAGTGGCAAGGCGACAGTCTTTTGCTTGCTCGTGAAGCAATGATTTACTCTTTCAAAGACTACTATCAACACAAATTTGGCACAGAGCCATTAAAGAAATCCGTCAAATACATTGCCTATATCATTTCGTGGAATGTCTTTCAGATGGATGGTTTGAGGTGTGTAATCCCCAACAGTTGCGAACCCGAAACAGAGGATTTGTTTGGCAATAAGGTGAAGCAACCCTGTAAAGGGTGCAAAGATGGAACTGTTCACGGACATAATGGCATACCCGTACTTGTCCGAGATTGGCGTGTCAAAGACAATGAAAAACAGAAAATTACGTTTGGCTCACTCATTAAAAATTGAGACTATGAAATACAAAAAATCAAGTAGTCTTTTACAGATATACGTAATCACCATCAATGACGAAGCCCACAGAGGAATTGTCAAGGTTGGAATGACCTCTTATGATGGGGATGAAGATATCACAGAGTTAAAACCGAACTGCAAGGAGTTAAACCAATCCGCAAAAAACAGGATAAGGCAGTACACACAGACAGCAGCCGTTGATTTTACGCTTCATCATACAGAACTTGCAATTTCATTGCATAATGGTGTAACGATTTTTGATGATGATACAGTTCGTGATGTGCTTTATCGTTCTGGTATCAAGCGACACATCTTCAATATCGAATTTGAGGGTGATGAGTGGTGTGAGTGCGATGTAGAAACCGCCATCAATGCTATCAAAGCCGTCAAGGAAGGTAGGAATTGCCTATTTGCAGAGGAGGTTGTAAAAATACAGCCAACGATAAAATTTCGACCTGAACAGGATGCAGCCATCAAGCAAACTGTTAAGAAATTTCGCACAGGAAAAAAGATGCTATGGTACGCAAAGATGCGTTTCGGCAAGACCCTATGCGCTCTACAAGTGGCAAAAACCTGTCAGTACAAAAGAACCATCATCATAACACACCGACCTGTTGTTGATGAGGGATGGTTTGATGATTTCAAGAAAATATTTCGTAAGCACGATAAATTTGCGTACGGCTCACGTAACAAGGGTGAGCATTTCGAGACACTTGAACAAAACGCAAGGAAATTATCTGATTACCGCTATATCTACTTTGCTTCACTTCAAGACCTGCGAGGTAGCGAAAAGGTAGGGGGAAAATTTGATAAAAACGAGGCTATCTTTGCAGCTGAATGGGATTTGCTAATAGTTGATGAGTGCCACGAAGGTACACAAACACAGCTTGGCCAAAATGTCATTGAACTATTAACAAAAGAAAACACTCATGTCCTTGATTTATCTGGTACACCCTTCAACCGATTGGATGAATATAACAATGATGAAATCTATACATGGGATTATGTGATGGAACAGAAAGCCAAAGCGGAGTGGGATATCAATCACTTTGGCGACCATAATCCGTATGCAGACCTCCCTCGGATGAACATATACACTTTCGACCTTGGTAAGTTGATTGCAAACTACACCGATATCGAGGACTCTGCATTTAACTTCAAAGAGTTTTTCCGTACTTGGACGGGTGAACTAAAACGAGACCACCGACCAATGCCATCAACGGCTGCTATTGGTGATTTCATCCACGAAGAGGATGTCCGCCGTTTCCTTGATTTGATGGTTAAATATGACCCTCAAAGCAACTATCCATTCTCTACTGCCGAGTACCGCAACAACTTTAGGCACTCCCTTTGGATGGTGCCTGGTGTGAAAGAGGCACGTGCATTGTCGGCAATGCTGAAATCACACCCTGTGTTTGGGAAGTTTACAGAAATTGTCAATGTGGCAGGTGAGGGTGATGAGGATGTAGAAAACGAAGAAGCCCTGACAATGGTGAAGAACGCGATGGGTGATGACCCTGAACAGACCTATACCATTACTTTGAGTTGCGGTAGATTGACAACAGGTGTAACCGTTAGACCGTGGACTGCCGTGATGATGCTTGCAGGTTCATCCCAAACTGATGCAAAAGCATATATGCAAACCATCTTCCGTGTACAATCACCATGCCACTACAAAAGTGGACGTGTCAAACAGGAGTGTTTTGTTTTTGATTTTGCACCTGACCGCACCTTAAAAGTAATTGCCAATACTGCAAAAATATCAGCCAAAGCAGGTAAAAGCACAAGTGATGATGACCGGGCCACTATGGGTGAGTTCCTTAACTTCTGCCCCATCATTGGCTATAACGGTACATCAATGAAGCCCTACAATGTGGATGGAATGTTGGAGCAGCTGAAAAAGATTTACATTGACCATGTTGTAAAGAACGGCTTTGAGGATTCGTATCTCTATAACAATGACCTGTTGCTTCAACTTACCGATGGCGACCTTGCCAAATTCAGTGAGTTACATAAGATTATTGGCAGTACCAAAGCTAACCACACATCTAACGGAGTTGATATAAATAACCAAGGGCTAACCAATGAGCAGTATGATGAGGCTGAAAAACTGAAAAAGAAGAAAAAGAAAGACCTGACCGAGGAAGAGAAAGCCAAGCTTGAAGAATACAAGGAAAAGAAGAAAAACAGGGATAGTGCAATAAGTATCCTTCGTGGTATCAGTATTCGTTTCCCATTATTGATATACGGTGCAGAGTTACCCGATGACTCACAGGATGTATCCATTGAAAATTTTGCAGAACTGATTGATGATTCCTCGTGGCAGGAGTTTATGCCACGTGGTGTAACAAAAGAACGGTTTGCGGATTTTGTACAATTCTACGACCCCGATGTGTTCCGTGCAGCAGGTAGGAAGATACGCACAATGGCACTGGCAGCGGATAGCCTTACACCTCTGGAGCGCACCAAACAGATTGCTCGTATTTTCTCATTCTTCCGTAATCCTGACAAAGAGACTGTACTAACACCGTGGCGTGTGGTCAATATGCACATGAGCGACTGTTTGGGTGGATATGATTTCTACGATGAGTCACACACTGAAACACTTTCAGAGCCTCGGTTTGTAGACCGTGGCGAAGTAACAACCAATGTGTTTGCAAGCCCCGAAACTCACATCTTGGAAATCAACTCCAAAACAGGACTCTACCCTCTATACGTTACCTACAGCGTGTTTGAGGAAGCCTGTAAGTGTTACCGCGAGAAACACAATCTTACAACAGACATTCCCGAAGACGTACAACTTCGGATCTGGGACGAAGTTGTTGCAAAGAATGTCTTTGTGGTTTGCAAGACTCCTATGGCAAAGAGCATCACCAAACGCACCCTGATGGGTTTTCGCAAGGGAAAAGTAAATGCTCACTACTTTGAAGATTTAATCAATAAGATACAGAATCAGCCCAAACTATTCATTGACAAGATGAGTCAGGGGATGGGTTATTGGAAAGCAAATAAAGATAACAATATGAAATTTAATGCAATAGTTGGTAATCCACCGTATATGATTATGGATGGGGGAAATAAAGCAAGTGCTACTCCAATTTATAATCTTTTTGTAGATATTGCCAAAAAGTGCGACCCAATGCACATCTCAATGATTATGCCTGCGAAATGGTATTCAGGTGGTAAGGGATTGGATTCATTCAGAACAGAAATGCTGAATGATAGTAGGGTCGAAAAACTAATAGATTATACAAATTCTACCGACTGTTTCCCGACAGCTGATATTGCAGGTGGTGTTTGCTACTTTTTATGGAGTCGAGACTATGAAGGTCTGTGTACTTTCATAAACACATTGAATGGAAAAGAATCGAGAATAGAGAAGAAATTAAATGAATTAGAAATTTTTGTAAGATATCCTGTTGCTAATGAAATTGTAAACAAAGTTCGCTCTACAGAAAAGCACTTTATGAACGAACAGATTTCAGCGAGAAAACCCTTCGGATTAGCGACGGATG
This sequence comes from Bacteroidales bacterium, assembly GCA_024685285.1. GTDB lineage: Bacteria > Bacteroidota > Bacteroidia > Bacteroidales > P3 > Colimorpha. The sequence continues at coordinate 6,778 of JAIKVZ010000025.1, forward strand.
TAAAGCCAATAGAAGGAAAAGGTGATATTAAATTGCGATATAATGGGGGATATGGTGATTTCAAACGTAGTAGTGTAATCACAGGAACAGACAAAATAGACAAGTGGAAGGTGATGATATCATATTTGTCAGCGGAACACGCAGGTCAGCCTGATAAAAATGGGATGTTCAAAGTGTTATCTACAATGGAAATTCTACCACCACAATGGGTATGTACAGAGACTTACTTATTAGCAGGTTGCTTTGAAAATAAAGAAAATGCCTTAAATCTATTAGGGTATTTGAAGACAAGATTTGTAAGATTCTTAATTGGTCAAGTTGCAATTGGACAACATATTACAAGGATGAGCTTTATTTTTGTACCGCAACAAGACTTTTCAAAACCGTGGACGGATGAAATGCTATACAAGAAATACAATCTCTCCAAAGACGAGATAGCATATATTGAGAGCATGATTAAGCCGATGGAGTGATAATATGGCTGGTAATGAGAACATCTTTTCGGCTTTGGATTTGATGATTCAAAAGAATGATGTAATCACCAAATCACTTGACTTCAAGTATCCTCAATGTATTCTGGAATTGACCGACTCCTATATCGCTCGTAGGTGCATCAATATCCACAAGATGTTTGTTACAATTAGAGGCTTGCTTGAATACAGCAATGATGAGTGTTCAATCAACTCTTTGCTGCGTGTAGTTGCCGACCACACCGCAACTTTAATACTCATATATGAATCACCCACAATAGAAGAGGTTTCTTTAAGGCAATACCTATCTTTTGCAGATGGTGTAAACGAGCGTATCAAGGCACTCGAAAGTTCGGAGATAGGAAAAAACAGTCCGATTCTTGAAGAATTATACAAGGAAAGGAAGAAAGATATTGAGTACGTAAGAGCCAATCCATTATACAAAGAGAATACACAGATTATTGACAAGTTCATTGAGAAATACCAGTGGAAGTACAGGGATTTCAATAGCACGAGCAAATATTCTTGGACTGACCTATATAGGGAAAAGCTCAATATGCCTAATGACTACATTCAATACTTGTCGCAGTATGTTCATGGACTTGCTTCAAGTACGAATATTCAAGATGAGGAGATATCAAGAGCAACAATGATAACGCTGGCCACATTGATTTGTATGAAGTTTTCATACTTCCTATGGAGAGCAACTAATTCAATTCCATCGGACGCTGAAACAGACTTTCTACAGTCTCTTATAAAAATGTTCGATACCACTCCCAAACAGAACTAAAAGTTTTGACTGGTAAGAAAATCATATACAAGAACGACCTTTCTATTGCTGAAAATGCACGAAAGAACAAGTGTAGCGAGGCTACCATTAGAAGGTATATCCGTCTGAACAACATAGACAGGAAGTATGATGAACTATACCTGAAATACAAAACCGTAAAGGAACTTCAAGCCAAACATCCTGAATACACAGTATATCGCATAGCCAAGATTACAGGCTACTCCAATGCCACAGTAAAGAAGTATATGGCAATGGATGAACTGTATGCCAAAACCTGTTCCGACAAGTTATCAACTTTTGACACATCACAAAAGGCTGCGGTGGTCAGTTCCATCAGTAAAAGCCAAGATGAGATACTATCCAACATTCTCAAACTTCACGTTCCATCTCTGGAATTCGATTGCGATTTGACCTATAGTCTGGGCGTGTTTTATCGTTCCCTAACGCCACCGCAGCACCGCTATGACAAATTCCCCATAGCGGAGGGTGTTCGCTCTTTAGAGGATGCTTATTTGCTTCCTGATGGATGTTTCGGTAGTGTGGTGGTAGATTTACCATTCATCATAAAGAGTAGTGAGAAAGACAAGGAATTTAGCAAGGTGGTACAACGCTTCCAATGCTTCACCTCCAAGCAAGAATTGATTGATACCAACAAAGAGATGCTATCGCTTTCATATCGGTTGCTAAAGAGCGGTGGTATTCTGGTAATGAAACTGCAAAACACAAACTATGCAGGGCAGCAAATCTGGACTCACTACATTGTTCAGGAGTATGCACAGCAGATAGGCTTTGAGTTGGTTGATGAGTTTATATTAGAGGGCAAAAGCAGACTTCTATATGAAAACGGAGTGGTGCAACACCACGCACGTAAATACCACAGTTATTTTCTCGTATTCAAAAAGAAGCGTAGAAGAAAGTTCAATAGAACACCACTAAAACCGCAGCCTTGATTTTCGCTTTTACCACCTATCAGGTTCGGTCAGTTCTGGAATAGGGGTATCTTCTCCGTTGTCGAAGTCGTACAATGGATACGAGCCAATCCAACCCTTATCTGTTAGGATTTTGTTAAAGGCTTCATAATCGTATTCCCCTGCATCAATATCCGTGTATATTTCCGATTTTCCATTATAAGAAACAGTTTTCGCTTCTTTATTGTAAGTGAAGCATTTTTCTTCATTGTTTATCACCCACGTCTGCAACTCTATTCCGTGCTTGCATAATAGTTCATCGTAGAACATTTCGCTATTCTTGTATCTTGCATTTTTTATCGTACCCCAAAATTCAGAACCATTCACATAGTTTATTACTACAAGATACCACTTGCTTTCCACCTTATACAATGTGACTCTTTCGATGAAGTCATCTACCATTGCTTTTATTAGAGTCTTGTTTCGCCATATATCATCTATTCTCTGGTATATATTGACTTGTTTTGATAAGGTATTCAAGACTGCAATTCTTGAACGATGCTCGGCAGCATCTTTCTTATATTTGCTTATTTCTTTATTGATTCTATATGTTTCGTCATCGTGTCTGCTCTTTTCTTCTCGTAGCACTTCATCAGCTGTTTCATCTTCGAGGAGAGATAGTCGTTTTAATTGCCGTTTATATTTGTCATGTATCTCTGTTAATTGCTTTTCCTTATCAGAAATAATACTCTCAATTTCAGACAACTGTTTCTGCCGTATTTCTACTTGTTGGTTAATGTTGGTTTCAATGTTCTGTTTCGCAAATTGTGTGATTGACAGATGTACTACAAGGCCGTCCAATCGCCATTGTCTGACTTCCGCTCCACTTGTGCAGATGGCAGGTTTGTCGCTGCGGTTGATTCTTCCATAGCACCGATATGTCCTTTCGCCACTTATGCCACCGATTGCTATAGACCCCTTACCAACGCTGAAATTAGACCCACATTCACCACACCTGATTTTGTGTGTAAGAAGATTGTCATGTTTCGTTGTGTTGTTTTTATTATATGGAGCTTGGAGTAGTCTTTCTTGAACCCTTTGGAATAAGTCATCATCAACAATACGCAAATAGTCTAATGTCAAATCGTAAGTGTAAACAACATCAGGCTTTTCGCCCTTTTCTTGCATTTCCTTTCTTTTCTCTTTGTTTACTACGGGTTTATGAAAAACCACATGCCTATGACCACAATATAATTTCTTATTGAGTATTTTGGTAATCACACTGGGTATCCATTTGAAATCATCAACCGAAGCGAAGTTTTTATATATTTTGGGAGGTAGGTCTTTTCTTTCTCTACGTTCTTTTGACCGTGCTAAACGAGTAGTATAGCTTGTGGAAATTGATTCAGCATTTAGAGCATCGCAAATCTTGAATGTGCTATATCCATCAGCATACATTTGAAAAATTCGTTTCACGACCGCAGCCTCTTCTTCATTGATTGCCATTTTCCCATCTTTATCAACCATATATCCGTAAGCATGGCTATCAGCAGTTACACCACCACCCGTCTTGATTTTTTGTATCTTACCACTTAAACTTCTTTCTGCAAACAACTCAATTTCGTATTCGGCACATACACTTAATACGCTCAACAATATTTGTTGCCCAATATCATTAGGTTTATTGGGGTCAATGGTTAAATTCTGTTTATGGAAATAAAGTTTTATACCTCTGTCTCTGAATTTTTGAATTTCAGATAATAATTCTACCGAACTACGCGCCATTCGTGTAAGTTCGTGATACCATACTTCCTTTATGTTGCCCTTTTCTATTTCATCAAGCAATCTCGAATACTGTGGACGTTCTTCACCTGCAATAAATCCTGATATAACATCTTCAAAAATATTGCATTGGGGTATTTTGATTTTTCTTTCTTCTGCATGTTGAAGCAAATCAAATTTTTGTCTGTCCGTACCTTGCATTTGGGTACTAACCCTACAATATATTCCGATTTTTTCCATCATATCATTTTTTATTCTTATCTTTGCAATCTAAAATATAGGACATTATGGCATTGCAAGAGATAGAAGTTGATGGTGCAAAAGTACAAATAAATTCTGCATCTACCAAATTTCAGGGTGTGTTACTTGCACCGATGCACACGGCAGAGCACATACTCAACCAGACCATGGTGCGTATGTTTGGCTGCCCACGCTCGCGCAACGCCCACATAGAGCGCAAAAAGAGCAAATGCGACTACCAGCTGCCCCAAGCCCCCACCGACGAACAGGTGCAGGAACTGGAACGGCGTGTGAACGAGGCCATTGGCCGCAACATGGACGTCACCTACGAGTTTGTGCACCGCGACGAGGTACCGCCCGAGGTCGACCTTGGCAAACTGCCCGACGACGCCTCCGACACGCTGCGGCTGGTGCGCATTGGCGACTACGACCTCTGCGCCTGCGTGGGCACCCACGTGCGCAACACCTCCGAGGTCGGCACTTTCAAGATAATAAGCCACGACTACAACGCTGAAACCCATACCTGGCGTATGCGCTTCAAGTTGCAATGAGACGACAAGCCCTAACAACACAGTTGCAACGGACTGAAAGTTAGGGCAAAGAATTGCAATGTTCGGGGTTTGTTCGGACGCTGGGCGGACCCCTCCGAAGTTGGCCCGACCTCAACCCGACCTCAACCCGACCTTAACCCGAACCTAACCTATCTATATTATTGAAAACCAACCTGTTGTGTGGTATTTTACAACAGGTTGGTTTTCAGTGGTTTATGTTTTTCGTACTATCGCAATATCAATTTACGGTGGGCAGTGCCGGCAGAGGTGTGGATTTTGAGTATGTAGCAGCCCGGACGGTAGCCGCTCATGTCTATCTTGGTGGTGCGGCCTGTGGCGGGTTGGTGCAGCAGCAGGCGGCCGGCCACGTCGTAGGCCTCGACCATGCGCAGCGGCACCGCGCTGCTCACCGTGGTCACGTTGTCGGTGGGGTTGGGTGCAATGTCGATGGCTACCTGCCCCGTCACCGCACTGATACCTACAGTGTCATCGCCGCCACCTGTGCCAGTGGTATCGGGCGCGGCCGGCGTATATGGTGCAAGTATCGGGAATAGTATTAGTGACTTTAAGTAATTGCCTGAATAGCCTGGCGGCGTTTTGCAGAAATAATCGCCGGCCATCGGTTCTTCATTTTCTATGTAGAAAATCACATATGGGGTTCCAACACCATGGATATGTATGCTGTCTTCATGTGGATAATAATATACACCAAACATAAAGGTGTCAATGGCCATGAAAGGCTCATCGAAATAGTATTCGTACATATCGAATGTGTCGCGGATGGTGTCGCCTATGCATCTGTAGTAATAATATAGACTGTCGAACTCATAATAATGATACCTCGCAGCGTCTGCTTCTGTTTCACAATAATACAGGTTGGAAAAGACGACAAGTCTGTTGTTGAGTATAGGCTTTGTTCTGTTTTCCGAACAGTAGATTGAATCGGGGTCGATGAAGCGGCCAGTGGAACCATCTAATCCGCGACCGATGAAGACTTTCAAGAGAGAATTTGTATCGTGTTCCATTTCAATCTCTTCAACCCCATCATTGCCGCGGGTGTAAGGGATGAAATTTCCCGCAATTCCATAGATGCAACGGTGTCGTGCATATCAAATGTTGCGGTTGCCATCTTACCGGTAGTTGAATTTACGTCAGACAGAATTATACGACCATGAAGGTCTTGACTCAATAATGGTCGCAGTGTAGGATACAAGTATCTGGGGTTGCCATACTCGATGATTTGCTGCGCAAAGGCGCTGCCGATCCCAGACAAAACCAACGCGATAAATATAATCTTTTTCATATCAATTTTTTTGCAAAAGTACAAATATTTTTTAATTCCGCAAAGAAAGTTTGCGAAAATTTGCCGAAAAACGATTCCGGATAAGCCAGGTAGCGGAGTGGATTAGTAGCCGAAGGTGGCGACGGCTTTCTTCATGCGCTCGCGCACCGGCACGTCGAAGGGGCAGCGGCCCTCGCACTGTGCGCATTCTATGCAGTCGCCGGCGTGGCGTTGCAGCTGCTTGTACTGCGCCGCCAGCTCGTCGTTCACGCCGCCGGCCTGCTCGGCCTTGTCGAGCAGTTCGTTCACACGGGCTATGTCGATACCTGCGGGGCAAGGCGCACAATGGCGGCAGTAGGTGCATCCGGTGGATGTCGCGGCCATGGCGGTGGCGGGGTTGAGAGCCTGAAGGTAGTCTTTTTCCTCGTCGGTGGCCTTGAGGTAGTGCAGGTCGGCCTCCAGCTCCTCGATGTTGTCGGCTCCGCATATAGCCACTGCCACACAGGGCTTGGCAAGCGAGTAGGCGATGCACTGCGATGGGGTCAGCGCCACGCCAAAGGGCGAGGTCTGAGCGTCGAGCAATTTGCCGCCTCCGCCGAAAACCTTCATGACGGTGATGGCAATATTGTGGCTGGCACAGTAGTCGTAGAGTTCCATACGCACGGGGTCAATGCCGGGCAACATCTTTTTGTAGTTGGCGGGGTCCCACACGTTGACGCCGGCCTCGACGCGGTCGAATGCTGGGTTGAGGCTGAACATAATGACCTCGACCAGACCGCTCTTGGCGGCTTTGAGAGCCACATTGACGTTGTGGCTGCTAATGCCTATGTGGCCTATTTTGCCTTCGGCCTTGAGTTGCTGCACGTATGCGATGTAGTCGGTGCCTTGTATCGAGTCCCACTCCTCCTCGCTGTCGAAGATGTGCATCATGCCCACCTCGATGTGGTCGGTGCCGAGGCGTTGCAACAGGTCTTCAAAGCCCTCGCGGCACTTCTCGACGTCGCGGGTGCGGACGTAGCTCTCGCCGTTCCAGTAGCAGCCAATGTGGCCCTGTATCACTATGTCGTTGCGACGGCCCTCGATAGCGTAGCCTATGTTGCTGCGCACCTTGGGGTCGGCGTCGTAGATGTCAATATAGTTCACACCATGGTCCATGGCATAGCCGAGCAACTCCTTGGAGGCGGCCGAATCGAGTTTGCCGAAGGCTCCGCAACCGATGCCTATCTCCCCCACCCTAATCTCGGTGCTGCCGAGGGTACGGTAGTTCATGTCGGGATTCTCTTTGTAGGCTTTGTGCCCACCGCACGATGCCAGAAGCACCATGGCGGCAATTGTTGCAATTCGGGTAATGGTTTTCATATTTATCTGCATTACTGTTTATCTTACGTTGGCTTCGAGGGCTTTGCGCACCATGGCTTTCATCTTCATGGCCTGAGCCTCGGCGACACCTTGACGCTCGGGACGATAGAGGTCGGCATACTGTATGCTGCCGAGCTTGATTTCAGGCTTCTTCAAGGGGCCGTTTACATCAACTGCCACCCGAGCCAGGAGAGGATGTTTGAGCAACTCGAGGTGGTAGTTGCCGTAGTTGTCGAGGTTGTGCTTGCCAGAGGCGCAGAAGCTGTATCCGCCAATGTTGACCACGAAGGGCAGCACCTCGATTTCTTTACGGAAGCAGGTCATCTCGACGCTTATACTGTCGACGTGGATGGTGTTGTCTTTTTCTTTCCACGACTTGAGCTGCATGAGCTTGGCTATCTGCGAGAGGTTCTCGTTGTCGAACACCACGAGGTCTTGTCCGCTGATGGCAGCCGAGCCCAGCAGGGTGCTCATCTTGGGCTTGTAGTTGGCAAAGAGGTACGACTCGCCTGCCAGGTGGAAGTTGGCATTGCCGCGGAAGGCTGCCAACATGGGCACTAGGGTGTCGACGGTGGGTATCATCTTCAGCAGCTCGTCAATCTGTATGTCAAGCAGGTGGAAGTCGATGGCTGTGAAGAGGTGGTTGGGACGCGGCGAGCGGTAGACGGCTGTTAGCTGCATGGTGGCGGCTTTGCACACAAAGCCCATTTGGTCGAGCACAGCGGTGCCGTCGGCCACAGTGAGGGCTCCGGCCACATCGCTCAAGTCGTTGCCGAAAGCAATGGCACGTTTGACGTGGGTGTTGAGTGTCAGATTGACATCCTTAGGCACTATGAATGGGTTGGCCTCCTTGGCCACATGGTCTTCTTCGCGCTGCTTGGCAAGGGTGTCGGGGTTGGAGCCCATGCCGCTAACAAAGTCCATAAGCTGGTCTATGTCGGCATAGTCTGATACGAAATTGAGGTCGCCTTTAAGCATAGCCTCGTGCGATAGCCACTCTTCAAGGTTGTACACCGAGCCATAGAGCATGAACTCAGACATACCCATACGGACATCGAGGGTCTTGATTTCACACACCTCGGGGCTATAGCTGAAGGCGAACTGGGGCATACGCACAGCATCGGTCATCTTGCCAGTATAGGCCACGACGCTGTGCAAATCGATATCAAGAGCCGGGTTGAATTTGCGCAACACATTCTGTTGTGTAGAGTCGAGATTTACACTGCCGTTCAAATGCATTCCACCGGCCGAGAAGTTGAGCGAGTCGTAGGCACCTTCCAATTCGTCCATATCCACAACAAACGAAGCCCGGATTTGCTCCTTGAGCACATTGTTCACGCCAACATTGATATCGGGAGTGTTTACGTCGGCCTTTACGCCCTGTTTGGGCATACTCACTTTGAGGTTCTGACCCGTTATATGTGCCGAGGCTGTCTTGTTTTTATGTTCTTTGGCAGGCAGGCTGAGTGCTATGTTGAGTTGGGGCGAAGAAGCATAAATGCTGTCATAGGTAGCTTCAAGTCCTTTAAGGACAATGTTTCCCGAAGCCTTGATATGCTCTAAGTCAACTGATGTGAGTTGTTTGAGGTAAGCCGCCACATCGAGGTTGAGACCTATCTGACACTGTGCGTCGAGCGGCAGGCTGTCTGGCAACATGGGTTCTAAGTCTGAAAACGGCATGGAACCGCTGATGTTGGCGTCGACAAACATTTTACCGGTCAAGTCTTTCACTTTGCCTCTGACCGACACGTCGGTGTTCTGAGTATGAGCCTTTAGCGAGTTGATGGTTACGTTGCTCACGCCATGGTCGGACAGGTCTAGGTGAGCTATGACGTCGGCTTTGATACGGTCAATCTTGTATGGCAACGCCTTGGGATAGTAGAAACGGCCCTGCGAAAGTTCCACCTTTGCGTCAATTAACGGCTTTGTGGAGTCTGAGAGAGTGCCTACAGCCGTAGCTTCAAGGCCCACTAAGGCGTCGACCGACATTCCTTTGCTCCATTTTGTGAATTTATGCGGCAGTATGGATAAGAGCGGTGCCACCTGCAAACGCTCGGCTGAAAGGGCGACGTCGGTTGTCAATGGACGCTCTTCTTTTGGCAACATCACACTTCCCGAAATTTCAAAATCATTTCCATCGAGAGACAACACGCTGTTGCCCAGCACTACCGACTTGTCGTTGGCGGCCAGTTCAAAGGGTACGTTAAGTTCAAGCAAGTCGTTGCTGCTTTCGGCCAATGTTTTGCCAATATATTCAGTGCCGGCAAGACGGATTTTGCCTTTGGGAGCCTTGAGGTTCAGGTGGCCTTTGGCAGCTGTCATATTGCCGTCGACATCGAGTTTCAGTCCAACCTTGTCCAATCGGGCCGAGAGCTTCTCAACGTGCATAGAGTCGGTCATTCGCAAAGTGTCTACGTTGAACGAGAGCTTTAGCTTGGCGTCGAGGTCCTCCTGCTGCAAAGTGCCATTCACTCTGAGGTCAAAATCGCTCACTCCGGCCATTATGCCACGACTGTGGTCGTTGTATTTAGCATTGAGGTCCGAAATCTCAACTCGCGTAATATCAACCAGGTCCGGCAGTTTGAACGACGAGGTGTCATCATCGTCATCATCATCGCTGGAGGGGAAGATATCATAGTTGGCTTTACCAGTCGAGTCGACAAAAAGGTTCGCCTCTACCCCGTCGAGCAGCACTTGGTGCACTATGATGTTTTTGTCTTTAAGATATGCTTTCACATCCACCCCGACGGTGAGGCTGTGCAACGATGCCACTGTGTCGCTTGGTGCTCCCTGCAACGGGTTTACAATAACCACGTTGTTTATCTTCAAGCCGGCATTGGGGAATGTCGAGAGCAATGTCAAGTCAACATTCTCAAATTTCGCCTCGCACTGCACAAACCTGTCTGCCAGCTTGTTGACTATCGATGTGAGACGCGAAGGGGTGAAGATCAAGTAGCACACCGTGACAACCACAACCACAACAAGCCCCAATAGCGAGCCCAACGATATCAGCGCTATTTTCCAACCTTTCTTCATTGCCTTTCAAATTTATAGGTGTTGTTGTAACGGTCCCTCCAGGTCATTGATTGTGTGTTGATTGACGTAATATAGTATATCTTTGGGTCGGCCTGATGACCTTGCTCACCTCTGAAGACATGGGTCAACTCGTCGACATCCAGAGTCCAGGTGAACATGGTGTTTTCCTCGCCTTCGTGAACGTCCTCGTCTTCGTCCCAGGCGGTGCCGGTACCATCGCTGTTGTAGCGCCAGAAGCCGTGCAGAACCGTATGTTCCGGCGAGTACCACAGGCCGTACAGGTCGTTGGGGTTGACGTCGATGTGGGTCTCCTTGGAATCGTTGCCGCATGAAACAAGGCTCACTGCAGCCAGCACAACAACTGCCAGCATAGCCACCTTTGTTATAAGTCTTAATGTTCTTTTCATTCTTTGATGATGTATATGTCTTGATAGGTGCGCCCTTGACCGTCGTAATCCATTCCGTAGCCCAGAATGAAATCGTTTGGAATACTGCGACCTATGTAATCTATCTTGTAGTCGAACTTGAAGGCCTGGGGTTTGAACAGCATGGTGCATATTGCCACCGAGGCGGGGTTGAAGGTATGCAAGTGGCTCACTATCTGTTTCATCGACAAACCGCTGTCGATTATGTCCTCGACCACGAGCACATCCCGACCTTGACACGATGTTGAGAAGTCCAAAAGCGCTTCTACACAGCCGGTTGAGTTCATGCCTTGATATGAACGGAACTGTACAAACGACACCTCGGGCCTGATTGTCAGCGCTTTCAGCAGGTCCGAGGCGAACATGAAGCTGCCTGTCAGCACCGGACACACCATAAGGTTGCCCGAAGCATAGTCGGCCGATATCTGAGACGCCAAGCCACCGACTATGTGCTGGATTTCAGCGCTGTCGATATATGGCACAAATTGCTTTCCGTGGACGGTGACTGTATTCATGGCTAATCTTCAATTTCTGGTTCAAGCGATTCGAGCACTATACGCAATCCAAAATAGGGATAGGCCACTGTGGGCAGATACCAGGAGCGGTCGGTCGCCGTGCAGTTGTACGACGGGCTGTTGTAGTTGCCTCCACGCAATATACGGCTTTCGCCGCTACGGGGTCCGGTGGGGTTGACCTGAGGCTCCTCGGTATACTCCGCCATCCAGTCCGAACACCACTCCGACACATTGCCGGCCATATCATACAAGCCCAGCGAGTTGGGCTCTTTGCCACCCACCACGTGGGTTCTGCCCTTGCTGTTGACGCAATACCACGCCCTGTCGTACAGGTTGTCGGCCGTTGCCATCGGTTGCGAGCCTCCTCCGCCACGGGCAGCATACTCCCACTCGGCCTCGGTGGGCAGGCGGAACCGGTAGCCCAGTCTGAGCCCCAGCAGGGTAACGAACTGCTGGGCTTCGGCCCACGAGACCTGGTCGACGGGCAGACTGTCGTTGTCGGTCCATTGCGAGGGGTTGCTGCCCATAACAGCCGCCCACAAGGCCTGAGTAACCTCGTAGCGGCCAATGTAGAACCCCTGCAGCTCCACTTGGTGGGCGGGACGCTCGGCGTCGTAGGCCGGCTTGCGCGGGTCTATCAGGTTCGTACCCATAGTGAAACTGCCGCCCTCGACGGCAATCATCTCAAAGGCCACAGAGTCGACCGCAAAATGCACCACGCCGGCAGAGTCGACCTGCTGGCCTACGGCGGCCCAGACCGACATCAGGGCAACAACTATGAGCCACAAACGCCTCAAGCCGCTAACCGTTCATCCTGTCGTCCGACCATTTCTCGGGGTCAACACGCCACGCCGCCAACGACTTCAAATCGTCTTCGTGCACATACTCCTGCTCCTGCGCCACCTTGATCAAAGTGTCGTAATCGGTCAGGGTATGCAACTCAACGTCGGCATCGGCAAAATTCTTCGCGGCCACAGCCAGCCCATAGGTGAAGATGGCCGCCATGCCCTTCACACGGCACCCCTTGTCGCGCAGGGCCGACACGGCTATGAGGCTGCTCTTGCCGGTGGAAACCAAGTCCTCAATAACCACCACCGACTGGCCTTCGTGAATCTCGCCCTCGATCTGGTTGGTCAAACCGTGCGACTTGGCCTCGGAGCGCACATATACAAACGGCTTGCCGAGTTCCTGGGCTACCAGGGCGCCCTGGGCTATGCCGCCGGTGGCAACGCCGGCAATCACATCCACGTCACCCCACGTCTCGGTAACAATCTCAACAAAACGCTGACGGATGAAAGTGCGCACCTCCGGATACGAAAGCGTCACCCTGTTGTCGCAATAAATAGGCGATTTGCGACCCGAGGCCCACGTGAAGGGATGTTCATTATTGAGCTTTACAGCTCTGACTTGCAGTAGAAATTGGGCTGTGCGTGCAGCCATATCGGTGTTAGTATTCATGGGTGCAAAAATACAAAAAAAATATTAATTAACGACACCTCGTTAAAAAAAAAGTAAAAAAACTTATCCACACCCCCCTCCCATTGCAAAAAAATCACTACCTTTGCAAAAAATTTCACAACACCAAACCGCACCCCCATGCTCATCTCACACAAACGCACCACACTGTACCTGCCGGCCAACAGGGGCGTCTGGCGGATGCTCACCCGGCGCCGCACCTACATCAAGGCCGCCGGCGGCATCGTCCGCGACCCCCGGGGGCGGCTGCTCCTCATCACCCGCAACCACCGCAGCGACCTGCCCAAAGGCAAAGTCGAACCGGGCGAGACCCTGAGCGAGGCCGCCATCCGCGAAGTGGCCGAAGAGACCGGCCTGCACAACATCGTCTGCGGACCCCTTATGCTCAAAACCTACCACACCTACACCCTCTTCGGCACCCGCTGCCTCAAACAAACCTCGTGGTTTGCCATGAGTGCAGATCGGGCCTACCCCATAGTGGCACAAACTGACGAGGGCATCGAAAGCGGCCAATGGCTCGAACCCGCCGAGTGGCGCCGACGCCTCATGCGCTCCTACGGAACCATGCGCATCATAGCCAACCATATAAAGAACAACCCCATATGACCACCGCCACCATCGAAGAGATAGCCCTCTCCATGATTCCCGGCCTGGGATGCGCCGGCCTCCGCCGCCTCATCAAAATCGCAGGCTCGGCCCATGAAGTGTACAACATGCCGCCCACCGAAGTCTATGCCCTCTTCGGCAACCGCCGCAACATAGCCGGGAGCATAGTCAACAAGAGCACCTTCGCACGTGCCGAAGCCGAGACAGCCTCCTGCCAGAAACGTGGAATCCGGGCACTATTCTTCACCAACCCCGCCTACCCGCAACGCCTCAACCGCAGCGAGTGCGAAGACTGCCCACCACTGATATACATCATCGGTGAATGCAATCTCAACGCCGAGCGTATAATAAGCATAGTTGGCACCCGCAGAGCCACCAACTACGGACGCAGCCAGACTGAGCGCATAGTCGAAGAGCTCAAAGACGAGGGCGTAACCATAGTGAGTGGACTCGCTTACGGCATTGACGCCACATCCCACAGTGCTGCCGTTGAGCGCAATATGCCCACAGTTGCTGTCTTGGGTCACGGACTGGACCAAATATACCCTGTTGAAAACACACGTCTTGCACACACAATGGTAGAGCGTGGAGGAGCTTTGCTCACCGAATACACTGTCGGCACCGCACTAAACGCCCGCTATTTCCCTGCCCGCAACCGCATTATCGCTGCTCTGAGCGATGCTGTTGTGGTGGTCGAGGCCTCCGATAAAGGCGGAGCCCTCATCACAGCCAATATTGCAAACAGCTACAACCGTGACGTATTGGCTGTGCCAGGCAGAGCTACCGACACTTATTCCAAAGGTTGCAATGCCCTTATCGCCAACAACAAAGCCATCATGGCCCGCAACGCTGACGATATACTATACGCACTCAACTGGCAACGCCAGAGTTTGCCACACACCACGCAAACCGAACTTTTTAACACCCTCTCGCCGGAGGAGGGGGCGGTTGTGAACTTGCTCAAAGAATGCGACGAAGCCACCGCTGACCTCTTGGCGGCCAAAAGTGGTTTGTCTTTCGCCCGTTTGTCGGCTATGCTAATCGATTTGGAGCTTAAAAACATCCTGAAATGCCTGCCGGGCAAACGTTATACTCTTGTGTAAATCAGCCGTTTGCATTTTTTTGGCATATTTTTTTGCTGTGAAATGCCCAGAATTCACAATTATTTTGTATTTTTGTCGTTCGTTTTTATTATTATTCGAATTTATAAGTTGACTATATATGGAAATTAAAGGAAGAATCTCTCAAATCATCGGCGCTGTGGTCGATGTGGCTTTCGACGACGGCATTGACCTGCCCGACATCTACGACGCCCTCAAAGTGACCCGGCGCGACGGCAGCACCATTGTGCTTGAATGCCAACAGGACATCGGCGAAAACACCATGCGCACCATTGCCATGGACAGCACCGACGGTCTGCAACGCGGCATGGAGGTGGTCTCCTTGGGCGGCCCCATATCCATGCCCGTGGGCGAGAATATCAACGGCCGCCTCTTCAATGTCATAGGCGAGACCATAGACGGTATGCCCACCCCACAATGCGACAAACGCTACAGTATCCACCGCGAGCCACCAAAGTTTGAGAACCTTTCGACCACCCAGGAGATTCTCTATACCGGCATCAAGGTCATCGACCTTATCCAGCCCTTCCTCAAAGGCGGCAAGATTGGCCTCTTCGGCGGTGCCGGCGTGGGCAAGACCGTACTTATACAGGAGCTCATAAACAACATAGCCAAGAAATACTCGGGCATGTCGGTATTCACCGGCGTGGGCGAGCGCACACGCGAGGGCAACGACCTGCTGCGCGAGATGATCGAGGCCGGCGTTATCAAATACGGCGACGACTTTATCAAGAGTATGGACGAGGGCAGCTGGGACCTGAGCAAGATTGACCCAGCGGCACTGCGCGACTCGAAGTGCACCATGGTCTTCGGCCAGATGAACGAGACCCCGGGGGCCCGTGCACGAGTGGCGCTGGCCGGGCTGACCCTGGCCGAGTATTACCGCGACGGCGACGACAAGACCGGCGGCCGCGATATACTGCTGTTTATCGACAATATCTTCCGTTTCACCCAGGCAGGCTCGGAGGTGTCGGCCCTGCTGGGACGTATGCCGAGCGCCGTGGGCTACCAGCCCACCCTGGCCACCGAGATGGGCCTTATGCAGGAGCGTATCACCTCGACCAAACGAGGCTCCATCACCTCGGTGCAGGCCGTCTATGTGCCGGCCGACGACCTCACCGACCCGGCTCCAGCAACCACATTCGCCCACCTCGACGCACAGACCGTCCTCAGCCGCAAAATATCGGAGCTCGGCATCTACCCGGCCGTCGACCCGCTGGACTCCACCAGCCGCATACTCTCGCCCGACGTGGTTGGCGAGGAGCACTACAACACCGCTCAGAAAGTCAAGCAGATACTGCAACGCTACAACGAGCTGCAGGACATCATCGCCATCCTGGGTATGGAAGAGCTGGGCGAGGCCGACAAGCTGGTGGTGAGCCGTGCACGCCGCGTGCAGCGCTTCCTCTCGCAGCCCTTCTTCGTGGCCGAAGCATTCACCGGTCTGGAGGGCAAATTTGTCAACATCGAAGACACCATCAAGGGGTTCAACATGATACTCAACGGCGAGGTGGACTACCTTCCGGAACAGGCCTTCCTGCTGGTGGGAACCATCGAAGAGGCCATTGAAAAAGGCGAGAAAATACTGGCCGAAACAAAGAATTGACGCAGACGATGAAAGTAAAGATAACAAAGCCCGATTCAACCCTCTTCGAAGGCGAGGCCAAGCTGCTGCAACTGCCAGGCACCGGCGGCCTGTTCGAGATAATGAACAACCACGCCCCAATAATATCTTCGCTCGGCAAAGGCACCCTGCGCATTGTGGACGACGAAGGAGGCGAGGAGCGGCTGTTTGAGATACGCGGCGGAGTGGTCAAAGGCTCGCAAAACAACATAGTGATATTGGTGCAGTAGCAAACGCAACAGAATGGCCAGCAGCATATTCATAAAAGGAGTGCTCGCAAGCAGCGGGCACACTAATATCATTATCACCGGTCGAACCATAAGCCGCATAGCCCCCGATGCAGAGCCGCCGGCAGGAGCCACAGTGATCGATGCCACGAACATGGCCGCACTGCCGTCGTTTGCCAACATGCACAGCCACGCCCCGATGACCCTGCTGCGAGGCATGGGGTCGGACCAGCCGCTCCAGTCATGGCTCAACAACTACATCTGGCCGGCAGAGCAACAGCTTGACGACGAGGCCGTTTACTGGGGAACCCGACTGGCTTGCCTCGAGATGATAAAAAGCGGCGCCACAGCGTTCAACGATATGTACTTCCGTCTGCCGGCAATGGCACAGGGAGTGGCCGACAGCGGCATCCAGGCACTGCTGGGGCTCAACCTGTTTGGCGACGCCGACGAACTGGACCGATACAGCCCCACCCCTGCCGACGGCATTGCCTACTCGGTGGCGCCGCATTCCATCTACACAGTCAGCACCACAGGGCTTCAACGTGCCGTCAACTTCTGCCAGAAGCACTCAATGCCGATGCACATACACATGGCAGAAACTATCGGCGAAGTCGACGACTGCCAGAGGCTTCACGGCTGCCGCCCCTTCGAGCTTATAGACAGGCTGGGGGTACTCGAAGCCCTGGGGCCACACCTAATAGCTGCACACTGCCTGCACCTGACAGAGAGCGAGATACAACTGATTGGCCGACATGGTTGTACGGTAGTGCACTGCCCCAACTCAAACCTCAAATTAGGGTCGGGCTATCGTTTCAATATGCTCGAACTGGAACAGGCAGGAGCTAAAGTAACAATAGGCACCGACGGCTGTGCTTCGTCCGACAACCTCTGCATGCTCGAAGCCTCCAAGACAGCCATACTGCTGCAGAAAGGGTGGCGTGCCGATCCTGCCGCCATCAATGCAGAGTACATAATGGACATTGCCACAATTAACGGCTTCAACACACTGGGAATCAAAGCTGGCCGTATTGCCGAAGGATGGCAAGCCGATATGGTGCTGGTCGACCTCAACCAGGCCGCTTTCATACCCCAGGGCAACATACTCTCGCACTACCTATACGCCGCGCATTCCTGCTCTATAGACACAGTGATATGCCGAGGACGAATACTTATGCAAAACCGCCATGTTGACGATGAGGAAACAATCCTCGCCAATGCTCGCAAAACAGCCCAACGCTTCACCGTCTGATTATCTGCCTGCAGTCCGGCCACGTTGACGAGACTGCCAGCGTAGAAATATTGCGTAGACAACCACCGTCACCACACCGCCGAGGGTATATCCCAACCAACTCGGAATCAGCGACCCAAGACCTTCACGCTCAGCCACAAAGACAAACGAGAACTCAACCATTGTCATGAAGAGCGCAGGCAGCAGAGTGATGAGATACCAGGCCTTGCGTGGATGCAATTTGCACAGGAACACAGTGACAGTCCACAGCGTAACCATGGCGAGCACCTGGTTGGCCCACGAGAAATAGCGCCAAATGAAATCGAAGCCCTTGGGGTCGGCAAGCGAGAAAACCAGCAATGCAGCCGATATAACAAACACAGGTGCGGCCACTAACAAGCGTTTGCCCACAGGCTTTTGGTCAACATGCATAAAGTCGGCAACAATGAGTCTGGCCGAGCGCAACGCGGTGTCGCCACTGGTGATGGCAGCGCTAATAACGCCAAGCACACACACAACAGCCACGGCTCGCGGAAACCACTCGTTGGCAATAACACCCACCATGGCGTTGCCACCCAAAGGATGGCCAGTGGCGTCGATGGTCTTGGCTGCCAGCATGGGGTCGTGATAGAACACCGTTGCCGCCGCCGCCCAAATGAGTGCTACAACCCCCTCGGTAATCATCGAGCCATAGAACACATGACGGGCTTGACGCTCGTTGGTCATGCAGCGAGCCATGAGCGGACTCTGCGTGGCATGGAAACCGCTTATGGCACCACAGGCTATCGAGATGAACATCATGGGGAAAATAGGGTTATGTGCTGCATCGGGGTGACGGTTCTGCAGACCTTGCCACACCTCGGGCACATCAGGTTTGTATACCACAAATGCCACTACTATGGCTACAGCCATTGCCAGCAGCAAGAAACCAAACACAGGGTATATGCGACCGATGAGCTTGTCAATTGGCAGCAATGTAGCCACCAGATAGTATGCAAAAATGATACCCACCCACCAGTAGACGCTCCAGTCGGGGGTAAAATTACGCTCAAGAAGCACAGCAGGGGTATTGACAAAGACGGCACCCACCAAAATCATTAGCAGCACCGTAAAACCGCGCATAAACTGTTTCATGCCGTTGCCAAGGTAACGGCCGTGTATCTCTGGCAGCGAAGCACCATCTTGACGAATGGAAATAAAGCCTGCTATGAAGTCGTGCACAGCACCGGCAAATATCGAACCAAAAACAATCCACAAAAATGAAGCTGACCCAAACTGCGCACCCATGATTGCACCACATATCGGGCCAACCCCGGCAATGTTGAGAAACTGTATGAGATAGAGCCGCCACTCTTTCATCGGCACAAAGTCAACGCCGTCGGGATGCGACACAGCTGGTGTCTTGCGCTTGGGGTCGACCCCTATGACACGCTCCACCACTCTGGAGTACAAAAGATACCCCAAAACAAGCAAAACAATTGATACAACGAATGTTACCATAGTGCTCTGATTTTAAAACAGCATACAAAGGTACATAAAAAAAGCGTAATATGCTTAAAATGTGGCAGAAAAAATTTACCTCATATGCAATCGCTTTATGAACCAGCACATTACGGCAAGTTTCTCACTCCTACTGAATTGCATGAGTTAGGTTCGGGTTGAGGTCGGGTAAGGGTCGGGGGTCAGTGCTACTACTTTGTCTTAAGGAAGGCAAAAAATACTGCCAACACTATAAAAACAAAGGCCACCAAGTGGTTCCACCTTATAGGTTCGCCCTTGAATATAGTTGCCACAATGACGGTGAAGACGGTGAGCGATATGGCTTCCTGTATGATTTTCAACTGCATCAGCGAGAATGGGCCTCCTGTTATCTGCGAGCCAATGCGGTTGGCCGGTATCATTACCATATACTCTGCCAACGCCACCCCCCACGATAGCAGTATTATTAATATCAAAGGCCAGTCGGTGCTGATTTTGAGTTGCTCGAGCTTGAGGTTACCATACCAAGCCAAAGTCATGAAGACGTTGGAGACCACCAACATACCAACTGTTATCAATGCGCGTAATGTAGGAGTCATATCTGTTGTGCGGCAATAGTTCTAACAAGGTCGGCCAGCACCTGGTTCACGGTACGGTCGATGTTCTGCTGGCGGCGGTCGCCAAAATGAAGCAACTTGGTAATTGAGCCTTGCGGGGTTGCGATGGCTGTCCACACGGTGCCTACCGGCTTCTCCGGTGTGCCGCCGTCGGGGCCTGCCACACCGCTTGTAGCCACAGCATAGTCGGTGCATAGCCTAAGCCTCGCCCCCTCAGCCATTTGGCGCACTGTTGGTTCGCTCACTGCACCATGTTCGGCCAGCGTTTTGGCATCAACACCCAATGCACACTGTTTCACATCATTGCTGTATGCAACAACACCACCTCTGAAGTAGGCCGAAGTTCCTGGCAGTGCGGTAAGAACCGAGGCAATGGTGCCTCCGGTGCAACTCTCGGCTGTAGCGAGAGTTAGATGTCGCGAAACAAAAGCCTGTGCTACCAACTCTGGCAGGGTTTCAACATCCTCGCCAACAATATATTGGCCCGCTATTGAGCGCAACGATGCCACAGCATCGACCATAGCGGATTTTAAGTCATTGGCGGCAGTACGGGATCCACGAGCAGTAATGCGGAGTTTTACCATACCAGCCACTGGCAAATAGGCCACTCCGAGGCTCTTGGGCAACGCCAATTCCCAAGGCTCAATCAGGTCGCTCAGGAACGATTCGCCGATGCCTTGAACTATGATGTTTTTGGTCAATATGCAATCGGTTCCGAAATGGTCGGCCAATCGCGGCAACACTCGGTTGCGCATAAGCCACTCCATCTCAAAAGGCACTCCCGGAAGCGAAACAAGCACCTTGCCGTCGGCTGTCTCGAACCACATGGCCGGCGCGGTTCCAAGGTCGTTACGCAATACAGTGCAACACTCGGGCACCCAAGCCTGCTGACGGTTTATCGGGGTCAGTTCATAGCCTCGGGCAGCAAAAATGCGACGCACATTGTTCAGAGCATCCTCGTTTTCAACCAAATGGCTATTGAAGAGGCGACAAAGCACCGTCTTGGTTATATCGTCCTTGGTGGGGCCCAAGCCGCCGGTAAGGATAACCGCATCGGCAGCAGCCAGCGAGGTCGTGACAGCATCTTCGATGGCGCGAGATTCGTCGGCCACGGTGACAATATGAGTCACAGCCATGCCAGCCTGTGTCAAGAGGCGTGCCATGGTCGAGGCGTTGGTGTTCACCACCTGACCTATCAGCAGTTCGTCGCCTATATTTATTATATGAATATTCATAATATAAAAACCTGTTACGGGGTGCAAAATTACGCAAAAAATACCGAATGAACGAAAAAAAATGTTAAAAAATTTGGTCAATTCAAAAAAGAGTCTTACATTTGCAGTGTATTAGAAAAGTAGAACACTATATAAAATTAATGTAATATGATTGAAATCAAGAATTTAGACTTCGGCTACAAAAACACGCCAGTCTTTAAAAACATCAGTCTCAACTTCGAGCCAGGCTACATTTACGGTCTGCTGGGCGAAAACGGGGTTGGAAAAACCACATTACTGAAAATCATTTGCGGTTTGCAACGGCCCCAGGCCGGAACGGTGGAGGTTGACGGCCGCACCAGTTTCGACCGCGAACCTGGTATGCTGCGCGACATCTTCTTCCTGCCCGACGAGGTGTACCTACCCGACAGCTCCACGCCGCAACGCTATGTTGACGAGCTTGCACCGTTCTACCCCAACTATGCTCAAGGAACTTTCCTGCACTTGATGCAGGAATTGGAGGTGGAACCCGACCGCAAATTCCGCGAGATGTCGTTTGGTCAACAGAAAAAATCGCTCATTGCCTGCGCATTGTCGTTAGGCACGCGCTACGTGCTGCTTGACGAACCCAGCAACGGCCTTGACATACCATCGAAGTCGCAACTGCGCTCCATCCTCTCCAAACGCATGGGAGACGACACCACCATCATCATCTCGACCCACCAAGTGCGCGACGTCGAGAACCTGATAGACCCCATCGTTATCCTGACACACAACGACGTTCTGCTCGACGCCTCGATTGAGCACATCACCAGCAAGCTCTTCTTCGAGTACGGCGGCCCAGCACGACCCGAGGCCCTCTACAGCGAGCAACTGCCAGGCGGCTACACCAATGTGCTCGTCAACACCGACGGCGAAGAGAGCAAAGTCAACATCGAGGCCCTCTTCAACGCCGTGCTGCACAACAGCCAACGTGTCAAAGAACTCATGAAACAAAACTAACAACGAAAAATAATAGGAGAATATTGCACTATGGAAAACAAGATTTTTGACTGGCGACGTTTCGGCAATGTGATCAACCACGACATCCGCAATATGTGGCCCACGTTTGGTCCCACTCTGCTCATCATTGTGCTGCTGCCGCTTCTGATATGGCTCGGAGCCCTGGTATTTGGAGATATCACCACCATAACAATTCCCACCTCAATCCGTCTTACGGTTATCGCTCTCGTAATCAGCTTGGCCGGCATAATGGCCCCCTCGCGCCTCTACCGCACCGCTAACCTGCCAAAGAAAGGCATATATTTTGCCATGCTGCCCGCCTCGAAGTTCGAGAAATACCTCAGTATGCTGCTCATGGTCATGGTGGTTGTGCCTATTGCTGCAATCTGCGGCAGCCTGGTTCTCGACACACTGCTCTCTGCCCTACCCTTTGGCCCCTACCGCGACTTTCTGTGGGCTTCGGCCCCTGTGTGGGACTGGATGTCCGGCAATAGTTATGAAGACTTCGAGTTCTATGAGATTTTCTTCGCCAAATTCACACCCATGGCATCCATCGGCGGCCTTGTCCTGAGCTATATCAACGGCACCGCCCTTTTCCTCTTCACCTCCACCCTATTCAAAAAGCACAAAGTGCTCTACACCATACTGTGGCTCTATCTTATCGAGTTTGTTCTCACCCTCATTGCCACCCCCATCATCATCACCAAAATGCTGGCCAACGACGCTATGTGGATAACGAACTATTTCGACAAATTCGACCCCGAGCAGTTCGTGGTGGCCGTCTACTGGATTGGCAACGGCATTGAGTTTTTCTTTGCAGCCCTTTTCATCTGGTGGGCCGGTTACAGGTTGCGCCGTATGCACTATTGACATTATTAATTAACAAAGAGTTATACTATGGAATTCAAGAAACAAAAACCCATATACCTACAGATTGCCGAGTCGCTGTGCGACCGCATTCTGGCCGGCGAGTGGGACGCTGACGGACGCATACCGTCGGTGCGCGATGTGGCGTCCGACCTTGGCGTGAACCCCAACACGGTAATGCGCTCGTTTGACAACCTGCAGCAAGCCGAAATAATCTACCCACGCCGCGGCATGGGCTACTATGTGGCCGACGACGGCAAAAACAAAATCATCGAGCGCTATCGCAACGAGTTCCTCAACGAGGACCTGCCCTCGATTCGCCAACGCATGAAATTTCTCGGCCTCGACGCATCAATTTTTCAAGACAACAATTAAGACCAAATAACAAAAATGAAGAAAAACATCACAACCATATTTATCATAGCTGCCGCTACCATATTGGCGACAGGCTGCATACGCTCGCAAAAGGAGACCAACCGCCTCGTCGACGAAGCCTTGGCACGCAAAGGGGCCCAATTGGTGGCCGTATACACCGAGGGCGACAACGGCTCCGCAAACTGGCAGTTCGACTCGGTACAGTTTGCCGAATACTACAACGCTCTCAACATCAAGCGCGGCTCGACCTTGCGGCTCGACAGCATAAAGCTCTGGGACGAAAAGCCGCTGTCGCGCACCAAGCCGGCAAATTTTGAAATCTACACGTCCGACGCCGACTCGACATGGGGCTTCACTGGTTATAATCTCTACAAGCGCCTTGACCCCGCACACACCACAACACGATACTATCTAAGCGACGAGATTTCATTGATCAACTCAACTGAAGAGTACTGCGAGGGTGAAACCGACGCCCTTGTTGCCAAAGCCGAAGACATGCCCGACACCCACTATGCCACCACCGACAAAGGGCTGCTCGAGGCCTTTGCCGAGATTGACTCGCGGAACAATAAAGGCTGCACCTACTCCGACTACGACGTGCTGCACAAAGCTATCGAATTGTCTCACAAATAAAAACATAAAACAACCATGAAAAAGACCATCATCATTCTTGCCGCAATGGTGCTTATCGGTGGCACCGCAACGGCTCAGGAAGAAAAAGCCAAGAAAAGCACCTCGTTTGATGTCGAGATAGGCGGCGGCGCAGGCTTTGGCAACCTCAACGGAAACCTTGCCGACTTCATGGCCGCCAACCACCCTGCTTCGGACTACAAAGAGACAATCCCATTGTCTGTGCAGATACACCTGGCCGACGTGTTCAAGTGGCGCAACCTCTGCATAGGGCTGCACGCCAATGTCGAGTCCTCTTACTCAGCATCGGTGGCCAACCAATACACCGAAAGCGAGAACGCGCTGGCATTTTTAAGTTTAGGCTACGACATTAATCTCTGCAAAAACTTCTCAGTACAGCCCAATGTCGGCTTCGGCGTAAGTTCCAGCCAAACCTACTTGGCCAGCAAGCGCAGCGGTGTCGATTTTGTGCAATCCTACACCACAAGCAACCTCATTGTACCCTTGACGCTCAACCTATGGTGGAATGTCGAAGACGAGGCTCAGTTTGGCTTTTACTTAGGCTACAACCTGAACATCAAGCAGGTTGGTAGCACCTGCATAACTGGACTTGAGAGCGAGGTCGACGGCCTGCGCCTCACTCCCACCTCGTTCAACGCAGGCATTCTGTGCCGATTCTAACACATCGACATTAAGCAATTACTTCGTCTTGTTCGCATTGCGGCGGGTTCATGACAACATGACCCGCCGCTTGCGTTATAAACCGCTGAAAGACAGAGAAAAGACGGTCACTGATCGGTAAATGTATGCACCCAGGTCTACCCTCTCCGAACCATACCCGATGTTGACCCGACCTTAACCCGAACCTAACCCCTTTATCATCCTCATTTACAGCACCTTATATTCAATTACGCAAAGTGCTGATATTCATGGTTTTAGGAATTTTTGGTCTTCGATGAACTCTTTTTTTTCGATTTGCTTTTTGGTGACTTGGTTTGGGCTTTGTTTTCGGCCTTATTTTGCCGTCTTGCTTTCTTGGATTGTTTATCGGCCTTGGGCTCGAAGGCTTCGTCAACCAATTCGAAGTCAATCTGTTTCTTCAACAGGTCGACCCGTTTGACCTTTATTTGCACAGGGAATCCCAACTTGTATGTGCGGCCGTAGCGCCGACCGATGACCTGGTAGTTGTCCTCGTCAAGCATATAGTAGTCGTCTTTAAGCGAGCCGATTGCTATCATGCCCTCGCAGCGGGTCTGCTCTATTTCGGCATATATGCCCCACTTGCTCACACCCGATATCAGTGCCGGGAACACCTGCCCTATCTTGTCGGCAAGGAACTCGGCCTGCTTGTACTTGATGCTGGCACGCTCGGCATCGGCGGCACGTTTCTCCATCACCGAACAGTGCTCGCAATAATCCTCGTACTCGACCGACGAGACCGACTGGCCGCCCTGCATATAGCGCTCGAGCAGACGGTGCACCATCAAGTCGGGATAGCGGCGTATGGGTGATGTGAAATGGGTGTAGAACTTGAAGCCGAGGCCGTAGTGCCCGATGTTCTGCGTGGAGTATTTGGCTTTGGCCATGGTGCGTATGGCTATGCTGTCTATCATGGCCTCTTCGCCGCGGCCGGCAATTTTTTCGAACAAACTGTTGTAACTCTTGGCCAGTGTTTTGCGCGAGCCGAGCTTCATCTTGTAGCCCAATTTGGCCACAAACTGGACAAATGTGTCGAGTTTCTCGGGGTTAGGCTCGTCGTGCACACGATAGACGAATGTCTTGGCCGGGCTTTTCTGGCCGTGCCTGTCGCCTATGTACGCCGCCACGCAGCGGTTGGCCAGCAGCATAAACTCCTCGACCAACCAGTTGGCCTCACGGTCTTCACGAATATATACGCCTATGGGGTGGGCATTCTCGTCAAGCTGGAATTTGACCTCCTGTGTCTCGAAGTTGATGGCGCCGTCGGCATAGCGGCGGCTGCGTAGCTTCGACGCCAAGGCGTTGAGTTGCAGCACGGCCTGGCCGGGGAGGTCGGTCGCGGTGCCGCTGTCTATTATCTGCTGCGCCTCTTCGTAGGCATAGCGACGGTTAGAGCAGATCACGGTCTTGCCAAACCACTGGTTGTGCACCTGAGCCTCGTCATCGAGTTCGAATACCGCCGAGAAGCACAACTTGTCCTCGTCCTGTTTTAGCGAGCACAGGTCGTTGCACAGCCGCTCGGGCAGCATCGGCACGGTGCGGTCTACTAGGTAGACGCTGGTGCCGCGCTGATAGGCTTCGCGGTCTATGGCCGTGCCTGGCTTGACGTAGTGCGACACGTCGGCAATGTGCACACCCACCTCATAGCGGCCTTCGCCAAGAATGCGAAACGAAATGGCGTCGTCGAAGTCCTTGGCATCGGCCGGGTCAATGGTGAAGGTGGTCACGTTGCGGAAGTCACGCCTGCCGGCCAAGTCGGCCAGCGTCGGAGCCTTGAGGGCCGAAGCCTCGCGCTCGGCCTCGGGAGGAAAGTCAAGAGGGAAATCGTACTCGGCCAGTATCGACTGCATCTCGACGTTGTTGTCGCCCGGGCGGCCAAGCCGTTTCACCACGCGTCCTACGGGATTGTTCATGCGCTCGGGCCAGTCGGTAATCTCGGCCACCACGCGCTCGCCGTCGTCGGCACCGTTGAGGTCGGTGAGTGGTATGAAGATATCGACCTGCATAGTGCGTGTACCGCTCACAAGGAAAGCGAAACGTTCTTGCTTTTGGATTGTGCCTACAAAACGGGTACGTGCACGTTGCAAGATTTGCACCACCTGTCCCTCGGGCTTGCGCATCTTGCGACGCGGAAAGAGCAGCACCTTGACGTGGTCACCGTGCAAGGCGTGGTTAGTGTTGTTGGGGGCAATCTGTATGTCCTCGGCAGCGTCGTCACCGTCGGGTATCACGTATGCCTTGCCGCCCTGCTTCATGTCTATCACACCTGTAATATAGCTCTCAGGCAGCAGGTCGGGGCTGAGATGAATTGGATTTAGTTTGAGTTTGCCGCGGTGGTCGGGGTCGTCAACGAGGATGTTGTCCTCGGCCATCTGCTGCATGAGGACCATCACGTTCTGGCGCGCGTGCTTGTCGTGAGCCCCTACGCGGGTTGCAATCTGTTTGTAGTTGAACGATTCAAACGGATTGTTGGCAAAAATTTTGAGTATCTGGGTTTTCATTTTGGTTCAATAGATTTGGTTTACAATAAATTGGAGCGGCGCAAGAAGGCTTTCTGGTCCGGGTCGCGTCCCATAAAGTCGCGGAAGAGCAGAGCCGGATGGCGAGTGCCCCCTTTGGAGAGCACCAACGTACGCATACGTGCGGCTGTGCGGCGGTTGAAGATACCATCGGCTTTGAAACGGGAGAAGACATCGGCGTCGAGCACTTCAGCCCACTTGTAGCCGTAATAGCCCGATGCATATCCACCGCTGAAGATGTGATTGAAATTGGTGCTCATTGCGGTGCCCTCCACGCTTGGCCAAAGCCTCTCGATGGCCCCGTTCTCGGTTTCCTCGACCACACCCGAGTACGGTTGAGTGATAGAATGGAAAGCAATGTCGATCTGCCCGAAGTTGAGTTGCCTCAAGCATAGTAGACCCGACTGGAAGTTGTAATGTTCGCGCAGACGGTCGACCCACTTCATGGGCATGAGTTTTCCGGTCTGGTAATGGCGTGCAAACAGGCGCAGGAAGCGTGGCTCGTAGCACCAGTTTTCCATCAGTTGTGAAGGCATTTCGACAAAATCGCGTTTCACCGAGGTGCAACTCAGCGACGAGTACGCCACATCGCTGAGCAATCCGTGCATTGCGTGTCCCATCTCATGCATGAAAGTCTTCACCTCCTCGAAACTCAGCAGCGACGGTGTTTCGGCCGTGGGACGTGTGAAATTGCATACCACCTGGACCAACGGACGCTGCTCGATACCGTTGAAGTTGCGCTGGTCGCGGAAGGTTGTCATCCACGCTCCGCTGCGTTTAGTGGGGCGAGGGTGCATATCGAGATAGAGCAAACCCATGAAGCGGTTGCCGTCGCACACCTTGAAGACTTTGACATCGGGGTGATACACAGGCACATCCGGAGCTGGTTCGAAACTTATGCCATAGAGCTTGCCATATAGCTCGAACACCCCGCGCTGCACGTTGCCAAGCTCGAAGTAGGGACGCAGCTGCTCGGCATCGAAATCATAGAGTTCGCGCGCCAGCCACTCGCTGTAGTAGGCCACATCCCAGGGCTCGAGTTCAAGACCGGAATCCACCTCGGCGACAAAACTTCTGAGTTGCTCGACATCGGCCCAGGCAATGGGCAGGGCGGCATCGTGCAGTTGCTGCATAAAAGTGCGCAGGTTGGGAAGCGACTGCACCATGCGGTCGTCAAGGACATAGTCGCACCACGTGCTGTATCCCAACAGGTTGGCCATACGGAGCCTGAGGTTGACAATGCGCTTGATAAGCTCATTGTTGTCGTTGGCATTGCCGCGGTTGCCGATAGTGTTGTATGCACGCCACATCTGCTCGCGCAACGGACGGCAAGCCGCGTATGCCATGAACGGACGGTAAGAGGGGGCGGCAAGGGTAAAGACCCACCCCTGCTCACCGCGCATGGCGGCTTCGTCGGCGGCCTGCTGCGCAACCACCACAGGAAGCCCCTCAAGCTGAGCCTCGTCGGTTACGTGCAGGGCAAACGAGGTATTGTCGGCCAAAGCGTTTTGGCCAAACCTGAGGGTGAGTTCAACCAGCTCCTCACTGGTTTTCATATACTCCTCAAGTGCGGCACCTTCAAGGTTGGCACCGTTGCGGACAAAGAACTTGTAGCGCTCGGTGAGTAGGGTTGCCTGCTCCTCGCCAAGGGCAAGGGTGCCGTCGGCCAGACGGTTGTAGAGGGTTTTGACGCGGTCGAAAAGGCAACGGTTGGCGGCCACTTCGTTTTCAAAACGCGTCATCAAAGGCCCTGCCTCGACCACAACCTGCTGCAACTCCTCGTTGGTATGGCAATCGTCGAGTGCAAAGAGCACGGCCCCAATACGTTCCAACGAGCGGTTGCAGTCCTCTATGGCCTCGATTGTGTTGGCGAAAGTGGGCTCGGCGTCAAGGTTCGCAATGGCCTCGACATTGGCACGGGCCTCGGCCAAAGCCTGGTTGATGGCAGGCATGAAATGGGCCGGCTCAATGCTGTCGAATGGCGGCGCCTCGTAGGGTGCGGACCATTGGCCAAGGAGAGGATTGCCGTAAACGGGTGTAATATTGTGGGTTGAGCTCATTTTTAACATTTTTTATAAATTGTCATTATAATAAAAGAGCAAAAAGCGCGTTCTTAATGACATAATAATAACGCAAAGAAGATAAAATAATTGTCCATAAAACCAAAAGAAAGGAAAAAAAATGAAAAAGACCCTACTGGCCGCCACGTTAGCCTTTGCGGCATTGTTCATGACCTCGTGCAACCAGCAGAAAGAGCAGTTGGCCGCCGCACAGCAGCAGAACGACTCGCTGATGTCGGTCATCAACGCCAAAGACGCCGAGATCGACGGCCTCTTCACCATGCTCAACGAGATTGAGGACAACCTCTCCATGATTTCTTCGAAATACTCCACCGTGCAGGAGCTGCGCCGCAACTCCACCGAAGGATCATACAATGTCAAGACCGCCATCAACGACCAGATGACCTCGATTGACAACATCATGGCCGGCAACAAAAAGAAAATCTCAGAGCTCTCGGCAAAGGTTGCCTCCCTCAACAGCAAGAACGAAGAGCTGCAGGCCTACATCACCCGCCTCGAGGAGCGCGCCGCCCAGCAGGAGGCCCAGATTGCCGAGCTGCTCACCGAACTCGAGAACAACAAAGTGGTTATCAAAGGCCTCAACAAAAACATCAGCGACCTCGCCGCCTCCAACCAGGAGAAAGACCTCTACATCGCCGAGCAGACCGCCAACGCCAACAAGGTGTACTTTGTGGTAGGCTCATACGACGAGCTCAAAGAGGCCGGCATCGTTACCAAGAGCGGCGGCTTCATCGGCATTGGACGCAAACAGGGCACCGTGGCCGACATGAACACGGCCCTCTTTACCGAGATCGACCGCACCAAGGTGACCACCATTGCCATCAACAAAAAGAAAGCACAGGTAATATCCAAGCACCCCACCGGCTCCTACGAGATGGTTATGGACGAGAACGACGAGAGCGTGTTCGCCTACCTGCGTATCCTCAACCCCACCCAGTTCTGGAAACAGACCCACTACCTCGTCATCACCACCAAGTAAATAGAACGCAACACATACGGGGCGGCGAGGCAACTCGTCCGCCCTTTTTTATTGGCTGAGAAGAACCAATAGATAATCGCTTGATTATCGGCTGTTTGTCGCACAAAGGTCGCTCCACAAACGCCAAAACATCGGTGGCCGTGGGTACCCCGCCGATGTTGACCCGACCTCAACCCGACCTTAACCCGAACCTAACCCATTTATATTATTGAAAACCAGCCTGTTGTGTGGTATTTTACAACAGGATGGTTTTCAGTGGTTTATATTTTTCGTACTATCGCAATATCAATTTGCGGTGGGTGAAGCCATTGCCACCGCAAAAGCTTCACTCTTCGCGGCCGTGGCAGTTCTTGTATTTCTTGCCGCTGCCGCAGGGGCATGGGTCGTTGCGGCCCACTTTCTTCTCGACATGGACCGGCATGGGCTTCGACTTGGGCTGGCCGCTCTGCTCTATGGCTTGCTGCTGCTGGCGGGCCGAGCGGTCGAAGTCGTTGGCCGAGCGTCCGGCACGCAGCCCGCGCTGGTTGCTCTGCGGCATTCGGGCCTCGCGCACCTCGCTCTCGTCGGGCAGAGGCAGCTGGGCTCGGCTGAGGAAGGAGGTGATTTCGCGGTTAATGTCGAGCAACATCTTCTCGAAGAGGTTGAACGACTCGAACTTGTATATCAACAGGGGGTCTTTCTGCTCGTAGGCGGCGTTCTGCACCGAGGTGCGCAGGTCGTCGAGTTCGCGCAGGTGCTCTTTCCAGAGGTCGTCGATCACGGCCAAGGTAATGCCTTTCTCGATGCTGAGCTGCACTTCGCGGCCATGG
This sequence comes from Bacteroidales bacterium, assembly GCA_024685285.1. Classification (GTDB taxonomy): domain Bacteria; phylum Bacteroidota; class Bacteroidia; order Bacteroidales; family P3; genus Colimorpha. The sequence goes on from JAIKVZ010000025.1 coordinate 37,692, forward strand.
TTCTCGTAGGCTTTCTTGACCGGCACAATGCAGTTGAGGGTCTTCTTGCCGTCGGTTATGGGGAAGGCCACGTTGATGTAGTGCGTATTCTTGGCTATATTCTCGATAAAAGGATAGGCTTGCTCGCAGAGGCGCTGCATACGCTCGCGGTAGGCGGCAAAGAACTGGTCGTAGAGCAGCTGTATGGCGTCCTTGCGGTTGAGCGAGAGGAACTCGCGCTCGGTCATAGGCACCTCGTGGGCAAAGACCTTGATGACGTCGAGCTGGAAGTCGTCCCACACATGGCCGTCGGTATAGAGGAGCTCGCAGGTGTCGTAGAACATGTTGCTGATGTCGATACTGAGGCGGTCGCCATAGAGGGCGTTGCGGCGCTTGTTGTAGATGACGGTGCGCTGGTTGTTCATCACGTCGTCATACTCGAGCAGACGCTTACGCATACCGAAGTTGTTTTCCTCGACTTTCTTCTGTGCGCGCTCAATCTGCTTGGTGATCATGTTGTGCTGAATCACCTCGCCCTCCTGCAATCCCATACGGTCCATGATTTGGGCAATGCGTTCTGAACCGAACAGACGCATAAGGTCGTCCTCGAGGCTGACGAAGAAGAGGCTCGACCCCGGGTCGCCCTGACGGCCGGCACGGCCTCGCAGCTGGCGGTCGACACGACGGCTCTCGTGGCGCTCGGTGCCGATGATGGCCAAGCCGCCGCGCTCACGCACATCGCCCTTGAGCTTGATATCGGTACCACGGCCTGCCATGTTGGTGGCTATGGTTACACGGCCCGGCTCGCCGGCCTGGGCAACGATTTCGGCCTCTTTCTGGTGCAATTTGGCGTTGAGCACGTTGTGGGGAATCTTCTTCATCTTGAGCATCTTGCTCAGGAGCTCGGAGGTTTCGACGCTTGTAGTGCCGACCAGTACGGGACGGCCCTCGCCGATGAGACGTTCAACCTCGTCGATCACAGCCTTGAATTTCTCGCGCTTGGTCTTGTAGATCATGTCGTCCATATCGATACGGGCGATGGGACGGTTGGTAGGTATGACCACAACGTCAAGCTTGTAGATGTTCCAGAACTCGCCGGCCTCGGTCTCGGCAGTACCGGTCATACCGGCCAGCTTCTTATACATACGGAAGTAGTTCTGCAGCGTGATGGTGGCGTAGGTCTGCGTGGCGGCCTCAACTTTGGCGTTCTCCTTGGCCTCGACGGCTTGGTGCAGGCCGTCGCTCCAGCGGCGACCCTCCATGATACGGCCGGTCTGCTCGTCGACAATCTTGACCTGGTTGTCCTCGGTAACAATATAGTCAACGTCGCGCTCAAAAAGGGTGTAGGCCTTGAGCAACTGGTCAACGGTGTGGACGCGGTCGCTCTGTATGGCAAAATTATTGTAGATCTGCTCCTTGCGTGCTGCTTTTTCTTCGGCGCTGAGGTTCTCGTGTTCCAACTCGGCGATCTCGCTTCCCACATCGGGCAGTTGGTAGAACTTGCGGTCCTCGCCCAAATCGGCCAGGAAGTCCATACCCTTGTCGGTCAGCTCCACTTGACGCTGTTTCTCATCGATGACAAAATAGAGCTCATCGTCGATGATATGCATATACTTGTTCTGCTCCTGCATATAGAAATTCTCTGTACGCTGCAGGATGGTCTTGATACCAGTCTCGGAGAGGAATTTAATCAAGGCTTTGTTCTTGGGCAGACCGCGATAAGCACGCAACAGCAATTTGGCAACCTCGTCTTCCGGTTTGGGGTCGGGGTTTGTTGCCAAACCGCGCTTGGCGTCGGCAAGTATCTGTGTCACCAAATTGCGCTGCACGTTGTAGAGCTTCTCAATAACGGGCTTGAAACGGTAGAACTCCTGCTCGTCGTCGTCCTTGCCTGTGGGGCCTGAAATAATAAGGGGGGTACGGGCATCGTCGATCAAGACGGAGTCGACCTCGTCGACAATGGCGTAGTTGTGGCCGCGCTGAACCAGTTCCTCTGGGTTGCGGCTCATATTGTCGCGCAAATAGTCAAAACCAAATTCGTTGTTGGTACCGTATGTAATATCGGCAGCATAGGCACTGCGGCGGGCCTCGCTATGGGGCTCGTGCTTATCGATACAGTCTACAGTGAGGCCATGGAACTCGAAGAGCATTCCCATCCACTCCGAGTCACGTTTAGCCAAGTAATCGTTCACGGTGACCACGTGCACACCCTTGCCGGGCAAGGCATTAAGATACACCGGCAAGGTAGCCACAAGGGTCTTACCCTCACCAGTGGCCATCTCGGCAATCTTGCCGCTATGGAGCACCGCACCACCAATAAGCTGCACGTCATAGTGCACCATGTCCCAAGTTATCAAGTTGCCACCAGCCATCCACTTGTTGTCGTACACAGCCTTGTCGCCATCAATAGTGATTGAAGAGTGCGATGCGGCCAGGTCGCGGTCGTGGTCGGTGGCAGTCACTGTCACCTGTTCGTTCTCGGCAAAGCGGCGGGCGGTCTCCTTAACCACAGCAAAAGCCTCTGGCAGTATGTCGGCAAGGACCTTCTGGGTTTTGTCGTAGCTCACCTTCTCCAAGTCGTCGATACGTTTGTACAGGCTCTCCTTCTCCTCTACAGGCATATCATACTCCTGCTCAATACGGTCGCGCAAAGCCTTCAGCTCGGTCTCCTCGGCCTCGATAGTCTTGCTTATACGCTCTTTAAACTCTATGGTCTTGGCACGCAATGCATCGTTGCTAAGTTCTTTGATAACCGGGTACACTTTCAGTGTGGCATCGAGGTACGGCTGCACCTCTTTGAGGTCGCGCTGCGACTTGTTTCCAAATATTTTCGTCAGTATATTGGCCATAACTATCTATTAATCAATTCAATTTCTTTGGCTATATAGCCACATTAAACGTGCAAATATACACAAAAAAACTCATTTAGGGCAAAAAACATTTCACGAGGGTGACACTATCGGCTGTTTTGTTCAAAATCTGTAGTTCATACCCAAGGCCAGAGTAACGTTGCTGTACACGAATTCAGCCTCGCTGGCAAATAACAAACCAGCCTTGATGGTGAACTTCAGGTTCTCTCCGCCCACTCTGAACATAAGTTGTGGCTCGGCTATGGGGGTCAACGAAGTATATCTCTTTGCTTCACAACTCCAACTGTCTGTTGAGCTGTTATAGGACCACCTGTTGTCGGCAAAGTCTGGTTTCAGCACACCGCCTTTTAAACCAAATCCCAGGTCTATATGCCCTTTGGCCAACCCGACCCAGCCTGCATTAAACTGCAGAAAGCCTGTAGCATACTGACCACCTGCAGGCTTGGTGGTATATAATATAGAACTGTTTTCAGCAGTTTCGGGTGGCTCATTGGCATTGTCACTGCCTGGAGCATACCCCCACCCTGCTCCCAAGTAGCCCTCAAGAACAAACTTGTCAAGGGGCAGATATCCGCCAACAGCCAGATGTCCCATACCTCCCTTAAGGGTTTCAGTGCTCAAATATACCTGACCGGCAATGTGGTCTGTAATGCCATAAGAGGCTGTAAGATGAGCACCCATGCTGGATGGGAAAATAACAAACGTAGAAAGAGACAAACTACCGTCGATACGTAAATCGCCTTGATGGTTGATAAGCGGAATATCAACCGCTTGAGGTTTATAATATATGCCGCATGACGAGAGTGTCAGGGCCAGTACAATTGCTAAAAAAATGTTCTTATTCATATTGCTAATTTTCATTGTTTGTATTATCAACCCACGCTACCTTCAAGCGATATGCTAAGCAATTTCTGGGCTTCTACGGCAAATTCCATTGGCAATTTCTGTAGCACGTCTTTGGCGTAACCGTTGACAATAAGTCCAACCGCACTTTCGGCCGAGATACCCCTCTGTTGGCAGTAGAACAGTTGGTCCTCGCTTATCTTGCTCGTCGTGGCTTCGTGTTCCAATATTGCAGTATGGTTATCGGCCTTGATGTATGGCCATGTATGGGCCCCGCATTTGTCACCAAGCAAGAGCGAATCACACTGAGAATAGTTTCGCGCACCGTCGGCACCGTGGCCAATCTGCACCAAACCGCGATAACTATTATGACTATGGCCCGCACTGATACCTTTGCTCATGATAGTGCTTCGGGTGTTTTTGCCGACATGAATCATCTTGGTGCCAGTGTCTGCCTGCTGGTAGTTATTTGTAACAGCAACACTGTAAAACTCTGCCGAGCTGTCGTCACCTTGTAAAATACAACTTGGGTATTTCCAGGTTACGGCACTGCCCGTTTCAACCTGCGTCCAACTCAACTTGCTGTGGCTACCTTTACAGATACCGCGCTTGGTTACAAAATTGTATATTCCACCTTTGCCTTCTTTATCACCAGGATACCAGTTCTGCACAGTGCTGTACTTCACCTCGGCATCTTTCATTACCACAATTTCGACTATTGCGGCGTGCAACTGATTTTCGTCGCGCTGCGGAGCGGTACAGCCTTCCATATAACTCACGTATGCACCCTCATCGGCCACTATCAAGGTTCGCTCAAATTGACCTGTTCCACGGGCGTTTATACGGAAATAGCTGCTCAACTCCATGGGACACCGCACACCTTTTGGTATATAGCAGAACGACCCGTCGCTGAACACTGCCGAATTGAGGGCGGCAAAAAAGTTATCAGTACTTGGCACCACGCTGCCAAGATACTGGCGTACCAAGTCGGGATATCGCTGAACGGCCTCACTTATTGGACAGAAAATAATGCCTTTCTCCTCAAGTACTTTCTGGCTTGTGGTCTTGACGCTTACCGAATCCATTATCGCATCGTATGCCACGCCGGCCAATGCTTCACGTTCACGCAAAGGTATGCCTAATTTGTCGAATGTAGCGAGCAACTCCGGGTCAACTTCGTCCATACTTTTCTTCTTTTCCTGCTTCGGAGCGGCAAAGTATATAATATCCTGATAATTCGGGGTTTCATACTCCAGATGGGCCCAATCAGGTTCTTTCATCTGTACCCATCGATGGTACGCCTTCAAACGAAAATCGGTAAGCCAGTCGGGCTCGTTTTTTTTCTTTGAGATAAGGCGCACCACATCCTCGTCAAGACCTTTGCGAATGGTCTCGGTATCAATGTTGGTGGTAAAACCCCATTTATATTCCTCGTTTGTTACCTGCTGTATTATGTCGTTATTATCCTGTTCCATAAGCGCTTTCAGTTATCTTTTACTCAATATTGACTTTAGACGGGCAATATCTGCCATTGCATCGGCAACGAGGAAAATACTACCCGTTATCAATATCATATCATCATCGTTTGCGTTGTTTTTAGCCGCCTCAACTGCCGAAAACACATCGGTATACGCCTTGCCTGGCATACCCAATTCGGTAGCCGAAGCTGCAAGTTGGACGGCCTCAAGCCTGCGTGGCACCGATGGCTGGGTGTAATAATAGGTAGCTGACGTCGGCATAAGTCGCAATACCGAGGCAAAATCCTTGTCGTTGACACAACCATATACTATATGCAAATTCCGGTAGGTCAATGTTCGCAGTTTCTCAAGCATAGCTTTCACACCATCGGCATTATGGGCTGTCTCGCATATGGTAAGTGGTTGATAGGCCACGATCTCCCACCTGCCGTGCAATCCGGTTTTTGTAACCACATTGGCAATGCCTTTATGGATAGCTTCTGGTGTAATGATATATCGGCCTTGGTGTTGTATGGCCTCTATGGAGGCAAAAAGTGTGGCAAGATTCTTAAGTTGGTAGCTCCCAGTCAAAGGCGTCTCAATGCCGGAAAATAGTCGCTCACCATCGCGATCTACATTAACCACTGTCCGACCACAATCCGAACCTAACCCGAACTTAACCCGATAATGATCATCGGCAAAAACGATTGGTGCATGGTGTTCGGCGGCTTTGGCTTCAAAAACAGGCCGTGTCTCGCAATGGCTCTCTCCTACCACCACAGGAACGCCGTCTTTGATTATTCCGGCTTTTTCTGCAGCAATTTTGGCCAGTGTGTTGCCGAGGAACTGAGTGTGGTCGAAACCAATATTTGTTATAACACTCAACTCAGGCGTAATCACATTGGTTGAATCGAGGCGGCCACCCATGCCCACCTCAATCACGGCTACATCAACATTGTTGTTGGCAAAGTGGTTGAACGCCATACCCACCATCATCTCAAAAAAAGAAAGCTGCAGTTCGGCAAAGGTTGATTTGTTGGCTTCGACAAAATCCACCACGGACTGTTGTTCTATCATATGCCCATTTATACGTATGCGCTCACGCATATCCACCAAATGTGGCGAAGTATATAGACCTACACGATACCCTGCCTCATGGAGTATCGAAGCCAAAAAGTGACTCACCGAGCCCTTGCCGTTGGTGCCGGCTACGTGTATTGAGTGGAACTTACACTCTGGATGGCCTAACGCCTCCATAAGTTTCTGCGTTGAAACTATGTCGGCCTTGTATGCAGCCTGACCTATGCGATGATACATAGGCAGTGAGTTGTATAGATAGTCAAGTGTTTGGCTGTATGTCATCATTTAGGCAGTGTGTAGGATAAGCCAACAATAAATATTGCCCGCTGCGATGGATAGTTGGCCCATAGCATATAGCGCTGGAAAGCCATATTATCAGCTTTCAGGAAGAAACTGAGGGCACGGTTGTGTCGGTATTCCACTTCGGCGTTTATGCCGTAGCGCAGTGGCATAGTCTGGCCAGCCAGTTCGTCATCCATCTTGCCGAGCAACGCAAGACCGAGGTGGCCAAACCACTTATAGTTGTAATTGAGATCAAGGTTGAAGTGCAAATCGAAATCAGGTCTATAGAGCAGATATTGACCAGTACCTACCACCTTGTAGTTATAATAATTGCCACCAAGTTCAAGTTTTATCATCTCATCGTTCACGAATGCAACATCAGCACCCATTTTAAGACGGTTGTCATCAAAATAGTATGGGCTGAAGACATTATGCAATCCGTAGTCTCCGTTGAGGGCAAAACTCATATCGTCGCGCAGCAAAGCATACTCAATATTAGCTTTGACTTCCAGTTTCTTGCTCATCGACCAGCGGCCATATGCCACAAAATCATAATGTCTTGTAGCACGAAGTTCGCTGCCTGGTGCAATGTACGGATTTATCAAACTCATTGTATGCCAACTGTTGGCGTCAATACCACCAGTTGCACCCACACTGAGCACAAGATTCTCGCCCATGAACGACTTGCTCACCACAACGTCAGGAAACACCCTAAACACCACATTGTTGGAAGTAAAAGCGTCCCAACCAGTTGTCAAACCGGCATGAAAATGAAGGCCACTGAACATAAAGTCGGCATACGGATTAATTTTCAGAATATTGCGCGAGTGTTTTACCGTGTCAGGGGCTGCACCAGAATAGCCCAGCGGCATTGTACCGTTGGCATCGGGCTTGAAAGCGTTTGCATATGCATCCCAATCTATGTGCAGGAAAGCTACACCTTTATATTTATTCATCACAATGAAGCCATAGTTCACATCACCTGTCAGATTTAGCTGCAACTCGGTCTGTCCATACGAGGCCCATAGATTGGCCAGGCGCATATTGGCAGCATAGCCGAACCGTCCCTTGTCGAGTTCAAGGTTCTTCACTCCGGCATTCCAGCAGAGATAATTGAAATTGGATGTGTAGTCGGCCAACTTGATGTCACTGCGCTGCCTGCCAAGCACAGCCTGCAAAGTGCTGTCTGTGAATCCATAATAGAGATTATGATCGTTTGTGAATGCAATATCTGAAGAAATCTGCAGTTTGCCGTTAAGGATGTATTTTCCAAACGCCGACAACGTGGTCATAGAATAGTGGTTTGGCCCGACTGAAGGCAGTTTGTCCCACGATGAGCGGTGCTGCAACGCCGCTCCGTAGGTCAGTTTCTTGTCGCGCAGTGAGTTATAGTACGCCTCTGCCAACGGCGACCAGTAATTGCCAAACCCCAAACGGAAATAGTTGTTATACAACTTGGTGGTTGGTTCGCCCACAATGCGTGCCGCCTTGATTCGTGCAGGCTCGTAGAGCGAGTTGAGGCGGCGAGGCGATACGGTATATGTAAACCTGTGTTGCAGTGTCGATGACGTGTCGGCCATCACCGGCGGAATATTTATCTTTGTGGCCTCGTCTATTTCGGGACGGTACGAACCAGTCACTATCACCTGTTCATTGTATTCAGGTGTATCACTCTGTGCCATAACAGCTGTGGTGAACACCGTGAGCAGCATGGCTGCTATTGCTATGCGTCTTGTAGTATACATGGTTTACAGCTCTATTGTCATTTCCTCCTCTTTCGGGGCGGTGGTTTTATTTTCTTCTTCAACTATTACCGACAGGCGCTCGGAAGCAATGCGCACCAAATCGTCGCCGTCGTAGTTGTCAATAATGCTTTGCAGGGTTTGCTTGGCTTGCAGGTTGTTGCCACGCTCGTGGTAGATGTCTGCCCAGATTATGAAAGCATATGCGAGCCAGTAGTCGCTCGAAGCATCGGTGACCACGGTTTCTATTATACGCTCGGCACCGTCAAGGTCGTGTCGCAGATATAGTATTTCGGCCTGCCTACATGCCGCCTCGCCGCTATATTCGCCATTGGCCGACTTGACGAGCCTGCCATAATAGTGGTATGCACTGTCGTAGATATTGTTGTCGAAACAGCTACGCGACATAAGCAGCAAGGTCTCCTCTCGCATCTCTGATGTGGCTTTGCCTTCTGCCAGCAACTGACGGCCGGCTGACATGAGGAGGCTGTGTTCTGACAATGCTGCGGCTGACCGCACCAGACCTAACCTGCCCTGCAACAAACTGGTCACCGATTCGGCCCCTTGTGTCAGTTTAGTATACAACTCTTTGGCTTTGGCATAGTTTTTGATGCTGTATGCTATGTCGGCTCCAGCCATGAGCGACCGCTCAGTATAGCTGTTCTTGCCGGTCGAGGCCACCGCTTCATACAGCGGCAACGCCTTGCTTTGCTGGCCGGTGTGCATATAGCTCTCGGCCAGGCAATAGCGGGCTTTGAGAGCGTAAAGTCCGTTTGGATAATGCTTGAGGTAGCGTTCCAAACCATCGGCGGCAGCGGCATAGTTGCCTTCTTCATATCGGGCTTCAGAGGCCACAAAGGTTGTAGAATCCTGTTCGGCGGTGGATACGGTGATATTGGTGGTGCGCTTTACATAAGCGAAGTACTCATCGACTTGACCTCGCGCTATGTAAATGTTCTTCACCGCACTGAGGGCATCGCGGGCTTCGTCGGTGCCGGGATATTTGGTCAGCAACCGGTCGAATGTCTGCAAAGCCTGGTCGTCGCGCTCGGTGTTGTAGTAGATAAGCCCCATGCTAAGGAGAGCATTTTTGACATAAGTACTGTTGGGATACTGCTTGATGAAGTTGTTGTAGTATGTCATGGCCATCTCGTTGTTGTCAAAAGCCATATAGGTATTGGCAATCTCCAGCATGGCTTTCGACGAGAGCGGCGAGCCAGCATAGCGCTCGAAGATGTAGTTAAGGTGGGTCAGCTTGTCGCTGTTGCGCCCCTGGGCGCCATAGGCCATAGCTTTCTGATAGGTGGCATAATCGGCATCGCGGCCACGAGAATCGATGACCTTGGTGTAATAGCGTATTGCATCGTCGTATTGCGAAGTAATATAGAGGCAGTCGCCAATGCGGTTATTGACATCGTTAATAATGTCGGCCTGAACGTTGGAGCCTGCCAAAGCCAGCACTTGCTCGAAAGCCTCAAGGGCATCGTCATAGTGTTTTTGCTTCATTTTGAGGTAGCCATAGGTGTAGCGCGCCGGCACAGCATACGACGAGGAACGCGAATATGACGAGAGCATGAACCGCGAAAGTGCCTTGTCGGCGGCCGTGAAACGTCCTTGGCGATATGCCGCCTCGCCGCTGAGATAGGAGGCATCGGCCGTCATACGGGACAGAGCGTTGATTTTGACCGCCTTGTCGAAATGCTCTGAAGCCGACTTGATGTCGCCTTTGTTCATTAACTCCACCCCGCGGCCTATCACGGCTCGCTGGTAGGCCTGCTCAAGGTTGGCGTTGCGGTTGGGTATCTTCTCGAGCATGGTGATGGCGTCCTTGTAATTGCGGGTGGTTGAGTAGAGCGAGGTCAGGATTTCCTGTATCTCGGTTTTGTGTGTGGTCTTGGGGTAGCTTTTGAGGTAACTCTCAAACGAGTGAATCGACTCGTTGTATGGGTTGAGGCCCAGCTCGCAACTCAACTTGGCATAGTCGAACAGAGCCTCCTCCTTGATTTTTGGGTCAAAGTCCATCTTCGAGGCCTGGAGGAATACACTGCGGGCATCGGTCTTGCGGTTGGTCTTGAGGTAGCAGTCGCCAAGCAGGTAGAGGGAATTCTGCGCCACACTGTCGCCGCAGTTGGTTTTGCGCACAAGGTAAGCGATGGCCGAGTCGTATCTACCCAACTGGTAGTAGCAGTAGCCTGTCTGGTAGTCGTTGTCCTGCGGGGTGCAACCGTATTGGCCCGAGGCAACAGCACTGGCCACGGCACGGTACTGCTCCAGAGCCCGCGCATACTCGCCGCGGTTGAAGTATACCTCGCCAACCATCTGCCTGATTTCGTCGCGGCGGAATGTCTCCTCGTCTTCCAACAGGCGCGGAGCCATCTGCAAAAGCTCGTCCTCGCGACCCAGGTAGTAGTAAATGCGGGCAATATAGCTGGGCACTATGCGCGCAAAACGGCGGTCTGACTGCAACTCGCGAAAATTGCGCAACGCCGCCTCGTACTCTCCCTGCATATACTGAATGTGTGCGTAGTAGTAGAGCGACGAGGCGGCATATTTAGACTGCCCGCCCACCTGCTGTGCCAGCAGGGCCGAGGCCTCTTTGTAGCGGCCAGCGTCGAAAAGGCAATAGGCCTTTTTGAAGTTGAACTCGGCACGGTGGTCAAACTCCACCTCCGGGCCGCTCACCTCGCGGTAGCACTCCAAGGCTTTGGCCAGGTCGCCGCGCGAATAATAGAAATTGCCCATATAGAACCGAGCCATGTTGCAGCGCGCACTCTGAGGGTAGAGGCGCAGAAACTGTTCGAGGCGGAAAGCGGCATCGTCGTTACCGAGCCGTTCCGAGCACACAGCGGCATAGTAGCAGGCATCGGCTGGCGAAAGGTCGGTGCGCGACGTTTGAGCCTGCGCCAAGCGGTCGAACAAGTGCTGGGCCGAAGCATATTTTTGTTTCTGGAAGAGGTCTATGGCTTGACGGTACTGCTGCTCCTGCACCTCGTCGGGCAAGTTCCTCTGCGCGTTTGCAACGGGCATACCTATAGCCATAAACGCCGCAACAATAAGAGTTAGAAATCGTTGTGTCATTTTCAAAACAAAATTTACATTCCAAAGTTACAAACAAAAAACGAATTAAACAACTTTGTGCGAAACATTTATCAACCGTTTACGGTTGATTTCCCAAAAGGCTGTTTTGAGGGGTGCCAATGGGTTCATCGCACCAACACCCCTACCAAGACTAAAACACTGAAAACCAACAAGTTAGAATTTACAATGTAACTCGCTGGCTTTCAGTATCTTGAATAAGTTAGGTTCGGGTTAAGGTCGGGTCAACATCGGGTAGGGTTCGGCCCATGTATGCTTAGGCTTCGACGGCGACCGAACAAAGCAGGTCGTTAACCCTGATTTTCAGCAACTTTACATCTTTTCCGGAACCTCGATACCGAGTATGTTCATGGTGTTCTTGAGGGCGGTGGCCACCATTGTGCACATCTGCAAGCGGAATGCGCGCAGGTTTGCATCGGGTTCACGCATGATGTGGGTATCCTGATAGAAACTGTTGTAGCTCTTGGCCAGCTCGTATGCGTAGTTGGCCACCATGGCCGGACTGTAGTTCTGCGCTGCCGAAGCTATAGTGGCAGGCATGTCGTGCAATATGCGCACTATACTCTTCTCCTTGTCGGTGAGGGCAGTTCCTAAGTTCACCGCAGCGGCAATGTCTATGCCAGCCTCGACACCTTTGCGCACCAGGCTGCAAATACGGGCATGGGTGTACTGTATGAACGGGCCGGTGTTGCCGTTGAAATCTATGCTCTCGGCGGGATTGAAAAGCATATTTTTGGCAGGGTCGACCTTGAGTATGAAGTACTTGAGAGCACCAAGAGCCAGGATGTGGTACAGGTGCCGGCGCTGCTCGGGACTTAGGTCGTCGTTTTTGCCGTGCTCGAGGCTCATCTGCTCGGCGGTCTGCTCCATCTCGGTTATCAGGTCGTCGGCATCGACCACGGTGCCTTCGCGGCTCTTCATCTTGCCGTTTGGCAACTCCACCATGCCGTAGCTCAGGTGGTAGACCTTTTCGGCCCAGTCAAATCCCAATTTGCCAAGCACAAGCTTGAGCACCTTGAAATGATAGTCTTGCTCGTTGCCCACCACGTAGATGAGGCGCTCGGCGCCGAACTCGTTGTGGCGCAGCAGGGCGGTGCCAAGGTCCTGGGTCATGTAGACCGAAGTGCCGTCACGACGTAGCAGCAGCTTCTGGTCGAGACCGTCGGCGGTGAGGTCGCACCACACCGAGCCGTCGTCCTTGCGAAACAGAACTCCCATATCGAGTCCTTTCTGAACCAATTCCTTGCCAAGGAGGTATGTCTGCGACTCGTAATAAATCTTGTCAAATCCAACACCAAGGCGCTCGTAGGTCTCGTCAAATCCGGCATAAACCCATGCGTTCATGCGTTCCCATAGTTCGCGCACCTCGGGGTCGCCGTCTTCCCATCGTTTCAACATACTCTGGGCCTCGACCATGAGCGGAGCCTCGCGTTTGGCTGTCTCCTCGTCCTTGCCCTGAGCCATGAGTTGTGCTATCTCTTCCTTGTAGTGCTTGTCAAACTCCACATAGTATTTGCCTACCAAATGGTCGCCTTTCATGCCGCTGCTCTCTGGGGTCTCGCCGCCGCCGTAGCGCTGCCATGCGAGCATAGACTTGCAGATGTGAATGCCGCGGTCGTTCACGAGGTTTACCTTCTTTACATTCAAACCGGCAGAAGCCAGCAGTTGGCTAACAGACCAGCCAAGCAGGTTGTTGCGTATGTGACCCAGGTGGAGCGGCTTGTTGGTGTTGGGCGAAGAGTATTCAATAACAGTCGGTGCAGAGCCTGCCACGGGCGCGGTGAGGCCATAGGCATCATCATGGGCGTGGGCGGTCACAAAGGAGCTCCAGTAGGCGTCGCTCACCACGAAGTTCAGGAAGCCTTTGATGACGTTGAAACCGGCAAGCTCGGGCATAACCACGTCGTTGCCCAGTTCGTTTGCTACCTGCTCGGGACTCTTGCGGGCGGCTTTGACATAGGGGAAGACTACCAGAGTGTAATCGCCCTCAAACTCTTTTTTAGTGGTTTGCAGGGTTATTGTCTCCGGTGCGGCGTCAATATTGTAAAGTTTTTTTAGCGAAGCACTTATGGCTTGCTGCAACTTGTCGACTATCATATATTGCTTGTTTTTTCGTTACTTGTTATTAAAAAAAAACGCTGTTTTGGACTTTTTATTGTCCTGTGGGGTACATTTTGGCCTCAAAGCTGCTCCTGCTCGCGGTGAATAAGGGTTACATCGCAGTCGAACCGCTGCCTTACGAACTCGGCCATACGCTCGGCACAGTACACCGAGCGGTGTTGGCCTCCGGTGCAGCCAAACGAGACCATGAGACTGGTAAAATGCCGCTCGATATATTTGACAACCGACTGGGCTACAACATCTTCGGTATTGCGTAAAAAACGAGCCACCTCGGCTTCGCGTTCCAAAAACTCAATCACCGGACGGTCCTTGCCAGTGTAGGCCCTAAACTGCTCGTAGCGGCCAGGGTTGGGCAACGCACGACAGTCGAAGACGTGTCCGCCGCCATTGCCGCTGTCGTCGACCGGAAGCCCTTTGCGGTAACTGAAACTATATATCTTAACGTTCAAACGCCCGGAATATTGTGCCGGCGGTGGGTCAAAAGTCGGTTTCTTACGGCACACTTCATCGAGCACCTGTGCCAAATGCGGCATTGCGCCTCCGATGGGGTGAGCCTCACACAACGTGTGCAGGTTTGACACCGCAAGAGGCAGACTCTTGATAAAGTGTTCTTTGCGTTCAATATAGCCTCTATAGCCATATGCTCCCATGGCCTGCATTATGCGCACCAAAGCATAGTGGTAAAAATGCTCCATGAAACTGCGGCGACCACCATCGTCAAAGCCGCGACATTCCATATAGTGTGCCAGAAGTTCCTGCCTTATGGCCTCGGGCATCTCACTGCGTGCACTGTAGAGCAGCGATGCCACATCGTACTGGGCCGCACCACGCCGTCCTCCTTGGTAGTCAATATAATACAACTGGCCGTCGGCGGTAAGCATGATATTGCGCGGCTGGAAGTCACGGTACATAAAGAACGACGTGTCGGCACTCAGCAATAAGTCCTCGAAGGTCTTGTAATCGCGTTCAAGCAACTCTTCATCGAATTGGATGTCAGCCAGTTTCAGAAAATAATACTTGAAGTAGTTCAGGTCCCACTGTATCGACTGTCTGTCGAAATCGCTTCGCGGATAAGCATAAGAATAGTCTATGTCGCGGCCAACTGTTTGAAAACGAGCCAAATCGGCCACCACTCGACGGTATAACTGCACTGTATCGGCATCAAAGCCGCCACCATTACGCTTTTTGTCATAAATATAGTCAAACAGCGTGGTGTCGCCCAAATCTTGCTGTAGATAGCACAGTCCATCTTCGCTAACTGCATAGACCTCAGGCACTGGGAGACATTGGCGGTTAAAGTATTGCGAATAGTATACAAACGCCTTGTTCTCCCGTGCATCGTCACCGTATGCAGCAATACACCGGTTTGTGTTGCCCCTCATCCGGTAGTACTGCCGTTTTGAACCATGCGCACCAAGTTTCAGCACGTTGGTACATGGTTCGCCCGACCACTGCTCAAACAAATGCTGCAGGGCTGCAGTGATATTCAGCTCGTTTGGCAAGGCTTAGTTCTCCGCATTTTCAGGTTTGGGAACTTCTGCCTTGGCGTGACGCACCTCGTCAATCATGCGGCAAGTACCTGAAAATGAGGCACCAGGCTCAATCGAGAGCTTGTTGATGAGTATATCACCTTTGACGTTGGCCGAGGCGTGCAGCGAAAGGAGCTCTTTCACAGATATGTTACCACACACAGTGCCTATGATGTTGGCGTTCTGGCATATAATGTCACCGTTTATAACACCTGTCTCGCCTACAACCAACTTGCCGTTGAGCGATATGTTACCTTCTAAAGTGCCATCAAGGCGGAAATCGCCCATGGCTGTGATGTTGCCCTTGATGACTGAGCCGCCAGTGATTGTGTTGACTGGGCTGTTTTCTGTTTCAATTGTCTTTGCCATATTTCTAATTATTTGTAATATTTTCTAAAAAATGCCTCATAAGCATCGAGGTTCTTGCGGTTGTAAAAAGTTGCGTAGTTTTGTGTTGATATTGGGAATACCGTGTAATCGGCAGAGTTGTACTGTTTCAGGGGGCCATCGGCCTGTGTGATATGCTTATAGTAATTCATGGCCTCCGCTGCCGTCACAAAACGGTGCACAGTGATAATTTGCATAGTGTCCGTGAAGAGTGCCGCATTGGCCTTATATCCCATATTAGAATAATACAAACTGTTGAAATCCACAACTTTGTACTGCATCTCCGTCGCATTGATACGCTTATCATTCAGTATTATCACCACATAGTGCTGCTGCTTCTCGCGGTAACGGTAGAGACGGGCTTCCTCGGGCAGCTCGTCCTCCTCGTCAATGGTGCCGCCACTGATGGGCTTAGGAGTAATACTTGCGGCAATATCAGCGTTTTTGCCAGTAGTCTCGTCATCACTAATTATGGTCTCGCTCGAAGCATAGTCGTAGTTGCTGTCAGCCTTGAGAATTGCCAGTTGTGCTTCTGCCAAGATCACGATTGTGTCAGTCTTGGGTCGGCTGTCGACAATAGCCTGCAATGTGTTGACTGCTTCTGCTGTACTGCCAAGGTGGGCATATGCCAATCCTTTCCAATACTGAAATTTTGGCAGCAATGGGTCGTTGGCATACTTATTGATTGCCACATCTGCACCATCTATGACATCCCTGTACCGCCGACGGCGATAAAGGTTGTAGACATCGGCGTAGAGTTCTTTGATTTCTTGATCGCGGTTAATTATTTGTTTGTAGTACTCCTCGTCACGCAACATATTGGCAAAATCGCTGTCTGGGAAACCCATTAGCACCATGTCGCGGTAATAGTTTGCCGACGGAGTGTTGCCTTGTTTGCTGTATATGCGATGTAACATATAGAAAGCCTGCACCACCTCGTCATAACCTGTGTAATCGTTTGCCATCCTCAAGTAGCACTCTAATGCGCGCGGAGTGTTGCCAAGGCCGTCGTAGAATATATAGCCGGCATTGAGTAGGCTGATGGCTGTGAGATAATCCATTGAGTCGAGTTGTGCCTGCGTGGTAGGCAAATCCTTTGTGTAGTATGCCACTGAATGGGGGTCGTTGGGATTGCCGTCGCTGCCGTAGTTGACCTTCTTTGTACTGTCGGCCACTGCCGTCGAGTCTGCCCCTTCTTCTGAAGACTCCTCCTCTTCCGACATATCGGCAAAAAGGTTTGTACTGAGCATAGCCTTATGCGATAGAAACCAATTGTCCTCCAAAACCCGCATACCCCACCGCTGACGGAACGTATCTTTGCCTTTTTGAACCGTATTTGCATTGTAGAAGTACCAGTCACCAACAAGCGTGTTGGTCTGTGCTTTCGACTCGTTTATCATCTGTTCCAACAGCTCGCGCTCTTTGGCAGCCTCCTCTTCCTGTTTCAAAGTCTCAATCTTCTGCTCTATCAAAGCACGTCTGTCGGCCTCGGGCAATGCGGCAATGGCAATCAGACTGTCGTTACGTTCATAAACGCTGGTGTATGCCACCAACGACGAGAGCAAATCGTAACGGTTCTTAATATCTCGATAATTGGGATATGTCTTGTCTATTATCTGCACCGCGGTGTCATAGTATAGTTGCGCCTGAGTATAATCTTCATAAACATCATACAGAACCTCGCCCAAACGAACAGCCGACTTGGCTTTCTGAGCCATGTTCTGCGTAGCTGCTGCCACCGAAAGCCGATAGTTGTCGCAAGCTTTCTTGGCGTCTTTCAGGCCCATATACATCTCACCTTTGGCATAGTATATCTGGTCGCGAAATTCCTCGTTCTTCTTGTCGGCAAGCATTTGGTCAAGCAACTTTTCCAACTTGCCCACATCGCTGTGTTGCAAGTCCGCGCACGAAGCTGCGTTGATTTTGGCGTTGAACTCCATCACATAGTCAGGACCATAGGTAAGCACCTTGTCGTAGTATTTTGCCGCCACCGGACGCTTGTCCAGTTTTTGATATACTTGTGCCATGATGAAATTGAGCCTGGCTTTGGTTTGCGAACTTGAGGTAACGTTGAGCGCCTCTTTAATGTACTGCACAGCCTTTTTGTATTTCTGCTGCGGCAGACAGGCTTCAACCATAGCCAGATATAGCTTTTCTCGTTCTGATGACGAAAAGCCGCCCTTCTCAAGGTCTTTGAGCAAAGCATCAAGATTAGCCTCAGCCTCAGTGTACTGCCCCTCCATACTCAAACAACGGGCACGCAATATGGCACCTTCGTCTCCTGCTCTTGTGCCGGCAAACTGGTTGGCTAAAATCTGACAGGTGTTGACGGTCGAAGCATAATCACGTTTGTAGAAAGTGGCATAGGCAGTTAGCAGATAGCACTCGCGGATATAAGGCACATGCTCCTCCCCTTTGATGAAGATGCTGTGTTCTGTTATGCCTTTGATACCCTTCTCTATAGCGCGGTCCATCTGTGGATACACGGCCCGAGATTCGGTTTCTGTGCCAAGTTTGTAGACCGGCAATATCTGTGTATAGTCGTCAATGCTGCTCTTGGTCAGTTTCTCAACACCTTCTTTAAGGCTCTCGTTGCCATTCCACCATACATTGTAGTGGCATGTAGTGTTGTGATACTGCACGTTGGTCCACGACGCTTTCTCTGTGGAACAAGCGGAGAAAAAACTAAAAAATAAAAAGGCAAACCCATATATATATAGGCTATGACTTACCGCTTTATTTGCGAACAATTTCACCTTCTACTTTTTAGTTCTAATATTTTTCACTATACATTGAAACGGAAGTGCATTATATCACCGTCCTGCACCACATAGTCTTTGCCCTCGACGGCAATCTTGCCTGCTTCGCGGCATTTAGCCTCGCTGCCTAAAGTCACATAGTCATCGAACTTTATTACCTCGGCACGAATAAATCCACGTTCAAAATCGCTGTGGATTATTCCGGCAGTTTGCGGAGCCTTCATGCCTTTTTTGAAGGTCCATGCACGACACTCTTTAGGACCGGCAGTGAGGAAGGTCTGTAGATTGAGTAGTTTATAAGCAGCCTTGATTAGGCGGTTTGCACCACTCTCTTTCAAGCCAAGGTCTTCGAGAAACATCTGCTTCTCTTCGTAGCTGTCAAGTTCGGCAATATCGGCCTCTACACCGGCTCCGATAACTAACACCTCTGCATCCTCGTCTTTAACGGCCTCGCGCACCGCGTCGACATATTTATTACCCGACACCACCGAAGCTTCGTCAACATTGCAAACATACAGTATCGGTTTAGCACTTAGCAGCATAAGGTCTTTGGCAGCCTCTATCTGAGACTCTTCAAGCTGGACCGTGCGGGCGCTGCGACCTGCAAGCAAGGCTTCACGATAGAGGTCCATTACCTCTACAGTCTTGCGAGCCTTGGGATCCTGACCGGCTTTGGCTTTTTTCACCTCTTTTTCATAGCGGTTCTCTATTGTTTCAAGGTCCTTGAACTGCAGCTCAAGGTCGATAGCCTGCTTGTCGCGCACTGGGTCAACCGTGCCGTCGACGTGAGTGATGTTGTCGTTATCAAAACAACGCAGCACGTGAATTATTGCATCGGTAGTACGTATGTCGGCAAGGAACTTGTTGCCTAAACCCTCCCCTTTCGAGGCTCCTTTGACCAAACCTGCAATATCCACAATTTCAACCGTTGCAGGCACCACACTGGATGGATGTTCTATCTCGACCAACTTGGCTAAACGCTCGTCTGGCACCGTAATCACACCCACATTGGGCTCGATGGTGCAGAAAGGGAAATTGGCCGCCTGGGCCTTTGCGTTACTCAGACAGTTGAAAAGGGTCGACTTGCCAACGTTGGGCAGTCCCACTATTCCACATTGCAGTGACATTACGCTATTTCTTTTTCAATTAGATACTGGTTACGGGTTGTGCTGTTGCGGCACACCAACTCGCCAATGAAGCCGGCCATGAAGAGTATGGTGCCAAGCACAATGAAAAGCATGGATATGTAAAACCATACACTGTTGGTGAGCGATATGTGGCCGCCGAGCCTCAACACACACACCACAACAAAG
Source organism: Bacteroidales bacterium (assembly GCA_024685285.1). Taxonomy (GTDB): domain Bacteria; phylum Bacteroidota; class Bacteroidia; order Bacteroidales; family P3; genus Colimorpha. Next base: position 57,150 of record JAIKVZ010000025.1, read on the forward strand.
GCCACAAAGCCCAGCATAAACGCCACGCTGCCTATCAAGCCGAAGAAGTGCATTGGCTGCTTACCAAACTTCGACATAAACATAATGGACATGAGATCGAGGTAGCCGTTGACAAAACGGTTCATGCCAAACTTGGTCACACCAAACTCACGTTTGCGGTGCTGAACAACCTTCTCGCCAATGCGGCCAAAGCCGGCCCACTTGGCAATAACAGGTATATAGCGGTGCATCTCGCCGTAAACCTCTATGCTTTTCACCACATCGCGACGGTAGGCTTTGAGGCCGCAGTTGAAGTCGTGCAGCTTTATGCCGCTCATCTTGCGGGTGGTCCAGTTAAAGAACTTCGAGGGAATATTTTTGGCCAGTTTCGAGTCGTAGCGCACCTTCTTCCATCCGCTCACCATGTCGTAGCCATCTTCCTTCACCATACGGTAGAGTTCAGGCACCTCGTCGGGGCTGTCCTGCAAGTCGGCGTCCATCGTTATCACCACATCGCCCACGGCCTTGCCAAAGCCCACATTGAGGGCGGCCGACTTGCCGTAGTTGCGACGGAACTTGATGCCTTTGTAACGGGGGTTGGCGGCGCAAAGTCCCTCAATAACAGACCACGAGCGGTCGCGGCTGCCGTCGTCGACCATAACAACCTCGTAGTCGAAGCCGTGCTCATTCATCACACGGTCTATCCATTCTGCCAGATGAGGCAGAGACTCGTCTTCGTTGAATAGCGGTACTACAATTGAAATGTCCATATCTTTGTTATTGTTTTGATTATCTAATAATTTATTTGGTTTTTGACCTTACTTTCCCCTTCTCGGTGCGAAACAGTACGGCGCCAAAGAACGCTATCAAGCCGCCCATCACCGCCGAGCGGAAAAAGCCTATGAAACCCCAGTCGAAAGCCGAGTAGTGGCGCACCTTGTCAATGGCCGCTGCGGCCTCGGCGCCACCCTCGTCGGGCGTGGGCATGGCGGCAATGCGGGTCTCGGCAAAAATATCGGCCTGCTCGGGATACAGAACTCCGCACCACAGCCACAAGAACAAGCCGTAGATTACCGATGCCGTCAACACCAAACCCAGCCCAAAGAGCATCAGCTCCTTGAAAGTAACCTTTTGGTCTGGCAGCGAGTTTCGGTAGATCATCATAAAAAGCCCCGTGGCAATGAGCAACACTGCGTCTGTGCCATACGACTCCGGGGTCCCCACCTGTGCGCCGAGCAGCCGGCTCACCAGCACATAGCCCACCAGAAACAGCGACGTGAGCGCACCACTGCGCAGATAGGCCACACGATATGGGCCGTATATCGTTGATTCGTATCTTTTTATAATTCTACCCATAATAATATAACAAACTGCAAAGATATGAAAAAAAAATCAATTGACAGCAATTTAAATATAGAATATATAAAAATAAGCCTGGAAACATTGCAGTGGCAGTGCAACGATACTGTCTAACCGCTACGATTCCCGACTCTGTTTCGTTGCAGTTTTTTGCACAAAAAAGTGCAACGATATTTTTTTGGCCGGTCCAGAAAAAATGCGTAACTTTGCAACAGTCTTTCCCGTGAATGCGGGAGGATTAGTCGCCCGGCAATCAAGCCGGATCACCCGCGCACTTTGGAAGAAAACGGGTCAGAAGTCGGGTTATAGGTCTGCCACAGGATGGCACACCGAGTTGTCCCCGATAGCGACGAAAACTGTGCAGCGCGCAAGCCCTGCATCAAACCAAGGGGGCGGCTCGCTCTCGCTCGCCGCCCCAAGATTAAGTTTTAATCAGAATTTTCAGAATACCCCGAAACCTACCTCACCACCGTCACTTTGCGGCGGGCTGTGCCAGCGGCGGTCTGGACGGTTATAAGATAGGTGCCCTGCGGCAGGGCCGAAAGGTCGAGGTCGGCGTGGCGCGCGTCGGGCTGCAAGGCCGTCAGCGTGCGGCCGCCAATGTCACTCAAGACCAGGCTGCGCATGGGCTCGCTGCAGTCCACGGCAGCGCGGTCTGTAGCCGGGTTCGGCGCCACGGTGAGCTGCACCTCCCGCCCCGCATACACGGCACGCCCCGTCCCGCCGCCGCTCGTGTCGGCCTCGTAAGGCACTAGTATCGGAAACTGCAAGGGTGAACTTCCTATAAGGTGGAAAAAAATTGGACACGTGTCAGGTAAGTCTGTGGAAGTACCTCCATGAAGAACTTTATCTTCATCTAGATAAATATTCTGATAATATAATTCGTAATCTTCACGATTGACATGGCGATAATCGGGATGCCATCCGCGGACAAAGAAATCTTTTGTTATGACGATTGGCTCTTCAAAATAGTATTCATACAAATCCAAAGTGTCGTACACGGTGTCGCATTCCCCGATATACTTGTCAATCGATGCGTCATAGCACACTAAATTGCACATATTGTCGCTGACAGCTCTTTCCGTTAGGAATCTTCTCACCGTGGCCCAAGAAATGAATTTCTTGCGTTGAGGCTTTGCCGAGTCGTATTCGGCCACGCCTTTCAACACATACACGCTGTCATAGGTATAATAGCCATCAGAAAAACCTGCCAAACTCTCGTCAATTTCCCACAAGCGCATCTCTGGAAGGGGATTAGGATAAGCGCACGCCGCCACTCCATAAATTCTCAATGTGTCTTCAGGTACACTCCAGAAATGTAGATTAACACCCTGACCAACGGTAACCGTAGTTGTATCTCCGACCACTTCAAAATATCTACACTTATGGAATAGATAACAGGAATCTCCTATTCGCACCGTGTCCTGTGCATTGACAGTCACACAGGCTGCAACCATCAGAATGAAAAGTATTTTATTTTTCATAACCCTGCTTATAATAATTTATGACAATGATGTTTAATTGTGCAGCCACGTCTGCTTAATGAGATGTGAGGCGCGGCACTGCAAGGATTCGACGGATAGCTGGTTCTCGTCAGATAGACTTTCTCAGATTCCTCGATAGAGATCTGGCTCGGCCTTATACAACCCAAAAAAGGTGGCATCACTGTCTCGTTGCGCAACAGCCATCCCTCTGGCGAAGCTGCAATGAAATATCTTGTTCCGAGCGTCGACACATTGTAATAATCAATGCCGTCGTTGTCGTACATCACTTCTGTTGGAGACAATACACCCGGTTTTACACACACAAAGGCCGGAGTGCTGATAAACAGCGATAGGGCATCTCTCTCAACCAGCATTACAACAGCGTTGTCGGCAGGAATATATGTCAGCGTCGGCGCCTGAATTTTTAGTCTAACCGGCACCCTGTACTCATCAATGCTGCTTACCAGCGACGCAAGGTCGAAGTACTTTAGCATAGCAAAATGTGATGTGCCTGTCTGCGTGTAATATGCTATTGCTATTTTATCCGCGCCAGCCGAAGTGCAGGTCACCCCATTCCCAATAATATATTCTGAAGAACTAATAGGACGCATGTCGAGGTTAAAACTTCCGGCTCCTTTTGTGTATTTGGCAATGAAATGAAAACCATGTTGGTCATAGAACTCGCCCGCGACTGCAACGTAGTTCGCAGTCTGTGTAAGGCCTGTTATTCTATAGTCTGTTGGCAACTTCACTTTGTTGCAGGTGTACGACAACATTGCCGGCCCCGTAAAATCGACATTGATCACACTGTAGGTGCCCCAGAAAGTCCCGTCGGGGTAGTCAACGCCCACAATCGCCAATTCGATGTTGGTGGTTCCGGGAACATAATATGCGGAAATTTTGTCTGCCCTCTTCACTCCGCAATCAAGAAGATAAATGACCAGATTACTGTCGAAACTGTCGTGTGCAGCCGTCAACGGGACACGGCCGAACATAGCCTTGTCTCCCGAGGCTGTATGAACCGCCCCGCATACAAAAACGTTTTTACCGAGCACGCATACATCCATAAGGTAGACACTGTCCGGGCAATCGATCCTTGTGTTGGTAAGAGGTAATGTCGTCGAGGTGAGATCCACCTTTGTGCCCAATGGCATGACGACCAATGCGTAGGGGCTGCCGCCGCTGCCACTGGCCAAGGCCACGGCGTTGGAGTCGTCGACGGCTTTTATCACTTTCTGCGGGCCTGGCACCATTGACTGCACCTCCATTATGGCAGAGTTTGGCTGTGCACTTGCACACACCGCTAACGCAACGGCGATGAGGAAAAGTACTGTTTTTTTCAAAAATTGATATATTTTGGTTTGATGCTGCAAAGATACGAACTTTTTACGAAACGGCCAAAATATTTTTGCATCAACAAAGCCAATGCGTTGATTTCCAATTAGTTAATATACATAGCATAACACAATGAATATCAGCCCGTTAGATGGGTTAGGTTCGGGTTAAGGTCGGGTCAACATCGGGTAGGGGTCTATAGTATCTATAAAATCTATAGACTTTATAAGTCCTGTGGTAGTCTTTAGCCTGATTTTCAGCCTATTGTATGCACGTTGTTAATGGGCGGACAGCCAGTCTGTGCCCACGTCCATGCCAACCTCTATCTCGACACCTTCGAGCGGCAGGGCGTTTTTCATCTCCGCTTCCACAATCTGGCACACGCGCTCGCGCTCCGGCTTGTAGAGGTCGAACACCAGCTCGTCGTGCACCTGCAGTATCATCTTTGTTTGCAGCCCTTCGTCCTTGAAACGCCTGTGTATGCGCACCATGGCGATTTTAATCATGTCGGCCGAGGAGCCCTGAATGGGCATATTGACGGCGTTGCGCTCGGCAAAAGCGCGTGCGGCGGCATTGCGGCTGTTGATGTCGGTCAGGTATCGGCGGCGGCCCAGCATGGTCTGAGCGTAGCCGTGCTGGCGTGCAAACTCGACATTGCGGTCTATGTAGTTCTTGATGTCGGGGTACTGGTTGAAGTACTCATTGATGAGCTCGGCAGCCTGTTTACGCGGTATGCCGAGCTGTTCGCTGAGACCGAAGGAGCTTATGCCGTAGACTATGCCGAAGTTGACCGACTTGGCGTTGCGGCGTTGCTCTTTGGAGACTTCGCCGATGTCCAGCCCATAGATTTTTGCGGCCGTGGCGGCGTGGATGTCGTAGTGCTGTGCAAAGGCCTCGGTCATGTGGCGGTCGTGCGAGAGGGCGGCGATGATGCGGAGCTCAATCTGCGAGTAGTCGGCTGCCAGCAGCAGGTGGTCGGCGTCGCGTGCCACGAAGGCGCGGCGTATCTCGCGACCGCGCTCAGTGCGGATGGGGATGTTCTGCAAGTTGGGTGACGACGACGACAGGCGGCCCGTGGCGGTGACGGTCTGGTTGTATATGGTGTGCAGACGGCCTGTGGCGGGGTTTATCAGCTTGGGGAAACTGTCGAGGTAGGTGCCTATGAGCTTGCTGAGCGAACGCCACTCGAGAATCTTGCCCACTACGGGATGGTTGTCGCGCAGTTTGAGCAGCACGTCCTCGGCGGTTGAATACTGCTTGGTGGCGGTTAGCGGGGGCTTGTCGGTCACTTTGAGGCGCTCGTAGAGCACCTCGCCCAGCTGGCGTGGCGATGCTATATTGAACTGCATTCCGGCTTCTGTATATATCTCGCGTTCAAGGGCATCGCGCTCCTCGGTGAGGGTAGCGGAATAGGCTCGCAGAGCATCGACATCGATACGCACGCCCTCGGTCTCCATATCTATCAGCACGTCGACCAACGGCAGCTCGATATCGGTGTAAAGATGACCGAGGTCGGCCTCGCGCAGAGCCGACGACAGCAGCGGGTAGAGTGCCCACATGGCGGCCACCAAGCCCATAGGATCCTCGGGAGCCGAGCCTGTGTAGGCACTGCAGATGAAGTCGAGGGTGTGGCGCGCCTCGGCATCAACAAGATAGTGGGCCAACTGCAAGTCGAAGACATCGCCGGCTAAGCTAATGTCGAGTTCGCGCAGTATGTATTTGAGGTTCTTGACATTGTGGCACAACTTGAGCGTTGTGGGGTTCTCCATCAACTGACGCAAGGCTGGCACGTCGATATCGGACACCTGACAGGTGTAGGCCGAGTCGGCGTTGGCCGAGACAGCTATGGTAGGGCCGTCGACATATATTGCCACATCGCAGCCTTGCGGCAATGTGTCGAGTGGCTGCACCTCGCCAACGGCGGGGGCATTGATATCAATATCCGAGCCGCCGAACAGTGTTGGCTGCTGCGGCTCTTTCTTCTCTGGCACGGCGGTTTTTGTAGCACTGAAGAGGTCGGCACTGGCTGGCGCAGTGAGGGTTAGGTCGGTAAAGACCCTTCTCGACAGCTGCCTGAACTCCAAATAGTCAAACAGCTCTTTGAGCTTGGCGTAGTCGGGCTGTGAAAGGACCATCGAAGCCTCGTCGAACTGCACGGGCACGGTGGTGCAGATGGTGGCCAACTGTTTCGAGAAGAGGGCGTCGGCGGCGCCGGCCTTGACCATATTGCGCAGCTTCTCGTTGCCTATCTCGTCGGCGTGTTCCACCATATTTTCTATTGAACCGAACTGACTGATGAGCTTCTTGGCGGTCTTCTCCCCCACCCCGCGTATACCCGGGATGTTGTCGATGGCATCGCCCCAGAGGCCCAACAGGTCTATAACCTGCGAGCAACGCTGCACACCGAATTTTTCAAGCACCTCGGTCACCCCCAATATCTGGTCGGGCTTGCCCATGCGCCCGTGGTGGTAGATACGGGTGCGGTCGGTCACCAACTGGCCGAAGTCCTTGTCGGGTGTCACCATCAGCACCTCGTCGAAACCGCGTTCCTCGGCCTGGCGTGCCAAAGTCCCTATTACGTCATCGGCTTCATAGCCGGCGCAAGTCACTATGGGAATACGGAACGCCTCGATAATCTGCTGCACATATGGCAAAGCCGTCTGTATCTCCTCGGGCATTGCATCGCGGTTGGCCTTGTAGTCGGTGTACATCTCGTGGCGGAAGGTGGGTTCCTCACGATCGAAGGCCACGGCAATATGCGTAGGTTTCTGCTGCTTGAGAAGGTCATAGAGACTTGTTGTAAAGCCCAAAACGGCCGACGTGTTCATGCCCTTCGAGTTGACACGCGGGTTTCGGTTGAGGGCGTAGTAGGCCCTGTATACGGCAGCCATGCCGTCAATCAGAACCAGTTTTCTCATCACTTAAGGGGGTCTGCTGTCAATTCGTCATACTCTATGCGGTTACGCATAATGCTACATGCCAGATAAACGGCCGACCGGAACGACTGCTCCGAGGCGCGGTCCTTGCCGGCTATGTCGTAGGCTGTGCCGTGTGCCGGACTTGTGCGCACATAAGGGAGACCAGCCGTATAGTTGACACCTTCGGTAAACGACATAAGTTTGAACGGGATGAGGCCTTGGTCGTGATAAAGAGCCAACACGCCGTCGAAGTTATTGAACTCGCTCGAACCGAAGAAACCGTCGCTCGGGAACGGACCGTATGCCAACACCCCCTTGGCCTGAACCTCATCGATTACCGGTTTGATAACCTTGGTGTCAAAATCGCCAATCACACCGTTGTCGCCAGCATGAGGGTCAAGGGCCAACACTGCAATCTTGGGCATGGAAATACCAAAATCGCGCTTCAAACTCTCGTTGAGCAACATCATCTTGTCATACAGCACATTGTGAGTCAATGCACCCGGCACATCTTTCAGCGCGAGGTGGTTGGTGACTATGCCTATTCTAATGCGGTCGCACACCATGAGCATAAGGCTTGAACAGCCAAACTGGTGCGAGAGATACTCAGTATGGCCCGGGAAATCGAAATTCGGTGCTTGAATATTCTTTTTATTAATAGGCGCTGTTACAAGGGCGTCGACAAGACCCGACTTTAGGTCGGCACAGGCACGGTTCAGTGCCTCGCGTGCCAAGCGGCCACCGGTCTCGGTAGACTTGCCAAGATCAATCTTTATCTCGTCCTGAGTGAGGTTGACAATGTTGAATTTGCGGTCCACCGCCTCTGAAGCATCGTGTATGGCGTTGAACATAACGTCTTGATGGTTTGGCAGCAATTTTTTATGGTATGAAGCCACCTTGGAAGAGCCGTAGAGTACCGGTGTACACTTTTCGAGCATTCGGCTATCGTTGAAGGTTTTGAGTATGACTTCGTAGCCAATTCCGTTGATGTCGCCATGGGTAATGGCAAGGCGGATACGCTTATCCTGATTTTTATTGTTTTCCATTTTATTATTGTTTTTATTATTTATTCAATATATCATAAGTCTGCATGAATGCGTAAAGCAGACGTATACCGTAGCCCGAAGCGCCGACGGCATAGTAGTGCTGCTTCTTGCTGAAATAGGCCACGCCGGCAATGTCGAGGTGAATGTATGGCACATCCTTGGCGAAACGTGCCAAAAATTTGCCGGCCGTTATGGTGCCGGCCTGTGCCGTGCCGCAGTTCTTGACATCGGCCACCTCGGATTTGATTAGTTCGTCATACTCGCTCCAAAACGGGAACTGCACCAAACGCTCGTATACCTGCTCGCCCACTATGCTGAGCAAGTTGTATGGGCCTGCGGCGTTTTGCTGCATAGCGGCAATGCCAAAGGTAGAGATAGCTCTGACAGCAGCACCCGTGAGGGTTGCGGCGTCGACTATGAGGCCGGGGTTGTAGTTCTTTGCGGCATAGGCTATGGCATCGGCCAAGATTAGACGACCTTCGGCATCGGTGTTGACCACCTCGACAGTTGTGCCGTCGTACATTGTCAGTATATCATCTGCAGCGTAGGCGTTGGCTCCCGGGCGGTTGTCTGTCATAGGAAGCAATGCTACTACGTGCACTGGTAATGCATTGTCGGCTGCAGCAAAAAGAACCGAAGCCATGGTGGCAGCGCCAGCCATGTCGGATTTCATCTCCTGCATGTAATCGTCGGGCTTGATGTTTAGGCCGCCAGTATCATACATAATACCTTTGCCCACAAGTACCAAAGGTTTGTCGTTGACGGGCTCGGCAGGCTTGTACTCCAATGCAACAAAACGAGGCTCATCGACACTGCCGCGATTTACGGCCAGCAAGCCGCCCATACGGAGCGACTCGATCTGCCGCTTGTCGAACACGGTGCAGCTAACGCCGAGGTCGGCCGCTATCGAAGCCAACTCGTCGGCAAAGCGTGCGGCGTTGAGGTCCTGGACTGGTGTGTTGACCCATTCGCGGCACCACATTATACGGTTCCATAGGCGCTGATTAGACTCAAACTCGTCGGCTGAGAAAAAGCGGTCGTCTATAGTCGCCGAGCCAAGGTGATATTCGTCGGCTGTTTTATAACGGTCGAAAGTATAGTCGGCCAAAGTCAAACCCTCGACAAAAGCCATCATCTCCTCTGGTATAATGCCTTCACCGGTAATGCCTGCCATGGCGATTTTGTCGGCCTTGAGCAGAGATAGCAAATCAGCTGCCGAACGGCGCAATTGCTCATGGCATTCCGAAGCCGGTTTCTCACTGTTGAACGATACAACATAAATGTAATAAGGCAGGCGGTCGAAGCGAACTATACAATCGAGCTTGGCGGCACGGCGCTCTTTGAGTAAGTCCACCTCCTTTTTGCTAAGTGGCAGAGCGCGCTCGGCAACCTCGTCGCCGAGCAGGAATATCAAGTTGCCAACATAAGTTTTAGGAGCTATGGGTTCGAGTTTGTAATTCATTGTGTATGCGTTATTAATATTATAATCTTTGAATCTTTAAGGCTCTCTATTGTTTTATTGAAGAGCTCGCGACCTTGTGTGTCAAGCCAGGCGGCTGGTTCGTCAAGAAGTAAAACTTGCGGATCGCGGTATAGCGCGCGGGCCCATGCCAATGCCTGCCATTGTCCTGTGCTAAGTTCAACACCGCCTTCGAACATTCGGCCCAACTGTGTGTCGTAGCCCTTCGGCAAACGTTCAATAAAAACGTCGGCTCCAGCCTGACATGCAGCTAAACGTACACGGTCATAATCGACAGGGATATCGCTGCTACCAAGGGCAATATTTTCGGCAACAGTGCAATTATATCTCACAAAATCCTGGAACACAGTACCTACGTGCAAGCGCCATTCGGCAGCCGGCATAGTGGAAAGGTCAATGCCATTGACGGTTATTATGCCACTATCGGGTTGGTAGAAACGCAGCAACAATTTGACTATGGTACTTTTGCCCATTCCATTGCGGCCTTGCAAACGCGACACTTGCCCTCTACGAGCCTCGAAATTGAAATGCTCTACGGCATTTCGCGCCATACCAGGATAACTGAAAGTGACGTCACGAAATTCGATGTTGCGCACTTCGGATGGAACAGCGGCTGTGGCGTCAGACTCATCGATTGACGGTTCAAGTTCGAGAAACTCGAACAGGTTGCCAAGAAACAAACGACTGTCATAGAGTGACGCAACAGAACCAACAGCAGTATGTAACGACACCAACCCACGACGAAAAGCTTCGAAAAGCATTACAAAAGCGCCCACAGTGATGCTACCCGCAAAGGTGTGACGCAACATAAGCCACATTGCAAGTAGCATAGCAACCGTCTCAAACAAGGCACATACCATATCATAGAAGCCCAAACGGCGAGATATGGCCGTAAGACGTGCGACTAATTGCCGCCGCACAGCCACAAAACGCTGTCGGAAAAGTGATGATGAGGCATAGGCTCTTAGCTCGGCGGCCGAAGCCTTGCCACTCAACAGCGACGAATAATACGCTGTTTGGCGTACCGTAGAGGTGCTATTGCGGCGGAAAAGATATATCTTACGTGCTTTGGCAAAACGCACCAAAGACTCGGGTAAAGCGGCCACCACTAAGAGAGCCAAAGCCACTGGCTCTTCGACGGCAATGAGTGTTGCAACACCGATAATGGCTGCCAACGCGCCAAAAAGCGATACTGTGCTGTTGACTATCTGAATAGGCCTCGATGAGCCCTCTTGCTGAGCACGGTGGAGTGTATCGTAGTAGGCTGGGGTGTCATAGTAGGCCATGTCAAGTCTTGCCGACTGGCGCTGTATGAGATTACTGATAGCATCGGCTACTTTCTGCGACATAACATCTGCGTTGACACGACCCAAAGCCTCTGCCACTTTGCTTAATAAGAACAGACCTCCAAAGAGTAGCACCAACAAACTCGCCAATCGCACAGATGTCCCGGCCAGCAAAGTGGTGCCAAGAGTATCGACAAGCATTTTGAGCACATACAGGCTTGCCACTGGCAGCAGATTTTGCATAAGCACATACACTATCCGCCGCCAGAAGAGTCCACGGTCACACCGCAGTACAATCCTCATGGCTTTGACAAGGCTACTCATAGCAGATTGCAAATTTACGAAAAAAAAACGGAACACCGAAAAAAATTACATAAAAACTATCTGCTTGACGGCGTTACGCCCCAAAGCCTCATTGATTTTGAGGCGTAACGAATCGCGTCGCGAGTAAAGTTCCTGACTCAAAGCCGCCGAAGCCAACTTCACTCTCAAGGTGCCATTGCTGTAGCGAACTTCCCAAGTCAGCTTGACAATTAGATCGCCAACTATGCGTCGGTAAGCGTTGCGTACCTCAAACTCGGTGGCAGTCTCGTCCATATTGACGCTTTGGTAGGCTTTTTTAAGCCAAGCACCAAGGCTATAATCTCGTTCTGTCATATGACCCCCTTGAGCAATGATATTTTACCGCCTGCCTCGACAGTGAATATTTTATGCGCCACATTGGGCAATTCATCGAATATTGCTTCGACACGTCCCGGCTGGGTATCAGTGAGAAGTACTTGCCCAAAACGGTCGCCAGCTACCAACTGAACCAACTGCTTGACTCGAACTATGTCCAATTTATCAAAAATATCGTCAAGCAATAGTATTGGTTTCACTCCGCAGGCTTTATAAATATACTCAAACTGGGCCAATTTGAGGGCAAGAAGAAATGTTTTTTGTTGACCTTGTGAACCAAATCGACGAACAGGCATATCATGGCTTATGACAAAGCTCAGGTCATCCTTGTGGGGGCCGACAGTAGTATACTGGGCATATCGATCGGCCTGCCGAGCTTCCATAAGTAACTCTTGAAGATCTCCCGTACGGCTCTCGAGTTCAATGCTCACTTGCTCCGAGTTATCAGAAATCCAGCTATAGTAATCGTTGAAGAGTGGCTTGAATGCCTTTATAAACTGATGACGGCCAGCTGAAATAAACTCGCCATGGCGCGCTAGTTGTTCGTCCCATAACAACACCGCTGACTCATCCCACACTCGATTGTCATACATTTGCTTGAGCAAACGATTGCGCTGTTCTAGGGCTTTGGTGTATTGCAGTAGGTGGCTTAGGTAGCCCGGATCGGCCTGCGATACCACGCCGTCAACAAACTTGCGCCGACACTCGCTGCCCCCCGATATTAATGTCTGGTCGGCTGGCGACACCATTACCAGTGGTATGCGACCAATATGATCAGCTAATGCTCTGTACACCTTCTTGTTATACTTCATCTGCTTTGGCTGACCACGTTTTAGCACACACGACACTCGCACATCGCCGTATGTGCCATGAATGGCAAAGAAGTCCTCGCCGCTACGAATATTCTGGCTGTCAATCGGATTGAGACAGCTTTTACAGAACGAAAGGTAGTATACAGCATCGAGCAGATTGGTTTTACCCACCCCATTGTTGCCCACAAAACAATTCACATTGCCGCAGAGGTCAAGTTCAGCCTCGGTGTAGTTTTTGAAGTTTGACAGTTTCAGGTGATCGAGGGTCATAGACTTTCTATTTTAGCTTTTACCTCCTCCATCAGCCAGCGTGGAGTACTTGTGGCGCCGCTTATGCCCACAGTATTTACTCCGCACAGCCATTCGGGAGACAACTCGTCTGGCGTGGCAAGCAACTTGGTGTTGGGTTGCACATGACGGCAATATTCAAAAAGATAACGGCCGTTTGAGCTATCGGCACCTGTGACAAAAAGCAGCAGGTCTACCGAACGGGCAAAAACCTCAAGCTCACGAGCACGGTTGGCTACCCTGGCACACAATGTGTTATGGGCCACAAAATCAGTGGCACGAGCGCCGATATTAGCCACTAAGCGGTCGTAGTCCTCGCGGCTTTTAGTGGTTTGCGAGTAAAGTCGTATGGGACGCGTAAAGTCAATGGCATCGAGGTTGTCAGGGTCGTTAATCACTATGGCACTATTGCCGGTTTGGCCATTGAGACCTATCACCTCGGCATGGCCGGGCTTGCCAAAAATCACCACCTGACCTCCAACGCGATTCATCTCTTCGTAGCCTTTGCGTATTTTCTGCTGCAAAGCCAACACAATGGGACAAGTGGCGTCAATCAGCGTTATCTCCTGCCTACGGGCAACAGCATAAGTATCTGGCGGTTCACCGTGGGCTCTGATAAGTACACGAGCACGACTGAGACGGCCAAACCGCTCACGGTCCACGACTTCGAGGCCTTTGGCTTTGAGACGGTCAACCTCGGCACTGTTGTGCACAATGTCTCCCAAGCAATAGAGGCTGTGATGCGCGGCCAACTCTTCCTCGGCCGCGCCAATGGCTTTCACCACACCGAAACAAAATCCGGCATTACTATCAACCACCACGTTCAACTCAACACCTGGTTATCCTGTTTTGCGGCGTCAATCACCTCTTCATACTCCGCAGGAGTGAGGTCGTTGTAGAAATAATACACGGGGTCGACTCTCTTGCCATTGAGTATTACCTCATAATGCAAATGCGACCCTTGCGAAAGGCCTGTGCTACCCACATAGCCTATAAGCTCACCACGCTTCACCTTTTTACCGGCACGCACTTTGACGTCCGACATATGGGCATATAGTGTCTGGAAGCCGTAGCCATGATCAATGACACACACCACGCCATACCCCGCAAGACTTTTCAGATTGCGGCCGGCGGCAATCACGGTACCGTCGCCGGTGGCATAGATAGGAGTACCTTTATGGGCTGCAAGGTCTATGCCGGTATGGGCACGACGCGACTTGAGTATGGGGTGATAACGCACACCAAAGCCCGACACAATCTTGCACCGCTGCTTGGGTACTGGCATTATGGCAGGAATGGCGGCCATACGCTCGTTTTTCGTACGGGCCATCCCGTAAATCTCGTCGAGCGAACGCGACTCAACATATAGGCGCTTGGTAAGGTCGTCAATTTTACGCGAAGTGGCAATGAGACTCTCGCTACAGTCATAGCCCTCAAGGTCGGCATAACGTTCAACGCCGCCAATTCCGCTGTTGCGCACCTCGGAAGGTATCGGCTCTGCTTCGAAAATGGTTCGGTACAGATTGTCGTCGCGCTCTTCGAGGTCTTTCAGAACAGCGTCGGCACGGTTCATACGCTCGTTGAGGTTCTTGACCTGGCGCTTGTATTGGGCTATTTCGCGTTTTAGACTTTTCTCCTTGGGCGAGTCCACGACCTGGAAGCCAATAATGAGGAACACCACACCCAACACCAATCCGAAAGCCACGGTGAAGGAGATGTTCTTCACCTTCTCGCGTACCGAGACTATCACTTTCTCATACGACAAAGTGTGCGGATTGTATTTATAGGTGTGTTTTTTGTTCTTCATGCTACAATAAATTCGCTATGTAGCCGTTAATCTCATTGGCGAAGGCCTCGATGACACGCCGGTGACTGAAGTAGTATGTCAGCCCGATGGCCGGAACCGAGAGTATGGTGGCGATGTCGCCCTCGACCGAGACGAGGGACGCCATGGGGTTGGCAATGTTTGCCTCGTTGCATACAAACTGCAGCCCTTTGAGCGGAATAATCTCAAAATCAACGGCATTGCGAGCCTTGATGAAATAGTTGGGATATAGGTAGTAGGTCACCCCCTCGGCTGTGCGGAATATCGGAGTGTCGGTAGGCGACTTGATGAAGTCGAAGATACCCAAATCAAGGAATACCTGTTTGTATCGCTCGCCATGACTTGTTCCGTCGACCCAAACTCTGCGGCAAGCAGCCACCTTTTCAAAAGCGGCCACCACTTTGGCATATTGGGCAAACTGCTCTTCAGAGCAGAACTCTGAGGCGTCGAGCTGTATCGAGTTCATCTCGCGCTCGATTTTGGCCTGAGTGTTCTTATAGTGGTTAAGCACACTGGTCTGGGTACGGTCGGGATTGCCGTGCAGCATATCTTTTATGCCACGCATAACACGCTCCAAATACTCGTTGTTTTTGGCATAGCCCAAGGTACTGTAGTATGTCTCGAGTATACGCTTTTTCTCAGGGTCGGTGGTATTCTCAAGGGCTTTAGACACCCTTTTGGAAATCTTGGCAAACGAGGGCTCGCGTCCCAACAACATCTTGAAATAACTGGGATGCAAGTTTTTCTGGCACTCCGAGACAAAATTATGATAGGAGTGGCTTGAAGTCTCGCGGGCAAAGAAACCTACCCCCGGCTCGTCACTGGACACATAGCGTCCGCTATGGTAATTCATGTCGTGCGAGTCGCGCACACCGAAGCTGGTGTACTTAAAATGCTGCGACACACGCACGTGCATCCCGTTGGTAAGTTTTTCGCGTTTGTAGGGCAATATTTTCATCGCAGTCGGCGTTATTATTAACCATGAATAGCTTGACCATAGGCCGCCTCGATAGCCTCCATAATTGCCTCACTCATAGTGGGATGAGGATGTATGGAGGAGGCTACCTGCTTGGCGGTGAGTCCGTTCTGGCGAGCCACCACAAGACCGGCAATCATCTCCGTGACGTTGTCGCCGCAGAGGTGGCATCCAAGCAGGAGGTCGGTCTTGGCATCGATGACCACTTTGACAAACCCATCGGTGTTGCCGGCGGCGGTGGCTTTGCCAGAAGCCTTGAAGAAGAATTTGCCAACGCGCACATCATAGCCGGCCTCGACGGCTTTCTTCTCGGTCAAGCCAACACTGGCCACCTCGGGGGTGGTGTAGGTGCAGCCGGGTATATTGCTGTAGTTGATTGGAGCAGGGTCGCCACCAGCCAGTTTCTCGACGCAGCACAGTGCCTCGGCCGAAGCCACATGGGCCAGTGCCGGGCCATGCACCACGTCGCCAATGGCGTAATAGCCAGGCACATTGGTACGATAGTAGTCGTCGACAACAATCTTGCCGCGCTCAACAGCAATGCCAACCTCCTCAAGACCAATACCTTCGAGGTTGGTGACCACACCAACGGCCGAAAGAACAACGTCGCAGTCGACAACTGTCTCGGTGCCTTTCTTGCTGTCCTTGATAGTAACATGGCACACATCGCCTTCAATGTCAACGCGTTCCACACTGCTCGAGGTCATCACTTTCATACCCATTTTGCGGAAACTGCGGCTCACCTGCGAAGCGGTGTCCTCATCCTCGTTGGGCAGAATCTGCGGCATAAATTCGACCAGAGTAACCTGAACGCCAATGCTTTGGTAGAAGAAAGCGAACTCGCTGCCAATGGCACCGCTACCGCACACAACCATGCTCTTAGGTTTGAACGGCAGCGTCATGGCTTCGCGATAGCCAATGATGTGGCGGCCATCCTGCGGCATGGAGGGCATGACTTTGCTGCGGGCACCGGTTGCAATGATGATATGGGTCGCCTCATGCTCTTCAACACCCTCGGCACCAGAAACTTGCACCTTGTGGTCGGGCAGCACCTTTGCGGTACCCATAAGCACGTCGACGCCGTTCTTTTTGAGCAGGAACTGCACGCCCTTGCTCATAGTCTCGGCCACTCCACGGCTGCGAGCAACCATGGCACTGAGGTCGGCCTCAACAGGCTGTGTTCCAACACCGTAGGCGGCAGCATGATTGATGTAGTTGAACACCTGAGCACTCTTGAGCAGGGCCTTGGTGGGAATGCAACCCCAGTTGAGGCAAATGCCACCCAGGTTTTCGCGCTCCACAACAGCAGTTTTGAGACCCATCTGGGCTCCTTTGACGGCGGCTACATAGCCTCCCGGGCCACTGCCGACAACAATCAAGTCGTATTTCATTGCGATATATTTTTTGTTTATTTATCCATAAAAATGAAATGCAAAGGTACGAAAAATTTTCAAACCACAAACAAAAAGTTGCATCTCCAAAGACAACACACTGTAAATCAAACACATTCGTACATTATACAAAGTAACACTTTAATATAGGCGTTATAATTAAAAGGAATTTCAATATTTTAGATACACCAAACAGGGGCTTTGTTCGCGATTTATTCGCACCCTAAAGGTGCTATGCGTGGGGGTAGCCGAACCCAGACCGAACTCAACCCGACCTTAACCCGAACCTAACTCATCCAACAACCTGGTTATCAGTTGGTTATATCAACACTTGTAACCCATTGATTTTCAAAGGTTTTGCAAATCTCTAAAGTTTTTTAACCACCGAGTTGGATTTTTTTGTATTTTTGCATTTGGTTTAACTTTTGCGCCCTATGAAGTTTTCGCCGCTCAAAGCGATATGCATATTTTCAATCTTTGCTTTAAGTCTGCACACTTTTAGCACTAAGGCTCAATTCATTAGAATAACACCATCAAGATCGGCACATGGTCTTTATTTCGACTTGGACCGCCTATTCAACTACAACCTTTACGAGCACGCACGGTGGGGTGCCGGACTGCGCTACATATACTCTTTGGATGGCTCACCGGCAGGGCGGCAGCTGTGGGTTGATGCTTACGGCGGCTACGGGGTGGCCGACCAAGCCTTTAAATACGGCGGCGCACTGTCATTCAAAAACGGCGGCAACGGACAGATGAGAGTCGGACTGAGCTATGTCGACGACCTGGAGCGTGCCGCCTCGCGCAACCTGGAGGGTTACAGCCTGACCAATCTGAGCGCCAACAGCGTCTATATGGCCACACGATTTTCGCACATACGCCGCGCGACGGCAAGCGTGCAGGGTCGAGTGGCACCGCGTTGGACAGCTTCGGCCAACCTGCGCTACTCGGTCGAGGAATACCTCTTCACCCAAACGGGCATGGTCTACCCCACCCTGAACGGTGGTAATCACCTGCCCCTGCGACGCTTTGCCGAGCTTGCCGCCACAGCCGACCGCAGCGGAACTTTCAAACTATTTTTACTGGCCGGATTGACAAACCTACCTTATAGCAGCACTTTAAATGAAAATGGTCAATTAATTGAAAATAATGTATTTTTTATCAGAGGCATAGCACAGTATTCAAAAACCGTAGCAGTGGGCAGCAAGGGTCAGTTCGACCTCTTCGGACAGCTTGGAGCAAGCAACGCCGAGGCTCCCTACTCGCGCATTTTCGACCTTGGCGGCACGTGGGGCAGCGCATTCTATTTCAGCCACGCCCTGCTCACCCTGCGCCCAGCCGAACTGGCGGCCAACTGCTATGCCCAACTGTGTCTACGCCTGGCCACCGTCAAACCACTGTGGAACCTCGGCGGCTACTCAGCCCCTAAAGTATACGCTCAGGTCAACGGCGTTATCGGGGCGCTATGGGACGGCGGCAGATTGGCCGAAGCCACCTATACCGACGGACTGACTCTCTACGCCCCGACCAAAGGGTTGCTCGAATTCTCGGCAGGAGTAAGCAACTTACTGACATTGAGCGGCATATCTATAGGCTTTGCCGCTGCTTGGCAGGTGGCTCCTGAAAGCGCCGTCTACTACCGCAGCAATCCGGCAGACAGGCTGGCACTGCTTTCGTCGGCAACATTGTTATTTTAATGCCTCACAACACAATAAAATTGCAAAAAAGCAGTTATTAGTAACATGAAGAGAACCACTCTACTGACAATACTGACCTTATGCAGCCTCGCTGCCGTCGCTCAGCCTCGTAAAATAACCTTTGTGGCCGAGAGCGCAACCGATTCGGTGATGTACATCGCCCTGCATCATCGCGACCGCTATATATTGATAGACAGCGCTGTGCGCTATGGAAACAATTACACATTCGCAGGCGATGCCCTCAACCGAGGCATCTATGCACTGTTGGCACAGGACCGCAGCACTCTGCATACCGACTTCACCGTTGACGGAAAGCAACGGTTCAGCATAAAGTGCGGGCAGGGGTTCAAGGCCGCCGACATGAAAGTCAAGGGCTGCAAGGCCAACAAAGCCATGTTCGACTACATAGCAAAGCTCGAATGGGCAAAGCAAAGAGCACAGCAAATCAACGAGATGCGCAAATCGGCCGACCCTGCTGTGAAAGACAAGGCCAACAACGATTTCAAAGAACTCTCGGACGAGATGAATGCCTACGAAAAGCGCGCCTTCGACCAGGGCGACAGGTTCTACTTCTTCAGCCTCATCAAAATGTTTGCCGACCCCGAGGTGCCTGACACATTGTCAGACAAACTGTCATACTATCTGACACACTACTGGGACAAGGTGGACTTCTCCGACCGCAACCTCGTCTACACCCCAAATCTGTACAACAAGCTGAACTACTACTTCTTCGGAGCCATGTACTACTCGAGCTACGACACCTTGGTCAAGTACGCCGACACCCTACTCGACCGCCTTGTTGACGACACGCTGATGCTGCGATACACCCTCGACCACATCATGCCGCGCTACTACCGCTCCACTAAAAACATTGGCTGGGATGCCCTGTGGTGCCATTTGGTGAGACGCTACTACTTAGAAGGCAAGTGCCCTTGGGCCACCGAAGGCGACCTCACATACAAACGCCGCCAAGCCGCCTATCTGGAGAAGTCGCTCATCGGCGCCATGGGCGAAGAGCTCTACATGGCCGACACCAACCAGAGCATCGACCCGTCTGACTGGATTTCATCGCATCGCTTCCCCGAGCGCTACGTAATACTTTGGTTTTGGGATCCAGACTGCCACCACTGCCAGGAGCAGACTGCCACACTCAAAACCCTCTACGACTCGCTACTCACCGCCCCCGACCGCCGGTTTGAAGTTTATGCCGTTGGCTACGAGAGCGATACGGAAAAATGGCTCGACTATGTGCGCGATCACCAGCTCCCGTTTGTCAACGTAGGAGGCGCCAACGTAAACATAGATTATCAGGAGGCCTACAACGTGCACGGCGCACCAACCATGATAATCCTCAACGCCGACCGTCGCATAATTATGAACAAAGTGCTACCTACCAAGTCAATACTGCCATTCCTTGACGAGTACGAGCGCCTACACCCCGAACAAGCCACACGGCAGCCCTCGCGATGGCAGCGCATGGGTGCCGCCATCAAACAGAATAACGCACAAAAACATTAAATATTACACACTATGAGAAAAAAAATTGTAGCAGGCAACTGGAAGATGAACAAAACCTTCGAGCAAGCCGACGAACTGATGTCCGACATCATGGACCAATTGGAGCAGACCGAGCTGAACCGTGACGTACAGCTGATAGTGTGCCCCCCGTTCCCCTACTTGGAGCTCTGCACCGACTATGCAAACGACTCCTATTTTGCCGTTGGTGCACAGAACGTCAGCGACCAAGAGCGCGGTGCATACACCGGCGAGGTGAGTGCCGAAATGCTCAAATCGTTTGAGCTGGTAGACTACTGCATTGTGGGTCACTCTGAGCGCCGCTCATACTACGGCGAAACCGATGCCATTGTGGCTGCCAAGGTCAACCGCCTTCTCGCCGCCGAAATCACCCCAATAGTATGCTGCGGCGAGGTCTTGGCTGAGCGCGAGGCTGGCAAGCAGTTCGACGTGGTGCGCCGCCAAATCACCGACGGCCTGTTCCACCTCGATGCCGATCTCTTCAAAGGTATTGTCATAGCCTACGAACCCGTGTGGGCCATCGGCACCGGCAAGACTGCCACCCCCGATCAGGCTCAGGAAATACATGCCTTTATACGTCAACTCATCTGCGAAAAATACGGCAACGAAATTGCCCAGGACACCACCATCCTCTATGGCGGCAGTTGCAAGCCTTCGAATGCCAAGGAGCTCTTCGCCAATCCTGATGTCGACGGTGGCCTGATTGGCGGTGCATCGCTCAAAGCCGACGAATTCATAGCAATAGCCAAAGCATTCTAAAAGTCCTTGCGCTACGAAACATTCATAGCAAGCCGGTTCCTGCCAAGAGGTCGCACCCGTTTTGCCGGCAACTTGGCAGGAATAGCGTCGGCCAGCATTGCGTTGGGCGTGATAGTCATGCTCATGGCCGTGTGCATACTGCGCGGATTCCAAGGCGCCATTGCCGACAAAGTAGCGGGCTTCGGTTCGCATATTGTGGTGCGCAGTTACGCCACCGGCTCAGCACTCGATGCCTACCCAGTCTCGACTCAACGTCCCGAAGTGGAACGCATACGCAATGTCAGCGGCGTGCGGCACCTGCAGTTCTTCGCCAACAAAGGTGGCATGGTCAAAACCAACGACCAAATTCACGGCATCATTTTCAAAGGAGTCGATAGCGGTTTCGACACCACGTTCTTCGCTTCATGCCTCACAAAAGGACGGCTTTTCCGACTTGCCGACAGCACAGCCACCAACGAGGTGATAATATCACAGGTGATGGCGCGAAAACTGCACTTCAGCATAGGCGACAAGGTGAGGACCTATTTCTGGCAAGGCAACACATACCGTGCTCGGGCTTTCGTAGTGGCCGGAATATACAACACCGACCTCACCGAGTTCGACGAACACTATATCATAGGCGACCTGCGGCAGGTACAACGCCTAAATGGCTGGCAGTCTGACCAGGTTGGCGGTTATGAGGTGCTGTTAAAAAACTACAATAATATCGACATTGTGGCACCGCGTGTGTTGGAATGCCTGAGCCTTGACCTGACTCAGCAGACCATAAGCGAGGCAAACCCTGCCCTCTTCTCTTGGTTAGACCTACTCAACTCAAACATCGTGCTCATCATAGTGCTCATGGCATTAGTGTGCTCTGTGGCCATAGTGTCGTCGCTGCTGATAATGATTTTTGAGAAAACATCGACCATAGGTATACTCAAGACACTTGGAGCCACCAACGCCGGCATACGACGCATCTTCCTCACCAAAGCAACCTCTATTGTGCTACGCGGCTTGGTGGCGGGCAATATTGTAGCTCTGGCACTGTGCGTAATACAAAAGACATTAAACATTGTGACTCTCGACAGCGAAATCTACTCCATGTCGGCAGTGCCTATAGACATAAATCCGTTTACGTTCATTATTATTAGTATAGGGACGTTGGCTATTTGTCTCGTGGCACTACTATTGCCCACATCTTACATATCGCGAATAGAGCCAGCCCAAAGTATACGTGTAGAGAACTAAAAGAAACACACCAATGAGCAAGAAATGGATATTAGTGGCCGTTACCGTGGTCGTTGCCCTCGCCGCCCTGTGGCAAACCAACCGCATAGCCTCACAGATACGCGAGGCCGAGGAGGCCAAAATCAGGCTTTGGGCCGGTGCCATTAGCCAGAAAGCCCATTTGGTGAACACTACAGAACAGTTTTTCAACCAGGTGGCTACCGACGAGCACCGCAAAATGGAGATGTACACAAACATTTTGCAATCGTTCAACAGTCCCAACTTCAATAGCGATCTCGACTTTAGCCTCGCCTACGTACATTATATAATAGACAGCAGCCAGACCCAGATACTGATAGTGGACCGCGACTCTATCATCACCGTGCCGCAGGAACTCAGCGGGCAGAAACTCACCGACAGCCTGCGTGCCGAGTTCTCCGACAACCCGCCGTTCATGTACAACATCTGGGGTATGCCTATGACGCTCTACTACAAAGAATCTATAATATACAGCAATCTGCGCATGGCCCTAGACGAACTCACCGAGTCTATCCTCTCGGAGATAACCAACAACTCGGTGTTTGTGCCGGTTATTATCGTCGACAGCCGCCACCACAACATAATAGGCATGGGCAACATCGATTCTGCCAGCGTCGACACTCCTCAAAAACTCGCCGCCCGACTGGCCAAAATGGGCTCACGCAACGACCCTGTGGCCATCACACTACCCGACAACCACCGTGCCTATGTCTACTACGAAGACACTCCCCTGCTCAAGGCTGTGCAGTGGGCGCCGATATTCTACCTCATAATTGCCATCGTGCTTGTCGTGGTGTCCTACAATCTGTTCCGCACCGCACGCTCAATGGAGCAGAACCGGATCTGGGTGGGCTTGGCAAAAGAGACGGCCCATCAGCTGGGCACACCCATCTCGTCGCTCATTGCATGGACAGAGTACCTCAAAGGCAAGACATTCGAAGACAAATATGCCGACGAGGTAGGCAAGGACTTGAAGCGACTTGAGACCATAACCCACCGCTTCTCGAAGATAGGTTCTGTGCCAGAACTCAAGGAAGAGAACGTGGTAGAGGTGATAAACACCGCAATAAACTACCTGCAAAGCCGCGCACCCCGCAAAGTCAAGTTCGCCACATCATTCCCCGACGGCGAGGAGTTCATCGCACCGCTCAACAGCTACCTTTTCGAGTGGGTGATAGAAAATATATGCAAGAACGCCATCGACGCCATGAACGGCGCTGGCACATTCAGCATTGTTCTCTCGCAGGATGCCCGTCAAATATATATAGACCTGAGCGACACCGGAAAAGGCATACCCCAGTCGGCACAGAAAAAGATTTTCGACTCCGGCTTCACCACCAAACCGCGCGGCTGGGGTCTGGGACTCTCATTGGCCAAGCGTATCATCAACGAGTACCACCGCGGCTCAATATTCCTCAAATATTCGGTACCGGGCCAGGGCTCAACATTCCGCATTGTGCTCAAGAAGTCGAAATAGGCGGCACGTGATTGTTTTTTTCTGCCAATCCGGATTTTTTTCGTAATTTTGCAGTCTCTAACACCCCTACTCCGATCCATGAAAATCGAGGTTATACTATCGCCGTTGCTCTACGCCGGACGCACCTTGACAACCCACCACACCACGGTGGCGGTCGATGTGCTGCGCGCCACCACTGCCATCTGCGCCGCTTTCGAGGCCGGAGCCGAAACTATTGTGCCGCTTGACAGCCTCGAGCCCCTGCCCCGCTACCGCCAATTAGGTTTTGCCCTGGCCGCCGAGCGCAACGGCAGCAAAGTGGGCGATGCCGAGTATGGCAACTCACCCACGGAATATTTGCGCCACGACCTCAAGGGCTACAAATTGGCATACAGCACCACCAACGGCACCGTGACCCTGCTGGCAGCCGCCGATGCCGACACCACCTATACAGGTGCCTTTGCCAACCTGAGCGCGCTGGCAGACCGCTTAGCCTCCGACGGCAATGATATTGTTGTGCTGTGCAGCGGATGGAAAGGCGAACCCTGCTTGGAGGATACCCTCTTTGCCGGTGCGCTGACACAGCGCTTGGTCGACAAGACCGAAGCCGAGACTGTCAACGACGCCGCCTCGATGGCACTCACACTATGGCAGCAGGCCTGTGCCGATCCCTACGCCTTTTGCAGCCATGCCACCCACATTGCCCGTCTGCGCAAGCTTGGGGCCGGGGCCGACGTGGAGTTTGCTTTCCGTCTCGACACCTGTCCCGTTGTGCCACGCTTTGCCGATGGGGTTCTGAGAATCGACCGCTAACCCATCACCTTACAGCCACACAATGACACGCGCCCTGCCCTTTTTGCTGCCACTGCTGCTGATATGCAGTTCCGCGTTTGGCCAAGATGCCGACTCGGCTGCGAAAAGCACCTCGCCGGCCATACAACCCAGCACAGTCGTTGGCGCCTCGCTTGTGGCGGCTGGCACGGCCATAACCTTCGTACCGGCGCTGCAAGGCATAAACACCAACGTGCGCGACGCCGTGTGGGCCGACGGGCACGGCAAGCTCACATTCGACAACTACTTGCAGTACGCCCCAGCCGCCATACCGCTGGCCATGAAGGTGTGCGGTGTCGAGGGCAGCCGCAGCAGCCTGCGCGATATGCTTGCATTAGCTGCACTGAGCTACACCACCGGCTTCTTGGTTGTCGAAGGGGTGAAACACGCTGCCGGCGTGCAGCGGCCCGACGCCAGGTCGAACACCAGTTTCCCGTCGGGACACACCTTCACAGCCTTTACCGGAGCCGAAATCCTGCGGCAGGAGTATGGTCACAAATACCCGGCCGTGGCTGTGGGGGGTTACGCTTTGGCAACCCTCACAGCAGCCATGCGCATCTACAACAACCGCCACTGGGTGGCCGACGTGCTGGCGGGCGCCGGTGTGGGCATTCTGTGCGTCGATTTCAGTTATTGGGTGGGCGACAAATTGATTGAAGCCAGCTCTGACCGAAAAGCCCGTCGCGCCGAACTTGAAGCCATGGTGAGCGAACCAGTGCTGCTTTCATTCTGAATTCATATATAACACTTTGAAAACCAGACAACAATCTTGCCAAGGTCGGCTTTTGTTCGGAACCCAGGCATACATCTCCGAACCCTACCCGATGTCAACCCGACCTTAACCCGAACCTAACCCATCTATATATCTAAAAACCAGCGAGTTATATCACAAAATACAACTCGCTGACTTTTAGGTATTTACAATTTTTGGGGTTAAAATCTACCTGATGAGGGTTACGGTGCCTTTCTGGAGGTGCTGTTCGCCGTGTGTATCGCGATAGCGAATCATGTACACATAGGCCCCTTGCGGCAGTGGCTGGCCGGCACGGGTGCCGTTCCAACGGAAATTGATGTCGTTCGACTCGTATACCTGTGCACCGCGACGGTTGTAGATTACTATGCGGAAGTCGTAGATGGCGCCGACGGTGTCGATATTGGTCACCACTTGGAAAAACCTGTTGTGCTCTGGGTCGGCCGGGGTGAAGGCGTTGGGCACATAGACCAAATCTTCGAGCGACTTGGCGGCCGACTTGGCGTTTGCACTCTTGGTGCTGCGGGTCTCTGGTAGGCCGGTGGTTGCAGGCTCGGCTACAGACTGTTGCGCTGCGGCTGTGGCGGCTTCGGTTTTCGGCACTGACTGCGTTGCAGCCTTGTTGGTCTCGGCTACAGCTTTTGAAGCTACAGGAGCCTGCGCTTGGGTTTCTTTGGCAGTGGCGACATCGGACTCTGCAGGCTGCGTGGCCGAAACGGCGGCCGGTGCAACTATGGCGCGGTCGGCAGCATCGGTTTTGTGCTGTATGGCCTTTGTGGCAGGTGCAACAGTGGGTTGAACCTCATTGCGAACCTCGGCGACGGCCTGCGGCTCGGCGGCTGGCAACACAGCGGCCACCTCGACGGGCTGGCTTTCAGGTTGTGATGCTGGTTTGTGGTTGGTGGCGAGCACAACAACCACAACGGCGGCGACGACGGTCACAATGGTTGCAGGCAGGGCCAAACGTCGCAGGGCCAGACGACGGTTTATACGGTTCCACACTTGCGGATCGGGTTGCGACTTATAGTCTTTCAGCTTATTCATATCTTTAATGTTTTATGTCAGACAATGTTTCTCTCAAATTAATCTTGGCGCGGCACAGCAGCGAGCGCACGGTGCTTTCGGGGCAGCGCATGGCGGCGGCAATCTCGTCGTAGCCGAAACCCTCCACCTCGCGCAGGTTGAACGCCAATCGCTGGCCTACGGGCAGGGCTGCCACCGCAGCCATCAACTCCTCGGCGGCGTAGGGGTCTTCGTCAATCAACGGCTCCTGGTCGCTGCCGGTCATCTCATCGACAGCCTCGTAATACTTCAACTGGCGGTTGAGGTAGTTTATGCAGGTTGAGACTATGATATGGTAAATCCACGATTCGATCACATTAGGATTGCGCAGGTCGTGCAGCTTGGTGAACACCTTTATATAGCCTTCCTGCAGCATATCCTGCGCCGTGGAACGGTCGGGAGCATAGCGCAAACACACGCCCAACATCTTGGCAGCGAACATATTATAAAGTTCACGCTGGGCCTTGGGGTTGTGCTTTCGGCACTTGGCTATGAGATGTTCCATATCGGTTGTCATCATTAATAAGACACATTAAAGATGCTTTTTGTTGCAACAGGGTGCAAAAAAAATTTTCATTTCAACTTTTTTGCACCGCTCACAGTGGCCACTTCGCCCTCTACGCTGAAGAGAATATTGTAGCCGCCGAAAGCCATGCCGTAGACTCTTTGGGGGTCGTCGTGGTAGCGCGGACGAGGGTCGGCGGCCAGTGCCTGAGTGAGTGGCTTCACAAGTTCGGGCGGCAGAATGGCCTGCACCTGAGGGGCAAAACTAACCTGCAGATGGCGGTCGGCAGCTTGCTGAGCAAAACCGCCAGTGGCATCGGCAATGCAGTCGGCGTATGGCAGGTAGGGCTTTATGTCGAATATGGGGGTGCCGTCGACCATGTCGGCTCCCTCAATGTCGAGAACTGGTCCCAAAGCCTCGTCGTGCCGGACACCAACAAGGCGCACCGCCGAGAGGCCGATGGCGTTGGGGCGGAACGGGCTGCGTGTGGCGAAGACCCCCACCCTTTCGTTGCCTCCCAAACGTGGTGGGCGCACGGTGGCCGACCAACTGTTGCGCTCGGCGCGGTCGAACTGCCATATTAGCCAAATGTGACTGAACTGTTCCAAACCTCGCACCGCCTCGCTAACGCGGTATTGCGGCTCGAACACCACGCGCTGACTCACACACACCATGCCTGACTGGCGCGGTATGCCGAATTTCTCACCATAGGGCGACTCTATATGTGCTATAGGCTCCACCTTTATTTACGATTGGCCCAGAACTGTTTGAAGTCCTCGTAGTTGCGACGCAGCAGCGTGGGGGTGTCGAGGTGGTAGGGACAGCGATCGGTGCAGGTGTGGCAGTTAAGGCAGCCGTCTATTTTCTTCATCTTCTCGTTAAACTCCTCGGTGAGGTATACGCTGAGCGGTGCGCGGCGCAGGAAGAGGCTCATGCGGTTGCAGCTCTCAATCTCAATACCTGCCGGACAAGGTTGGCAATAGCCGCAGCCACGACAGAAATCGCCGCTCAATTGACGTCGGTCGGCCTCAATGCGGGCACGCATGGTGTCGTCGAGACGTGGAGGATTGTCGTTGAACGAGATAAACTCGTCGAGCTCACTCTCACGCTGTATGCCCCAAATAGGCACAACATGGTCATACTGAGCCAAATAGGCGTAGGCTGTGGCAGCGTGGTTGATGAGACCGCCGGCGAGGCCTTTCATGGCGATGAAACCCATATTATGCTCACGAGTGAACTTAACCAACTCCACCTCCTCATCGGAAGCCAGATAAGAGAACGGAAACTGCAAAGTTTCGTACAGGCCGCTCTCCACCGCCTCGCGGGCAATGGCAATGGCGTGGTTGGTGATGCCTATGTGCCGCACCTTGCCCTGGCGCACAGCCTCCAACATAGCCTCATAGAGGCCGGTACCGTCGCCCGGCTTGGGGCAGAACGGCGGATTGTGAAACTGGTAAAGGTCTACATAGTCGGTCTGCAGCAGGCCGAGGCTCGTCTCCAAATCGCGCCAAAAGCCGTCGGCATCCTTTGCACCAGTCTTGGTGCTTATAATCACCTCGCTGCGGCGGCCTTTGAGAGCCTGCCCGAGCTTGGCCTCGCTGTCGGTATAGAAACGGGCCGTGTCGAAATAATACATACCGGCGTCGAGAGCCTTGCGTATAAGTTTCACGGCATCGCTGTCCGATATTCGCTGTATGGGCAGAGCCCCGAAACCATTGCGCGGCACCACGAGACCGCTGCGTCCAAGAGTTATCTTTTCCATGCTGCAAAATTACGAATATTTTCTGACATAGCAGAAATATTTTTTCTTAACACATTGTGTATAAAAAAACGGTCTGAAATTTTGTAATATCACAAAAGTTTCGTACTTTTGCATTTGCATTAATCGTAAAAACTAAACTTAAAAATAGTTAAAATGTCACAGAATCAGATTGTTAATAAAGAGGACCTCGTTGTCCGATTTGCAGGCGATTCGGGCGACGGAATGCAACTCTCGGGCACTTTGTTCTCCGACGCATCGGCCCTGACCGGCAACGACATCGCCACATTCCCCGACTACCCCGCAGAAATCCGCGCTCCACACAACACCATTGCCGGCGTGAGCGGCTACCAGGTACATGTGGGCAACCACATCTACAGCTCAGGCGACAAGTGCGACATACTCGTGGCCATGAACCCTGCGGCATTCAAATCCCAGCTCAAATGGGCTAAGAAAGGTGCCACCGTCATCGTGGACATCGACACATTCACCGACGAGGCCATGGAAAAAGCCGGATACAAGGACAATCCATTCACCGACGAGTTGGAACGTGCCTATACAATCATCAAGGCCCCCATCACCTCGTTCACCGAAAAAATCGGCGACGCACAAGGTGTTGACAAAAAGACTGCCGACAAGAGCCGTAATATGTTTGCTCTCGGCATCATCTTCTACGCCACTCACAAGACACTTGACCAGACATTTGCCTATCTTGAGCGCAAATTCGCAAAGAAACCCGCCGTCATCACACTGAACAAGGCCGTGTTGACCGAGGGTTATGAATATGCCGACAAACTCGAGGTGATGCACTCGCATATCTTCGAGGTTGCCAAAGCCGACAAGATGGAGCACGGCCGCTACCGCAACATCACCGGCAACGTAGCCACCGCATGGGGTCTCCTGGCTGCCAGCGAAAAGAGCGGTCGACGCCTTTTCCTCGGCTCATATCCCATCACCCCCGCCACCGACGTGATGGTGGAATTGGCAAAACACAAAAGCCTCGGCGCCCGCGTGTTCCAGGCTGAGGACGAAATTGCCGGTATCTGCTCGGCAATAGGTGCCAGCTACGCCGGTGCACTGGCATGCACCTCCACATCGGGCCCCGGCCTGAGCCTCAAGAGTGAAGCCCTTGGTTTGGCCGTGATGACAGAGTTGCCTTTGGTCGTGGTCGACGTGCAACGCGGCGGTCCCTCGACCGGTTTGCCCACCAAGACCGAGCAGAGCGACTTAGTCCAAGCCCTTTACGGCCGCAACGGTGAAGCCCCGCTGGTAGTGGTTGCTGCATCGAGCAGCGCCAACTGTTTCTACTGGGCTTTCGAAGCCGCCAAGATAGCTCTCGAGCACATGACACCTGTCATCCTGCTCACCGACGGCTACTTGGGCAACGGCTCGCAGTTGTTCCGCATTCCCAGCATGAAAGACATGCCCGAGATCAAACCGCGTCTGGCCAAACCCAACGACCCCGACTACCGTCCGTTCCGGCGCGACCCCGAGACCTACGCCCGCCAGTGGGCTCTGCCAGGCATGGAAGGCCTCAGCCACCGCGTGGGCGGCCTTGAAAAATGCCCGGACGGCCCTCTGAGCACCGACCCCGAGAACCACGCCCTGATGGTACACAACCGTCAAGAGAAGGTGGATCGCGTGGCCAACTACATACCCGAGCAGGAAGTGACCGGCAACCCCGATGCCGACCTGCTGGTGGTTGGCTGGGGCGGCACCGCAGGCGCCCTCACCCTCGCTGTGGAAGAGATGAACGCCGAAGGCAAGAAAGTGGCCTACACCCATTTCAACTATATCTGCCCCCTGCCCAAGAACACCGGCGACATACTTCGCCGATACAAAAAGATTGTGGTTTGCGAGCTCAACGGCGGCCAGTTCGCTGGCTATCTGCGCACCCAGTACCCCGAGTGCCCCATGACCCAGTACAACAAAATCATGGGCCTGCCCTTCGAGGTCGGTGAGCTCAAAGAGCACTTCAACAAACTCTTGGCCGAATAATTATAGTAATAACGATTTAATCAACAAAAATCATGGCAGAAAGACATTTTGTTCCCAAAGCGGATAAAGAATATACCAAGGCTGATTTCCAGAGCGACCAGATGGTGAAGTGGTGCCCGGGCTGTGGCGACCACGCCATCCTCGCCGCCCTGCTGGCCACATTCCCCAACACGGGCTACAAGAAAGAGAACGTATGCATGGTGAGCGGTATCGGCTGCTCAAGCCGTATACCCTACTATGTGGACACCTATGGTTTCCACAGCATCCACGGCCGCGCCTGCGCCATTGCCACCGGCGTCAAACTGGCCAATCCCGAACTGAGCGTATGGGTAAATATGGGCGACGGCGACTCGATGGCTATCGGAGGCAACCACCTCATCCACGCCATACGCCGCAACCAGGACCTTAACATCACCATCTTTAACAACGAGATTTACGGCCTCACCAAAGGACAGTACAGTCCCACAACCAAGTTCGGCCAAATCACCAAAACCTCGCCATACGGCACAATCGACTACCCCTTCAACCCGGGCGAACTCGTGATGGGTGCACAGGGCACCTTCTTCGCACGCACCCTCGACTGCGTGCCCCAGCTCTCAACCAGCTGCATGACCCGCGCCTCCAAGCACGACGGCACCAGCGTGGTAGAGGTGCTGCAGAACTGCGTCATCTTCAACGACAAGACCCACGCCGCCATCACCGACCGTGCAGTGCGCGACGACCGCACCATTGTTCTCGAACATGGCAAACCTATGATATTCGGTAAGGACAAGAACCGTGGCTTGCGCTTCAACGGACGCTGCCTCGAAGCCGTCACCATTGGCGAGAACGGCATCACCCTCGACGACATCATGATACACGACGAAACCACCGAGGACGCCGGCATACACATGATGTTGGCCCGCATGAGCGGCGACCTGCCAGTGGCACTCGGCGTCATCCGCAACGTCAAAAAAACCTCCTATACCCAGCTCTACGAAGAGCAAATGGAGGAGCAGATTCAAAACGGCAAATACCACAACATGGACGAGCTGCTCAACAGCGGCGACACCTGGGAGGTATAACCCAAAAGTTGCATAACAACCTCATTCAGAGTGCGGAAGGCATAGACCTTCCGCACTCTTGCTATACAGTGAAACATAAACCGCTGCAAAGCAGATATTTAAATAGGTTAGGTTCGGGTTAAGGTCGGGTCAACATCGGACAGACATCGTCCAACAAGCCTCAAACCGTGCTCACCAACCGAACAAAACCCCTTTGCAGCCCTACCCTGCCCCTTGGCACCGGACGAAAAAAAATATCGTTACCCCATAATAAAATTCCACATATCAAAAAAAAATCGTATTTTTGCACTATGCATATAGTGAACAAAACCATGAAGAACTTAGTGGCTATTGCGCTGACATTGAGCGCAATGATAACAGTTTTCGCACAGTCGCCAAAATGCGACGCAAGCACCCTTGCCTTGATGCAGCGCCAACTCAAGGCCGGTGCCACCCAATACAGCATGATTGCCAAGTTGGCACCAAATTGCGACCTTGGCGAGCTGGATAAGGCAGGCATAAAGGTGCGCACCCGCATAGGCCAGATGGCAACCCTCAACGTTCCTGTCGAAGCCGTAAGCATTCTCGACCAGAGTTCCAGCGTGCTGCAGTACAGCATCTCGCACCCTATAGGCACTCCCGACTGTGAGCGCACTGCCTATGACACCCGCACCGACGCCGTGCACGAAGGCCTGGGGGTAATCGGCGACACATCGTTCAACGGCGAGGGTGTATATATTGGCATAACCGACTGGGGATTTGACTATAAACATATCAACTTCAACAACCGCGCCGCCGACAACCGTCGCATAGATCGTGCCTGGGATCAGTTTCGATTGGCCGGTCCAGCTCCCGAAGGCTACGACTACGGCACCGAAATTGTGGGCGAATCGGCCCTGTTCAGTGCCGACTGCGACACGATGAACATCTATGAACACGGCACCCACGGCACCCATGTGGCCGGCATTGCCGCAGGCCGCGGCGTGCGTGACACCAGTATTCACTACCGTGGCCAGGCTCCTTACGCACGGCTTTTACTCTCGTCATTCAGGCTCGACGAGGGCTCATGGCTTGACGCAGCCGCCTGGATGAAAGGGGTTGCCGAGCGAGAAGGCCGCCGACTGGTGGTGAACAGCAGCTGGGGTATGTACACCTTCAGCAGCCTCGAGGGGCAATCGCTGCTCAGCCAGATGATTGACACCATGTCGGCTCAGGGGGTGGTGTTCTGCACCAGTGCCGGCAACAACGGCGACGCCGACCTGCACATAAGCAAAACATTCGGAAGTTCCGAGGATACGTTGCGCACCTACGTCACTGTGTTCCGCTCGCCAGTGTTCCGTGACTACCACGAGGCCGGTCAAGCTATCATAATGTGGGGAGAGCAGGGAAACGACTTCAAAGCTTCGATACGCTACACCCTCGGCGACAGCACCGTGTGGACCTCGCCGTTCTACAGCACCGACTCTGTCTTGATAATCGACGACACCATAGATATCGGCGAACTGCGTATACCCGTGAGCGTCATTGCCGAACATGACTATCCTTATGGCTCAAGCCACCGCACCCACATGCAAATCGATGCCGGCAAGACCCCTGACGGCACCCTCGAACTCTTCATCACCGCCGATACCGGCACAGTGCACGCATGGAACGTGTGGAACCTCAAGAACCACGCCGGCAACACCGGTTTTGATTTTTATAGCAACCAACGCGAAGGCTACAGCAACGGCGACCATTTCTATGGCGTAAGTGAGCCTGGTTGTGCCGCCTCGTGCATTACTGTGGCGGCACACGGTGCCGACACTCCGGGCGACAGTGCCGACATACCGGGAGATATAGCCTATTTCAGCAGTTACGGCCCACTAATCAACGGCATAGTCAAGCCCGACATATCAGCTCCAGGAGTCGATGTAATCTCGTCATTGAACCGCCAGCGCACCGACCGTTCCGACGAGGTAAAATACTGGAGCTCATTTGGAGGCGACATTTATGAATGGGGCAAGATGAGCGGCACCTCTATGTCGTCGCCGGCAGTAACCGGCATTGTTGCTCTGTTGCTGCAAGCCAACCCCAACCTAACCCCAGCCGAAGTGCGCGAATGCCTGACAAGCACCGCTCGCAACGACTTACGCACCGGTCCGCTACACGAGCGCGACAGCGTGAGCATACTGTGGGGCTGGGGCAAAGCCGACGCACTGCTTGCCGTCAACGCCGCACTGCGCAAACTCGGCATCAACGACCTTGCCGCACGCAACATTCCATTGCTGTTATATCCCAACCCAGCCACCAACAACATCACCGTATTGACAGGCTCCGACGTGCCTTTGACACTATCGGTATACTCCATCGACGGACGCCTCATAACACAGAAAACCGTCCGTGGCGAAACCTCGCTCAATGTGAGCCAGTGGCCTCTGGGCGTATACATTCTGCGGGCAGGTTCACGTGTGAGCAAATTCGTCAAACGATAAACCAAACGCAATATAGCTATGCTCAAGGCATTCCGCACAAACACCCCGCTGCAACTGGCCATCATTACGGTCACGTTGCTGTTGTTATGGGTTCCGTCACTAATAGACCCTGTGCCGATGCCCAGAGTTGATTCGTTCTCGCCGATATACAACCTGTTTTACATCTGGCTTGGCTCCTTGCCGCGATTGGCAACGGCGATTGCCATGATTGTGGTTACAGCCTCAGCATTGTACTTCAACAAACTGCTGGTCGATGCCCAGATAGTTTCAAACAGCACCCTGCTACCAACCCTGCTCTACATTATTGCCATGAGTATGACACCGGGCAGACTTACTCTCACACCGTTGGTTATAGTAAGTGCCTTGATGGTAGTGTGCACAAAGCTACTCCTACTCAAAGGCACTCTTCTTACAATAGAGCCAGAGAAGACTTTCGGCATAACAGCACTGATAGGTATATGTACCTTGATATATATGCCGGCATACAGTCTGCTTGTCTCGTTTCTGCTAATCATTGTGGTCTACCGTCTCTATAACTGGCGCGACTGGATGATGATGATTCTGGGCTTTCTTGCACCTTATATATTCTATGCCACCTACCTGTACATAACCGACGGCCTCGCTGAAGTCTGGCAACAAATAATGGGCTATGCAAGTAACATAGGTCTGCGCACAGGCAAAGTCAACACAGTCACCGGCATAACCTGCGGCTATATGGTGATACTCTTTGTGGTGGCGGCATTCGCAACTCTCAGCATTGTCAATGAACGCACTGTAGTTATACAGAAGAACGTCACAGCCATAAGTCTTCTAATGGTTTCTGGAGCCATCATGCTCTGCTACACCCTTCTATTTCCTACCGACTTGCAAACCATGGCATTGCCCTTTGCTTTGCAAACGACAATATTCCTGCAATATATGGAGCGTGGCAAACGCCCATGGATATGGGACATCGTCCTTACCCTTGCCATCATTGCGGCCACAGCCTACAACTATATAACGTAAAACTGACAAAAATGTTGCTCAACTGCTACAAAAAAAACGCCAACGAGTGTGGATGCGACGAAGCAGGCCGTGGATGCCTTGCCGGTGCTGTTTATGCTGCCGCCGTCATCCTGCCGAAAGGCTATGCCAACGAGCGTCTCAACGACTCAAAGCAGCTCTCGGCAAAGCAGCGCGAGCAACTCCGTTCAGAGATTGAACGCGATGCCGATGCTTGGGCTGTAGCGGCGGTGAGCCCTGCCGAAGTAGACCGTCTCAACATCCTACACGCCTCAACACACGCCATGTGCTTAGCCGTAAAGGCACTGATAATTGGCAGTTCGGCAGATGGTATACAGTGTGGAGGCTACAAGCTTGGCAAAGTCAAACCAGAAATGTTGCTTATCGACGGTAACCGATTCTACAACGAAACCGGCCTACCCTACCAATGCTTTGTAAAGGGTGACGGGCGTTTCATGTCCATTGCGGCGGCAAGCATACTGGCCAAAACCCACCGCGATGAATATATGGCATCGTTGCACACACTTCATCCACAATATGGCTGGGACAGCAACAAAGGCTACCCAACCGCCAAACACTACGAGGCAATTGAACGCTTCGGAATAACCCCGTTTCACCGCAAATCGTTCAAATTAGAACGTCAATTGGAAATGTCTTTTTAAGAACAAACAACAAAACAACCATGCTTGAGTTTTTGAAAGAATATAGAAGGCGACACCTGCTAAAACAACTGAAGACCATAAAACGTTCAAAGCGAATAGAAAACTTCACTGATGTCAAGCAGATAGGTGTTATATTTGTAGTTGGCGACGAGTCGCGCTGGAATATACTCAACCACTTTGCCCGTGCAATGGAGAGCGAGGGCAAGCACGTAAAAATGATAGCTCTCCAGCCCAAAGACGTCAAACTTAACTACGTCATAACCCACCGCGAGACATATATATGCCACGAAAAGGAGGATTTCGACTTTTGGGGTGTGCCGCGCGATGAGGTCATCGAAGGGTTCATTGACGACCATTACGACCTGCTAATTGATACAACCTCCGATGACAACTTCTTTGCCCAGTACATAACACTCAAGACATTGGCCGACCTTAAAACAGTTTACGCTGACACAACCGACGAACCCTCAGAGCTGCACGACCTCATAATACGCGGCAAAGGACAGTTAGAATTGAAAAGCTTCTTCAACAACATAATAAACTATTTAGGAATGATAAAAAAATAACCAGTCATGGCTAACAATAATAAATTATTTTCGGGCACAGGAGTTGCTTTGATAACACCGTTCCGCAAACAGGAATCAATAGACTTTGGCAAATTGGAAAACCTGATAGAGAGCATTATCGCCGGTGGCGTTGACTATATAGTGGCTCTTGGCACAACCAGCGAGGCAGCCACCATGACCGCCACCGAGTTGAGTGCCGTGCAATCTTTCATTGTCGAGAATGTTGCCGGGCGCTGCCCCATAGTGCTCGGTATGGGTGGAAATAACACTCTCAACGTCACCGACACTATTGCACGTACCAATTTTGATGGTATCAGCGGCATACTCTCCGTAGCCCCGTACTACAACAAGCCAAACCAACGTGGTCTAGCACAGCATTTTAAGAGCATCGCCGATGCCTCGCCGGTACCCGTAATAATATACAACGTACCGGGACGTACCGGCGTGAACATTGCTGCCGAAACCACATTGCAAATTGCAGCCGAGTGCCCTAATGTTGTGGGTATCAAGGAGGCCAGTGGCAACATAAGCCAGATTATGGAGATATTGCGAAACAAACCGGCTGGCTTTAAAGTAATTTCGGGCGACGATGCACTCACATTCCCTCTTATTGCTCTTGGTGCCGAAGGTGTGATTAGCGTGATAGCCAACGCATTACCCAAAGAGATGTCGACCATGGTGCGTCTTGCTATGAAAGGCGACTGCAAAAAGGCTCAAACAATACACTACCAGTTGCTGCCGCTTGCCAACGCCCTGTTTGAGGAAGGCAATCCAACCGGTATCAAAGCCCTACTTGAAATTCAGGGTATGGTGAACAATGTGCTGCGACTGCCTTTGGTCAAGTCGTCCAAAACACTATACAACAAGATTGCCTCAATATACGAAAAAATCAACCAGTGAAGCAGATAGCACAGGCACTCAACATGGTTGTTAGCGAATACAACCGCCGCATAACACGGGGGGCAAACACCACGCTACAACAGGTAGGAAATCACCTATCTGCATTGCATGGCAAGTTACTTCGTCCTTCGCTGGTGTTGCTCACTGCTGCAACTGCCAACGGAGGAGCCACGGCGACACGCCGCACCCTGCTACTGGCCACCGCTGTAGAAATGCTACACAACGCTTCATTGTTGCATGACGACGTGATAGACAACACCTTTGAACGACGCCATCAGCCAAGCGCCAATGCCATGTGGGGCAATCGTGCTGCCATTCTGACAGGTGATTATCATTTGGCACAGATAATGCAGATAATGGATGAGGTCGACGACCGCGACGCCACACGCAGGCTTACCGACACTGTACTGGCAATGACCACCGCCGAACTGCTGCAACTCGAGACGTCCGATGTATCCAAAGCTGATATTGAAACCTACCGCAACATAACCTGTGGCAAGACTGCACGACTAATGGCCACTTGCTGTGCTTTTGGCAATCCCGCTTTTGAACAGTTTGGACTGCACTACGGGATGGCCTTCCAACTGCGCGACGACCTTGATGACAACGAAGACACACCACACACAGCAACCATGCTTAAAGAAGAGGTGTCGCTGGCTCTGACCGAACTCGACAGAAAAGAAAACAATGTATATGTGCAAGAATTACGTTCAATGACGAACAAATTATTATAGAATATATTAATAAAAACGCGACCATGAAGAAACTTGTATTTACCATCATGCTCTCCCTGCTGGCTCTGACTGGCCTCAACGCCCAAAACGCCAAACTGCCGCAGGGTGTAAACCTCAAGACCCTTGACGGCCAAGCCGTACTCTCGTCAGTAATCCAAAACGACGGCCGCCCAATTATAGTCAGTTTCTGGGCCACCTGGTGCAAGCCGTGCAACTTGGAACTCAACACCATAAAGGATGTGTATCAGGAATGGCAGGAAGAGACTGGTGTGAAATTAGTGGCCATTTCTATTGACGATGCACGTAGTACCAACCGTGTCAAACCTCACGCTGAAGGCAAAAAATGGCCATACGAAATATACCTCGATCCAAACCAGGATATGAAGCGTGCCATGAATGTGGGTGACATTCCACATACTTTCATCATAGACGGTAATGGCGAAATTGTGTATCAGCACACCACCTTTGTCGAAGGCGACGAAGAGGAACTGATAGAGAAAGTGCGCGAACTGCTCAAATAGCCTAACACTATGAAAAGAATAATACTTACCATAGCTGCGTGGACTCTTATCGGTTGTGCGGCTATGGCTCAAGGCATTGCCGGAGGCCATATCACCGGTAGCGTGCAGGTCGATGCCCAGATGTCGCACGCCGACACTAATATCGGAGCCAAGGATGTTGAGGAAAAACTGGGCCTTAACACCCGTGCCGATGTTCTTTACCGCAATGGCAATTTCAGCGCCGGCTTGCGGTTCGAGGCCTACCAAAACCCTCTTCTCGGTTTCGAGCCAAAGAAACTGTACCAGGGCCAAGGCATTGCCCACTATTTTGTAGATTATAGCACTCAATCGCTGAGCATTCGTGCCGGCCATTTCTACGAGCAATTTGGCAGTGGAATGATTTTGCGTGCCTACGAAGACCGTTACTTAGGTCTCGACAATGCCCTTTTCGGCATCAACATCACCTATCGACCCGTGAACGGTGTGACACTCAAGGCTTTGACTGGCAAACAACGCTACTACTGGAGTTATAGCGACGGTCTTGTGCGAGGCTTAGATGGCGAGTTGAACCTCAACAGCGTAATCAAAGCCATGTCCGAAAGTCGGCTACACGTAACCATAGGTGCCGGCTACGTTAGCAAATATGAACCCGACGAGACCATATATCAAAACCCAGAAAACAAGCTGCAGCTACCGCTCAACGTGGGCGCCGCCTCGGCCCGACTCGATCTCAACTATGGCAACTGGTCTTTCCAAACCGAGTATGCCCGCAAAGGTCAGGACCCCAGTGCTGACAACAACTACATATATCGCGAAGGCGAGGCCCTGATGGTCAACGCAGGCTATTCGCAGAGCGGTTTCAGCGCCCAAGTGCAAGCCAAGCGCATAGACAACATGAGCTACCGCTCGGTTCGCAGCCAAAGCGGCCAAATGCTTTACATAGGCTACATACCGGCAATCACCAAGCAGCACACATACGCCTTCCTGTCGCTATACCCCTATGCCACCCAGACTACCGGCGAGATGGGGCTGCAAGCCGACGTGATATACAGCATAGAGCCCTCAACTCTGCTCGGTGGACGCTATGGCACTGACATCAGCCTAAACTGCGCCGTCATAACCGGACTTGACACCACCAATGTCGGCGGTATTGGCACATATGGCTATACATCAAACTGGCTATCCACAGGCGACCTTTACTACAGCGACCTCTCGCTCGAAGTGGCCAAAAAGCTCAACAAAAAGCTCAAACTCACCACCACACTGGCCTATCAAGTGTTCAACCCCGTGGTCGAAGGCCATCCGGGCAATCTGCACCACAATGTTGTGGCAGTTGCCGACATGACCTGGCGCGTCAACAAACAGCATCGTCTGCGTTTCGAGGCCGAGTGGCTTGGCAGCGACTCGCAGTACGAAGCCGGTGCCATAGACCGCCGTGCCGGCGACTGGTTGATGGGGCTCGTGGAGTGGAACATAGGCCGCCACTGGTTTATATCGGCTTCGGACCAATATGCCTACAACGACGGCAACAACAGCAACTACTACAACCTGTCTGTAGGCTACAACCACCAGGCCACACGCCTCACCTTGGGCTACGGCAAGCAACGTGAAGGTATGCTGTGCATCGGCGGTGTGTGTCGGCAAGTGCCAGCCACAAACGGTCTCACCTTCAGTTTAACCACCTCATTCTAATCCTAATTAAACATAGTGATATGAAAAAGACAATTTTCGTCATGGCAGCCATCGCCCTTATGGTCAGTGCCTGCGACAAAATAGAACCAGACGCCGACGGCAACTACACCACTTATGCCGGTCCAAAAATTGAATGGAGCGACACCGTCAACGTGGAGATCACGAACCCCAAACACAACGCCTTGGTCGAAAAATACACTGGTCCGCGTTGCACCAACTGCCCCACCGCCGACGAAGCCCTCGACAACCTTCACCACACACTCGGCGATCGTCTTGTCACCGTGGCCATAACACACTACGAGGAAGCCCCCCTGCTTGGTCTCGACACCCGCACAAATGAGGGCGAACAGTGGGGACGCTATTTTGGCATCACTTTCCGACCCACCGCTATGCTCAACCGCACCAACGGCGACGGGCAGTGGGACCTCTTCACCGGCACATCAGCCATAAGCGCCATGTCTTCGGACGTAAATGCCGCCATAGGACAAACCCCGAAGGTGGCTCTCGAGGCCACTGCCGCGCGTCAAGCCGATTCTGTGCAACTCACCATAGACCTTGAAGTGTTGGCCAACCTCAGCGTACCGCTCAACGTTACCGTAGCAATAACCGAAGACTCGCTCCGCTACCCCCAAATGACACCCAATGACATAGACGAGGAGTACCCACACAACCACATACTGCGCAAAGTTATAACCGACATTTGGGGCAGCACCGTAACAACCTCTGCCACAGCAGGTAAGTCGTATCAAGGTCGGGTTAAGTTCGGGTTAGGTTCGGTAAGCGTACCGCAAAACGCTCACATCGTGGTGTTTGCAACCGATGCCAACACGCGCGAAGTGCTCAACGTAACCCAATGCGACATAGACTAACCGCCTTCACTGTGCCGCCGCAAGCCAGCCAATGAACCGCCGCATACTCTCGTTGGCACTGCCCAACATAGTCACCAACATCACTGTGCCGCTGCTGGGCATGGTCGATATGGCTGTTGTGGGCCATCTTTCTCCAGCCCACATTGGAGCTATCACCATAGGCTCGTCAATATTCAACCTCATCTACTGGAACTTCGGATTCTTGCGCATGGGTACATCGGGCATGACCGCCCAAGCCTATGGTGCAGGCCGTATGGACGAAGCTGCAAGTATTCTCACCCGAGCCTGTGTGGTGGCGTTGGCCATTGCAGCTATGCTGTTGCTGCTACAGTGGCCCATTAGTCTGCTGGCACAAATGCTCTTTGAAGGAGGTGCAGAGGTTATGGGTATGGCTATGACCTATTTCTTCATACGCATTTGGGCTGCTCCCGCTACGTTGGGGCTATACGCAATAAAAGGCTGGTTCATAGGTATGCAGAACTCACGCGTACCCATGTGGATTGCCATTGCGCTCAATATTGTCAACATTGTTTGCTCGCTGCTTTTTGTCTTAGTGCTGCATTGGGATATTGCCGGCGTGGCACTCGGCACCGTCATTGCGCAATATTCGGGTTTAGCCATGGGTATTCTGTTTCTGCGGAAAGCATTTAATAATCAGAAAATTCCGATTACTCATACATCTATAAAAGAGTTGCTAAAGTCATCGCTGCACTGGCATGAGCTAAAAAGCTTCTTCAAACTCAACGGCGACATATTCCTACGCACAGTATGTCTTGCTTCGGTATTCACCTTCATTACCGCCGCCAGCGGCCGCATAAGCGATGAAGTACTGGCCATTGACGCGCTACTGTTGCAGTTTTTCACTCTTTTTAGTTACATAATGGACGGCTTTGCCTACGCTGGCGAGAGCTTGGTGGGGCGCTATATCGGAGCCCGCGATCCTAGTAACCTGCGTCTTGCTGTGCGCTGGCTCACCGTGTGGGGGGTGACTCTAACGGTACTATTCGGTGCACTCTACGCCTCATTCGGCAAGCAGTTCCTGCACATTTTCAGCAACGACGAGGCTCTTATAGCGGCTACCAGCCAATATATGGTTTGGGTAGTGGTAGTGCCGGTGTGTGGTTTTGCAGCGTTTTTGTTCGACGGTATTTTCGTCGGTGCAACTGCTGGACGCACAATGCGCAACGCCATGTTTGTGGCCACTGCGGCATTTTTTGCCTTATATTTTGGTTTCAAAGAACTCTTGGTTCACACTTCACAACTCAACGACAGCAATCTCAACAACGCCCTGTGGCTCTCGTTCATGGTCTATCTATCGCTACGCGGCATATTACAGGCTGCGCGCCTGCGACGCGATGTCTACAGCCGCGCAGAGGCTACGGATTGAGTATATGTTTGGCAATGTCTTCATAGCCATTGTAGGCACGCGTAGAACCGTCTGCAAATGTGAACTTAATGTAGGTAAGACGCAAATAACGTATCTTACCACCCGAATCCCAAAACAGTTCATCAAAAGTATACTGAGCCGGTGACTGTGGAGGTATGGGCCCCATACAACGCACATCGCGCATACGGCGGTCAAACTTGTCGCGCTGCACATTGCCAGCTGCATTGTAGGCCGTGACCTGCATCTCGATTTTGCGTATTGTTTTATTGAAGCAGTTGTAGAAATTGAATTCAAGGCCAAACTGGTAGTCACTATGTGCCAGATTGAGGTTCATGATAAAAACCTGACGGTTGTCCATATCGCGTTTGGTCTGCTCTATCTGTTCGCGAAGGCGTGCATGAGCCTCAGCCACGCTGTCGGCATAGCGCTCCGAAGCCACACTGTCTGCCCATGTTGCGACTGATAGGCGCTGTTGCAAACCTTCACGACCACGACGCATGAGGTAAATAACATCGTCTTGCGAGAGGAAACGCAGGTCTCCGTATGCAAACTTATAACTCTCGTTGCGGAACCTACCATAAAAGCAGTCGCGGCTGCCGATAGTGTCGGTGTATGCGTAAAGCAATACCTCGGCCCCGGCCGACACCTGCGCAACACCAGTCTCATCGACACTCTCGGCAATCAAGTCACGCAGCACGGTAGCAGTAAAGATATTGCCGTCGCGCAGCGAGTCCTCTTCTTGACGTTGGCGACGGTCGGCCTCCTGTCGCATAGCCCGGGCCATATTAATAGCCTGACTATAGCGCTCAACAGTCGAAGCCTCGGCCAAAGCGCCCCACGTTTTTAGCTTGCGCAAAACTGCAAGCGATAGAGGTTGTTTGTCGCCTCCATCAATGCTGACAACAAACACCACAGGATTATTCT
Organism: Bacteroidales bacterium; assembly: GCA_024685285.1. GTDB lineage: Bacteria > Bacteroidota > Bacteroidia > Bacteroidales > P3 > Colimorpha. Next base: position 100,359 of record JAIKVZ010000025.1, read on the forward strand.
CCGACGGTTGAAACTCATATCCCAGCCACTCCAAAGTAGCATAACGGGAGGCACTATGTGTCGATGTATCGCAGTCAAGCAGGTTTGAGAGATTCCACTTGTCGACATACGACCAGTGACGCAGCGAGTCAAGCCGAGCATTCCAGTAATGCTCCGAAACCAAACTGGTGAAAAGAAGTGTTGCGATGTCGGTTGGAACGTAAAAATCGCTCTCATCAGACTGCAGGCGCAGATGTTCCATACGACCAATAACATAGGGACCTGTCAATATATAGCGTGTGCAGAATGCCAGTGAATCCAGCTGTGCGGCTGTTAGACGGGAATAGCGGCCATTACGGTAGAGCCTGGCCTGTTTTGCCACCTGCTCCATTGTATCAGCGTTTGGCCTCAAAAGATAGGCACGGTCATTATAAGCCTCGTCAACTGTGTTATAGTTCCAAGCATTCTGAGCTTGCAACAACGTGCCGACAATGGTCAGGAAGAGTATTATGAAAAGTTTGCGTAACATAACTAATAATATAACTAAAAACCGCCTCAAATATTGTACAGCCTGACACTTTTTTGTTTATTCACTGGTAGTCAACACCTATCTCGATAGCACCTCTTTTCAAGTTTTTTTGCAAAAAATGTGGCAATAAAACCGTTTTCTCATTTTTTTTGCGTAATTTTGCAAATTCTTTTGATAAAAAAACAACCTACATATTATATGGAATTAGCATCGAAATACGATCCCCGCTCAGTTGAGGAAAAGTGGTATCAATTCTGGCTTGACAAGAAGCTCTTCCACTCAGAGCCCGACAACCGTGTACCGTACACCATAGTCATTCCACCACCCAACGTCACCGGCGTGTTGCACATGGGCCATATGCTCAACAACACCATACAGGACGTGCTCGTACGCAGGGCTCGTATGCAAGGCAAAAATGCCTGCTGGGTGCCAGGCACCGATCACGCCAGCATATCCACCGAGGCTAAAGTGGTTAAGATGCTTGCCGAGCGTGGCATCAATAAACGCGACCTCAGCCGCGACGAATATTTGAAATACGCATGGGAGTGGAAAGAGAAATATGGTGGCATTATCCTCAAGCAGCTACGCAAACTCGGTGCCTCATGCGACTGGGACCGCACCTCATTCACCATGGATGACGTGCGTTATGAGAGCGTCATCCGCGTCTTTGTTGACCTCTTCAACAAAGGTCTTATCTATCGCGGTGTGCGTATGGTCAACTGGGATCCACAGGCACTCACCGCTGTCAGCGATGAGGAGGTTATCTACAAAGAGAGTCACGGCAAACTATTCTATTTGAAATATTACGTCGAAGGTGAAAACAAATACATTGTTGTCGCCACAACGCGTCCCGAGACAATAATGGGCGATACAGCTGTATGCGTTCACCCCGAGGATGAACGCTACCAATGGCTCAAAGGGAAGAAAGTTGTCGTCCCTGGCGTAGGCCGTGTGGTACCAATTATCATGGACGAGTATGTTGACCGCGAATTCGGTACCGGTGCTTTGAAAATCACCCCGGCACACGACATCAACGACTACAACCTCGGCATGAAATACGGTCTCGAAAGTATCGATATTTTCAACGACAACGGCACTCTCAACGAGCATGGTGGCAAGTATGCAGGCATGGACCGCTTTGTTTGCCGCAAAGCCATAATGAAAGACCTTGAGGAAGCCGGCTTGGTGGAAAAAACCGAAGACTACACCAACAAGGTTGGTCACAGCGAGCGCACAGACGCTGTCATCGAACCCAAACTCAGTGCACAATGGTTCCTCAAGATGGACGGCTTAGCAAAGAAGGCACTTGAAGTGGTCGAAGACGACACTATCCGCTTCCACCCTGCGAAGTTCAAAAACACCTACCGCCACTGGTTAGAGAACATAAAAGACTGGTGCATAAGCCGTCAGCTATGGTGGGGCCACCGCATTCCAGCCTGGTATATCGAAACTGGCGGCAAGGTTGAAACTATAGTCGCCAACAATGAAGATGAAGCCGCAAGAATAGCCAAGGACAAATACAACTACACAGGTACCCTCCGTCAGGACGAAGATGTACTCGATACTTGGTTTTCATCATGGTTGTGGCCAATATCGCTGTTCGACGGCATTCGCAACCCCGGCAACCCCGAAATAAACTACTACTACCCCACCGCCGACCTCATCACCGCCCCCGACATCATTTTCTTCTGGGTTGCACGTATGATTATGGCTGGTGAGGAATACATGAACGACGTACCGTTCCATAATGTATATTTCACAGGTATAGTACGCGACAAACTGGGTCGTAAGATGAGCAAGAGCCTCGGCAACAGCCCCGACCCAATAGAACTGATTGAGAAATACGGTGCCGACGGTGTACGTATGGGTATGCTCCTCACCGCCCCTGCTGGCAACGACTTGCCTTTCGACGAGTCGCTCTGCGAACAAGGACGCAATTTCAGCAACAAGTTATGGAACGCCTTGCGTCTTGTCTCCGGCTGGAATGTCCAAACCGAATCAAGCAATAATTCGGATAATTCTGTCAAGGATAATGCTGTAGCGGTGCAATGGATGGAGCAACGTATGGCTCAGGTTCTGGAGGAGATTGAAAGAGACTTCGACCAATACCGTCTCAGCGAAGCCCTCATGGCCAGCTACAAACTGGCGTGGGACGATTTCTGTTCGTGGTATCTCGAGATTGTCAAGCCTGCCCACGGTAGTGCTATCGACCGCGAAACCTATGAAGCGACCATCAGTATCTTTAGCCGCCTGATGCTCATACTGCATCCCTTCATGCCATTTGTTACCGAGGAAATATGGCATCAGTTACAGGTTGAAAACCTGAAACTAAAGATTGAGGATCCCGACAAGGTGGAAGTGCATCCCCAATATACCATGCTCAACACCCAATTCTCAATCATGAACCAGCACATGCCCACCTCGGTATTTTACGACCAGCGTATGCTCGACCAATTCAACACCGCCCGCGACATCATTGCTGGAGTACGCAACATACGCAACACCCGCAATATTCCACCGAAAGAGCTCCTGGAAGTAATGATACGCAACTCACATACCGACATCAGTGCTTTCGAGGGAATAATACGCAAATTGGGCAATGTGAGCGCTGTAACACTCGTCGACGAAAGGCCCGAAGGCGCACTCAGTTTCATGGTTGGCACAACAGAATGCTATGTACCAATGAACCAAAACATGGACCGAGAAGCCGAACTCAAAAAGCTGAAAGACGAGTTGCAATATGCCGAAGGCTTCTTGGCCAGTGTGATGAAAAAACTCGGCAATGAGAAATTCATCAACGGAGCCCCTGCAGCCGTCATTGAAAAAGAACGCAACAAACAGCGCGATGCCGAAACCAAGATAGCAGCCCTGCGTCTGCAAATCGACGAACTCGGCAAATAGTTGCACGCAACACCAATACACCCAACAGGCTTAGCCACACTCGGTTGAGCCTGTTGTTGTTTATATTACCAACAGGTTTTCAACAAGAGTTGAATTTTTCTGTTAATAAGCCGTTGAAAAGCTCTGTAACGACTGTTAAAAACCACTTTATCTCAAGTGCTGGATACTCTGTTTTAGCACTATAGCCGACAATAATTTTTTGTGTTGATAAAAAAAAGATTTTCATTTTTTATGAATATTTTGAAAAAAGGTGTATCTTTGTAGTCCCAATTATTGTGCAAAAACAGTTTAATTCATTAATTATAAACATCTTAAAAACAAACAAAATGAAGACCGCCTATAATTTCAATGCAGGTCCCTGCGTCCTGCCCAAAGAGGCCATCGAGTCTACCATCGCCGCTATCCGCGACTTTGACAACACCGGTATCGGCCTGCTCGAAATCTCTCACCGCACCCCCGGCTGGGAGCGCACCATGGAAGAAACCCGCCAGCTCTGGCGCGACTTGCTGAACATCCCCGCTGAGTATGAGGTCCTGTTCCTCGGTGGCGGTGCAAGCACCGGTTTCATGGATGTCCCTGCCAACCTGCTCAATAAGAAGGCTGCTTACTTGCAGACCGGTGTGTGGGCCAAGAAAGCCGCCAAAGAGGCCAAGAACTTCGGCGAGACCGTAATCGTGGCCAGCAGCGAAGACAAGACCTACAGCTACATCCCGAAGGGTTGGACCGTCCCCGCCGACGCCGACTACTTCCACATCACCACCAACAACACCATCTACGGTACCGAAATCCGCAAGGACTTCGCCGCCAACGAGATTAACAACGTGATGCTCGTTGCCGATATGAGCTCCGACATCATGAGTCGTCCCGTCGACGTGAAGAAATACGGTCTTATCTACGGTGGTGCCCAGAAGAACGTCGGCCCTGCCGGTGTCACCTTCTACATCGTCAAGAAAGACATTCTCGGCAAGATCAACGACCGTCAGTACATGAACCCGCTGCCCACTATGGTCGACTTCCGCACCCATGCTGCCGAAGAGGCCAAGAACATCTCCATGTTCAACACTCCTCCCGTGAGCGCCATCTTCGTGATGCACGAGACCCTGAAGTGGGTTAAGAACACCATCGGCGGCGTTGAGAACATGAACAAAATCAACGTCAAGAAGAGCGCCCTGCTCTACGAGGAAATCGACCGCAACACCATGTTCCGTGGCACTGTCGAAAAAGAGGACCGCTCCATCATGAACCACTGCTGGATTATGGCCGAAGGCCGCGAGAACCTCGAGGCCGACTTCATGGCCTTTGCCAAGGAGCGCGGCATGGTCGGTATCAAGGGTCACCGCAGTGTCGGTGGCTTCCGTGCCAGCCTCTACAACGCTTGCCCCATCGAGGCCGTCGAGGCTCTCGTCCAGTGCATGCAGGACTTCGAGAAAGCTCACAAATAAATTAAGAGAATGGAAATCAGAGACGACGTCAGAGAGGGTTTTGAGAAGAAGCTTCGCAAAGAGCCTACTTACGTCTTCTCTGATGAAATAAAGATTTATTGCAAAATGAAAGTATTAGTTGCAACAGAAAAGCCCTTCGCAAAGGTGGCCGTCGACGGCATCCGCGAAGTGGTTGAGAAGAACGGCTATGAGCTGGCTCTCCTCGAGAAATATACCGACGTGAACGACCTCTACAAAGCCGTTGCCGATGCCGACGCCCTCATCGTCCGCTCCGACAAGGTGACCAAAGAGGTTATCGACCACGCCAAAAACTTGAAGATTGTTGTGCGCGCCGGCGCCGGCTACGACAACCTCGACCTCGAGGCTTGCACCGCCCGCGGCATCGTCGCCATGAACACCCCGGGCCAGAACAGCAACGCCGTGGCCGAATTGGTCATGGGTATGCTCGTCTATGCCGTCCGCAATTTCTACAACGGCAAGAGCGGCAGTGAACTCATGGGCAAGAAACTTGGTATCCTCGCCTTCGGTAACGTGGGACGCAACGTGGCCCGCATAGCCAAGGGCTTCGGCATGGATGTCTATGCCTACGATGCCTTCATGACCGCCGACCAGATCAACGCCACCGGTATGGCCACCGCCGTTGCCAACCAGGACGCCCTGTTCGAGACCTGCGACATCGTCAGCCTGCATATCCCCGCCACCGCCGAGACCAAGCAGAGCATCAACTACAACCTCGTTGGCAAGATGCACAAGGGTGGTATCCTCGTCAACAGCGCCCGTAAGGAAGTCATCGACGAGGCCGGTTTGCTCAAACTGATGGCCGAGCGCACCGACCTGAAGTACATCACCGACATCATGCCCGATGCCGATGCCGACTTCAAGGCTTTTGAAGGCCGCTACTTCGCCACCCCCAAGAAGATGGGTGCCCAGACCGAAGAGGCCAACATCAACGCCGGTATCGCCGCTGCCAACCAGATTGCCGACTTCTTCAAGACCGGTAACAAAAAATTCCAGGTGAATAAATAATATTTCTTCGCCTGAAACGTTATTACAAGGGAGAGCCCATACAACCAACGAGGGCCTCCCTTGTTTTTTATGCCATCGCTATGACCAAGCTGCTGATATTCAACCCCGAACACGACCTCTGTCTGGCTCACGCCAACCGCCACTATGTGGCGCCTCGGTCGGCTGTTGAGTATGCTCGCAGCAGCTGCGCCGTCATGCTGCCCCTCTGCCCCGACGCGGTATGCACCTCGGCCTATGACCCTCTGCCAACCGTCGACACGCCAACCGTCATAGTGCCCTGGGGATGGAACATAACCCTCAAGCAGCAACTGCTGCAGCTGGGAGCCGACCCATCTCTACTGCCCGACGACGACACTCTGCACCGTCTGCGCCAATTGCAGCACCGCTCTACCCTGCTGCCGCTGCAACCCGACTGTATGGCCGCAACATCGATACAGGAGGTCGAAGCAGCGCTGGCCGACGGGCACGGTCAGGCGGTACTCAAAGCCCCCTGGTCTGGCGCCGGACGTGGCCTGCGCTTCGTGGGCGGCAACCTCTCGCCGCTCGACCGCACATGGATTGACAAGACCCTGTGCAACCAACAGTGCGTCATGGTCGAACCCCGGCGCGACGTAGTGCTCGATTTTGCCCTCGAATACCTCTGCAGCGACGGACAGTTACACTTCATAGGCTTTTCGGCATTCAACACCGCCAACGGAGTGTACCGCAACAACCTTGAACTCACCGACATGCAGATAGAACAACTTGTACTCTCACTCACCGCGCCGCATGCACTCGACAACCTGCGCGCCGAGGCCGAACCCTGGCTCGAGAGCAATATCGCCGCACACTATTCCGGCCCATTGGGGCTCGACCTCATGGCCTGCCGCAACGGCACCATTGCCGTGGCCGAACACAACATGCGCTATACAATGGGTATGGTGGCTCACGCAAAAATCAACCGACTATGAATTTTTTTGAAGCACTGTTACTATCGCTGGCTCTCTGTGTCGACACCCTGGTGGTCTCTGCCACCACTGCCCTTCGCAGCAAGATGCCCTACCGACAAGGGCTGCTCATGGCCCTGATTCTCGGGTTCTGCCAGTTTGCTTTCCCACTCATGGGTGCCATTATCGGCGACGTGGCCCGCTCATTCATCGAGGCGGTCGACCACTGGGTGGCTTTCGGACTGCTGGCCTTTGTGGGAGGCAAGATGATTGTCGAAGGCATACGCAACGATGATGAGGGCAGTACGTCGAAATACAAAAGCCTAAATGTAGCCACCTACTTCCTCCTTGGGATTGCCACCAGTATCGACGGTCTGGCCGTGGGCATAGGTCTCGGACTGGACAACCCAATGAGCACCGTCCTGTGGGTCGTAGCCACCATAGGCATTGTCACCTTCATAGTCTCGATGGTTGGTATCTATCTGGGCAAGCGCAACATACCCGTCCCGGAACGCACCGCCAACATCATTGCCGGATTGGTGCTGATTGGCCTCGGAGCCAAGATACTTATCGAGCACCTGTGGCTGAATTGAATCTCAGGAAAATGTTAAAACAGATAGCGGCAAAGTGTTAAAAATTAACACTATACACCTGTCACCATCGGGCTTTGTTCGGAGCGTAAACACCTGAACATCGGCAACTTGCAGCACGCCTCCGATGTTAACCCGACCTTAACCCGAACCCAACCTATCCCAGGCCCTGTGCACCAGCGAGTTACAAATGTTAAATTTCGGCAGGTTTGGAATGTTAAAATTTAACAATTTATGCCTTTAGTATCTCCTGTACGGAGGCCTTCAGGTCGCGCTCGATGAAGGTCACCAACTCGTCCACCGCGTCCTTCTGGTCTATGTCGCGCTTGACAACCTCCTTGCCTTTGTAGAGGGTAATCTTGCCGCGGCCGGAGCCAACGTAGCCGTAGTCGGCATCGACCATCTCGCCGGGGCCGTTGACGATGCAGCCCATCACGCCTATCTTCACACCAACGAGATGTTTCGTCTTCTCTTTTATCTCACGCAGGGCCGTCTGGATGTCGTATTGCGTGCGGCCGCACGAGGGGCAGGCAATGTACTCGGGCTGCGTGATGCGGGCACCGACGGCCTGCAAAATGTCGTAGGCGATGGGCATCTCGCGCTCGGGGTCTTCAGTGAGACTAACGCGGATGGTGTCGCCTATGCCGTCGAGCAGCAGCGCCCCGATGCCGGCAGCACTCTTGAGGCGTCCCTGCATGCCGTCGCCCGCCTCGGTAACACCCAAGTGTATGGGGTAGTCCATGCCGAGGGCGTGCATCTTGCTGACGAAGAGGCGCGTGCTGTCGACCATCACCTTGACGTTTGAGGCTTTCATAGAGAAGACCAGGTCGTGGAAATCCTGCTGACGGCAGACCTCGGCGAACTCGATGGCCGACTGTGCCATGCCCTCGGGCGTGTTGCCGTAGCGGCTCATGATGCGCTCGCTCAACGAGCCATGGTTGGTGCCGATGCGCATGGCCGTGTGGTGACGCTTGCAGATGTCGATGAGCGAGGCCATCCTCTCCCCTATCCGCTTCAGTTCGTCGTTGTATTCCTGCTCGGTGAACTCCAGCTTGCCGGTGTTGCGGTCGGTATAGTTGCCAGGGTTGACGCGCACCTTCTCCACCAGCGTGGCGGCCACCTCGGCGGCCTTGGGATTGAAGTGGATGTCGGCCACTATCGGCACCTCGCAACCGCGGCGCAGCAGTTCCTCCTTGATGCGGCCAAGATTCTCGGCGGCACGTGCGTCGGGCGCGGTGATACGCACCAGTTCACATCCCGCCTCGACCATTCTCAGTGTCTGCTCCACGGTTGCCTGCGTGTCCATCGTGTCGGTGTTGGTCATGCTCTGCACGCGGACGGGCGCTCCCCCGCCCAGCGTCAGGCCCCCTATATGTATTTGCCTGCTCATCAATTATTGTCTTTTAAAATTAAAGTAAATGTATTCCGTCCGAATATACGTACCTTCATAATCGGTTATATCCAGTTTAGATGATAAACGGAGTTTCTTCTTATTCAACTTCTCTATATTGTACAATTCATGTCCACCGTCGCTCCTTTCAATCCGCAAGGAACCAGAGCTAATACTATATGAAAACACGGTTGTGTCATTGGTGCTCACTTGATATTTATATCCAGTTCCATCGGAATAGAATTCCATATAAAGATTGTTCGTCTCAACTGTTACCGAACCTGTAGATGACGTGTGGCTTACGTCTTCTCCATTCATATAGTTGGCATCTCCCTCCATACTTGTGATTTGCCATTTGCCGACAATAAGTTCGTCGTTGTCTTTGCTGCACGAAGTCATCATCATTATGGCCGCCATCACCGCGCATACTAACATTAATCTCTTCATTGTCTCAATGTGTTTATTGTTTGACTTCAATTTCTTGTATCATCTGGTCAGTTTCACCGCGCTCACGATATGCGTGCGATGGTACGTTGTAGGCTCAAAATCTGCGATTTCAACTGCTTGATCTGGTCTTGCAGATTCGCGTTCTGGCTACGGAGCTTTCTATTTTCCTCAATGAGTTCGTACTGCGTCGGCTCGCGGTGCTCCTCTTTGGCGCGCTGCACAACGGTTTGGCCAATGGTTTGGTCATTGAAGGCCTTAGCTATCCCGGTCTGGTCGGCTACGCGGATGAGCTCATTGGGCGCAAACGGCATGTCGAAGCCGCTCTCGTCCTCTACGTACACCTGCCCTCCTTGTATCTTCTTCACAATTCCTCCGCCGATGGCGTTGAGGAATTTCACTTTGTCGCCTATTTCAAATTGTGCCATAACTTATAGTATTTCGTTTGCCAGTTGGTTGAAGTCGATGCCGTCGAAGTTGCCGCTACTCATCATCAGCAAATTGATTGCGTTATTGTGCGATTGCGTTATTGTGTTAGTGGTTGATGCGTCATTAGTAACGCATTTACGCATTAACGCAATAACGCGTTCAACCAGTTTCTTACTGTCAGTGAAGACCTCGACATTTCCGCCGAAGGCCTTGCGCACCTCCTCTGGGTCGAGGGGCGGCAGTTTCTTGAGCTGCAGGGCGTGCTGGCTGAAGTAGACGCAACGCACGTCGGCCTCGTCCATCGTGCCGCGGTACTGTTGCAGGAACTCCTGTGTCAGCGAGCTGAAGGTGTGCAGTTCCATGCAGGCCACCAGCTTGCGTCCGGGGTACTGCTCGCGCATGGCGTGGATGGTGGCGCGGAGCTTCGACGGTGCATGGGCAAAGTCCTTATAGACTGCACAGGTATCGCTCTTCTTCACCAACTCCAAGCGCTTGCTGGCACCCTCGAAGGTGCTTATCGCCTCATCAAACTGCTCGTCGGTGACGCCCACCTGACGGCAAGCGAGCCGTGCGGCGGTAAGGTTGAGCAGGTTATGATGGCCGAAGACCTGCAACGGTGTCTTCGGATTATTCTGAACATTCCGATTAATCAGATAAGTGACACCATTCTCAACGATATGCTCCGGGCAGACATACGGCAACTTCTGTATGTCGGTGCGCTGGTTCTCCACCGCCACGCGGTGCACCTCTTTGTCTTCATCGCAATATATGAGAACTCCTGTGGAGTTCGACAGACCGGCCGGTTCAATTAGGTTGATAAACTGTGCAAATTGGTCGCGGTAGATGTCGAACGTCGGGAAGACGTTGATATGGTCCCACTCGATGCCGGTGATGATGGCCACGTTGGGCTTGTAGAGGTGGAACTTGGGGCGGCGGTCGATGGGCGAAGTCAGGTACTCGTCACCCTCGATGACCATCACCTTGGCGGTGTGGCTCAGGCGCACCATCACCTCAAAGCCCTTGAGCTGCGCGCCCACCATATAGTCGGCCTCGATGCCGCAGTGTGCCAGCACGTGCAGTATCATCGCCGTGGTCGTCGTCTTGCCGTGCGAACCGCCCACCACAATGCGCAGCTTGTCCTTCGACTGCTCATAGAGGTATTCGGGGTAGCTGTAAATCTTCAGCCCCAACTCTTGAGCCCTTAATAACTCGGGATTGTCGATGCGAGCGTGCATACCCAGCACCACGGCGTCGAGGTCGGGCGTAATCCTCTCCGGATGCCACCCGAACTCTTTCGGCAGCAAGCCATATTTCTCCAGTCGACTTTTGGCAGGGTCGAATATCTCGTCATCGGAACCCGTGACGGTGATGCCCTTCTGGCAGAGGGCTATGGCGAGGTTGTGCATGGCGCTTCCGCCAATAGCTATAAAATGTACTTTCATCTATTACTGTCTTTAGGGTAATACATATAATATTTAGTCACCTGTTTCTCGAGGAAGTGGCGGTCGAGCTGGTCACTGGCCTCGCCTATGGGTAGACAGCGGCCGTCCTTATAGAGGACCTTTATCTCATAGTCGTTGAAGTCGTATGAGCGGTTGCTGAGGCGGCCCGTACCCTCAAAGTATGACGGCTCCGGCTCGGGAAACGGCTCATTGCTGAAACGAATGGCCGGCAGTCTGCGACTTACAAGGTTGTGGCTCAAAGTGCTGAGCACGGTGTCGGGGCTATTCTGCCACTGCTTGACGGCCACCATTACATCGCCGTCGTCAAGTCCGGCAAAAAGGTCGAGGAGGTCCGGGTTGCTACGAAAATCGTTCTCGCTGTAGAAGTGCTGCAAGAACGGTTGCAGAGCCGAGCCTTGGCATGGGGCGACGATGTCACGGGCGCGCTTCAAGACGTTGAGCAGCAACTGGTCGGCGGCGATGACTGTCTTGTGCATATAGACCTGCCAGTACATCAGGCGGCGGCTGATGATGAACTTCTCAACACTGTAAATACCTTTCTCGTCCACCACCAATTCGTCGTTGCTGACATTGAGCATGGAGATGATGCGGTCGGTTCCCACCACACCCTCACTCACACCGGTGAAAAAGCTGTCGCGTCCCAGATAGTCCAGGCGGTCCACATCAAGTTGGCTGCTGACTAACTGGTGCAGGAAGTGCTTTGGGTACTCGTTGCGGAATATGGCCAAGGCCACGTCCAATTCGCCGTGCAATGGCGAGCCTGGGTCGCTGTTCATGCGTTCCATCATCATCTGCGTAATGGCTTCGTGGCTGGCACCCACGAGCACACGCTCCGACAGGTGCGAAAACGGCCCGTGGCCTATGTCGTGCAGCAGTATGGCCAACTGGGCACCGCGAAACTCCTCGTCGCTAATAACGACCCCTTTCTGGCGCAGCACCTCCAGCGCACGGTCCATAAGGTTGAGCGCACCAAGCATGTGGCTGAAACGGGTGTGCATTGCCCCAGGGTAGACAAGATAGGAAAAACCCAACTGCTTGATACGGCGCTGGCGCTGGAACCATGGGTGCTCAATAGCTGCGAATACAACAGGGTCGTCGACAGCCAGAAAGCCGTCGTATACAGGGTCGTTTATAATTTTGTGCTTGTTCATCTCTTTGTTTATTGTTAAGACCTCAATGCCAACCACATAACAACGTGGCAACATCCTTGCCTAAAATGCAAATATACACAAAAAATCCCGAAAAATGTACTTATGAATGAAAATATTTTTTACTATGCGACTAATATTTCAGAACTATCCGAATAGTTTCTCCTATACGCCGTCTTTGCGGTAGTGCGGGTGGCAGGCGGTTATGGTGGAGCGCAGGATGTCGGGCGTAAGGTGGGTGTAGATCTCGGTGGTGGTGATGCTCTCGTGACCCAACATCTCCTGCACGGCGCGCAGGTCGGCACCATTCTGCACTAATTCGGTGGCAAAGCTGTGGCGCAGCGAGTGCGGGCTGACGCGCTTGGCAATGCCGGCCTTGTGTGCGGCCTCTTTGAGGAACATGAAGACGTAGCTGCGCGAAATATGGGTCCCCAAACGGTTAAGGAACACATAGTTCTCCTCGCCTCGCTTGGGTTGTATGTGGCAGCGCACCGTGTCGATGTAAAGGCTCAGCAGGTCCAAGGCGTGCGGGGCTATAGGCACCCAGCGCTCTTTGTCGCCTTTGCCCACTATGTGCAGACCCTGCTCGTCGGGATAGATGTTGGAGAGTTTCATGCCCACTAACTCCGACACCCGCAGGCCGCAGCAGTAGAGCACCTCGACCATGGCATGGTTGCGCGCCTGATCGGGCTGGCTCAGGTCGAAGGTGGCTTGAATGGCGCTTATGTCGGCATCGCTCAGCACGTCGGGCAGGTGCCTGCCGCGCGATGGCATTGGCAGCAGCTCGGCAGGGTTGTCGGCGGCATCGGCCTCGAGTTCGAGCCACTTGAAGAACATCCTCCATCCCGAAATCAAGCGGCACTGGGTGGTTACGGCAATGCCGGTTTGCTGCATATCGAGCAGCAGTTGGCGCAGGTGGTCGACAGTGATTTCCGCCGGCTCCAACCGGGCCTCGACGCCATAGTGCTCCAGATGAGCAAAATCGGCCATATAGGCTTTGACCGAATTGTCCTGCAGCCCACGCTCAAGGTTGAGGTAGGCCGTGTATCCGCGCTCATGTCGCGCCCAAGTCTGTTCCAACTCGTCCTTCATATTTTGTGGTGCAAAAATACAAAAAAATTCGCATAAAGTGTCAGTATTAAAAAAAAAGTGTATATTTGTAGAACAAAATAAAATCGAATTATTAACCTAATTAATTAAAAATCAATAATATGGTAAAAGTAGCAATCAATGGTTTCGGCCGAATTGGCCGTATGTCTTTCCGCGCCATGCTGGCCCACCCCGAGCTGGAAATCGTGGCCATCAACGACTTGACCAGCGCCGACACCCTGGCCTACCTCTTCAAATACGATTCTGTGCACGAGAACTTTGACGGCGAAGTGCACGCCGAAGGCGAGTACCTCGTGGTGAACGGCAAAAAGGTGAAAATATATGCCGAGCGCGACCCGCAGAACCTCCCCTGGAAGGATCTCGGTGTTGACATCGTGGTCGAGAGCACCGGTCTGTTCAAGAAACGCGAGCAGATGATGAAGCACATCAACGCCGGTGCCAAGAAGGTCATCCTCACCGTGCCCGCCGGCAAGGCCGACGATGTGGACGCCACCGTGGTGATGGGTGTGAACGACAACGTTCTGACCAAGGATATGCAACTCGTCAGCAACGCCAGCTGCACCACCAACTGCTTGGCTCCCGTGGCCAAAGTGCTCAACGACAAGTTCGGTATTAAACGCGGCTTGATGAACACTATCCACAGCTACACCAACGACCAGAAGATACTCGACCAGCCGCACAGCGACCTGCGCCGCGCCCGTGCCGCTGCCGTGTCGATCATCCCCACCTCGTCGGGTGCCGCCAAGGCCGTGGGTCTGGTAATCCCCGAGCTGATGGGCAAACTGGACGGCTTTGCCATGCGCGTGCCCACTCCCGACGGCAGCGTCGTGGACCTCACCGCCGAGCTCAACCGCAACGTCACCAAAGAGGAAGTCAACGCCGCCATCAAGGAGGCCGCCGAAGGCCCCATGAAGGGTGTCCTCCAGTATGTTGACGAGCCCATCGTGAGCATCGACATCATCGACAACACCAACAGCTCCATCTTCGACAGCCTGCTCACCCAGGTCATGGACGGCAACTTCGTGAAAATTGTCAGCTGGTACGACAACGAGAAAGGCTACAGTACCCGCGTGGGCGACCTGGCAGCCAAACTCGCCACCCTGCTCTAAAACAACAGGAAAACTATCAGAGGGATTCTCCGGAACAACGGGGAATCCCCCTTTTTTGAATCTTGCCGCCAACAAACAAGTAACGCAAACCAAACAACACCGCACCTGCAATGAAACGCACCACCCTGCTACTCGTGGCAGCGGCCCTGCTGACGGCAGCCTGCCACCACGCACCTAAAACCGCCGACGATACCTACACCTACGTCGACGACTACAACCGCGAAATATCAGTACCGGCCCACCCCACACGCGTGGTGAGCACCTCGCCGGCCGTAACCGAGATTATCTTCGCCCTCGGGGCCGACAGCCTGCTGGTGGGCCGCACCGACTTCTGCACCTACCCCCCCGAGGCCGCCGAAATAGAGTCGATTGGAGGCATCTCGAACCTCAACATCGAGAAAATACTCTCGCTCAACCCCGACTTGGTCATCAGCGGCTCGATGATACCGCAAAAGGCCACCGACCAGCTTGCGCAGATGGGGGTACCGGTGGCGTGCGTCATCGAAAAACAGCATTTCGACGACCTGTTTGGCAACATCGTTGCCATAGGCTCACTGATTGGCCGGACCGACGCAGCGGCAGCCCTCACCGCACTGCTGTGCGACCGCGTACCCGACAAGCCGGCCGCAACCGATTCGGCGCCAACAGTTTACTATGTGGTTGGATTCGGCCCTACGGGCAACTTCACAGCCGGCGGCAACACCTTTATCAACGACATCATAGAGCTGGCCGGCGGACGCAACGCCGCAGCCCACGTCAGCGGATGGAGCTACAGCACCGAAGCCTTGATGGCCAGCGACCCCGACTACATCATGATACGCCGCGAAGACTCGGCCGCCTTTGTGCGCACCGCCCCCTACCGTCGCCTCAGCGCCGTCAAACAGGGCCGACTCATAGCCGTCGAAAGCAGCACCGTCGACCTCCAGGTGCCGCGCAACATCGAAGCCGTCGAAACCATTCGCAAAGCACTGCAAACCAGGTAATTGCAAGCACTATCCGAACAATTGTAGACAACACGCTAAAAACCAACGTTTTAGATAGGTTAGGTTCGGGTTAAGGTCGGGTTGACATCGGGTAGGGTTCGGACACCACCGCCCCAACACAGCAAAAAAACGCGCCAGGAAGCGAACCTGGCGCGTTTTTGGCATAACTTTAGCCTGTGCTACAAGCATTTACATCATTCGGCAGAGCTGATGAAGGGGTACTTGTAGTCGCGGGCGGGGTCGAAGGTCTCCTTGACAGCCTGCGGGCTCACCCAGCGGAGCAGGTTGAGGTACGAGCCGGCCTTGTCGTTGGTGCCGCTGGCGCGTGCGCCGCCGAAGGGCTGCTGACCGACCACGGCTCCGGTGGGCTTGTCGTTGTAGTAGATGTTGCCTGCGGCGTACTTCAAAATCTCGGCGCCGGTGCGCAAAGCCTTGCGGTCGGAGGCGAAGATGGCGCCGGTGAGGGCGTAGGGCGAAGTCTCGTCGCACAGGTGGCAAGCCTTCTCGTAGTCTTTGTCTTCATAGACATAGATGGTGATGATGGGTCCGAAAATCTCCTCGCACATCGACTTGTAGTCGGGTTTTTTGGCCAGGATGACGGTAGGCTCGATAAACCAGCCTTTGCTCTTGTCGCATTTGCCTCCAAAGACTATCTCGGCATCTTTGCTCTTCTTGGCATGGTCTATATAGTTCTTGCAGTTGTCGAAAGAGGCCTCGTCGATAACGGCATTAACGAAGGCAAAGAAGTCGCGCACATCGCCCATCTTAATCTCCTTGAGCATTTTGCCGACAATCTTCTCAACCTTGGGCCACATCGAGGCGGGCACGTATGCACGGCTGGCAGCCGAGCATTTCTGGCCCTGGAACTCGAAGGCTCCGCGAACAATGGCAGTGGCCACCTGCTCGGGGTCGGCGCTCTTATGGACCATTATGAAGTCCTTGCCGCCGGTTTCGCCGACAATCTTCGGGTAGGTTTTGTACTTGTCGATATTCTGGCCGATGGCTTTCCAGAAGCCCTTGAAGGTGCCGGTGCTGCCGGTGAAGTGAACACCTGCGAGGTTCTCGTTGGCGAAAGCCACTTTGCCGATGAGGGCGCCGCTGCCGGGCAGGAAGTTGACCACGCCGTCGGGCAGGCCGGCCTCTTTGTATATCTTCATCAGCAAATAGTTGGAGAGCATGGCGGTGGTAGAGGGCTTCCAGATACATACATTGCCCATAAGCACCGGGCTCATGCAGAGGTTGCTGGCAATTGAGGTGAAGTTGAACGGGGTGATGGCGAACACAAAGCCTTCCAACGGACGGTAGACATTGTAGTTCAGCGTGCCCTTGTCACTGCAAGGCTGGTCACTGTAGATCTGGCTGGCATAGAACACGTTGTAGCGCAGGAAGTCGCAGAGCTCGCAAGCGCTGTCGATTTCGGCCTGCATGGTGGTCTTGCCCTGGCCAAGCATAGTGGCGGCGTTGATAAGGTAGCGGTATTTGCCGCTGATGAGGGTGGCTATTTTGAGCATGACGCTGGCGCGGTCGATCCACGGAGTGTCGGCCCACTCGCGCTGAGCCTTCATGGCGGCGGCGATGGCGGCCTGCACCTCATTCTCGCTCACTTTGTGGTAGCGAGCCAGAACGTGGTGGTTCTCGGTGGGCATCACTATCTCGCCCATATTCTTGGTCTTGACCTCCTTGCCACCAATAACGGCGGGAATTTCGGTCACTTTCTTGTAAAGCTCGTCAAGGGCTTTGCGGATTTCTTTGCGCTCGGCGCTGCCGGGATTGTAACCTTTAACAGGTTCATTCTCAGGCTTTGGGAAGGAGAAAATCGTGTTATTCATAAAAAATGGTTAAAATGTTGTTTTGATTTTGTCAACTAAAAGATTGTGCAAAGGTACATTTTTTTTCTGGATTTGCAAAAAAAAATGTAATTTTGCAGCGCAAAAAAATTAAAAGAACCACCAAAAACAAGCAACGATGAAAAAGTTAAGCATTCTCTTGGTCTGCGTGGCCGCCTTGGCATTCACCTCATGCTCTATGATGCAAACGTCGAGCAACAGCGCCGCTGCACTGGCAGGCCGCAACTGCGGCGCCGCCGTGGCTTCGCTCTACAAGGTCTACAACACCAACAAAACCATAGACCTCACCAACACCACCAACCTCACCAACGCCCTTGCCCTCACAGCCAGCTGCAGCCAGTTAAAGGAGAACAAAGACAACGCGGCATACAAGAGAGACTTTGCCGCCGGTGTTGTGTCGTCGGCTGCTGGATTGGTCACCACCCAGACCGCCATGTCGTTTGTCGACAAAATCCTGGCCACCTCGGGCCTCGATAACGTCAACGCGAGCAGCATAGCAAATACCGCCTCGACGGCCATGGCCATATATTCGATACTCAACAGTGTCAAACAACAATAAACAATAATTAACAATCATTTTATTATGGGGCTTCACGATGTGAGGCCCATCATTTATCACAATGCAACACAACAAAAATCTACACAACCATGCCGCCACAGTGCGTTTCAAACGCTACTCAAGGGCGGGCTACGCCGTGTACAATTCGTTGCATCGTGAAGTCACCATCGGCGCGCTGGCAACATACATTGCCGACCGTAGCGCCAAACGCACACTTTGCTCACTGGCCGTCTGTGCCCTCTTGATAGGCGGAGCGGCACAGGCCCAGACCGAGCGTCAGTCGGGAGTGCGAGACCTTCCCGAACTCACCGTAACGGTTCAGACCGACACCTTGTTCGGCAACCCTGAGGCCGTTGTGGTTCTGACGCAAAGTCAAATTCAAAATCTGCCAATACGTACCGTAGGCGACCTGGTGGCCATGCTGCCGGGGGTCGATTTGCGCTCGCGTGGTGGCAACGATGTGCAAGGCGACCTCTCGATGCGCGGCAGCACCTTCGACCAAATGGCGGTGCTCATTGGCGGCGTGAACTTCACCGATGCACAGACAGGCCACCACAATCTTGACATCCCCATTGACATTGCGTTGGTACAGCGCGTGGAGTTGCTCAGCGCTGCCGACCTGATGGCACGCGGCGTGATGGGGTTTGCCGGAGGGGTAAACATCGTGGTTAGCGAGGAATACCGCAACCACCTTGCCGCCTACATAGCAGGCGGCGACCACGGACAAGCCAAAGCCTCGCTCTCTGCCACTCGCACCGCAGGGCTATGGGCCCTGACCGCCACCGCCAGCTACAATCGTTCTGATGGATATATACCAAACACCGACTACCGCTACGGCAACATCTATCTGCAAGCCACACGCCACGGCAACCGCAACGACTGGCACCTTCAACTCGGCGGACAGTCCAAGGCATTTGGTAGCCAGGCTTTCTACTCTGCCAAGTATCCATTCCAGTTCGAGGCCACCCGCACCCTTGTGGCCTCAGCGTGCAACGTGCACCGGTTTAGACGTTCGCGGTTGGAAACGGTGCTATACGGACGTCTGCACCGCGACCGTTTCGAGCTGTTCCGCGAAGGTTATGTTGAGGCACCGGCATGGTATCAGGGGCCGAACCACCATCTCGCGAGCAGCGAGGGCCTGCGCTCACGCTGGCTTGCCACATGTGGACCGGGCAACGCTATTATAGGTGCTGAGCTACATCGTGACGGAATTCTGAGCAACAATCTCGGCAGCCCCCTCGCCGAGCCGTCAGGTCTATATACCAACAGCGCCACACGTTACGCTTCCACACTCTTTGGCGGCTACGCAATACGACTCGGCAAACTTTCGGCAGCGGCCTATATGCTTGGCACCGCCAACAGTCAGTTCGGGTTTAACCACGGATTGGCGGCGACGCTGAACTACGTTCCATCACAGAGTTGGATGGTTTCGGCCACCGCCAGCCGCACCCACAGACTGCCATCATTCACCGACCTTTATTACCACAGCGCCACGCAGCAAAGCAATCCAAACCTGCAACCCGAAAGTGCATGGACACTTGAAGCTTCGGCAACCTATACCTCACGCCAGCTGCGCGTTGTGACCGACGCCTACTTTCGCGACGGACACAATATTATAGACTGGCTGCAAACCCCTGGCGAGACGGTATGGTGGAGTGCCAACCACACCGCCGTAAAGGCTGCCGGAGCCGACATACAGGCCGTGTGGGCTCCGCAATGGCTACCGCTGCAGATTGGTGTCGCATACTCCTACTGCCATATTGACAAAGCCGCCGAGGGATACATATCGCAATACGCCCTCGACTACTTACGTCACAAGGCCGAACTCTACGCGGCAGCCAATCCGTGGCCAAAGCTCACCCTAAAGGTATCAGCCACAGTGCGGCAACGTGAAGGGCAATATACCGATGTCGATGGTACCGTTCACTCCTACGCCATCCCTACCCTGCTCAACGCCACTGCTCAATACGACTTTGGGACCGTGGGCCTCTTCGTTGAAGGCTACAACCTGCTCAATGCAAGCTACTGCGACTATGGCGGGGTTCCACAGCCTGGCACTTCGGTTATGGCTGGTGCCAAGTTCAGTCTGTAGCCCTGGGTGTTTTGCCGCAGTTCTTACGCCAATGCTCATAACTTAGGCGGCTCATGGGACTGTTTTGGGTTATGCGGCGGTAGGTCTCCTCGTCGGCTTCCGGCAAGGCCTCGAGCTCAGCCATTCGTTCCTGCGGTACTGTTCGTACCGCAGGCGACGACTGGCAATAGGGACACACTTGTTGGCACACATCGCAGCCAAAGACAAAAGCCGTTTCAGTCCGAGAGGCGGTGCTTTCTGAGGCCGATGGCTCCACGGTGAGGTACGAGGTACAACGTGGTGCTATCAAGCCAAGGGTAGCAGAATCGTCAAGTGCATGACCCGGACAGGCTTCAACACAACGACGACAGCTGCCGCAACGGTTCTCTACCGGAGTGTCGTAGCTGTCGAACAGTGCCGTGGTGACCAACTCGCCAAGGTTGACATACGAGCCGTACTGTGGCGTTACAAGCAGGGTGTTGCGGCCTATCCAGCCCAATCCGGCTCGTGCTGCCCACAGTTTGTCGGTTATGGGAGCAGTGTCGACACAAACCTTGGCCTCGAACTCAGGATGACGCTCCTTGATAAGGGCCACAAGGGTGTGCAGTCTGGTTTTGAGTACGTTATGGTAGTCGTCGACATAGGCATACTGGGCTATTTTGTGTACTCCGCCCATGGTCTTGGTGGGTTTGTATGCCACCGCCACACTCACTACCGACCGGGCTCCCTCGACCAGTAGACGGGGGTCGGCACGCTTGTCGCTCCACCGCTCCATATAGGCCATAGCTCCGTTGGCACCTGCTTCGAGCCAACGCTGCAGGCACTGGCCGAAGCCTTCAACTTCGGTTGCCGGCACCACTCCGCAGAGGTCTAACCCCGCCTGGACTGCCAGCTGTTTGAGCAGGCTGCTGCTCAGGGTCATTGCTCGGGCTGCTGGTATTTGGCCTTGCGGCTACCGTCGTAGAGTTCGAAACGCATAAAGCGGCAGTCGAGGGGACCGTTGAGCAGTGGTATCTTCTTCGAAGGGTGCAGACCTATATGCTTCAGGGCCTCGAAGTCGCTGCTGATGAGCCACACCTCGCAATCCTGACCATAAAGCCGCTTGAAGGTGTCGCCCAGCTTCTCATACATCCCGTTGAGGTCTTCAATCTTTATTCGCTCGCCGTAGGGTGGGTTGGTCACTATGAGGGTTGGTCCCTCCGGCGGCTCCTGGTCCTCGAACGAGCCGATATGCAGCATGACATCCTTGTGCAGCTTGGTGTACTGCAGGTTCTTCTCGGCCTGTGCTATTACCTGTGGGTCTATGTCGTTGCCCCATATCTCGAAGTCGAAGTCGGTGGTGCCTATCTTGCGGTCCTCCTGCTCCTTGACGCTCTTCCATTCGCCAAGATTGAACTCCTTCCAGCGACGGAAAGCGAAGTTGGAGTCCCTATAGTACTGCGCCGGGATGTTGTTGGCCACCATTGCGGCTTCGATGAGCAGGGTTCCCGAGCCGCACATGGGGTCGTAGAAGTTGCACTGCCCCTTCCAGCCTGCCAGCTTGAGCATACCGGCGGCCAGCACTTCGTTGAGGGGGGCCACACCCACTCCCTGGCGGTAGCCTCGCTTGTTGAGGGTGTCGCCCGACGAGTTCATGAGCAGTGTTACATGTGTGCCGGCAATATGCAGGTTGAACTTGTAGTCGGCGCTCTCGGTGTCGACTGTGGGCCGCTTGCCGAAGTTGCGTCTGAAACGGTCCACTATGGCGTCCTTGGTCTTGAGGGCGGCATAGTAGCTGTGGGTGAAGACTTCGCCGCTGGTGGCCGAGTCGATCATAAAGGTGCCGTCGACGTCCATCAGCTTCTCCCAGCGTATGTTGTAGACGTTGCGGTAGAGCTCGTCGTCGTCGGCAGCCTCGAACTCGGCAAAAGGTTTGAGTATCGACAGTGCTGTGCGGCAGGTGTAGTTGGCCCTGTAGAGCAGACGCATATCGCCCTCGAAGGCCACTGCCCGGTTGAGCAGCTCTATGTTCTCGGCCCCCATCTGCCGCAGCTCGTCGGCCAGCAGCTCCTCAAAGCCCATCATCGTTTTGCCTATCATCTTGAACCTGGCCTGCTGACCGCCGTCGGCAGCGACCACCTTACCGTTTTGTTTCTGAACTATCATTGTTGTTAAAAAGCTTTGGTTTTCTTACCTGTTTGTTGCGCAGGGTGCCGTTGAGTATGCTTGTGTTGAGCTCGTAGCCCACCAGCAGCACCATGCAGTTGAACGCCACCCACATCATTATGACCAGCAGGGTGCCTATCGACCCATAGAGCAGGTTGTAGCGGTTGAAGTTGTTGAAGTAGATCTGCAGCGCCCCGTTGAGCCCCATGAGGATGACGGTGGCCAGCACGGCTCCCGACGAGAAGAAGCCCACCCTCTGCTTCTTGACCGGCGCCATATAGTATATGATGGAGAGCACCAGCAGAATCATGAAAGTCATCAAGGCCCAGCGCACTATGCCCAGCACCGTCAGCGCCAGCCTGGTGTGGGGCACCACCCCGGCCTGCAGCAGCCACAGCACCATATACTTGTAGCCCATGAGCAGCACCAGCTCCGCCACCACCATCACAAAAAGCACAAACACGAGCACTATGCTTATGAGGTATCGCGTCAGCCACGGACGTTTCTCTATGGTGCGGTTGGCAAAGTTGAACGAGGTCATTATGCCGTTCATGCCGTTGGCCGCCAGCACTATGGAGCCCACAAAGCCTATCGAGAGCAGGCTGGTGTGGCGGTGGCCCATAACGTCGTTCACCGTGTTGGCTATGGGCTCGAAGACCTTCTCGGGCACTATGTCCTTGAACTGGGCCAGCAGCTCGTTCTGCAACCCGTCGACGGGGAAGTAGGCAATGAGCGTGAACAGGAACAGCAGCATGGGTGGCAGAGCCGTGAGGAACGAGAACGACAGCCCCTTGGCTCGCTGCCACAGCTGGCCGTTGAAAATGCTGGCCAAAAAACAGCTCAGCACGTCGTACAGCGGCACCCCCTTGTTGCCGGGCAGCGACACATGGCGCAGCCGGTACAGCGTGTTGCGCACCCACCGCTTGTACAGCAGGTGCCTCAGGGCCGAGGCTAACCTCTCCCTTGCGGCATTGGCCTTGCGGCGGGCGGCGTGGCCCTTGGCGGTGGTTGTCGACATAGCCCTCGGTGTTTACTCCTTTAGACAATAAGCGAGAGGTCGAGGCTCTTGATGTGGTGAGTCAAGGCGCCGACCGATATAAAGTCGACCCCCGTCTCGGCATATCGGCGCAGGGATTGCTCGGTTATGCCGCCGCTGGCCTCGGACTCATAGCGGTGGCCAATGCGGCGCACGGCCTCGGCCAGAGTCTCGGGGTCGAAGTTGTCGAGCATAATGCGGTCCACGCCGCCGTGGTCGAGCACCTGCTGCAGCTCGTCGAGGCTGCGCACCTCGATCTCTATACACAGGTTGCGGCCAGTGCGGCGCAGATAGTCGCGTGTTCGGTCTATAGCCTGGCCAATGCCGCCGGCAAAGTCTATGTGGTTGTCCTTGAGCATAATCATGTCGTAGAGGCCGATGCGGTGGTTGGTGCCGCCGCCGCAATGCACGGCATACTTCTCGAGCAGGCGCATATTGGGAGTGGTCTTGCGGGTGTCGAGCAGGCGTGTCCGGGTGCCTTGCAGCAGGGCCACCATGGCGGCCGTCTGGGTGGCGATGCCGCTCATGCGCTGCATAAAGTTGAGGGCGGTGCGCTCGGCGGTGAGGATGGAGGCGCAGTGGCCCTCAATAGTCATCACCGTGTCGCCCTTGCGCAGTGGGTTGCCGTCGGCCTTGAGCAGATTGACGGCCAGCGAGGGGTCGACGGTTTCGAAGACCCTGCGGCCCACCTCGGCGCCGCAGAGCACGCCGTCGGCCTTGGCAACCATGCGAGCCGCGCCCATGGCGTCGGCTGGTATGCAGGCCAGGGTGGAATGGTCGCCGTCGCCCACGTCTTCGCGCAGCGCCATAGCGATAATTTCGTCCAAATTACTGATATTCACCATATTTTCAAAGAACTGATAAAAATGCAAAGATACGAAAAAAAAACAAAACGGCAAAATAAAAATAAATAATATTCCTGCAGATACATCCTGAAGCCGTCCAACCCCACCCCGCACAACCAATTGACAATCGGCCGTTTGACGCACATAAGTCGCCCTCTGACCGCCAAAACATCGGTGGCCGTGAGTACACCTCCGATGTTGACCCGACTTCTACCCGACCTTAACCCGAACCTAACCCATCTATATTATTGAAAACCAGTCTGTTGTGTGGTGTTTTACAACAGGCTGGTTTTCAATTGTTTATGTTTTTCGGGCTATCGCAATATCAGTTTGCGATGGGCGGTGCCGGCAGAGGTGTGGATTTTGAGTATGTAGCAGCCCGGGAGGTAACCGCTCATGTCTATCTTGACGGTGCGGCCTGTGGCGGGCTGGCGCAGCAGCAGGCGTCCGGCCACGTCGTAGGCCTCGACCATGCGCAGCGGCACCGCGCTGCTCACCGTGGTCACGCCGTCGGTCGGATTGGGGTATAGTTCAACTTTCGGCTCTGTAACCATGACCACACCCGAGTTGTCAGGCGCAAGGTCCGGGTCAAGTACTGTTATTGGGAATGCGCCTCCCCAGCTATGCTCAGTGGTGTTAACGCCACCTGGATTTTGGAGAATGTTTTTAAATCCAGGTGTGACTGGGGCGAGGGCACGGTTGTACCTATCGAAAAGAAATCCATTATGGAATGACCCTTCCTGCCAGTGTGTTGCGTAGGTTGCATTATACCGTCCCCTTGTCACTGGCATAGAAGGATCGGCTCTGAAAGATACCAAGAAAGTGTCGGTAACCGGCACTGCTGAATCGAAATAGAACTCCAAACACGGTCTATAGTCATAGACTAGGACTTTGGATGTATCATAGAGGAAAGCGCCCGTTGTGCTGTCACAAATAATATTACCGGTGCTGTCACGGACAAGAGATAACTGATAGTCTCCTTTATATTCGTAGAGTTTGGTTTTTCTACAATTTGAGGAAGAATCGATAATAAACAATGTGTCATTACGGATTTGGGCTATATAGACCTTAATAAAAGACATCACGCTATCATCGGCAGTAACGGCAACCCCATATACATTGATAGGGGTTTCTGTGTGATGAACAGAATATAGTATAAATCGAGACAAACTAGCACCCTTAGTAGCATATTGGTAATAGTAGCTAACGGGTTCAGGGTAGCACATATACCTGCAATCGCCGAACTTAACAGTGTCTTGGGCACTGAGCGTGCATAAGGCAAGCAGAAATGTAATGAGTGTAAATGTTTTTTTCATGGTTTTATGATGTTTTTTGTTATTTTTAAACAATGCAAATTTTGGCGTTCACATATAATAGACGACGAGAAGGCCAAAACGGCTCAAAATTTAACAATATTTAAGAATTTTTAACATTTCTTGGCGGCAGTGAGGTGTTTTGTTTCAAAATGCAAAGATACGGATTTTTTCCGGATTGGCAAAATATTTTAGGGTGAATTTCTTTTGCTGTCGATTCTTTCTCCGCTTCGCTATCGCCATTGCCACCGGCAATGGCTTCACCCTTTCGGGGTCAGTGGCCCGTCCGGGCCTTCTCCGCTTCGCTATCGCCATTGCCACCGGCAATGGCTTCACATATTGTTATGAATTATATAATAAGGCCCATTTTTTTTCGCATAATTGGGATTTTTTTGTTATTTTTGCATTTTGTGAATCGCAGGCTCGTATATATAATGCTCTGTGCGCTAATGCTTTGCCCGTGGCAAGGCATGGCTCAGACGGTCTGTGCGCCCGTCCAGCTGCCTTTTGTGGAGGATTTTGACGAGGTGCCGGGCTCGCGGCCCGTCTGCTGGTTTGCACGCACCAACAGCAACGACGCCATCTACCGTCCCGGTCTGGGTTCCAATTGGTATCCCCCAGGTGTTTACAATAAGTACTTCTATTTCTACTGCTATAACTACAATCATTATTACGACTCGGTTTTCAGCATCGTGGCCACCCCGGAGCTGGCCGACACGCTGGCCGGCTGGTTTGCCGTTCTCGACATCCGCAACGAGGGTCGCGCTGTGCTGGAATATGGCGTCTGCACCGACACGCTGGCGGCCGACACGCTGACGGGCTTCGCGCCGCTGCTTGTGGACACGGTGGCGCGCATCCACCGCGTGGCGGTGCCGCTGAGCGGCAGGGGGCGGTTCGCCATTAGGTGCGCATTCAAAAACCATATCGACGACGGCAATTACTCGACGGCCTACATAGACCGCATTGCCATTGTCGACGGGGCGCTGGTCGACGCCAAGCCCACCCACGTGGGGGCCGTGGAGGCCACGGTGGCCATAGCCGCCGCCGGTCGGGTGACTCTGCAGACCAGCTGGCGCGAGGAGGGGTCGAGCCATTGGGTGACGGTGGACGACACATCGGCCGAGGTGCGCCTGCAGGGCCTCGCACCCCTGACGACCTACGAGGTGATGGTGGTGGGCAGCACCGGCGCGGGCGACGACTCTATACGGTTCAAGATCCGCACCAAGCTGCGCCCGTCGGAGTGCTTGGACGCCGCCGACCTGGGGGCCGGGAACGTGACCTGCCTCTACGGCAGCTTCTGGAACCCCTACAGCGACACGGGGGCCGTGGACTACGGCTACGCCAGCGCCCTCAGCCGCCACACGGTGCACTACGACCCCGACGAGACCGACCCGCGCACCGACTCGCTGCTGCACACTACGCCGCCCACCGGCGGCACGGCCGTGCGGCTGGGCAACTGGCTCGTGGGGGCACAGGGCGAGGCCGTGGACTACGCCATAAGGGTCGACACTCTCGACTTCTCGACCATCATATTCAGCTACGCCGCCGTGATGGAGAACCCCGAACACTCGGCCGACGCACAGCCCCTGCTGTATATTCAGGTGCTCGACACTCTGGGCAACGCCATCGACACTCAGTGCGTCTATGCCCGCTTTGTGTCGAGCTACGACCTGGGGTGGAACCGAGCGCCACACGACAGCACCATTCTGTGGAAGGAATGGACCTCGGTGGGGTTGAACCTGACGCCCTATCACGGCCAGACTATAGTGCTGCGCATCACCACGCTGGACTGCGCCCAATGGGGCCACTACGGCTACGCCTACTTCACCCTGGACTGCGCCAACGGAGGCATCACTATTCTGACCTGCGGCACCGACGATACTTACACATACGCCTCGATACCGGGGTTCGACCACCGCTGGTATACGGCAACCGACACCACCACTTTCTCCACCGCCGACACTATAACCCTGCCGGCAAGCCAGACGGCCACCATATTCTGCGAACATACCAACCGTGCCAAGCACGAATGCCGTTTTGTTGAACGCATAGACAACGTGGCGCATATACCGGTGGCGTCGGCATCGTATACCTACCGCCCCGTGCTGTGCAGCTATATGGTTACCCTGACGAGCACCGGCATTGTCACCACCGACGGGGCCACACCCGTTGAGGACGGCGACCGCATAACCTTCAACTACTGGGAACATGCCGACAGCAGCTACCGCTACGGGGCTGTGGACAGCCTGCTGCTGCCTCCGGGGCAACACGGGGTGACACTGGTATCGGGCAACAGGTCGGGCTGCAAAGACACCACCGTTGTAACCATAGACCTGCCAGACTATATTCCAGACACGCTGCACTACTACGACACAGTGTGCCAGCGGTCTGTATACGACTCGAACGGCTTTTCGCTCAACCGCGACAGCACCGACCACTACCCCAGCCGCAACTATGTGAGGATGGATGTCGACAGCAACCTCTGTCCGCTGGCCGTGGAGCTGCACCTGGAGTTCCACCCCGTCGAGGTGGTCGACACCAACGACACTATAGTGAAGGGGCAGATATATGCTTGGGCCGACACCATCTACACCCTGCCAGGCACCTACTACAAGAGAGAGGACTCGACGGTGTATGGCTGCGACTCGCTGACAGCGCTGCATCTGGCCGTAGTGACCCCCCAGTCTGAGATAACCGACAGCTGCTCGGCCCTCATCGACATCTTGCAGGGCGACACCCATGTAGTCTCGTCGCAACACATCGACTTCGAGCTTGAATCGGACCTCAGTGCCCACTACTACCTGTGGCAGCCCGACAGCGTTGTAGACAGCAGCGGGAACCGGAGTGTGAGCTTCACCCTGCCACCGGACACCACGGCGACATTCATACTCGAGACCACCTATGAGGACAGCACCAACATCATCCCCAACGGAGGCTTCGACTTGGGCGATTCGCTGTTTGGTTCGGACTACCGGTATGTCAATGCCTTTGGAGTAAACGACACCGATGTATACACCCTGCTGGTCCCCGAGGTGCCCTATCCCGACACGGTGGACTGTATGGCCGGCTCTACGCTTAGCCTTATGGCATTACCGTCGGAGCATGACAGTCTGAGGCTGTACTATATCGACGTGGCGGTAGACCCTCACACCGACTACAGGCTGCACTACTCCATAAGCACCCTGGCTCAGCCCGACAGCGTGAGTATGGTGTGGTTTGTGGGGACCGACACACTTGACACCACCGGCATAGTGGTGCCGGAGATATGCGGATGGACTCACCGCAGTGCCGATTTCGCCACCGAAGACGACACCATCATAACCCTCACCCTTTACGACCGTTCCTTCTCTCTGGGGACCTTCAACATCATAGTGGTAGACAGCATCACACTGCACCGCCTTTGCCGAGCCGAAGACTCGCTGACCATACGTACCGAATGCCCCGATATACACGATACAATAGAGATAATGCTGTGCCGTGATTCGGTATTCACAGTCGACGACGAAAACAGCGTCAAAGAGCCGGGAGTGCACACCTTCACCCTGAAGACCGAAGGAGGCTGCGACTCGGTGCTCACAGTGAGAGCAATACGCAATCCCTGCTGTGTGGACTATCTGCAATTCCCCAATGCAGTAACACCAAACGGCGATGGAATCAACGACCGCTTTGTAATAGTGGGACTGCTCGACGAGTGGTGCTATCCATTCAACGAACTGGCAATATACAACAAATGGGGCGAGAGGGTGTTCTATCGTCGCAACATAACCTCAGAGGCCGATTTCTGGGACCCCAACGACGGCAACTACCCTGCCGGCACCTACTTCTTCCACTTCGACGCCAAGACCCCCGACGAGTCGAAACACATACAACGCCGTGGAGTCATTGAGGTTCTGCGAGAAGTAAGCGACTAACAGAAAGAGACAACATAATACGACAAATGAAAAGCATATACAAAGTATTCAGGCATAGTATTGACGAGATAACCAAGTACTATCTGTTGCTGGTTGAAGAGACAAAAAGCCAGCGTCTGGTTGGCAGCACCAATGAATGGGTGCTCGACAACTACTACATGATCAGCGAACAGGAAAAGGTATTGCGAGTTGACCTTAGAGGCATAGAGCGTGGTCCATGGCGAATAGAACGCAAACGTTTGGCACAACTGGAGCAACTGCTGGCGAACTATCTGCGAAAAAGCCACCACCAGATAGACCAGAACCTCTTTATGCGCTATATCAGCCAAGTTCAGGTAAGCCAGAAAGACTACCTCTCCTACCCTGAAGTATATGCCCTTCTGCCACTTATCAAGCATACCCTCATCAAAGAGCTCGCCACACTTTGCAAACAACTGCAAGCCAAAGGAGCCCACCACTACACCGTGACCGACAAAGCTCAGGCCAACATAGACCATCTGAGCGAAGCTGCACGCGACAACCTTATGATGATGAACATCTTCAACTCGTTAAAGAAGATGACCAAGTTGCCCATAGCAGAACTCATTGACGGAGTTAGCTTCTCGGAGCGTATGCTTAAAACCGAGGAGCTATACGACCAAATGCAGGACAAGACCAAGGACGACTATCGTGCAAAGATTGTACGCCTCACCAAGAAAGCCCGTCGCCACTCGGCCAACAGTAAGCCTCAGACCGAATACGAGTTAGTGAAAGAGCTCACCAACAAAGCCAAAGAGAGTAATGAACACATAGGTACATACCTCTTCCCCCCAAAAAAATGGAAAGCCCGTTCACAAGCCTACATAGCCATTGTTGGTATAGCCTCGCTGGGGCTCTCATTGCTGCTGGCACTGTTGGCCAGCAACACTTGGGGTGTAGCTGCATTACTGACGATATTGCTCCTGGTCCCCATGAGCCAAGTGGTCATAGACCTCTTCAACTGGCTCTTAGGCAAACTGCACAAACCCGTTGGCACATTCAAACTCAAATTCAAAGACGGCATAATACCCAAAGAGTATGCAACCATGGTCATTATGCCAACCATACTAAAAAGCAGACAAAAAACCATAGAGCTGCTGGAACAGTTGGAGGTGTACTACCTGAGCAACATCAACCGTGGCGAAGGAAGCCTCATCCCCTCTCCCCTCACCAATACAGTTGCTCGGCAGCAGAACCTGTACTACACCCTGATAGGCGATGCTGCAGCATACTCTGAGGCCGATGCCCCATGGGATAACGAGGTTGTTGAAGCCGGACTGGCCAAAGTGAACGAACTGAACGAGAAATACGGAGCACAGATATTCAACTTCGTCTATCGCCGTCGAGCTTGGAGCGAAGGCGAGCAGTGCTGGCTTGGCCATGAGCGTAAACGCGGAGCAATACTACACTTCAACGATCTGCTGCTTGGCGACACCACCGACCAAGAAAAACAGCAGCGATTCCGTGCAGAGACCATAAGCCAATGGCGTACAGAGCACTGCGCTGCAAAAGGCGAATCTACCTCATACCACTCACCGCTTACCACCTGTCCAATACGCTTCATCATCACCCTCGACACCGATACCGAGCTCGTGCTATACTCCGCTCAGAAACTCATCGGCGCTATGGCCCACCCACTGAACAGAGCCAGATTAAGTTCGGATCAACATCGTGTTGAGGCCGGATATGGCATAATGCAACCGCGTGTTAATGTTGACGTGGAAGTAACCAATAAAAGTCGCTACGCACAGCTATTTGCAGGCTTGGGCGGCCTTGATGTGTACACTACCGCCAGTTTCGAGCTCTATCAGGATATCTTCAACGAAGGCACATTCTGCGGTAAAGGCATTTACGACTTGCGCATATTCCAGAAAGTGCTCAAAGGCACATTCCCAGAGAACCTTATCTTAAGCCACGACTTAATTGAGGGCTGTCATATACGTTGTGGCCTTATCAACGACGTGGAACTATTCGACGACAACCCATCCAACTACATTGATGACGCCAAGCGTCACCACCGATGGACTCGAGGCGACTGGCAAATCATTGGTTGGCTGAGCAAAACCGTACGCAATGAGCGTGGCGAGCGGGTCAAGAACCAAGTCAATACAATCGGTCGCTGGAAGATATTCGACAATCTGCGTCGCTCGGTACTCAGTTTGGCCGTAACCGTTTTCATACTGGCAGGGTTTGCTGTTGCCGCCCTCGGCGCAACACCTGGGGTGTCACCGGCATGGTATATAGCCGTGGCCTTGATAGTGGTTGCCAGCCCTATTGTGTTCTTCATTCTGGGACAAGTGACCAAGGTGCCGCGTTTCGGAAAACACTACCACTACTACACCACCCTGCTGCGAGGTTTCAGAGTCATCATCTATCGTTCTATAGTGCAGTTTGCATTGCTACCCAAAGAGGCTTGGATGTATACTGATGCATTGGTCAGAGCCTGCTACCGTATGTGGTTCAGCCACCGCAACCTGCTCAACTGGGTAAC
Organism: Bacteroidales bacterium; assembly: GCA_024685285.1. Lineage (GTDB taxonomy): Bacteria > Bacteroidota > Bacteroidia > Bacteroidales > P3 > Colimorpha. Next base: position 132,064 of record JAIKVZ010000025.1, read on the forward strand.
AAGCGACGAGGCTGCCAAGAGCACCAAAGGCACCCTCGACGACTACATAAACAAATTCTGGTTCAACTATGTGGCCTCATGCGCACTGATAGCATTAGCCATAGTGAGTAATCTTGGTATTGTTGGATGGGTAGCCACCGGATTCTGCTGCTTGACATGGTGCGGCGCCACGTTTATGATGTTTTGGTTAGGACGCAAATTTCCGCAAGATCGCAAAACCCTCGGTGAGAAAGAGACTGCCGAAGTGCTCAAAATAGCCAAAGACACCTGGAATTTCTTCGACAAGTCCATAACTCAGGAAAACAACTACCTCATACCCGACAACTATCAAGTGGGGCGCGAGCCACTTACAGACTACAAGACATCGCCAACCAACATAGGCTACTCGCTCACCTCCATAGTTAGCGCAGCCGAGTTGGGCTTTATTAGCCATGGTGAGGCAATGCAACGCCTTGGCAATGTGTTAGACTCTGTGGAACGCCTTGAAAAATGGAACGGACACCTCTTCAACTGGTACAACATCCACACACTCGACAAGCTGCCCAACTACTTCGTATCCACAGCCGACAGCGGCAACTTTGTTGCCTGCTTGTACACCGTCAAAGGCTACCTTACAAACAATCTGCAAGCAGATAACAATTGCGTTCCGCTCATTGCCAAGGTGCAACGTCTAATAGAACAGACCGATTTCAGCAAACTCTACAACCACGAACTCGATGTATTTAGTATCGGTTACGACTACCCTGCTCATACCCTCCTGCCATACCACTACAACAACTTCGCATCCGAGGCACGCCTTACTTCGTTCTTGACAATCGCACAAGGCGACGCCCCATACAAGCACTGGTTCTGCCTCGACAAAACATTAGTACAATACAAAGGCTACAAAGGTGTGGCATCATGGTACGGCACACTGTTCGAGTACTTCATGCCTCTGATATTCCTACCTACATACAAGCACACGCTTATGGACGAGACCTATAGTTTTGCCATACGTGCACAGCGTGCCTTTATCAAGAATTCGCAACATGAAAACCGTAACAAAATAAAGCTGCCGTGGGGTATATCGGAGACCGCATACAACGAGCTCGACGATGCCCGTAACTACAAATACCATGCTTTCGGTGTACCTTATCTTAAGTTCCAAAACACCACACCCGACCGTATCGTGGTGTCGCCCTACAGTTCGCTACTCACCATAAGTGTGGCCGACCGTGCCGTATACGATAACTTAAAGCACCTGCGCTCACTTGATATGTACGACGGCGACTATGGTTTCTTCGAGAGCTACGACGCCGAAGACAATGTGCCAGTACGCGCACACTATGCTCACCATCAGGGCATGATTTTGGCATCGACAGCCAACTATTTAGCCAACAACTGCCTGCAACATTTCTTTATGAACGAACCCTGTATGCGCTCAATGGAAACACTGCTCAAAGAGAAGGCCCAAGTGAAGCCATACATCGACCTAAAAGTGACACAATACAAGCGCTACAGATATTCAAAGGTTCAGACCGAGAGCGATGCCCGAGACTATGACGGCATTGCCCGTCTGCCCGAAATTGGCATTGTAAGCAATGGTCAATACACTGTGCTGATGAACGACCGCGGCAGCGGTTTCTCGCGCTACCGCAACATAATGTTAGGTCGCTACCGCAAAATCAGTGCCGACCACTATGGCACCTACCTCTTTGTACGCAACCTGCGCACCGACAAGCTGTGGAGTTCCACCTATGCACCGCTCGACGTCATGCCCGAGAGTTACCACGTGAGTTTTGCCAGCGACAAACTGTTGTACACCCGCGTTGATGACGGTATTGAGACACGCACCGAAGTCACCGTGCTCAAAGACCGCTCGGCCGAACTGCGGCGCTACACCTTCGGCAACAGCACACGCCACGACATAGAACTGGAGTTGACCACCTATGGAGAGGTAGTCCTGGCTTCTACTACCGAAGACGAGAACCACCGAGTCTTCAACAGCATGAAAATCAGTTCAGAGTACGACCCCACACATGAGGCTCTGCTCTTCAGTAGGCCCAGCTCCGACGGAGTCCGCCACTATATGCTCCACCGCCTTTGGTTGCCTGAGAACAACTCCGATTCAGCAACTACCAAACAGACATACAACAACTTGGTTGAGTACGAGACTTCACGACTGAAGTTCTTGGGCCGCGGCGGAAGCCTTCACCACGCCGACATCATAGAGAGTCGGCGCACACTGACAGGTACCGTCGGTACCACACTCGACCCCATTATGAGTATGCGCCGCCGCGTGGTGGTGCCTGCTGGCAAAAAGGTCGAAGCCTATGCCATGACCGCATACGGCAAAGCCAAAGACCAGATGTTGCAACTTGTTGAGCACTATCCCAACGCCGTAGACGTCGAGCACGCCTTCAAGACAACATCCGTATACAACAATATGCGCACCGACCTCTCTCTGCTCAAAGGAGCACAGATGAGGCTCTATTGCAATATGGGCAAATACATAGCCCAAACCGCCACTCTTGGCGCAAACCGACAGCAGTACCTGCAAAACAACACTCTGTCGCAAAGCGGCCTGTGGCGCTTTGGCATAAGCGGCGACTTAGCCATAATGCTTATGGAAATCGATAGCATTGAACGCTCGGGCTTCGCAAAAGAGATGTTGCGCGCATTTGAATATTATAAGGTGCACGGCCTACAACTCGACTTGGTATTTATCAACGATGTACCTGAGAAGGACCGCGACGGTTTGAAGCACTTCATTCTCAATATGGCCAACACCGAGCACCTTTGGGCACCTCACAGCGACGCTGGCCATGTGTACGTGCTCGACGGTTCAGACATCACCCCTGCCGAGCGCACCCTGCTGCACACCGTGGCACAGCTCAGTTTTGACACCCACCAACGCATCGAGCAGCAACTGGCCAATCTTGAAGCCGACAACCTACATTACCAGGACCAGGAGGAATACCCCGTGCTGCGTCCGCGCAGCGACTTCCGCGTATGGAGTTCATTGGAATTCTACAACCAGTATGGCGGTTTCGACCGCGACGGAAAGGACTATGTGGTGACCAACACCAACACCCCAATGCCGTGGGTCAACGTTATTGCCAACGAGCATTTTGGCTGCGTAGTGAGCTCCACCATGGCCGGCTTCACCTTTGCTCACAACGCCCAGCAGTTCAAACTCACCGGTTGGAGCAACGACATTGTGCGCGACAACGCCAGCGAGATGTTGCTCATCAACAAGCACCAGTTTGTACCCGCCACAGCTCGACACAGCCAAGGCTGGTCGGCATTCGACGCCGAATATGACGAAATGAACGTCAAGGTGCGCGTCTTTGTGTCCATCGACAAGGCCGAGAAATACTATCAGATAATGATCGGCAACAAGACCGACGCCCCGTTGCAGGTACAGCTCGACATGGTTTACAAGTTGGTTCTTGGAGTGTGCGAAGAGCAGACCGCCCGCTATTTGTTCTCAGAGTGGGACGAGGCCGCCAACACCCTGCACGTGCGCAACGTATACCACCCAATCTACCACGACCACGTGATGCACCTCACTGCCACCGAGCAGCTAACCGACATATCGCTGCTATCGCCCAACCGCAAACGCCTCGGCCTCACACTCGACATACCAGCCGGTCAAGAGCACGAAATAGCCTTTGTTCTCTCGGTTGGTAGCGGCGATGAAGCAGCTTCAACACGCAAAGTCGACCTGCCTGCAATCTACGCCGAATACGACCGTGTGAACCAATTCTGGGACGAGAAACTCTCGCACATACAGGTCGAGACCCCCGACCGCTCGCTCAACTATATGCTCAACCGCTGGTACCTCTACCAAGTTTATGCCTCGCGTCTTTTCGCCCGTGCCGGATTCTACCAGGTGGGCGGCGCAACAGGCTTCCGCGACCAGCTGCAAGACGTGATGAGCGTGCTCTACAGCGACCCGGCATACGCACGCCGCCAGATTCTGGACCACGCTGCGCACCAGTTTGCAGAAGGCGATGTGCTGCACTGGTGGCACGAGAGTATGCACCTCGGTGCCCGCACCACTTTTAGCGACGACTATCTGTGGCTTGTGTTTGTAACACACCAGTATGTCAATATCACGGGCGACGCCTCGATACTGCTCGAGCAGGTGCCCTTCTGCCAGGCCGAGCAGCTGGCCGCTGGCGAAACCGAGCGCGGCATGACATACCGCAGCGCAAATGGCTCGCCGACCGACAACCCGGGCTTTGAATACGCCACCCTCTACGAGCACCTGCGCCGTGCTGTGAACCGCTCCATGAACCGCATTGGCGTCCACGGCCTACCCCTCATGGGCTGCGGCGACTGGAACGACGGTATGTCTGCCGTGGGCAAGGGAGGCAAAGGCGAGAGCGTTTGGGTGGCACTGTTCCTATGCGACTTGCTGCCCAAGATGGAGCAACTGACACAGATTGTGCCGGGAGCCGACCTGGAGTACTGCGCCGATTTGGCCGACTTCCGCCACCGCCTCGTCGATGCGCTGCAACGCAACGCCTGGGACGGTGCCTGGTTCCTGCGCGCCTATTTCGACGACGGTTCGGCTATGGGCTCGCGAAACAACATCGAGTGCCAGATTGACCTCATCTCGCAGGCTTGGAGCATACTGACAGATGTGGCCACCGCCGAGCAGAAAGCCTCGGTAATGCGCGAGACCGACACACGTCTTGTGAACCGCGAGCACGAGATAATACAGCTGCTCACACCCCCGTTCAAGAACTCGCAACCCTCGCCGGGCTACATCATGAACTACCCCGAAGGCGTGCGCGAAAACGGCGGCCAATATACCCACGGCGCCATGTGGTATATAATGGCCCAGCTCAAAGAGGGCCGCAACGACATGGCCTACTACCTCTACTCTATCATCAATCCCATACACCGCACCCACTCGCTGGCCGATGTGCTCAAGTACAAAGTCGAGCCATACTGCATGGCGGCCGACATCTACTCGAACCAACAGCACCCGGGCCGCGGCGGCTGGACGTGGTATACCGGCTCGGCATCGTGGGCATACAAGACGGGTGTTGAGAACATACTTGGCCTGCAACTGCACGGCAACAGCCTCAGCATAGAGCCGCACGTGCCCTCGGAGTGGGGCGAGTTCAGCCTGCGCTACCGCTTTGGCGAGAGCACCTATATTATTAAGTGCAACTGCCGTGGCGGCAGCCTCACCAAACCCGCCACCATCGAGCTGGTTGACGACGGTATGGAACACACCGTGGAATTTGACTAAGAGAGAAAAAACTATGGTTTGTGGCGCAGCTTATTAAGCTGCGCCACAATTGTTTAATGCAGTATCATCGGGGTTTCATCGGCAAAAGTACCAGTCCAGTTACACGGACGCCGAACCCTACCCGATGTTGACCCGACCTTAACCCGAACCTAACCCATCTAAACCACTAAAAATCAACGCCTTGTAGCCGAAACCACAAGGCATTGATACTCAGAATGTTGCAATTTTGAGGCTAACGGATGACCTCGATTGTTCCGTTATGCTCTATATTGCCGTTGTAACCGCGCGCCGAGAAGCGGTAGAAGTAGGTCCCGGCGGGCATACTGTTGGTGTTGGGGTCCCAGAAATCGTCGTAGGTGGCGATGTTCTCTCTGTGGAATACAAGTGTGCCCCATTTGTTGTATATATCGAGCTGGTTGATTGGGAAGCCAAGTCCGTCGACAAGGTTTTTGATGACGAAGCGGTCGTTGACGCCGTCGCCATTGGGTGTCACCACATTGGGGAACTGTAGGAAATCGTTGACCAGCAGGATGGTGTTCTCGGTGGTGTCATAGCAGTACACAACCTCGCCCGAGGGGCCTATGTTGTCGGTGCGTGCAATGAGTCGAGCGATGTACGAACCCGGCAGGTCCTCGTCGTTGGTGCGATACCAGTTGAAGTAGGGGTTTTTGTCGATTTCGGTCTGCACAGACAAGGGGTGAGCCCTGTTGTACTGAATCTCCCAGTAGTAACGGTTGTCGTCGTGGTCGGGCACGGTGTGGTTGACAAACTGCACGTAAGGGCTGAGCACCGTGGGGTATGTCGGGGTCCACGAGAACGAAGCCTGCGGCTTGGGGAAGACGGTGACAAGGTTCGGGAAGATGAGAGAATCGACGCAGCCATCGACACTATAGATATAGTATCTGAAGTCGAAAGAGCCTTCGCCGAAGATATGCCTCGGCGACTCTTCGGTCGAAGTCACTCCGTCGCCAAAGTCCCAGAAGTAGTGGTGGCCGTCGGTCGAGGTGTTCTTAAATGTCACCGTATAGGGAGCGCAGCCCTCCAAGGGGTAGATACCCGGGTCGAAATTGGGCACCGGCTGGCGGTTGACGCGGATGAGACAGGTGTCGCGCGCGGTGCAGCGCACACTGTGCTGCTTGTTGGTGACCTCGGCCACATAGTAGCGCTCGCCGATAATGCCTTTGTCGGTATGGATGGTGTCGCTCACCTGGCCGTTGGGTTCCCACACGTAAGAGAAGTTGTTGGAGACCGAGTGGCGGTCGCTGGCGTCGAGCACGATGGATTCGATGCTGCACAGCAGGGTGTCGTTGCCGAGCGAGGGGGTGGGAGTCCACACCGTGGTAAGCTTGGTCACGGTGTCCCATATGCAGCCAAACTCATCATAAATCTTGACTATGATGGGGAAGGTACCAGCGGTGTCGGGGGTGAGGAGGAACGAGCGAGACTCGTCGCGTTTGTGCACCAGCAGGCCGCGGTAGTGACCCAGGTCGTAGTCGTGGTAGCGCTCGTCTGGGTCGGGATACCACACCACCGAGTCGATACCCACCTGGTATTCGCAGCCGCCGCCTTGGTTCACGTTGCATATGTCCATACTCCAGTAGAACACCCAGCCGTTATCGGCTCCCCAGAAGTCGCACAGCTGAATGCTCCAGTCGCCGTTGAGGGGGCAACCTATGAGCGACGAGAAATCAGAGGCGGGCAGGTAATAGTCTTTCTGTTCCTCGTAGTTGCTGGCTTTGCGGGTCACAACGAGGCAGGGGTCGGGTTCGCCGCTGCTACCGAGGCTGAACTCGCCTGGAGCTTCGGGCCATTGGGTAACCTCTACCGTATCGGTATATGCGCCGGTAGTGGCAGCTATATACTCTGACGGCACGGCGTCGCAGGGGTCGATGTTTGCGGGGTTGCCAGAGACCAAAGTGTAGGCGCTGTTGCGCGAGAAGCAGTAGTCCATACCTATACCGAACATATTGGTGGTCGAGTCGCACTTCTCACCCTGGTCATAGGTACCGTCGTTTGTGCGGCCGCCGATGGTGCAACCACCAAAGGGGACACCTGTGAACGCACCGCCGCCGCCATACATACCATCGGCAATATACGGGTCGCCGCCCTGAGCCTCCTGTCCGGCCTTGGTGCAGTCTTCGGTGTATTTTGCTGCCATGGGGTCGGAGGTGCCGCCAGAGCCACGGTTACCATACTTAAGCACAGCTTCCTGACCTGTGGGGCACTTGATGGAGAGACGGTAGTCGCCCATGAATGAGTGCTCATAGTTCACACATATCGAGCAAATATCGCTACCCTTGGTAATCCTGCGGCCAGCCGGGAACTCCTCGAATGTAACCGAAGCCTGGTAGCATTCGTCGGTCTGATCTCCATTGACGCACTTGCCGTCGGGTATGAAGGTACGCACCATATATATCTTCGAAACTGTCTTGGCATATTCAATCTTGCGCAGCGTTATGGTGGCATTATCGCCGTCATAACCGATGTTGACCTGTAGCGAGTCGGTGTTGCAGGTTGTTGCCAAGGTGAATATGGTCTTCATTGGGTTCTGTGCAATACGTACCTGGACGTTGGCCGGCACCGTGGAGCGGCAACCACGCTCGTCGACAAGGTCCAAACCCACGTCGTAGCACTGCACATTGCGGTAGCCTGCGTAGTTGGTGTCGGTGGCACCAGGGGCCGAAATAATGTCGTTGTTGCCCATAGTCCAGGTGAATGTAGTGGTTGAGTCGGTTGGTGTATACCAGCCGGTAAGGTGTGTGTACTGGCCCTTGGCGTGCATGATGATACCATCGCCCAAACAAATAAGTGCTCCAGGCAACGAACCGGCAGTGTCTATGCGAATGATATCGCCACGGACAGAGTCGTTGAGAACGCTGTCGTAGATCATCTCAAATATAGTGTCGTAGTTGTATATTGACACATAGTTCATCGTGGCGTAGGGCACACCGTTGCGGGTCTTGGTGTAGTATGGTTCAAGTTTTGGGGTAATAGTCTCGCACACCTTGTAGCATGAGAAGTGGGTTGTGAAACCGCTGTAGCCAGCGGCACCGCCTGCCAGGGCATTAATGCGTATGGTCAGAGCGTTGGTGGTGTTGGTGGGGCTAACATAGATACGCAAGCCCGTTAACGACACTTTTCTTGCTGACAAAATATTGCCAAGATACATTATCGTGTCGCCCCAAGCCTTGAGCAGCAACGGCGCGGTGATAGAAGTGCCGTCATATATATAAAAGGTGTCGACAGGGTGTAGTCCTAATGTAAGCAGATTGACCGAAAACTTGACATTGTCGCCAGGGCAAGCCTCGCTGAGCTGCACAACCACCCACTTGTCGCCTCTGGTATAGCCTTCGGTTCCGTCAGATGCTATACCCATGGCTGTACTGCCGTCGATGGTGATTGTGGTGGTGCTCATTGCGCTGTCAAGAAACTTGACATCGGTGCTCTGGGCATTGACATTGCCGAATATCCATACAAACAACAGTGCAAACAAAGCGACTGCCTGGATGGATTTTCTGCTACTTTTACGAGGTGTTGAGACTATGGTTTTCATACTACATCGGGTTTTATACATATAATAGACGGCGAGAAGGCCAAAATGGCTCAAATTTTAACATTTATTTAACATTTTTTAACATTTCAGGCCGTTTTCTTGTTGCGGATGTGGTTTATGAGGGCCATGAGCAGACCCAAGCAGAGGAAGCCTCCCGGGGGCAATATAAAGAGCAGCATACCGTCGGCACCGCCTATGAGGCTCATGCCGAAGAAAGAGCCGCCACCCAACAACTCGCGCACCATGCCGAGCAGGGTGAGCGCCCAGGTGAAGCCCAAGCCCATGAAGAGACCGTCGATAAACGAATGCCACACGTTGTTCTTGGAGGCGAAGGCCTCGGCACGACCCAGCACAATGCAGTTGACCACAATTAGAGGTATGAAGAGACCAAGGCTGTCGTAGAGTGCCGGCAGAAAGGCCTGCATAACCAACTGCACAATGGTCACGAAGGTGGCTATAATGACAATGAATGCAGGAATGCGCACCTTGTCGGGGATGACGCTCTTTAGCAACGAGATAACAATATTGGACATCATAAGCACAAAGGTGGTGGCTAAGCCCATACTCATGCCGTTGACAGCCGAGGTTGTGGTGGCCAGCGTGGGGCACATACCCAAGATAAGCACCCATGTGGGATTCTCCTTGATGAGACCGTTTTTGATTATGTCGGTAGTTTTCATAACTCAAAAAATTTACTTGTTGATTTTTTGATACGTTTCGAAAGCCGTGGCCACAGCCTCGCAGAAAGCGCGCGATGTAATTGTGGAGCCGCTAATGGCATCGACCTCGCCGCCGTCCTTGGCAACCTTGATTGTGTTCTGGCCGGGGTTCTTGCCAATGACACAACCCTTGCCATCGGCCTGGAACCACTTGTCGGCCTTGGCTCCAAGACCGGGAGTCTCGGAAGTCTCGAGTATCTGGTAGCCGGTAATATTGCCGTCGGTGTCGAAACCGTACATAACACCCAAGTGGCCGCCGAAGCCCTTGTCGCTGCCAGAGTTGACAGCCACTCCTACGAGCGAGTCGGCCTCGTTGTAGGCCAGCACGCAGGCTGTACCTTCGACATCCAATTCCTCGGTATGGTCATATTGCGGCAGCACGGCCTTGATAGCTTCGTCGGTCTTAGCTTTCTTGGCTTGCGCTATGGGCTCCTCGGTCACCTTGTTCACCAAAGCCAGAGCGGCGGCGGCCACAATGGCTATCACTGTGAGCGAAAGGAGCATATTGATTAATGTAGATTGAGCTTTCTTTGCCATGATTTCTTTGTTTTTATTATTTCTATAGAATATATAGGTTCTATATCAGGCTGCAAATCTCGCCGGTTTGCACCACCGGTTGATAAGCGGTGTGACGGCATTCATAATAAGTATAGCAAACGACACGCCCTCGGGATATGCGCCCCAGTTGCGTATGATAACTGTGAGCAGGCCGCACCCAATACCGAAGATGAGCTGTCCACTCTTGGCCATAGGCGAGGTCACCATATCGGTAGCCATGAAGCAGGCGCCAAGCATGATGCCGCCGGTGAGGATGGTGGTGACGGGGTCGACATACGTCTCGGGATTCACGAGCCACAAAATACCGCTGAAGATGAATGCCGTGCCAATGAATGAAACAGGGATATGCCAAGTTATTATCTTGCGGCACAGCAGGTATATAGCTCCAATGAGAATGGCGAGCGCCGACACCTCACCGAGAGAGCCTCCTATGTGTCCCACAAAGAGTTCCCAAGCCTGGGGTAATGCCTCGGCTCCGCCCTCTTTGAGCAATCCGAGGGGAGTTGCTCCGGCCACCGTGTCGAAAGACATAGGAAACCATTTGCCCACGGTTGGCCATGTGGTCATCTGTACGGGGAAAGAGATGAGCAAAAAGACACGTCCAACCAATGCAGGGTTGAAGGGATTCTTACCCAAGCCGCCAAACGACATCTTACCAATGCCTATTGCGACCAATGCACCAATAGCCACAAGCCAAATCATGTCGGCTGTGGCTGGCACGTTGAACGCCAGCAAAAGACCTGTGACAATGGCGGAGCCATCAGCAACAGTGGTAGGCACCTTTAATATAAATTTCTCTATCAGCCACTGGAACAAAACGCAGCAGACCACAGACACCAAGCTGATGAGTAGCGCGTTGAGGCCAAAATAGGCAATGGCGCACAGCAGCATAGGCACCAAGGCGAGGTTTACACGCCACATTATTTTCTTTGTTGATTCGTCGCTGTGAACGTGCGGCGAGCCGGAGATATTCAGTATATTCATTGTGTTATACCTTTTAGTTTTACCTTAAGATTTTACCTTTTAGCCGCCATCATTGCACGCACACGGTTCTTGCCGAGACGGATTTCATCGGTCAACGGCTTGTTTGCCGGGCAACTGAAGAAGCAGCAACCGCACTCGATGCAGTCGAGGATATTGTGTTTCTGAGCCTCCTCAATGCGGTTGTTCTTTACCAATGCCGAAAAGAGGTAGGGTTCAAGACCCATGGGGCAGGCTGACACACATTTACCACAGCGTATGCAGTTGCTCTCTGGATTGCGGCGAGCCTCGGATTCGTCCATTACCAAAACGCTGCTTGCACCTTTTGTTGTGGGAGCGTCAAGGTTACATACGGCTTTACCCATCATTGGACCGCCACTGATGACCTTGCCGGTATTCTCTGGCAACTCACCTATAGAGTGCTTGATAATGTCGTTGTAGGTTATGCCTATGCGCACCTGGTAGTTATGCTGCGACGACAACTGCTTGCCTGTGACAGTAAGGATATTTTCAATGAGTGGTTTGTTTTTCTGAATAGCTTCGTACACGGCAAAGGCTGTTCCAACGTTGCTCACCACACAGCCCACATCTATCGGCAACTTGCCACTGGGCACCTTGCGACCTGTGATGGCGTTGATAAGCTGTTTCTCTGCACCCTGCGGATACTTTACCCTGAGAGGTTCAACAATGATACCCTCGAAGTTCTTTGCCATTGCGGTCATAACAGCAATGGGCTCGGGCTTGTTATTTTCAATACCTATATATGCATTGGGCACGCCGAGTGCTTTTCGCAGAATGCTCACGCCTATGCATATCTCTTCGGCGTGTTCCATCATTACGCGGTGGTCGGACGTCAGATACGGCTCACACTCAACAGCATTGATAATCAAATACTCGGCTTTCTTACCTTCTGGCACATTATATTTTATATGAGCAGGGAACGTAGCGCCACCGAGACCAACAATGCCCATTTCCTTGAGCTTGGCAACTATAGCTTGCGGCTCGAGATTGCACTCGCGTTTGATGTCTGGTGTTCGGTCGATACTCTCCATCCACTCATCGCCTTCAACATTTATGAAGACGGCGGGCTTGGCCAAGCCAAAAGCGTCTTTGCACACATCGACCTTAGCCACAGTACCGCTTACCGGCGAATGCACGTTGGCACACATGAAAGCCTGAGCCTCACCAATGAGTTGACCAACTTTGACCTTGTCGCCTTTGGCCACAACTGGCGTAGCCGGAGCGCCCAGATGCTGAGTCATAAGCACTGCAACTTGTGCCGGAAGAGGCATTTGCTCTATTATTGCCTCACGCGATATTTTGTTTTCTTCGGGATGTACACCACCCATTTTGAAAGTCTTCATCTCATTCAGATTTGATTGTTGGTTGTGGTTTGCTCTGCTACGGGCTGCTCTGCGGGCTTGGGTGCAGGTTTATCTTTGCTCACAGGTGCCGGGAAATTGGCATCGACGATTGCGCCAACAGGACACTCGGCTTCGCATTTGCGACAAGCAATGCACTTGGTGTAGTCTATGTATGCCACGTTTGCGTTGACGTGCACAGCTTCAACCGGGCACGCCTTCTCACACTTGCCGCAGCCTATACAGGCATTGGAACAGGTCTTACGAGCCTCGGCTCCTTTCTCTTTATTAACACAGCTTACCCACACACGGCGGTTCTTGCGACCTTTGTTACGCAATTCAATAACCGAGCGTGGGCAGGATTTGACACAGGCTCCGCAAGCGGTACAGCGTTCTTCGTCGACCACTGGCGTGTGGGTCTCAGAATCCATCTTTATGGCACCGAACAGACAGGCCTTGACACAGTCGCCACATCCAAGGCAACCAAACTGGCAGCCTGCCTCTCCGGTATATAGAGAGTGGGCGAAGGCACAGCTCTGCAAGCTATCATAGCTGGAACGTCGCTCATTGCCCACATGGCAGGGGCGGCAACGTACCACAGCCACCTGCGGCTCGCCAGCCTCGGTTACACAACCCAGCAGTTCGGCCACCTTGGCAGCCACAGCATCGCCGCCGGGGGCACAACGCAGACCTTCCAGATTACCCTGAGCCACACAGGCCTCGGCAAAAGCACGGCAACCAGCTTTTCCACAGCCGCCGCAGTTGGCACCAGGCAGAACCTCGGCAACCTCATCAATCAGAGGATCCTCCACCACCTTGAATTTTTGCGCTACAAAGTAGAGCACCACGGCAAAGACAGCACCTATGGCACCCAACACAATTACCGCAATAAGAATACCTTGTGTCATTTTTTTATTGTTTTATTATTATATTTTCGCGATATTTACAAGGTGCAAAGATACGCTTTTTTTGCCACTTGACAAAAAAAATCAACATTTTTTTCTAACATTTGTTTGTAAATTGAAAAAAAATCGTATCTTTGCAGTGTCAAATAATGACGTATAATATCACTATACCCACAAAAAAAGGACACTGAATATGAGTTACATTGTTGTTGGTTTTGATTTCTCATCCGGCTCAGCCATAGCCGTTGATATGGCCATAGACATCGCCAATAAATGGCACAACGACATACGCCTTGTTTATGTCAAAGAGCGTAATGAGGACGAGGCACCAATCCGCGCAGAGATTGAGCGTCGCAACGCCGGCGTAGCCCATTTGCTGAAGGGCATAAAATTAGAGTACACCATACGCCAAGGCAAAGTGTCAGAGGAACTCACGGCACAGGCCGACGAGGACAACGCAACCCTTATCGTGGTGGGTACTCACGGTATGTCGGGCCTGACAAACCGTTGGATTGGCCGCAACACCTATCGCACCATTGCAGAGTCTAAGGTGCCGGTGCTAACCCTCCGTGAAGACTTCAATTTCAACAAAGCTCTTGAGCGCATTGTGGTGCCACTCGACAGCACTGACGACACTCGTCAGAAAGTGCCTACGGCAATGCATTTTGCAAAAAAATTCGGTTCTGAAATACATATCTTTGGGCTCTACACTTCAAGCAGTCCCGACATACGTCAGGTGGTGAACAACTATGTGCGCCAGACCGAGCGCCTGCTCGACAATGCCGAGATACCGCACCACACCGAGATGCACACGGTGCAAAAGAACCTCACTACCGAGACACTTGAATACGCCGACAGCATCAACGCCGACATGATTGTGATTATGACCGAGCAGGAGAACAGTTTGAGCAACCTGCTGCTGGGCTCGTTTGCCCACCAGATGATCGAGCTCTCCAAGATACCTGTGCTCACAGTACGGCCTGCTCAGCTCACCCTTGCTAGCGGCGGCCACTTCTAAACACCAACAGCAAAGGAGGTTATCTGTTATGAAACGTATACTGACACTGCTACTTGCAGCGGGTTGTGCGTTGTGCGCCATGGGCCAAAACAACCGCATTACAGTACGAGGTGACGCCTCTGTGAGTAATATGGTGCAGAAGCACATCGAGCTTAACGAGCGTATGCAAACAATCCCTGGCTACCGTATACAGATTGCCTCACTCTCTGGCGCCAACTCCAAAGAACGCGCCTTCGACCTGCGAGACCGTTTTGCCTCGGAGTTCAGTACTGTACAGGCTTACATAATATTTGACGAACCAAACTTCAAAGTCAAGGTTGGCGACTTCCGTACCCGTCTCGAAGCCTACCGTTTCCTTCAAACAATAAAAGATACATACGGCGGATACATCATTAAAGACAACATATACCCCACCCCGCTCAATTTCGACGATATGCTGCCTGAAAGCGACGAGGAGATGAACTGACACACCACGTTACCGTCTCCGAGCTATAACTTATAAAAAATACCGATGGCTTAATCGTAAAACCATCGGTATTTATATGGAATAACTGACAATTAACGGCGGCTGGCCAGCAAAAGTTCCATCATCTTGATGGCGCTCTCGCTTATGACAGTACCGGGGCCAAAGACGGCTGCCACGCCGGCATCGAACAAGCACTGGTAGTCCTGCGGCGGAATGACACCGCCAGCCACAACCATGATGTCTTCGCGGCCAAGCTTCTTCAACTCCTCAATCAACTGAGGCAGAAGTGTCTTGTGACCTGCGGCCAGCGAACTGGCACCCACGACATGAACGTCGTTCTCCACAGCCTGCTTTGCCGCCTCAGCAGGGGTCTGGAAGAGGGGTCCCATGTCGACATCGAACCCGAGGTCGGCATAGCCTGTGGCCACCACTTTGGCACCACGATCATGTCCATCCTGACCCATCTTGGCCACCATGATACGGGGGCGACGGCCTTCAATCTTGGCAAATTCGTCGGTGAGAGCCTGGGCACGGCGGAAACTCTCACTGTCTTTGGTTTGAGCGCTATACACGTTGCTTATAAGGTTGATTTTTGCTTTGTAACGACCATAAACTTTCTCCAAGGCGTAGCTGATTTCGCCCAGCGAGGCACGCTTGCGGGCGGCGTCGATGCTGAGTTCGAGCAGATTGCCGTTGCCAGTACGGGCGCACTCGGTAAGGGCGTCAAGGGCGCGCTGTACTGCCTCATTGTCGCGCTCGGCGCGCAACTTGGCCAGACGCTCAATCTGAGCCTTGCGCACAGCGGTATTGTCAACCTCGAGGGTCTCAATGGGATCCTCGTGGTCAAGGCGGTACTTGTTGATACCGACAATGGTGTCGACATTGGAGTCGATACGGCTCTGCTTGCGAGCCGAAGCCTCCTCGATTCTCATCTTGGGAATGCCGCTCTCGATAGCTTTGGCCATGCCGCCGAGTTTTTCAACCTCTTGGATGAGAGCCCAGGCCTTGTGGGCTATCTCGTGGGTGAGGGTCTCAACGTAGTAAGAACCGGCCCAGGGGTCGACAACACGGCACACGTTGGTCTCTTCCTGTATGTAAATCTGCGTGTTACGGGCAATACGTGCGCTGAAGTCGGTAGGCAGGGCAATGGCCTCGTCAAGGGCATTGGTGTGCAAGCTCTGGGTATGGCCCAAAGCAGCACCCATGGCCTCGATGCAGGTACGAGCCACGTTGTTGAACGGGTCCTGCTCGGTGAGGCTCCAGCCACTGGTCTGGCTGTGGGTACGCAGTGCAAGCGACTTAGGATTCTTTGGATTGAACTGCTTGACAATCTTAGCCCACAGCATACGGGCGGCGCGCATCTTGGCAATCTCCATGAAGTGGTTCATTCCCACGGCCCAGAAGAAACTCAGACGCGGTGCAAAGTCGTCGACGCTCATGCCTGCGTTGACACCGGCGCGCAGATACTCCAGACCGTCGGCCAAGGTATAGGCCAACTCGATGTCGGCAGTGGCACCGGCTTCCTGCATGTGGTAACCGCTGATTGATATGCTGTTGAACTTGGGCATATGCTTCGAGGTGTACTCAAAGATGTCGGCGATGATTTTCATCGAGGGCAGCGGCGGATATATGTAGGTGTTGCGCACCATGAACTCCTTGAGAATGTCGTTCTGGATGGTGCCCTGCAGCTGGTCCTGAGTCACCCCTTGCTCCTCGGCGGCAATGATGTAGAACGAGAGAATGGGCAGCACGGCCCCGTTCATGGTCATCGAGACGGACATCTTGCCCAGGTCAATCTGGTCGAAAAGAATCTTCATGTCGAGGATGCTGTCGATAGCCACACCGGCCTTGCCCACGTCGCCCACCACGCGCTCGTGGTCGGAGTCGTAGCCACGGTGGGTGGCCAGGTCGAAGGCGCAGCTCAGGCCCTTCTGGCCAGCCGCTATGTTGCGGCGGTAGAAGGCGTTGCTCTCCTCGGCGGTGGAGAAACCGGCATACTGGCGTATGGTCCATGGGCGCATGACATACATCGTCGAGTAAGGTCCGCGCAGGAAGGGGGCCAGACCGGCGGCATAGTTCAGGTGCTCCATGCCCTCAAGGTCTTTGCGACCGTAGGCAGGCTTCACGTCAATCTGCTCGGGCGTCTTCCAGTTTTTCTCAATATGGTTTTCTTTTTCCCATTCTGCAAACGATTGCTTGTCCGCAGCGGTGGATTCAATGTCGACTTTGGAAAAATCAGGTCTCATTGTCAGTTAGTTAGATTATTATTTACCTTTAACAACAAATTGCAAATATAAGAAAAATATATATAATTGCGACATTTTTTTTGACAAAGAGATAAAAAAGTTACAAGATACTGCGTTTAAAACATTATATTCCAGCCTGTTGGGTAATAGTAAAGAGGCACTGACATCGGCTATAGTACCTATAAACTATTACCCCCGCCGAACCCTACCCGACCTTAACCCGACCTTAACCCGAACCTAACCTATCTATATATCTGAAAACCAGTCTGTTGTGTGATATTTCACAACAGGCTGGTTTTCAGAGGTTTAATAAATTTCGGGCTAACGACGACTATGTTCTTATTTGTATCGCCCCGCCTCAAGATAAACTTGTGTCCCTAATGGAATTTCAAAACCGTCCCTCAACTCTATATAATCACTGGCACGTAATGAAAATCTTGAACCGGTCGGGACTATAGTTGATGAACTTAGCGATATGGAACGTTTCAAGGCATAGTTGAATGTTGCAAAGTCGGGAATTACTGTCACAACCGTGTTTGTGTCATACTTCATTTCGTATATATTTGCCTCTGAGATAATAAAATCCCCGGGATAGTTACAAGGGTATCCATTGTAGGGATGTGGTATTGGTTGATACAACTCTATTGCCCTGAGAAGAAGTCGTCCGTCGCCTGTGAGAGGGTCTGAAAAGATAGCTACGTTACTTGATACATACACCTGAGGTTCTTCATCATTGCCGGTTCCGTGAATATGATTATTCGCTTTTGTCCAGCGTGTATTATCGAAAGTGTTGAAGTCATCTAAATATACAGGTGCCCAACTGGCATCAACATCTGGAGTCTGTCACAAGCATATATATGGCATTATGAAAAGGACAGCACAAAAGATTCTTAATATGTATATTGTTCTTGTCATATAGTCCGCTTATTTATTTTCCCAGTAGTTCGGCGATTTTGTTCTGTTGCCCCACATATGATCATATGACTTGTTTCTTGCGGAGGTCATTATGTAAAGGTCTACATGGTCCACCCCATTTTCCTTTGTAAATCGTCCCTTTACAACAACCTGCCTTGCGCTGTCAGGCATGTGAACAGTGAATGATTCCTTTTCTTTAGAAACAAATCTTCCGTCAGGTTGAACAATCAAATGATACCCTTTTTCATCTTCGGTATCCCAATATAAGCAGTTGCTGGCCGAATCATAGCCGAAATGAAACACGGCCCAATTGTCAAGGCCTCCAGGTTTTGGGACATAATTGGCGGTGGAGTCTGCGTATATATATGCTATCGCCCAACCTCTATACCATCCGTCATACTTTCTTATGCCAGGATCTTTCTCATCGGTGCACGAAATAAGGAGCGGTATAATGCACACAAAAAATAACACGATTTTCTTCATGGTTTATTGTTTTTTTAATGATTTGACTTCTTTTTTAAGGCCTGCAACCTCTTTTTGTAGGCTCTCAATCTGTACCTGCTGCGCCTTTATCCCTCCAACAGTATGGCTATAAATTCATTATAGGCCAGCGCTTTTGTCCCATCGTGCATGGTTTTGACCAATTCCGGATGGGTTTGTTCCACCTCCTGTGCAACAAATCCGAAATGCGGCTGTTTATCAGCAACGCCCTTGTTAAAAAACAGAAGGCATAATATCGCGCCTCCAATGTTCAAGATTTTGTGTGTCATGGTTTTAAGTATTTTTTTTGGTTAATAATTCTTCTGCAAATATACATTTTTTTCAAACAGTGGCAAGCGTTTTCCGATTTTTCATATATAATAGACGGCGAGAAGGCCAAAACGGCTCAAGATTTAACATTTTTATCGCTGCGACATAGGAGGCCGCTGAAGGGTCTACGATGGTGGTTTTTTCAGTTTATTGAAAAAAACATTATAATATATCGGCATTTTTTTGTATCTTTGCAGCATGAAAAGTATACTGTTTGTATGCCACGGCAACATCTGCCGCAGCCCCATGGCCGAGTTTATTGCCAAGCGTTTGGTGCGCCGTGCGGGTCTCGAGGCAGAGTTCGAGATAGAGTCGGCCGCCACGAGCAGCGAGGAGGTCGGCAACCCCGTATACCCATTGGCCAAACGCAAACTGGCCGAGCACGGCATTGGCTGTCCTGGCAAGACGGCAAGGCAGCTGACTGCCGACGAATACGGCCGTTGGGATTTGATTGTGGCCATGGACGCTGCCAATATGCAAAACCTGCTTAACCTCTTCGGCGGCGACCCTGACGGCAAATGCAGCCTGTTGTTGAGCCACACCCCATCGACCGACACCGAACACCACAATCGCGACGTGGCCGACCCGTGGTACACACGCAACTTCGACGCCGCATGGGACGACATCGACGTTGGCTGCCATGCCCTTATTGAAAGACTGATGGCTGAAATGCCCGAACAATAGGTAAGAAAAGCGGCTATGGAAGAACTTGCAACAGTTGACTTTGAGGTAGCCGAAGGCATGGGGCTGAGCCGCGCCGCATACGACGAGGTTGTGGCCATTGTGGGCCGCCAACCCACAGCCGACGAGCTGAGCACACTGCTGGCCATGTGGGACAGCAACGGCCGCCAGCAGAGCCTCTACGGCTGGCTGCGGGGGCAGCACCACACGGTGGAGCGCCACGACTACCTGTACGACGGACAGTCTGACGAACACAAAAATGTCAAAGAACCCCGAGTCAAAGACTGTACAGATATTGCCCTCAACCTCTGTGCCACAAGCCGCCGCACTGACAAATTGTCAGTGCCAGCAGGCCACTCGGTGCTCCTATACATGGTGGGCAACGTGAGCACCGAAATACTTGACTCCGAATATGCACGACGCTGTCTGCACATTGTTGGCGAGCCTTTTGCCAAGGGGCTCAACGCCGACGACTGCCAGTATATAGAGATGATTCTGGCCTCGCTTGCCGGAGCCGGCGAGGTGGCCGGAAGCACCGCTGTGGGCTGGGGAGGCCTCTTTGTAACGCTGGCCGTGACGTTGGCGCCTGCCGGATTCGACATATTGGTGCCGCGCGAGGTACGGCTCGATGCGTTCCTGTTTGGCGAAGAGCCCGGCCGCTACATTGCCGCCGTCGAAGAACAGAATGACGACAGTTTTCTGCTGCACATGGACCAGGCGAGGCTCAACTGCTGCTTCTTGGGGCGCACAACCAAGAACCGGATAGTCGTAGACGGCTACGATTTCGGTTCCACCTCACGGTACTCAGTCTCCGCCAAATAGTTTTATATCTGGCTATTGACCTGCTCGGCCAGCTCGGTGGCACGCTTTTCGGTGGCTGCCTCGCTGTATATGCGAATTATGGGCTCGGTGTTGCTCTTGCGCAGGTGCACCCAGCCGTCGGCAAAGTCAATCTTGACGCCGTCGATGGTGGTCACTGTGCAGTCTGGCTCGGCTTTGTAGCGTGCGGCCAAGCGCGAAAGAAGGGCATCGACATCGATGTCGGGAGTCAAGTCAACACGGTTCTTGCTGATTATGTAGTTGGGATAAGTCTGGCGTAGCTGGCTCATGCTCATCTTCTTATGAG
The DNA here is from genome assembly GCA_024685285.1 of Bacteroidales bacterium. GTDB lineage: Bacteria > Bacteroidota > Bacteroidia > Bacteroidales > P3 > Colimorpha. The sequence goes on from JAIKVZ010000025.1 coordinate 152,651, forward strand.
CCAACAAGGTAAGGAGCAGAGCCACGCCAACCAAAGCGTCGCGTCCATAGTGCAACTCGGGATAGATGACGCCGCCGTTGCCCTCGCCGCCTATGATGGCATTGGTCTGTTTCATCATGGTGGTGACATTGACCTCGCCCACCGCTGCGGCGGCGTAGCTGCAACCGGCATAGCGGGCTGTTACGTCGCGCAGGGCACGGCTCGAACTGAGGTTGCTCACCGTGTTGCCGGGGGTGTGGCTAAGCACATAGTCGGCCACACTAACCAAAGTGTACTCCTCGCCAAACATCTCGCCGGTCTCGCTCACCAAGGCAAGACGGTCAACGTCGGGATCGACCACAATGCCGAGGTCGCAGTGTTCGCGTGCCACAGTCTGGGCTATGTCGGTCAAATTCTGTGGTATTGGCTCAGGATTGTGGGCAAAATGGCCCGTCGGGTCACAGTTCAGTTCAACAACATCGGTCACACCCAGTGCACGCAGCAGTCGCGGAATGGCCAAGCCGCCGGTGGAGTTGACGGCATCGACAGCTACTTTGAAACCCGCCTTGCAAATGGCATCGACATCAACCAGTTTGAGTTTCAAAACCTTGTCAATATGCTTGTCAATGGCATCGCAGTCATATTCAATAGAGCCCAAGTTGTCGACCTCGGCATAGCACACCTCGCCACTCTCGGCCAGCTGCAGCACGCGGTCGCCCTCCTCGGCATTGAGAAACTCGCCGCTGGCATTAAGCAACTTGAGAGCATTCCAATGTTTGGGGTTGTGACTGGCTGTGATGATGATGCCGCCGTCGGCACGGTGCTCAATAACCGACATCTCGGTGGTTGGGGTGGTAGAGAGCCCCGTCTCTATAACCTCTGCGCCCATGCCGATGAGGGTGCCTGTAACAAGGCGGTCGACCATGTCGCCAGAGAGACGTGCGTCGCGACCTACAACGATTTTCACGCGCTGGCGTCCGTTGCGTTGCTGAATAAAAGTAGTATACGCCGAGGTAAACTTGACAATGTCGAGAGGGCTCAACCCGTCGCCGGCGGGGCCGCCAATGGTGCCGCGTATGCCGGATATTGATTTGATTAAACTCATATACAGTTTATTTTTAGTTTGTATCGCGTTTCAAAGATTTTGCAAAGATACTCATAATTCTCAAAACCGAAGAAAAAAAATAAAAAACAGTAAACTTTTTTCACAAAGATTGTCGCGTTTTGATTTTTTTTTGTAAATTTGCTTTTTAAATATTGTAATAATAAAATTGCTATGCAATTCTGTTTCAACGCGAAAGAGCATTGCACAGCAATATAGAAAGTGATATATGCACATAGCAATTGCAGGAAATATTGGGGCAGGCAAGACCTCGCTGACAAAAATGCTGGCCAAGCACTATGGCTACCGTCCCGTTTTTGAACCGGCCGAAGACAACCCATACATCAACAGCTTCTATGAGGATATGCGCCGGTGGGCATTCAATATGCACGTCTACTTCCTCCACACCCGTTTCAAACAGCTTATAGACATACGTCGTGAAAGTGCCAACATAGTACAGGATCGCACTCTGTATGAGGACGCATACATATTCGCCCCCAACCTGCACGCCATGGGGCTGCTCAACACACGTGACTTTGAAAACTACCAGCAACTTTTCGAGCTCATGGCATCGTTCATACAGCCTCCAGACCTGCTGATATATCTGCGCAGCGACGTGCCTACGCTTATACGCCACATACAGCTGCGTGGACGCGAATACGAGAGTTCCATACGCCTCGACTACCTCACCAGCCTCAACAACCGCTACGAGACATGGATTGACAGCTACCATGGAGGAAAACTGATGGTGGTGGACGTGAGCGAACTCGACTTTGTGAACCAGCCAGAGGCTTTAGGAATCATCATCAACAACATCGACGCCGAATTCAACAGCCTTTTCAGCCAAGACTAACCCGATGCGCACATTAGTAATCATACCCGCACGTTACCAATCAACACGGTTTCCAGGCAAGCCACTGGCTCTACTGGGTGGTAAACCTGTGGTGCAGTGGGTATGGGAGGCCGTGACCACTTCCGGATTGGCCAGCAAAACCGTGGTGGCCACCGACGACAGTCGCATACTGTCTGCCGTAGAAGCATTTGGCGGCCTTGCCATGATGACAGCCGACACCTACCACAGCGGTACCGACCGTTGCGCCGAGGTGTTGGAAAGGCTGCAGGCCACAGGCGAGCAATACGATGCCGTGGTCAACGTGCAGGGCGACGAGCCATTCATCACCGCAGACACACTGAGCACACTGCTCAACGCGCTGCAAGGCAACGTCATCGCCACATTATGTACACCTATCGCATCCACTGAGGAATTACTATCGCCAAATAATGTCAAGGTGGTACTCTCGCGCAATGGAAGGGCTCTCTATTTCAGCCGTCAGCCTATACCCTACCTGCGCGGTGTGGGGCAAAGCGAGTGGCTCAAATTGCAGCAATATTACAAACACATAGGTATCTATGGATTTGCCGGCAACACATTGAGCCGCGTGGCCAAGTTGGAGCAAGGCAGACTGGAGAAATGCGAATCGTTGGAGCAGCTGCGCTGGCTCGAAAACGGATACGCCATAGCTGTTGGTGAAGTCGCTTCACAATCTATAGGTATCGACACCCCTGAAGACTTGGCATTGGCCAACACCATAATAACGAAAAAAGAAAAATAATATTATATGAATATCACAGATTTAATAGCCGAATTTTTACAACAGGGCAAAACAGTGACACTGCCAGGCATTTGCACACTGGCAAGCGAAGAGGTTAAGGCACACCACGACCGTCAACGAGGCGTTTTCTACTCAACCGGCCGCACCGTAGTATGCCAAGAACCCACCGGCAATGCCGACGAACTGCTTGCTGCTATTGCCGAGCGCGAATGCGTCAATGCTGACGTAGCACGACAAATGTTCAACAACTACATCGATGCCCTCAGCGATAAATTACAGCGCATAGGCAGCCATGACTTGGCTGGTGTAGGCACGATCAGCTCATCAGAGCAGGGCATTAAGTTCGATGTTGCCGAAGCCTTCATGTCGGCAGGCTCCGACAATCATGAACATCCTCTTGAAGGAGTGAAGCAATACACCCCGGCACCTGACGAAGTTGATCCCTTTGCAATTTTTGATCAACCATCAAAGCCAGTTTCCGAAGAAGCGTCTACCGCAACAGAGATTATAAAACCTGTGGAAGAGCCTGTCCGTCCCAAGTCAACCGTCGAAGACGCACTGCGACAACTCGAGGAACTACCCAAATCAAAGGCTGAAATAAAGGCCGAAGAGCGTGCTGCAAAGGCTCAAGCCAAAGCTGAGAAAGTTGCTGCAAAAAACGCTGCTGTCGAAGCAAAAAAATCGGCAAAAGCTGCCAAAAAGCAGGCCAAAATTAATGCAAAAGCCGCTAAGGTCCAAGCCAAAGAGGAACAAAAAGAGCAGAAAGCCAAACAGAAGCAAGAGGCAAAAGAGGCAAAAGCCCAAGCCAAGGCAGTAAAGCCCAAGAAAAAGCCAAAAGTTAAGAAAGAACACAAAGAGAAGAAACACCGTTTCCCCTGGTGGCTTCTAATCTTGCTGCTTCTGTTACTGGCATGCGGTGCCTACTTTGGATATACATATTATATTAACGGTTTGAGAGAACCCTCAATGCCAGAAGCCACCCGCCAGCACATTGACGTGCCACGGACTAACGATTTCACATACAACACAGACATGATAGCCTATACAAATGGCGATGTCAGTGCTAATCGTGACAAAGTGTGCCGTCTGCTGGCCCCCTACATAAGCGAATACCTTGTCAACCGCCGCTACACTTCTGCCCGTGCAGCTATGATGGACCGTGTTAGCCGCTATGCAGAACTTCGTTTAAGTGAACTTCTAGGAGACAAATGGGCCGTTCAACGCTTCCTGCCCTATAACGACTACATTTACAATTACAACTACGACTTCCTCAAGATGGTGCGCGCTTCACGCTCACGCGTGACGGTCCAGACTGAGTTAATGAACCTCACCACCCTCGATGAAATACTTGACCAATTGGTGCGCGAACTTGGATTAGAGCAAGATGCCATCGGCCTCAATGCCAAACAAGTGCAAGCCGTTAAGAAATCGGAACAGCCAAAGCCCGTGGTAACGGCCAGTTTTGAGACATCCAGCAAACAGGGGTTCGACATCATTGCCGGATTTAACGTCAACCGCGACCGCGCCGCCATGCTGGCCAGCAAACTCAAGGCCCAAGGTTGCGACGCATACATAATTGACAGAAACGGTCTTTATTACGTAAGTATGGGCAGTGCAGCTACACAAACAGCCGCCGAGGCCCTGTACAAACACATCAAGAGTTGGTATGATGGCGATGCTGCCATCAAGAAATGGTAAAGTAATGGGACACCACAAGTTGGAGCATTTTGCCGAAAACTTAACATTTCCCAACCTCTTCCAAGTCTCTTACAAGACTTTACAGGATGAGGGGGGATTTGCATTGCGTGGACAATGGTGCAAGCATTTTGGCAATGACAATCCAATTGTCCTGGAACTTGGTTGTGGCAAAGGTGACTACACCATTGCCTTGGCTCGCATTCATCCCGAGTGCAACTATATTGGTGTCGACATCAAAGGTGCAAGGCTATGGCGCGGAGCCAAAACTGGTGTCGAAGAGCAGATGAGCAATGTTGCCTTCGTGCGTACACACATTGAGTTGATAGAGAACTTTTTCGCACCAGATGAGGTGAGCGAGATATGGATTACATTTCCAGACCCACAGCCCAAGAAACCAACCAAACGTCTCACCTGCGAGCGCTTTCTGAACCACTACCGGCACTTTCTGCGACCAGGCTCCCCTATCCACCTCAAAACCGACTCGCAGGAGTTATACGCTTACACGCTCGAAGATGTTATTGCGCCAGCCGGCTACAGTGTCGAGGTGAGTACCAACGATCTCTACGCATCAGACTATGAAGGCGAAGCCAAACTCACACAAACCTTTTACGAGCGAATGTTCCTTGCCGAGGGCAAACCAATAACCTATATCAAATTCAGAATAAATTAATTTTAAAGTAATAATATAAAAAGTAATCATTATGTCAGGACACAACAAATGGTCTAAAATCAAACGCGCAAAAGGCGCAGCCGATGCCAAACGTTCAAAACAGTATAGCAACATTCTTAAGCAAGTGGCAATAGCCGTACGCGAGAGCGGTCCCGACCCCGACAGCAACCCCCGCTTGCGTCTTCTCATCCAAAATGCCCGCGGCTGCAATATGCCAAAAGACACCCTGCAACGCGCTATAAGCAAAGCCAACGATAAAGATGCAGCCGCAATGCAGGAGCTCACCTTCGAGTGCCACGTAAACCACGGCATAGCCCTCTTTATCGAGGCTCTCAGCGACAACAACAACCGTACCGTGGCCAACGTCAAATCTATCATGAACAAGAACGGCGGCACCCTTGAGACCAACGGTAGCCTCGCATTTCTATTCACCCGCAAAGGCGTTTTTGTAATACCGCGCAAGCCTGATATGGACGTCGACGAACTGGAAATGGAGCTTATAGACGGTGGATTGGAGGAGATGGAGGCCGACGACGAGTACCTGACCCTCTACACTGCCTATGAGGACTTCGGCAATATGGTTAAAATGCTTGAGGAGAAAGGTATTGAATGTGAAAGCGCCGAGCTGCAACGTATTCCCAACACTACCCGTCAAATCGACCCCGAATCCATCCGCAAAGTGCTCAGAATTATATCCATACTCGAGGAAGACGATGATATTACCAATGTCTACCACGACATGGATATTCCCGACGACTTTGAGGAAGAATAAAAAAGCGACACTACGCAAAACCAAAGTTGGGTGCAGCATAGTTACAGCACCCAACTTTATGGTTTTAAACACAACAATACAAACCAAACGCAATGCTCTATCTGGTGCCAACACCTGTCGGCAATATGGCCGATATGACATTCCGCGCAGTCGAAGTGTTGAAAAGCGTTGACTTGATACTGGCCGAAGACACCCGTACCTCGCGCCCTCTTCTGTCGCACTATGGAATCAGCACTCCACTACAGGCTCACCACATATACAACGAGCACCAGACTGCCAACAGCATCGTTGAGCGACTTATGGATGGTCAGAACATAGCCTTGATTACCGACGCCGGCACACCAGGCATCAGCGACCCGGGGTTTCTGCTTGTGCGCCAAGCCGTGGCGGCCGGAGCTCAGGTTGAATGTCTCCCAGGGGCAACGGCGTTTGTACCAGCACTCATCGACAGTGCCCTGCCCTGCGACAGGTTTGTGTTCGAAGGTTTCCTGCCACACAAGAAAGGGCGCCAGACTGCCCTACGCCGCCTCGCCACCGAGGAACGCACTATGGTGGTGTACGAATCGCCTCACCGTCTGCTCAAGTTGCTCGAAGAACTCAGCACACACATGGGAACCGACAGGCAAATCTCCATCTCGCGCGAAATCAGCAAGCTGCACGCCGAGACCTTGCGCGGCAGCGTGGCCGAAGTGCAAAGCCAGTTACAAAACCGTGATATAAAAGGCGAGATAGTAGTAGTAATAGCCGGAGCCGAAAACTAACCCAAAACAACCACAACAATGACACTGACAACATTCATATTCCGCATAGTGTGTGCCCTTGCTGCCGGTGCCGCCATAGGCATAGAACGGCAGTTGCGCCAACGGCAGGCAGGACTCACCACCAACTCGCTTGTAGCCGTCGGTGCATGTATATTTATACTCATATCCGAGTCTGTCATCATGAACGCCTATGCTGCTGGCGGTCCTGTCAACAACGACAACTTGCGCGTGCTCTCACAAGTTGTCACTGGCATAGGATTCCTTGGTGCCGGTGTGATAATGAAAAACGGTGTCAACATTCACGGACTGAGTTCAGCAGCCACCATTTGGTGCTCGGCCGCCGTCGGGTGCCTGTGCGGCTACGGAATGTGGTCCGAGGCCGCAATCAGCGTGGGCACCATACTTTTGATAAACTGGGGACTTAAGACCATCGAACTACTCTTCAAACGCAAAAACAAGAGCGATAAAGCACAATAACCAGTCAAAAATAGCACTGCAACTTTCTTAATAAAAGTTAAAATCGGTATTTTTAACAGAAATATTTTGCCAATTCCGAAAAAAGCAGTAATTTTGCAGCCGAATTGAAACGATAAAAACAATTAAAAAAGTATATAAAACGCTATGTATCTGACAAAAGAGAAAAAACAGGAAATATTTGCACAGTATGGCAAATCGAACGCCGACACCGGTAGTGCCGAGGCTCAGGTGGCTCTCTTCACCTACCGCATCCAGCACCTCACCGAGTTGATGAAGAATAACAAGAAAGACCAGGTGTCTGAGCGCGCCCTCGTTGGCCTCGTTGGTAAACGCCGCAAAATGCTCGACTATCTCAAGAAGACCGACATTGAGCGCTACCGTGCCATCGTCAAACAACTCGGCCTGCGTAAATAACAGGACCGCGAAGAACAGAAAAATAGGAAAAAGTTTTTTCATATTTATTTGGTTATGGTTGGGATTGCCTGAATTTCTTCAGGCAATCCTTTTTATATCGTTGCAGTTTGTTGCATTCGTTGCAGTGCAACGAACTGCAACGATATTTTTTTTGCTGGTTCGGAAAAAGTGCGTAACTTTGCAGCAACCGATAATTAAGATCAAAAGTTGAAAAGATAAAAAGACCAAAAGGTTGCATAACTTTAAATCTTTTAATCCATAAAACTTTTCATCGTCAAGGCCAGTCGCATGGCATTTTGCCATATCACCCGCGCACTTTGGAAGAAAACGGGTCAGAAGTCGGGTTAGAGGTCTGCCACAGGATGGCACACCGAGTTGTCCCCGATAGCGATGAAACCAGTGCAGCGCGCAAGCACTGCATCAAACCAAGGAGGCGGCTCAATATCGCTCGCTGCACTATAACTTAATTTTTTTATGTATATCATAAAAATAGTTTATATTTGCATTGGGATTATTACCAAATAAAGATGCAGGTTAGTGTTAATAATGAGCAAGTTGGAGGCACTGCCACATGGATGCCGGAGGGCGATATGCCTGCCATGCAAAACGAGGCGGTGACGTTCCACGAGGTGCTGAGGGCACCGTGAATGAATGTGTTATTGCGTTAATGTGTTAATGCGTGAGTCGCTTGTGCATCTCGGATTAACACGTTTACACATTTACAAAGTCACACATTCAAGTCATTATTAACAATCAACATTCAATGCTGAAAAGATTTTTCTTGGCGGTGCTCGCTATGGGCATGGCCGGTGCTATGGTAGCACAAACCACGTACTCTCTGCAAGGCTCGCTGAAGGACAGCAAGGGCGAGCCGATGATGTTCACTAATTGTGTGCTGCTCCAGCAGGCCGACAGCGCCTTCGCCTACGGCACGACGAGCGACCTCGATGGCGTGTTTACGCTGGCGGGTGTGAAGCAGGGCGACTATATATTGAGGATTACCGCCGTGGGGCATGAGACCTGGTGGCAAGACATCACCATCGACCGCGACACGAACCTCGGCGTCATCGAAATCAACGACAACGCCACCCTTCTTAAGACGGTGCAGGTCACCGCTAGCCGTCCGCTCTACTCCGCCGACGGCGAGAAGGTGTTCTACAACGTGAGCGACGACCCCAGCGTGCAGAGCGGCAACGCCACCGACGCGCTCCAGAACGCCCCTGGCGTTGAGGTGGACGCCGAGGGTAACATCCGCTACCGCGGCGGCGCGGAGGTCTCTATCTGGATCAACGACAAGCCGTCGCACCTCAAGGCCGAGGGGCTGAAGCAGTACCTCAAGTCGCTCCCCGCCGGCACGTTGCAACGCATCGAGGTCATAGCCCACCCATCGGCGAAGTACCACACGCAAAACTGCGTCATCAACATCGTCACCACCGCCAAGGTGAAACGCAACGAACTGCTGTGCATGGGGCTGAACGCCAACAGCCGTCCGCAGGTGGGGCCGTGGGTGGATTACGTATGGGCTAACGAGAAGGTGCGCTTCAACCTCTTCGTCAGCGGCGACTACGACCGCTACAGCGGCGACGCGAGCAGCGACAGCCGCTTGTTGGCTCCCGACAGCTCGCTCTCATCCATCATCGCGACAAAAGGGCATAGCCGCAACCGCACCCTGAACGGCAACTTCGGCGTGGATTTCGACTATTACCTCGACTCGGCGACCACGCTCAACTTCTGGCTTTGGACCACCGCCTCGCACGACAGCACCGCCACCGACAGCCGTACCGAGCGCACGGAGTACATCAGCAGCCCCGGACGCTATTTCTACAACGAGACCCTGCGCAACGGCAACGGCCTGATGGATGCGGCCTTCGGCGTTATGCTGGAGAAGAAACTCGACACCCTCGTCGGGATGCTCTTCGTCGATTATACAGGCACCCTGACGCGCAACCGCTCGTTCAGCGGCGACCTGCGCCAGTACGACAGCCTCACTGCCCTCAATTTCGACCGCCGCCTCGTCAGCCGCACCCCCTCGCAGTGGCACGGCATCACCGCCGACATCGCGCTGCCCTACAACAAGCACGGCGAGGTGGACCTCGGCCTCATGGCCAACCTCGCGCCAGAGCGGAAAAACGTGGATGCCACCGTCAATGGCCTCACCGATTCCCTTCGCAGCTATTCCTATACCAACGGCACCTACGAACTCTCGGCCTACATCGGCGCACAGCACCATTTTGGGAACTTGACGCTCGCCGCCTCTATGAGTTTCGACAACGCCTGGTACAACCTCCAGTACCCCGGCGCCGACAGCGGCAATGTCCGCAAGCACTACTTCACCGTCAGCCCCGACTTCCATGCTTCGTACACCACCGAGTCGATGCACAACTTCACCTTCAGCTACACCCACTACGTAGCGCCGCCCACCGCCGCGCAGCTCACACGCTTCACCGTCTATGGCTACGACAGCTACTCCACTGGCAATCCCGCCCTGCAAAAAGGCTACGCCGACAATCTGGAGCTGGGCTGGGAACGCTATTTCGACCACCTAGGCAGCATCGGCCTAAGCGCGTGGTACAACTCCGACCGCGATAAGACGGGCACCCTCACCGACGTGGCCTACTGCGACCGCTTCGGACGCATCGTCGCCTTCACCCAGACCGCCAACATCGGCACCGCACGGCAAGGCGGCATCGGCCTCAACGCCACCCTGCGCCCGCTGGACTTTATGAACATCCGCTTCTACGCCAACCTCTTCGACGACTACTACCGCGTGCAATATCGTCCCGGCCGCTGGCAGGAGAACGAGATGCTCTGCTACTCGCTGCGGCTCAACTTCTGGACGAAAATATTGGAGCACACGTCGGCTAGTTGGTTCGACGGCCTGCAGCTCTTCGCCAATGCCGTCTATCGCAGCCGCACCCAGACGCCGCTGGCCGAGGTCGACCCCTACTTCGCCTTCGACTGCGGCATCAGTACCGACCTCCTCGACCGCCGTCTGTCGCTCTTCCTCAACGTCAACGATCTCTTCGGCACCGTCCGCTCCGGCGGCAGCAGCGTCAACCCCTACAACCTCTCCGTTAGCGAGAGCACCACCGACAGCCGCTACCTTAGCTTCGGCCTCACCTGGCGCCTCGGCCGCACCGAGATGGAAGCCCAGCAGTCCCATGGCAAAAAAGAACCGAGGAAAAAGGGCAAGTGATATAATATTTCCCCGTCAGCAGCGTTATCTGTCAATAAATCAAATCATATACACATGAAGAAAATATCATTTCTCCTCTTCGCCGCGCTGTTTTTCGTCGGCTGCAAGCAGAAAGCAGAGCCCGTCGTTGCCGACACCGACAACATCTACCAGTTCTCCGTCCTCGACGGCACCCTCAACACCGTACCCCTCAGCGACTATCAGGGCAAGGTGCTGCTGGTGGTCAACACCGCCACACAATGCGGCTTCACACCCCAGTACGAGGAGCTGCAGAAGCTCTACGACAAGTATCACGACCGCGGTTTTGAGGTGCTGGACTTCCCCTGCAACCAGTTCGGCGAGCAGGCCCCCGGCAGCTACGACGATATACACTCTTTCTGCACCGGCACCTATAACATCACCTTCCCGCAGATGTCCAAGATCGATGTCAACGGCGACAGCGCAGAGGCACTCTACACCTGGCTCAAGTCAAAAGCCCCCTTCGGCGGCTTCGACACCACCGACCGCATCGGCGCCTACCTCGACCGCATGTTCCGCGCCGAGGACAGCCTCTACGACCAGAACCCCGACATTAAGTGGAACTTCACCAAGTTCCTCATCGACCGCGACGGCAAGCTGGTCAGGCGCTTCGAGCCCACCGCCAAGATGGCCGAGATAGACGCTGCAATCAATATGTTGGTAAATGGCAAGTAGCCCTGATTTCGTGCAGTACATCGTCGACCAATGCTCCGGGGCCGGCGTGATCACCGCCAGGAAGATGTTCGGGGATTTTGGCCTTTATTGCGACGGCATCATCTTCGGCCTCATCTGCGACAGCAATCTCTATATCAAGCCCACCGATGCCGGCCGCGCCATGCTCCGCAACGTCGAGCTCCGCCCACCCTACGACGGCGCCAAGGACTACTTCCTCATCTCCGACGTCGACGACCGCGACTACCTCTCCGCCCTCGTCCGCACCACCGTCAACGCCCTCCCCCCATCCAAACCAAAAAAGCGCCACAAATAAAAAAAAAGTTGTATCTTTGCATCCGCATTGGCAACACGGCGCCATCGCCTACCTGCCAATGCAACAGCACTTTGAAACAATGAACAATTAGGTTCTGCCCCCAAAAAGGGCGGCCAAGAGGGAATCACGTGCAATTCGTGAGCTGTCGCGCAACTGTAAATCACATGTTGTCTCCTTCGGCGTTATGCCATTGGACCCTTCCAAGGTCTGAGAAGGTGCCGAACGGAGAGTGAAAGCCAGGATACCTGCCTTTTTGTTTTCGGACAATGCTTTCGCGTCAAAAGCTTTTTGTTCCACCGACTCTTTTGTCGTCGGCCACTCCCGCTTGCTTCTTTTACACGACCCGAAACCGCATTGCCCCAAGGTGATGCAGCAGTTTGAAGTATAACGTAAAACATAGCAAATATGAACTGGAAAGACGACTACAGAAGAAAAGTGTCAAAGCCCGAAGCGGCTATTAAAGACATCCACGACGGCCAGTGTGTGGTCATGGGCCACGCCGCCGCCGCACCCCGATTGATTCAGCAAACCCTCGCCGACCATTGCGAGGACTACAACGACGTGCTTATCTTCCACATGACCACCCTCGGCGACAACCCCTGCTACAAGCCCCAGTGCT
>JAIKVZ010000028.1 GCA_024685285.1 Bacteroidales bacterium
TCATCGGGAACATTGCCATCAGGAAGAATTATTGATTCGATGTAATACTCATAGCCTGCTTTTTCTTTGGTTCCATCATTCTTTAGAAAAAAGACACTATCAAGTAATTGTTTGGTGGTTATTTCTGTCTTGTCAAGAGAATAATCTTTAAACACCTCTTTTGCCAACGACTTTTGGTCTTCCTCATCAATTATCGTAAAATTCTTCGGGTAACCGATGCGATGAATCTCTTGGCGAAGAATCCTTACACACAAGCTATGTATCGTGCAGACAAAATCATTGACATTACCAGCTGTAACAAGCTTGGCGATTCGGTTTCGCATCTCCTGTGCCGCCTTGTTGGTGAAAGTGGCACATAGTATGTTAGCAGGGTCAATGCCCATATTATTGACCAAGTAAGCATAACGATGCGCTAATACCCGTGTTTTCCCTGAACCGGCACCTGCAACAACACGCACCATACCCTCGGTTGCTTTAACCGCTGCAATCTGATTTTCGTTCAAGTCCTTAAATAAGTCTATTTCAGTAGGTGCTTGCATTTTTCGTGAATATTAATTTACGAGTGCAAAGGTACGCATTTTTTGTGGAATGGCAAAATTTAATTAAATGTGTGAATGTGTGAATGCGTGAATGTGGTAGTGGGATTAATAGGTATAGTGGAGAGGGGTGAGTTGTGGAATAGAAAATGGTCGCCGAGAGACCGTCGAAGGACCGCCGAGGGATCACTAACCTTGGGGTTGAAAATCAGTGACTTGCCAAATTATATGAACCGCGCACGCAATGCACTGGTTTTCAAGGGATATGTAATTGCCACATAGAAGGCACAAAGAACCCACGAAGAAGGGAGAAAGAATGCGTTTATGAATGCGTTTGCTCCACAAGGTGACTCGCTGCAATAATTTTTATTTTCAAAGGTGCTCGCAGGCATACCACGCAGGCCGTGTCTCCGATGGAGCCAGGCAGAATGCGGGAATGTGAGAATGTGGGAATGTGTTAGTGAATGCGGGAATGTGCTTTTTAGAATATTTCACCATTCCAGAGCATCTTCAAGAAGTCTAGAATGTAGATGAGCTCGGTGTCGCCAGAACGGCGTGTGATGGGGTCAAGCGACACGAGGATAAATCGGCAATCAGGATGTTCCTCCTGAAAAGCTTTGAGTCCCTTCTTATGTTTGGTTTCAACATGGTCGGTGGACTTGATTTCAATGGCCACCTTGGCATCTCCAATGACCGCATCCACTTCCTTTTTATCATAGGTGTGCCAATAGGAGATGATGTCGCGCTTGTCATTGTAGCCTTTGTAAGCAATAATTTCCTGCATCACCAGATGTTCAAATGCATGTCCGTAGTCGTCGGTGCCACGTTTCAGGGTATGGCGCCCCATCAAGTAGTTGGCAAGTCCGACATCGAAATAGTAGAATTTGGGTGCTTGGATGATTTTACGCTTGATTACCTTCCTAAAGGCCGGAATCTCATACCCGATGAGTGTGTCATATAGGATTTGGAAATAGGATTTGACAGTCTTGGCCGAAACGCCACAGTCGGAAGCGATATTGGAATAGTTCAGCATTTCGCCGTCACAAATGGCTGCGACCTCCATGAATCGCTCGAATGCATCGAGTTCGCGCACTTCTCCCTCCTCGCGGATTTCTTCGTCAAGGTATATTTTCACATATCCCGACAAACGCTTGGTGGCATCCTCAACCATATAATGGCGGGGGATCATGCCGTTCCTGACAGCCCTGTCGAGCTGGAAATCGGTAACTTCCGGCCATACAAGTGGATATAAAGTTTCAGGTATGGCGCGTCCTCCAAGGGTGTTGGCCCCTGAGCGCTTTAGTCTCCTCGAACTGGAACCGCTGAGGATGAAGAACAGGCCCCGTTCGACCATCAGGGAATGCACCACATCCAACAATTCGGGGACTTTCTGTATTTCGTCTACAATGACAAGCGTGCCCGCAGGCTTGTCCTGCAACGCTTCCCAGAGAGAATTCGGATTCATCTTGAAAGCCTTTCTTACATTGGGGTTGAGCAAATCGTAGTAGATAGCATCCTTGAAGCGTTCCTTTAGCAGGGTGGATTTGCCTGTTTGGCGGGCTCCAAACAGGAACATTCCTTCGTCCATCTTCTTCTCAATGTCGAATATTCTCTTATACATAAATTATTGAAAATTTGTAAGCATATTCCTAATTTTTATATGAAATTCGGGAGTATGGTAATTATTTTCACTATTGACTATTGACAACCATTATGCGGTTAATATTACTTTGTTTTAGAGTGTTATGCGTTTTTTGACGACTGTACCCGATTGCAAATATACATATTTTTCTTGAATGGCAAAAAAATATTTTTTAATGGCTATTGAATATGGCAATGGGGCTAAGGAAAAAATTGAATGCTATTATTTGTTAGTGCGTAATTGCGTTAGTGAACCTTTAACTATACAAACGGGAGTGGCCCGCAGCTCTCGCTGTGGGCTACTCCCGTTTGTGTGCAGAGATGAATATTACTTTATCTCTATGCAACCGAAACTGCAGCGGCCTTTAACATAGAGGGTTTTGAGGTCGTCGGCCTGCTGTGTGTTGCAGTTGCATTCAACGCCGGCAAAGGCGGTTTCAATGTCGTTTTTGACGCAAATACCCTTGTCGACACGAATCTCAATGCCGCCGAAGCTGCAGTCGAGCGTGATAACAGCGCCGTCAATGACGTCGGCATTCCGCAGGTCGAGACTGGTGAACCCGAAGCTGTTATGCACCTCGGCGCCTTCGAAACGCTGGCCTTCGTAGCTGTATTCCTGCTTGCTGAAACTCACGTCAATCTTGTGCATATTGCCACCGTCGACAGCAACGGCTTTGGCCGAACTGGCTGCATGGCAATGGCAGCAGCAGCCCTTCTTGCTGAAGAAGAGCAGCGCGATGCCCCACACGACGGCAACAAGGCAGATCATGTATTTCCATATATCGGCCCAGAGGATGACATTGCGTGCTGCCAGAAGCAGCAGAATGCCAATGCCGAAACCGATGATGGAACCGGCTTTGTGCTTATCGTTGAAAATATTGACAAAGCACGGCACAATGATGAAGAGCGCCCACCAACCGTCGAGGCTGATATTTATAATGTTGAGGAGCTCCAAGGCCCATACAACTCCAAAGGCCAAAAGGGCGATACCGCCTATGATTTTGCTTGTACGGTTCATCACTTCTGCATGGTTTTCAATCTCTCGGTGAGCATGGGAACAATCTTGTGGAGGTCGCCCACAATGCCGAGGTCGGCGACCTGGAAGATGGGTGCGAATTTATCCTTGTTGATGGCAACGATAAGTTCGCTTTCCTCCATGCCTGCAAGGTGCTGTATGGCGCCGCTGATGCCGCAAGCCATGTAGAGGGCAGGACGCACGGTCTTGCCGGTCTGGCCCACCTGACGGTCGGCAGGCATAACGCCGGCATCGACCATGGCACGGCTGCTGGAAACCTCGCCGCCGAGCTCCTTGGCCAGGGCCTCGAGCTTGGCGAAGCCGTCCTTGGTGCCTACACCGCGACCGCCGCTGACGAGAATCTTAGCCTCGCTGATGTCGGTGACGGCCTTCTCTTCCTTGACGGTCTTGACGAGCTTCACGCGGTTGATTTTCTCAACGTTGAAGTTGACCTTGTAGTCGACGACCTCGCCCTTGCGGCTGGCGTCGGCGGCCATCTTCTGCATAACACCTGGACGAACGGTGCTCATCTGGGGGCGGTTGTTTTTGCAGAGAATGGTGGCCATGAGGTTGCCGCCGAAGGCCGGACGGGTCATGCGGAACTCGTGGGCCTCGTCGTCGCTGATCTCCAACTTGGTAGCGTCGGCGGTGAGACCGGTGCGGTTGCGGGCGCTGACACGGGGGCCAAGGTCGCGGCCGATGGTGGTGGCACCGATAAGCATGATGCTGGGCTTCTCGCTCTCGATGATGGCGGTGATGGCCTCGGTATAGGGCTCGGTCATGTAGTCCTTCAGCAGGTCGTGGTCGACCACCATCACCTTGTCGGCGCCGTGCTCGATAAGGGTCTGGGCGAGGGGTTTGATGTCCTTACCGAGGAGCATAGCGACGACTTTCTCCTGGTTGGCATCGGCGAGCTCGCGGGCCTTGCCGAGGAGCTCAAGAGCCACATTCTGCAGTTTGCCGTTGCGCTGCTCGGCAAACACGTATACGTCTTTATATTCTGCTAAGTTCATATTCTTAATCTAGTTATTGTGTTATTGCGTTATCGGGTTAGTGCTACGCAATCGGGCTGCTCAAGCCACTAACGCATTTACGCATTCACTCATTTACGCATTAAATGATGTGTTTCTCTTTCAGTTTGTTGACAATAAGCTCCACGGCCTCTTCGGGGCTGACCTCGAAGGTCTGGCCGGCGGGCTTGAGCTGTTTTGGGAACGATTTGAAGACGCTCGTGGGCGAGCCAGCCTTGCCAATATGCTCCTCGGGGACGTTGATGCGGTCGGCACCCCATACCTCTACTTCCTTGTCAAAGGCGGTAACGATGCCGTTCACAGTCATGTAGCGAGGCTGCACACTGGAGGCCAAGGCGGTGACAACGCAGGGAGCCTGCATCTCGAGAATCTGGTAGCCGTCCTCGAGCTGTTTCTTGATGGTGAAGGTGCGAGTGGCCTCATTGTACTGGAGGTCCTCCATGTAGGAGACCTGCGGCAGGTCGAGGTGCTCGGCTATCTGGGGACCCACCTGGGCTGTGTCGCCGTCGATGGCCTGACGGCCAGTGATGATGAGGTCGACATCCATGGTGCGCAGAGCTCCGGCGAGGGCACTGCTGGTGGCCAGCGTATCGGCGCCGCCAAGCTTGCGGTCGGTGAGCAGGATGGCGCGGTCGACACCCATGGCGAGGGCCTCACGGAGGATGGCCTCGGCCTGGGGTAGGCCCATGGTTATGACGGTGACGTGGGCACCGTACTTGTCCTTCAGTTGCAGGGCGTACTCAAGGCCGCCCTTGTCGTCGGGGTTCATAATCGAGGGAACGCCCTCGCGGATGAGCGTACCGGTCACGGGATTGATTTTCACCTCTGTGGTGTCCGGCACTTGCTTTATGCAAACTACAATGTTCATATTCTTGATTGTGTTAATTCGTTAATGTGTTAATGCGTTAGTCGCTTGCGCAGCCTGACTTACACATTCCCACATTCCCACATTTACGCATTATTTAAACAATTTGCCAGCGATGACCATGCGCTGCACTTCGCTGGTGCCTTCGTAAATCTCGGTAATCTTGGCATCGCGCATCATGCGCTCCACCGGGTACTCGCGGGTGTAGCCGTAGCCGCCGTGGAACTGAACGGCCTTGGTGGTCACCTCCATGGCAGTCTCGGCACTGAAGAGTTTGGCCATAGCAGCATCTGCACTGTAGGGTATGCCATGGTCTTTTTTGTAGTGTGCCGAGCGGCAAAGCAGACGTGCTGCCTGCACCTTGGTCTCGAGGTCGGCCATCTGGAACTGTGTGTTCTGGAACTGGCTGATGCTACGACCAAACTGCTTGCGCTCTTTGGTATATTTAACCGTCTCGTCCATGGCACCCTGGGCAATACCGAGGGCCTGGCAAGCGATACCGATACGGCCGCCGTCGAGGGTCTTCATGGCGAGGCCAAAGCCCTTGCCAAGCTGACCAAGCTGGCGATCTTTAGGAATGCGACAGTCTTCGAAGATAAGCTCGGTGGTGGCGCTTCCGCGGATACCCATCTTCTTCTCCTTCTTGCCAATGCTGAAGCCTGGGTCGGTTTTCTCGACTATGAAGGCGCTGATGCCCTTGGTGCCGAGACTCTTATCGGTCATGGCTATGATAATGAACACATTGGCATAGCTGCCGTTGGTGATGAAAATTTTGCTGCCGTTGAGCACCCAGTAGTCACCGTCCTCGACGGCGATGGTCTGCTGGCCGGCGGCGTCGGTACCGGCATTGGGCTCGGTGAGGCCGAAGGCGCCGATCCACTCGCCGCTGGCGAGTTTGGGCAGGAACTTCATCTTTTGCTCCTCGGTGCCGGCCTCAAGGATGGGGGCGCAGCAGAGTGAGGTGTGGGCGGAGAGGATGACGCCTGTGGTAGCACAGACGCGACTCAGCTCCTCAACGGCCATGCCGTACATGATGTTAGTGCCGCCGGCACCGCCGTACTGGGTGGGGATGGGAATGCCCATGAGGCCGATTTTGGCCATTTTTTGGACGGTTTCCATGGGGAAACGCTCCTCCTCGTCGACTTCGGCGGCGAGGGGTTTGACCTCTTTCTCGGCGAACTCGCGGATCATCTGCAGAAAGAGCTCTTCTTGTTTGGTGTAGCTGAAATCCATATCGAAAATTTATTTATTTCACTGCAATCGTTTCAATCTCGACAAGCACACCCATAGGCAGACCTTTTACAGCAAAGGCGGCACGGGCGGGGCAGTCGGTGTTGTAGTACTTGGCGTAAACCTCGTTCATGGGTTTGAAGTATTCCATGTCGGCCAACAGGCAGGTCGACTTGACCACATCCTGGAAAGTGTAGCCGGCCTCGTCAAGGATGGCTTTTATGTTTTGCATTACCTGTTCGGTCTGGGCGGTGATACCTTCGGGCACTTCTTTTGTAGCAGGATTGATGGGAATCTGACCCGAAATGTAGAGGGTGTTACCAGCCATAACTGCCTGGCTGTAAGGGCCAATGGCTGCAGGAGCCTTGGGAGTGTTGATGATTTTTTTCATGGTATTATGAATTGAATTTACATTAATTTTAAAAATGCAAAGATACAATTTTTTTTCAATTGTTGCAAAAAATATCACAATTCTGACATTTTTTTTGTATTTTTGCAGAAAATTTAAGTACTAAAACAAGTATGAAAATTGTTGGTTTGATGTCCGGTACGTCGCTCGACGGCGTTGATTTGGCCTGCTGCACTTTTGAGCGCAACGCCGATGGCACAATTGCATGGCAGGTGGAGTTATCGCAGACCGTCCCCTACCCTGACTCCTGGACAGAAAAACTGACCACTCTGACCGAAGCATCCGCCCTCGAATATGCTAAAGCAGACATTGAGCTCGGACACTTGTTTGGACTGATTGTCAATAATTTCATAAAAGATAATAAATTGGTAGTTGATGCCATTGCCTCGCATGGGCATACCATCTTCCACCAACCCAATATTGGTCTGACAACCCAGATTGGCGACATCGACGCCATAGCGGCCGAAACAGGTCTGCCTGTCGTCGGACGGTTCCGCACGCTCGACGTGGCTCTTGGCGGACAAGGTGCTCCGTTAGTGCCAATAGGCGACGAATTGTTGTTCGGACAGTACGACGCCTGCCTTAACCTCGGAGGTATTGCAAACATTTCATATCGGGCCGACGGACAACGCGTGGCTTACGATATCTGCCCCTGCAATATGGCTCTCAACCGCCTCGCCTCACAACTCGGCCTGCCATACGACAATGACGGCTGCAACGCACGCAACGGCCACAGTCACAGTTGTTTGTTGTCACACTTGGACAACCTCCCCTACTATGCCGAAACCGGTCCCAAGTCGCTCGGCAAAGAATGGTTCGTGAGCCAATTCTGGCCAGTGGTCGAGGCCGCCGACCTCTCCTCTGCCGACTCTTTGGCCACCGTTGCATCTCACATCGCCCTGCAGATTGCGCGGGTACTTGAACATCAACATATTAAATCCTTACTCGTTACCGGCGGCGGAGCCTTCAACAGCTATCTTATTGAACTCATCGGCGAATATTGCCCGACGACAGCAATAACCGTTCCGGACCCGTTGATTGTCAACTACAAAGAGGCCATCATTTTCGCCCTTTTAGGCTTTCTCAGACTCACCGGTCAGGTCAACACCCTCGCCTCCGTCACCGGTGCCCGTTGCGACAGCATTGGCGGCTCCATCAGCGGCCTGTTTAAATGTTAAAAAAACGTTAAACCCCTCCTTCGATATAATATTCGCCACCCTTTCCGCGTATTTTATAGTATGAAGAAAACATTCGCCATACTCATCTATCTATTGGCCATCGGCACGTTAAATGCACAAGACGGCATAATTGCCCTGAGTGGCAAGGTCACCGACAGCAAGACCAAGGAGCCTGTGGCCTACGCCACCGTCTACAGCGAGAACCGCCTCCACTACACCACTACAAACGCGGACGGCGAGTATGTGTTGAAACTACCATCGTCGATGAAAGACAGCCGCGTGGTCTTCTCGCAGACGGGCTACAACCGCGACACCGTCGGCGTGGCCGTCTTAATGAAGAAAGGCAACGTGCGTTTGGAAACCGGCGGCATCGAGCTTCGCGAGGTGAAAGTTCAGGGTTTTAAGAGTGCAAAGGCCTTGATGAAGGAGGTTATACGCCGCATACCCGAGAACTACCACACCGACACCATGGTCTGCGCCGGATTCTTCCGCACTGTGTCGACGGTCAACGATAGCCTCTACCTCTTCGAAGAACACATCGCCGACATGCTACGCGTGGGCTATGGAAAGAACCCAAAGCAGAGTTACGCCAACTCGCGCGGCATCAATAGCAACTATACCGCCATGCGCAAACTGCGTATACTCGACTACGACACGCTGATGCTTAAACGCCTGACACACTCCGATGTCACCATCCATGTCCTGGCAGATTATAAAGAGGGATACTCATTCAGGGACTGGGTGGAGATATACAAAAGCTACAATATCGGCAAGCCCCCAAAGAGCGCCACTATGCAGGAATACACCGACGGCAACGGCACAAGCTATTACATAGTCAACAATGGCAATGTAACATTCACCATCGAGAAACTTTCGTTGGCAATAGTGCGGATCGAGGCACACACAGAGCTCAGCCCCGTAATATCCATGCCGGCCGCCTGGATTGTGCCAGGATACAAGGAATTGTGTCCCATACGCAAATTTGCTGTCGCACACGACTTGGTATATGTCTACGGCAAGGTTGGAGACCGCTACACATTAGTGTCGTACAACACAACATTCACCACACGCTACATCAACGAGACAACTGGCAAGTGGCAAGGCGTGGTGCCGGAGATGACTGCTGTACGCCATTCCACCTTCCAGCTCATCGGGCAAAAGCCCGGGCATTGGTCGTTCATCGAGAAGAACGGCATCAATCCGCAACACGCACAGTTTAAGCCCTACGACAAAGTACCCGTCAGCGACAAGGCCTACAGCAACGATTTCTGGGAGCAGTACAACTACGTGCCTCTAGAGGCCTCCCTGCTCCAGAAACTAAACGACAAACACGACAATAAATAAATATCAAACAAAATGGAACCTAACAATAAGAGAAACTGGGTTTTTTATCTTTTACTGTTCATCATGTTCGCGGTGGCGGAGTTAATGGTCGGGCTGTTTATCGACAAGCACGAACTGAGACATTCAATCATCAGCGGCCTTGTAGGCGGTGTAATTTTCACTGCTTTGTGGTGGATATTCGTCCGCATTAAATGGCGCGCTAACGAGAACGATGCCGACCACAGACGTAAGGAGCAAGACAAATAAATTATTGTTAAAATTTAACAATTCAGGATTGCGGTTTTTTAACATTTGCAACTCGCTGATACCCAAGGCTACAGATAGGTTAGGTTCGGGTTAAGGTCGGGTAAACATCGGAGACGCATTGCAAAATACCGATGTTCAGGCGGTTATGGGACGTCAAAACACCGATGAAAGCCTGTATAAAGTGTTAAATTTTAACATTTAAGAGCCTTACACCATTAAGTCTACGGCAATGCCGTCGGCGTGCAACAAGCCTGCTGCTGTTGGTTCAAAACAACTTGAAGTCTCGCGTATCAATCCGCTGTTTATGAATGGTTTGATTGTTTTACACAAGTGTTGTCTATATTCTAAAGGGATCTTGTTTTTGCATATTCCGGCCGTCGTGCGTAGCGAGGTTATGACAAGTTCATTGTACGCGTCGGCCTCAGAGAGAATCTCGCTCCCGTGCGGCACGTCGGCTCCTTGAGGCGTTGAAACATAGTCTTTTAGGTTGGCAGTGTTCCAGCGGCGGCAGTAGCCATCGAATGAGTGAGCCGATGGGCCAAACCCGATATAGGGCTCGCGTGTCCAATAGCGCGAATTGTGACGGGAATGGTAGCCAGCTTTGGCAAAGTTCGACACTTCGTACTGTGCAAATCCATTGGCTTCGGCCCACTGTGTCAGCACATTATACTGTTCAACAACTACCTCTTCGGCCGCAACAGCCACCTTGCCGGCTGATATCTGACGGCTCAGGATGGTATTCTCCTCGACTGTGAGGGAATAGGCAGAGATATGCTTCACCGCACTCGGTAACTTGCTGACAATCTCGAGGTTGTGCTGCCAGTCCTCGGTCGTAGCCCCTGGCAAACCATATATCAGGTCGATACTGATATTGCTGAAACCGGCATGAGCCGCATTCTCAACAGCTTCTATAGCTTGCTCTGCCGTGTGGCGTCGGTTAAGGGTCTTGAGGTCGAAATTACTAAACGATTGTATTCCGATACTCAGACGATTAAATATATTTAGTTCAAGCAACGCTTTAAGGTATTGTGGAGTTAAATCCTCTGGGTTGCACTCGATTGTAGCCTCCTCAACACTCGAGAGGTCGAACCGGTTGCGGAGCGCACCAACGATAGCAGCCAAGTTGTCAATGGGAAGCAGCGACGGGGTGCCTCCGCCAAAGTAGACGGTCCTGACCACTCCGCCGTGCCATTCGCGTTGCTCTATCTCGCGGCACATAGCGGCTGTGAACGGCTCAAGCTGAGCAGAAACAACCACCGAATAGAAGGCACAGTAGCTGCACTTGCGGTGGCAAAACGGTATGTGCACATAAATCATAACTCGAGCAACTGGTCGGCTGCAGCATAAGGGCTTATGGCGTTGTCAAGAATTCGTTTCGACGCTTCCTCGATGCGCTGTTCCATGCCAGGTTGGCCGTAGAATCGGTCGAGGAGCCCGTTTTCGATGGTCTCTTTGAGTATGCGCAGATTCTGTTCCTGACGTTTATGGTAGAAATAGCCGTTGGACTTGGTGAAGGTGACGTACTCCATAACCTTGTCCCACAATTCTTTGACTCCTTCTTTAGTATATGCCGAGCAGCGCATGACTTCGACCGTCCAGCCCGATTCGGGCATTGGGAAGAGGTGTAGAGCGTTGCGGAACTGGGTGGCGGCCAAGTCGGCACGTATGGGGTCGAGCTCGCACTTGTTGATGGCAATCATGTCGGCCATCTCCATAATTCCGCGTTTAATGCCCTGGAGCTCGTCGCCAGTGTTGGCCAGTTGCAGCAAGAGGAAGAAATCGACCATGGAGTGTGCCGCCGTTTCCGACTGCCCCACCCCTACTGTCTCGACTATAACCACGTCGAAACCAGCAGCTTCGCACAACGTTATGATTTCGCGTGTCTTGCGCGCCACGCCGCCAAGCGAACCTGCCGACGGAGAAGGACGTATAAAGGCATTGGGGTCGACCGAGAGCTCCTCCATGCGAGTCTTGTCGCCCAAGATACTGCCGCGGCTGCGCTGGCTGCTGGGGTCGATGGCCAGCACTGCAACACGGTGGTTATGTCCGGTAAGGTATTTGCCAAGTGCCTCTATCAGAGTGCTTTTGCCAGCTCCGGGTACACCTGTTATGCCAAGCCTGACCGACTTTCCGGAGTATGGAAGGCACTGTTCTATAACCTCCTGGGCAGCACGATGGTGGGCCGGAAGCGAACTCTCGACAAGCGTTATGGCACGGCTGAGCAGGGTGCGGTCGCCATGCAATATGCCGTCGACCAATTGGTTGGGAGTCAGTTCCTGCTGGCGGCGGGCCTTCATGCGCTCAAGATAGGTGTTGTTGACCTGTTCGGGCTGCTTGACACCACCCTGCACACTAAGGGCCGACTCGTAGTCGAAGTTTGTATAGAGGCGCTTATCTTCCATATTATATTAACGGCAAGGGTGGTACTTTTATTGTGTGTGTGCAAAAAAAATGCAGAGACCGATGTTGCAGCCTCTGCCTTGGTAGCGGGAATCAGACTTGAACTGATGACCTCCGGGTTATGAATCCAGCGCTCTAACCAGCTGAGCTATCCCGCCATGTTTTTCTCTCAAAAACGGCTGCAAAGGTACACATTTTTTGCGAACTACCAAAATATTTTTTCAAAAAAAACGTCAAACAGCGACAAGTCAGGTTGTTACGCTGGAACTGGAGCCACTGCCGTGTTGGCTGATGAGTGTCGGCCAAGGGTCATCGACTTACTTTTTTGTGCCTTCCGCCGCGATAGAAGTGCCTGGACCAGTAAGCATTATCCAAACGACTGAGGCACACACCGTTGGACGTTGACGAATGTGAAAAAAGACCGTCCTTCAAATAGATGCCCACGTGCGAGACCTTGCCGTTGCTGTTTGTGAAGAAAAGCAGGTCGCCCTCGTGCAGCTTGTCACGGGTTATAAGGGTAACATCCTGCTGCATATCGTTAGCTGTGCGGTGCAGCGTTATGCCGTACACCTCGCGGTAGATTTGGCCCACAAACGACGAGCAGTCTATACCGTCGCGCGTTGTGCCGCCATATTTGTAAGGCACGCCAATCCATGAGGCTATTGCCGAATAGAGTTTGGCGTTGTCGTCTGGGCTGTAGGTCAGTCCGAGAGGGTTTGTGGTTGTTGAACCGGAGCCGCCTCGGTGTGAGGTCTCAACCTTGACAGCCACCGGAGTTTCGGCCACATACTCGTCCTCATAGAGTTTGCCAATAATAAAGTCCTCTTCCTCAAGGTCTTTGGCCAAAAAGCCTATCAAAGCATCACAGCCGGCAAAGAGTGTCGTTGCGAGCAGAGCTACACCTATAATAAATATACGTTTCATTTGCGGCGGTCTTTAATAACATATATATCCTCGTCGGCACGTTTCATATAATAATTCTCGCGGCCGTATCGTTCCATAGCATCAAGGTTGTCCTTGAGCGATATTGCGCGCAGGCTGTCCTCTATCATGGCTTCGCGTAGCTCCTTCTCCTCGGCACGTAGACTTTTGACCTGACGGTTCACGCGGCGGGTGTCCATCAAGTTGTATTCGTCGAAGAACAGCAACACGAGCAGAAACACAACAGTGGCTATGACATACTTGTTGCGCAGAACGTTCCAAACCTTGAGTAATGTATTCTTCATATAATTGAATGCTTTTGTTTCTAACGGATTTTCAGTTTTTGGCCGACGCGTATGCGGTCAGAGTTCAAGCCGTTGCGCTTTTTGAGAGTAGCCACGCTAATGCCGTGTTTGGAGGCAATCTTGGAAAGGGTATCGCCTTTGCGCACAGTATAGTACACCTTGCCGCCCGAGGTGGTGGTGGAGCCTGTCGGCTTGACTGGTTTGACGGGCTTTCGGCTCACTGAGTCGCGTGTGAGGGCGTATACAGAGTCCTCCATCGCAATAAAGTTCTTGATCTTGCTCACTGGTAGGCAAAGCGAGTAGTTGCCAGACGAAGCCGGTATGAAATCAACTCGGTATTGCGGGTTGAGGGTGCGAAGTTCGTCCATATCCACACCGGTGAACTCATTGACATAATGAAGCAACACGTCACTGCGCAACATCAGGGTGTCGCTGCGCACAGGAAGGCTACCCACGGTACCTTTCAGGCCATGGTCGGCATAGAAATTCATAACGTAAGTGGCTGCAATAAAAGCCGGTATATAGCCTCTAGTCTCTCGCGGCAAGTAGTAATAAATATCCCAGAAGTCGCGCTTGCCGCCTGAGCGGGCAATGGCTTTGTTGATATTTCCAGGGCCGCAGTTGTAGGCAGCTATGGCTAGCAACCAATCGCCAAACACAGTGTGCAGGTCGCTGAGGAATCGAGCAGCCGCCACGGTCGATTTGTATGGGTCACGACGGTCATCGACAATAGAGTTCACCTCCAAGTCATATATTTTGCCGGTGGTGTACATAAACTGCCACAGGCCAGCAGCACCCACACGCGAGGTAGCCATGGGGTTCATAGCCGACTCGACAATGGTGAGGTATTTGAGTTCCTCGGGCACATTGTAGCGGCTTAGCACCTCCTCAAACATGGGGTGGTAATACTCGCAGAGAGTGAGCATAACGTCGAGCCTCGTGGTCATACGACGCAAATACATACGTATGTAGGCCCTCACCTCTTCGTTGTAGGTCATGGGGATGACTGTGTGAAGGGAATTGAGGCGGCTAATAATAACAGAATCGGGTATCTGATCGAACTCTTGCACGTTTACGGTGTGGTTGCGATGAGAGTGCGTCTGGGCATAGCGGCGC
>JAIKVZ010000026.1 GCA_024685285.1 Bacteroidales bacterium
CTCTTGATCTTCTTGTTCCGCAACGCCATGGCCACAAAGCCGAGGCCGAGCGCGTGGTATGTAACTATCTCCATGACGTGCTTGTCGACCATCGTCGAGAAAAAGCCGAGCGGCTTCAGGCAGAGTATGAGAAGCCCCGCCAAAAGGGCCGACGGTAGCAAGCTACGCCTGAAAAGCGGCACATTGCACCGTATCAGGTTGGCCACAAGCATTGCCACCACAATAATGAAAAACTGGATGAGCCAAGTCCATGCCGAAAGGTCTGCGAATGAAGTCATGTCGTCCAACTATTTTTGGCATAAATAACTGCAAAAAGGAATTTTTCGTATATTTGCACCAAAAAAAAGTAGGCCACCGAAGAAGCTATACCGCATTAGGAAACAATATTATCAAGCAGTTATGTCGAAAGAAATACAAGCCAACAATACCCTGTACAACATCCTGAGCCCACTGGTGCAGTTCGGCACCCGATGCCACTACAACCACTTTTGTGTGCGAGGTCTGGAGCACCTGCCCACCGACGGCGCCTACATCATAGCCCCCTGCCACCAGCAGGCCCTGATGGAGCCCCTGGCTGTGCTGCGCATTGCCCCCAAGCCGCCGGTGTTCCTGGCACGCGCCGACATCTTTGCCAAGCCCACCCTGCGGGCCATTCTCACCTTCCTGCGCATCATGCCCGTATACCGCATCCGCGACGGACAGAAGAACATAGGCAAAAACCAGCTCATCTTCGAGCAAAGCTGCCGTGTGCTGCTCGACGGCTACCCCCTCTGCCTCATGGCCGAAGGGCGCCACAACAACCGCCACCACCTGCTGAACATGGGCAAAGGCATGTTCCGCATAGCCGGCGACGCACAGCAGCGCCTCGGCGACCACCCGCTCTACATCGTCCCCACAGGCATCGACTTCGACGAATACGAGCAACCCTACAGCAACGTGGTCGTCAACATCGGCGCCCCCATCCCGTTGCAGCCCTTCATGGACACCTATCGCGACAACGAACCCGTGGCACTGAACCAGATGCGCGACGCCCTCGCCAAAGCCCTCCTGCCACAGATGCACGACATACGCGACGAAGAGCACTACGACGAGATAATGACCCTCTGCAACATCATGAACCGCCGGGTGCGCCGCCGCAACGGGCTGAAGAACACTGTCTGGAACCGCTTCCGCACAAGGCAGTCGATCTCCAACCGCATGGACGCCCTGGCCAACGACGACGGCAACCCCGAATTCGGGCAACTCGTGGAGGCCAGCCGCTCACTCGGCGAGCAATGCCGCCGGCTGCACCTGGCCGAAAAGACCGTGTCCGAGCACTGGAGCCTGGCCGCCACCCTGCTCGCCCTGCTGCCCCCCACGGCGCTGCTGGCCGCGGCCTTCCTGCTGCCCGCCGTGCGCCAGGCCATACTCTTCTGCCTGCTGTGCTACCCCATGGCAATAATACCAACCCACCTGATTGTCAAGCGCAAAGTCGCCGACCCACAATTCCGCAGCTCCTTCAACTTCGGCGTCCGCTTCTTCTTCTCGCTACTCTACACCCTCGCCATCGGCATCGCCATGGCCTGCTGCGGCGGCGCCTGGATGGGGCGCTGGGTCGACCTCGGTGCCTGGTGGGGCCTCCTGGTCGTGGCCGTCGTCATTCTCATGGCCAGACTTGCGGGGTCCGTCACCGCCTGGCTGCGCGACACACTGCACAGCTGCCACTACTGGCTGCTGCGCCTCGCCAAACCCGACGCAATCCGAAAGCTGGCCGACGACATCGACGCCACCGTCGCCCGCCTGTACCCGGCCAACGAGTAAACCGCCACAACCCAACGGAAACAGAAAGCCCCCGCAAAGGGGCTTTTTTGTTGCACCACGGCGCAGCCACCCAATCCCATGCTACCCTCAACCCCACAGCCACAGCCCTATCTCCTCCCCATCCCCTCCGGTCGTTCTTATGTACTTCAACGATATTTCAACGATAAAAACATAAGAACTATCGTTGAAGTATTGTTGAAATACATAAGAACGGGCGATCCGGAAGCGGACCGTAAAGCCACCGGTGCACTAGAAGCCAGCAAGCGGATGGCTACAAGTCAAATACGACAACGGGACAAACTTTTTTCCAAGCTTCAGTACTATATCATGCAGTTTCCCGTTTGTACAAACAAAGACCGGCGCAGGAACGGGAGAGAGTGACAAACCGAGGGCAAAAATGTCCCCCAAGCGGCCTCGGCAAGGTCGCCGAACCAAAAGCGAAATCAAAAAGAAAGACACAACACAATGCTAAGACGCAGCACTTTATGGCAACAAAAAAGCCCCTCACGAGGGGCTGATGGTGGTCTGTGGGAGATTCGAACTCTCGACCTCTTCCGTGTGAAGGAAGCGCTCTGAACCAACTGAGCTAACAGACCATTGCGGTGGGCTTTCTTTCGGTCGAAAGCGGGTGCAAAAGTACGAACTTTTTTCAATACGGCAAAATTTTTCTTCAAAATGGGCAACGAAAGGCATAGGCCAACACATACACAGATACTCGGTATCGTCTGTTTTTCAGCGGCATTGCTCTTGACAGTGGGGGCAATAATTTTTTCGGCCGGCAAGGCCGACAACCGGAGCGACCAGGGGGCCGAAGCCGACAGTTTGACGGTTTTTTTGACCTCGAAAGAGGACTCGGTCTACACACAACGTCGCATCCATCGGCAACACGGCCGGACCCAGTATCAGCGCCGCGAACAGCCGTTGCCTGCGGCATCGTCGTCGCCCACCCCACCGCCGGCTATGCGGCAGCCACTGGCGGTAGAGCTGAACAGTGCCGACACGCTGACGCTGCAGTTGCTCTACGGCATTGGTCCCACGTTGGCGCGCCGCATAGTGCGCTACCGCGAGCGGTTGGGCGGTTTTCGCTCCAGCAGCCAGTTGCTCGAGGTATACGGCATCAGCCAATCGGTGCTGGACCGCATAGAAGGCCAGCTTTCGGTCGACACCACGCTGGTGCGCACCATTGTGCTCGACACGGTAAGCCTCAAACGGCTTCTGCGCCATCCATATATAGAATACTATCAGGCCCGCGACATCATAGCGTTGCGCAACCGCGGGGTGCGGTTCCGCTCGACCGACGACCTGCGTGCGGTGCCCTCGATGGCCGACACCACCCTCGAGCGGATATTGCCGTACCTCGACCTGAGACTCCAGGAGCGGGAATAGCGTTCCACGACGGCCATAGTCGGAAAAAGGCAGTCTATGGCAATACGGACACAATAATTTGGGGACCGTGTCGTTATACCGCCAAACAAACTACTGCCATGTTAGACTCCAAGCCCGCATGGGTAGCCGTGATGACCTACCCCAATGCCGAACAGACTGTAGCAAATCACTTCGCCAACGACGAACCCACGATAGAGTACTACCTGCCGATGATCTACGAGCGCGACCGTCGGCGCAAGGTAAACGGCATGGCCGAAAGGCCCATGTTTCCGTGCTATATCTTCGCCCGCATCACCGACAAGCAAATCTACCAGACCCGCACCACCAAAGGGGTAATCTACATCGTGAGCAGCCAGCGCAGCATCATCAGGGTGCCCGACAAGGAGATAGAGGCAGTGCGCATGTTTGAGGCCACGCGGCGCAAGGTGTACCTGCGCGACACCGCCAAGCTGGTGAAAGGCAACCGCGCCACGATACTCAGCGGCGAGTTCGCCGGCATGGAGGGGGTGCTCATCAAAGGCGACGCCGACGGCAACTTTGCAGTGAACATATCGGTGATGAATATCTCGATTGTGGTGCACATAAAGCGCAGCGAGCTGCGTCCGGCCGACGACGGCGAAGCCACGAAAGACATTGACGGCGCCACGGCTGGCACAACAAAAAAGGCGCCCTGAATGGAGCGCCTTTCCCGGTGATCTGCACAAGATTTGAACTTGTGACCTCTTGCCTGTCAAGCAAGCGCTCTAAACCAACTGAGCTAGCAGATCGTGTTTCTCTCTCGAAATCGGCTGCAAAAGTACAAACATTTTTGAAACCGGCCAAATCTTTTTTCAAAAAAATGTATCTTTGCAGTGCAAGTAGGAGCTAATACAACAAACAAAATATTAGCGACAGTACTAATAAGCAACATACTATACCAAACACACAGTTATAAGCCCTACAGGCACAAGTCGGTGCCACAGGGCATCGACAACAAGCCCGGCAATACTAAAAAACAGTACCCTTGGCGCATCGATTCAAGAAAGATTGACCACTTTCACACAACCAAAAACGATATGGCAGACAACTATCTCGAGAAACGCTACGAAGAAACCCTCGGAAGCAACCGGCC
>JAIKVZ010000015.1 GCA_024685285.1 Bacteroidales bacterium
GGCGAAGGCGCCGATGAGCAGGCCGTAGATCCACTTGCCGCAGTTGGTCTGCGCGGCGGTGACGGGGTCGGTGGCCATGAAGACCGCGCCGAAGGCGAAGCCGCCCATCAGGAAGTGGTAGTAGAACGGCAGCTGCATATATTCGTTGGCTCCTATGAGGTTGAAGAGCAACCCCATGGCACCCCCGCCGAGCAGCACAGACAGCATTATGCGCCACGATGCTATGCCCGAGACAAGCAGTACCGTAGCGCCAAGCAGTATGGCCACCACCGAGGTCTCGCAGGTCGAGCCTGGGATGGTCCCCACAATTAGGTTGGTCAGCGACCAGTTGCCGAAGTGACCCGAAGCCATCTCGCCAAGCGGGGTGGCACCGGCCACAGCGTCAGTGCCCCACCAATCGTTGGCAATCCATACCTCGTCGCCCGACATCCGTTTAGGGTAGCTGAAAAAGAGGAACGCCCTGGCCACCAGAGCAGGATTGAGGAAGTTCATTCCGGTGCCGCCGAAAGCCTCTTTGGCTATCACCACGGCAAAAGCCACGGCTATTGCCAACTGCCACAGAGGGGTGGTTACCGGCACTATCATGGGGATGATGAGGCCGGTGACAAGGAATCCCTCGTTGACCTCGTGCCCCCGTATCTGTGCAAAGGTGAACTCGATGGCAAGACCCACTATGTACGACACAGCTATCAGCGGCAGCATACGCACCAAGCCGAAGGCGAACTCGAGCCAAAAACTGGCCGGCAGGCCTGTGGCGGCATAATGTTGGTGACCGATGTTCCACATACCGAACAGAAGTGCCGGCATGAGGGCTATGACCACCGTAATCATTGCGCGCTTCATGTCTATGGCGTCGCGTATGTGGGCCCCTTGTCGGGTAACGGTGTTGGGGGTGAAGGCGAAAGTTTCAAATGCCTCGAATGTGCTTTGCAGCCAACCGAACTTGCCGCCCTTGCTGAAGGTGGGTTTGATTTTGTCGAGCCATCCTCGCAGTCCGTTCATCATAGGGCCTCCTTTCTGAGCTTCTCCAAGCCCTGGCGTATTATGGTTTGTATCTCGGTTTTCGACGGGTCTATCACCTCGCACAGTGCCAAGTCTTCGGGCTCAACCTCGTATATGCCCAGTTTCTCCATCAGCTCGATGTCGCCAACCACGCAGGCTTTGATGAGCTGGGTGGGGTATATGTCGATGGGGCAGACCCGCTCAAAGTTGCCGCTGAACACCAGAGGACGCACGTCGCCGTGGCGGTTGGTGTCGTAGTCGACAGGCATGAGTGCCTGCAGCGGCGGACACAGACGGGCGAAACCCGAGAGAAACGTGCGGCTGAAACTGAATTTGCGCAGCCCGGGCATCAGCCAACCCATAAAGTCGTAGTAGTCGCCCTCGGGCAGCAGTGTGATTTGCGAATGGGGAGCACCCAGGTAGCCGTCGGCTCCGGCATTGGTACCGGTCAGCACGTTGCCCGAAATCACACGCACTGCGGTTCGGTCGCATTCTAAAGCGGGGTAGGCTTCCGAGGCAATCTGGCCTGACAATATGTCAGCCAGCGCAGCTCCGGCATGCATTTTGTAGTATTGAGGGTGGACGGCTGCGGGCCCCGTGAGCGCCACCACGCGCTCGGGACAGTAGCGACCGGTGAGCAGTGTGCGCCCTATGAGGGCCACCTCCTGCACTCCAATGGTCCAAACCTCTTCGCCTTTGTTAATGGGGTCAATCAAGGCAATCTGCGTGCCCACATTGCCAGCAGGGTGGGGGCCTTCGACGAGGTGCACAGCAACGCGGCTGCCCTTGACTGCCACGCTGTTGGCCACAGCCTCAAGCTCTTGGCCGGGGTGCAGACAGATGTGTGTAACACCCTCGGCAAGCGAGGCTACGGCCCGAAAGCCGGCGGCCAGCTCATCGTGTCGCTCGCGGAGCACAAAATCGTAGTCGGGAGCCAGCGGTGCCGAGTCGAAACAGCTTACAAAGATGGATTTAGGCTTGCCGTCGGGCGAGGGCACAGTGCCGAAGGGGCGGCGGCGCAGAAGGGTCCAGAGGCCTGTCTGGAGCATCATTTCGCGCAGCGGAGCGGTTGTGTCGACCGGAGCCCACTGCTGCATGGCCGGGTCGCGCAGAACCTCGACGGCCAGCAGAGCACGCTTTTCGCCACGCACCACCGCACTCACGGTGCCACCCACCGGCGAGGTGTAGAGCACCCTCGGGTCGGCCTTGTCGGCCAGCAGCGGCTGTCCGCACTCCACCCGGTCGCCTTCGGCCACAAGCAGGCGCGGCGTCAGCCCCACATAGTCGGGCGGCATCACGGCGCAGCGCTCCACAAAAGTGGCGTCAACTATGGTTTTTCGCGCCCCGCCATCCATCTTGATGTCGAGTCCACGTTTGATTTTCAACATATTGTCTCAATTTTCAAAAACAAAAGGCACAGACAAAGATACATTTTTTTTCCGAATAAAGCAAGCCAACCTTCAATAATCCTTAAATTGTTGAAATCCAGTCGATTAAGTATAAATAATATAACTTTATGAAAATCAAGATGTTAGATAGGTTAGGTTCGGGTTAAGGTCGGGTTGAGGTCGGGTATGCTTCGGACATGATTTAAAAAAACGCCGACAAGTGAGCTATTTTTACTATCTTTGCACCGATATTTAAACTGTTTTGACCCAATTATGAAGCGTGCAATTTTCATATTTACAGCGTGTTGTATGGCGGCGTTTGCCCTTTCTGCCCAGACTTTCAACACCCGTTTGCTGCCCTCGCCCCAGCGTGTGGAGCGTGCCGAGGGCTTCCTTACCGGTAGCTACCCAGTTCAGCACCGAATGGTTTCCTCGATAGGCGGCGCCGCAAACCAGGATTTGGCTTAT
The DNA here is from genome assembly GCA_024685285.1 of Bacteroidales bacterium. Taxonomy (GTDB): domain Bacteria; phylum Bacteroidota; class Bacteroidia; order Bacteroidales; family P3; genus Colimorpha. The sequence continues at coordinate 2,859 of JAIKVZ010000015.1, forward strand.
CGTTTGATAATCAATGCCTCGGGGGTGATGGTGGAGTATGTGGACCTTGATGGCTACGAGTATGGTATGCGCACTTTGGAGCGCCTTGCCGAGGCTTGGCACGACAGCCTGCCATGCATGACCCTGACTGACTGGCCCGCGTTCCGCTACCGTGGGTTCCTAGACGATGTCAGCCGCGGCCCCATTCCCTCAAGACAGTTTGCCTTGGCCTGGCTCGAAAAGGCTGAACGTCTGCAATTTAACGCCAATACTTATTACACCGAACACACTTTCTACAGCGACTCGATGCCCGACGTGGCACCCCTTTCGGCACGTAGCCTGCCCACTGCGGCCGACCACCCCTCGCTCATTCCCAACCTGCAATGCTTAGCCCATTACGAGAAGGTGCTGTCGAGCCCGTTTTATGCCGACATGATGGACACGCCAGCCACCCTCAACCCCGCCGCCGAGGAGACATATGGTTTCCTAAAGCAGAGGCTCAATGAGGTGGCGCGTGCCAACCTCAAGTCGTCGTTTTTCCACATCAATGCCGACGAGACCGAGGCCCTCGGCAGCGGTCGCGCACGCCGCTACGTCGACAGCCTCGGTGCCGACGAGGTCTATTGCCGACACATCAAGCGCGTGGCCAAAATGCTCAGAAACTACGGGTTCCGACTGCTAATGTGGGGCGACATAGTTGCCAAGAAGCCGTCGATGATTGGCCAACTGCCATCGTCAATAACATACGTAGCTTGGATGTACGGCCCGCAGGCGAGTTATGCCGAGGCGTTGAAACCCTTTGCCGACCAGCGTGTCAATTTTTGGGTTGCCGCCAGCGTCAGCCAGTCGGGCACCGTGGCTCCAGACCCCGAAGCATGGATTAAAAACATAGCCTTCCTGGCTCGCGACGGTCACGCCGCCGGTGCTGATGGCTTTACGATTACGGCATGGGACGATGCAGGCGAGGCCCTGTTTGGTGCCTGCCCATACGCCATGGCATGGGCTGCCGAGATGGCCTGGCACCCCATTGAGGCCACCGACCCCGATGCCGCCGATGCTGAGCTGGCTTACCGTTGGCGCCAGTTCGAGCTTACATATACGCGCTACTACGGACCCCGCGAGCCTACATCGCTGCGAGCGTTGCAGAGCCTGCGCCGCAATGCCGACGTGGGCGATTGGTTCGATGTGCCGGCCCTCTACGAGCCCCTGCCCGAGCGTCCAGACACACTGCGTGCCGCGCGTGTGATTGCCGCCATCGACTCTCTGCCGGCCGACAGCCTCACCCCACACGCCCTCTACGCCCTGCACCGCATACGCCTCACCGCCCGCAAACAGTTGCTTGCAGCGGCGCTGGCGTCGGGCTCCAGTCCTGAGATTTACGAGCAAGAGCAGCGCGCCTTCATGCAGAGCCTGCTCGACCTCAAACGCGAGTATCTGCACCTGTGGGATGCCGAATGCACCGACCACTGGCGCGATGTGGTGGCAGCACGCTACGATGCTTTGGGCCGCCAAGTGCTTCAAGCCCCATACCGCGTGCGTGTGCACCTCAACGGCAGAGCCGTTGAACTGAGTACACCCCTCGGCGGTACCGACATATACTACACCCTTGACGGCAGCACACCCTCGCGCGCCGCAACGCCATACACGGCCCCATTCGAACCTGAGCGTAGCTGCGTCGTGAAGACGGTGGCCTACAACCAATGGGGCGAGCCGGTATATAGCGAGCATTATCTGCCCGTTCACAAGGCACTCGGCGCCAAGGTCAAACTCGGCCATGACCCCAACACCTATCGCGAAGTCTACCGTGCCGGCGGCATTGGTGCCCTCACCGATGGCCAGTTGGGTTCGGACATTGATTACGCCGACGGCCACTGGCAGGGTTTCCAAGGGTGCGACCTCGACGCTGCTCTCGACCTCGGCAGCACCATGAAGGTCGAAACGGTGTCGATGCGCTTTCTGCAATTCTCGAGAGACTGGATACTTTCGCCGCGTGTTGTCGAGCTCTACACCTCCTCCGACGGGCGTCATTGGCAGTTGGCACACACCGAGCATCTTGACCCCGACTGGCGCTGCAACGGCCCAGTGGTGCAGCCCGTGAGCATGCGCCGCCTGGGACTTCGCACACGCCATCTGCGTGTGGTGGCCCGCTATGCCGGCGTGTTGCCGCAATGGCATCCGTCGGCGGGCCAGCCCTCCTATATTTTCTGCGACGAAATCATGGTGAACGACAAGTAAAAAGGTCAAATACAAAAATTTATTTTGTCATATCACTTTTTTGTTGTACCTTTGCAGTCCCAATTCTAACAACAAAAATATATGAGACAGGACGAATTGAAATTCAACCCTAACAGCCTTGTCCGTTTTCTGCAGAAGCCGATGGCAGAATTCACCAAGGCCGACATCCTCAAGGTCATCGAGGAGTTCCAAATAGAGATGATCAACTTCCGCTACCTGGCTAACGACGGGCGTCTGAAGACGCTCAACTTTGTCATCCAGAGCTTTGAACACGCCGACGAGGTGCTCACCAGCGGCGAGCGCGTTGACGGCTCCAGCCTCTTCCCCTACCTCGAGGCCGGCAACAGCGACCTCTACGTCATTCCGCGTTTTCGCACGGCTTTCCTCGACCCCTTTACCAAGGTGCCCACCCTTGACCTGCTATGCTCGTTCTACACCAAGGACGGCGAGCCGTTCAGCATGGCCCCCGAATACACTCTGGCCAAGGCCGGGCGCGCTTTCAGCGAGGCCACGGGCGGCATGGAGTTCGAGGTTATGGGCGAGCTTGAATACTATGTCATAGCCCCCAAAGAGGAGAACTACCTTCCCGAAGACCAGCGCGGCTACCACGAGAGCAAGCCTTTCTGCAAGTTCGGTGCTTTCCGCACCGAGGCCATGCGTCTTATCGCTGCCGCCGGCGGCGAAATCAAGTACGGCCACTCCGAGGTGGGCAACTTCACGATGGGCGACCTAATGTATGAGCAGAACGAGATCGAGTTCCTGCCAACACACTTGGAGCAGGCCGCCGATCAGCTGGTCATAGCCAAGTGGATGATGCGCGAACTGGCATACGAATACGGCATCACCGTCACCTTTGCCCCCAAGATTACCGTTGGCAAAGCCGGTAGCGGAATGCATGTACACACCCGTGTTAGCAAAGACGGCAAGAATATGTATATAGGTCCCGACGGCCTCACCGATGTGGCCCACAAGACCATTGCCGGCATTCTCGACCTGGCGGGTTCTCTCACCGCCTTCGGCAACACCAACCCCACCAGCTACTTCCGTCTGGTGCCTCACCAGGAGGCTCCCACCAACATCTGCTGGGGCGACCGCAACCGCAGCGCCATGGTGCGTGTGCCGCTGGGTTGGAATAAGGACAGTGGCAACATGATGGCCCATGCCAATCCGTTGGAGAAGAACGACCCCGTGGATTTCAGCCACAAACAGACCATCGAACTGCGCACCCCCGACGGCTCGGCCAACGTCTACCTGCTACTGGCTGGCATGACCGTGGCCGCACGCCACGGCTTCGAAATGGAGAACGCAGTGCAGTATGCCAAAGACCGCTATGTGAGTGTCAATATCTTCGAGCACGAGGACATCCTCAACCGCCTTGCAGTGCTGCCCGACAGCTGCGCCGCCAGCGCCGACCTGCTGGAACGCGACCGTGCCGTGTATGAGAAAGACGGCATTTTCGACCCACGCCTCATCGACGGCATCATCAAAGGCCTGCGCTCGTTCAACGACAGCACGCTGCGCGCCGATATTGGCAACGACCCCGAGAAGACTCTCCAGTTGGTTGAGCGCTTCCTGCAGTGCGGCTAAAACTCAGTTAAATTGCTATAAACGTGAAGCCATTGCCACCGGCAATGGCTTCACTGTCGGGTATGGAAAATATTTTTTTGTCAATTTGCGAAATTGTTTGTATTTTTGCAGTGTCGTTTCCACCATGGCGACAGGGTGCGGCAAAAGAAATGTTAAAATTAGAGCCGATTTGGTCTTCTCGCCGTCATATATATGTTAAAGGCAAATTATATGAAGAAAGTAACGTCGATTTTCGCGGCTTTCATGCTCTTGGCAGCCCTCGCGCCGCAGGCGTTCGCACAGTTTCCGCATAGGTTTTGCGCCACTACCGACAACGACATAGAGCTCTGCTATAAGGTCAATGACGATGGTGTTAGCGTGACATTGTATAGCAGCTATCCCTGTGAGGGCACGCTTGTCATCCCCGACAGTGTCACCGATAACGGAACGACATATGCTGTTAAAATAATAGATAACAACGCCTTATACGGTCGTACTGGTTTGACATCAATCACGGTTCCAAACAGCGTTGATTCGATAGGCGTTGATGCTTTTTACAATGTGCGCTATGTTGTATATCATGGCAGTGCCACAGGAAGCCCTTGGGGTGCGTTGTCGGTGAATGGCTTTATTGATGGCGATTATATTTTTTCCGATTCCACAAAGCACTACTTGCAGGCGTACAGAGGTACGGAAGTTTCGGTAACTATACCCTCCACGGTTGACACGATTGGCCCCAGAATTTTTTACTACAACACAAGTTTGACCTCTGTAACCATGGGCGACAGTGTTAGATCAATTGGCGACGAGGCTTTTAATAGATGTTTTGGACTGGCATCAGTTTCATTCGGCAGCGGGCTCACAACCATAGGCAGAGAGGCTTTTGCCTACTGCAGGGGGCTGACTGCCATTGATATACCTAACAGTGTCACTTCTATAGGCAGCGAGGCTTTTGCCTACTGCAGCGGGCTGACGGCCATTGCCATACCTAATAGTGTCATTTCTATAGATAGCGCGGCTTTTGCCTACTGCAATGGGCTGACCGCCATTACCATACCTAATAGTGTCACTTCCATAGGCAGCGAGGCTTTTAGGTACTGCAATGGACTGACTGCCATTTCCATACCTAACAGCGTCACAACCATAGGCAGAGAGGCATTTGCCTACTGCAGAGGACTGACTGCCATTTCCATACCTAATAGTGTCACTACGATAGGCAGAGGGGCTTTTGCGTACTGCGGTGGGTTGACAGCCCTTTCTATACCTAACAGTGTTACTTCAATAGGCAAATATGCTTTTATAGATTGCACCGGGCTGACATCTATTGTTGTTGACGACAGCAATGTGGTATACGACAGCCGTAACAATTGCAATGCCCTTATTGAGACCGCCACCGGCAACCTGATTAAGGGCTGCAGCAACACGGTTATTCCCGACGGCGTCAGAACTATAGAAGAATATGCCTTAAAGGGTTGCAGTGGGCTGCGGACAGTCGTCATACCCAACAGCGTAGATTCAATAGGTGATTATGCCTTTTCCGGCTGTAGTGGTCTTTATTTTTTAACGATTGGCAGAAATGTGTCTGCAATAGGCAGATATGCATTCAATTGTGTCAACATAGTGGAGATACACTCGCTGAACAGCGTGCCGCCGACATTGTACGAATCTGTATTTTACGGTGTATCAAATGAAATTCAAGTTTTCGTACCGTGTGGCAGTTCGGATTTGTACCTCTCAGCATGGAATCGCTTCAGAAATTTTGAGGAGGAGATGAATTTCCGAATAGTTGCGATTCCTGCCGACGAGCGGATGGGTTCAACACAGGTAGATGCATTGCCCACGTGTTTAAATCCACATGCCGCCATCAGAGCCACCGCACGCGAGGGCTACCGCTTTGTGCGCTGGAGCGATGGCAACACCGAGGCCGATCGTTCTGTGCCTATTGTTTCAGACACCACGTTCATTGCCTATTTTGAAAGCCTCGAGGGCATTGACATTATTGACAGCGGCAACATAAATGCCTATTCAATCGACGGACATATTATCGTTGAAGGGTTTGAAGGCGCAACAATACAAGTGTTTGATATTGTTGGCCGACCAGTAGACAACCGTGACTTGACGCCAGGTGTGTATATAGTCAAAGTCGGCACCCTGCCGGCCCACAAGGTTGCGGTAACCAGGTGAAGCCATTGCCGGTGGCGTTAGCGAAGCGGAGAAGATCCGGTAGATAACTACCTAACAATCGGCTATTTGACGTACACAGGTCGCCCCGTAACCGCCAAAACATCGGTGGCCGTGGGTACCCCTCCGATGTTGACCCGACCTCAACCCGACCTTAACCTGAACCTAACCTATCTAACGGATTGATATTCAACGCGTTATATTGTATTTGCCAAATAACTGATAATCAACATATTGGGTTTACGGCTGCGAAATATTTTGCAGGTTCGGAAAAAAGAACTAATTTTGCACCCTCGAAGACGAGTGTGTTGAATGTTGTCAGGAGTGTTTGCAATGTTGCGTAAGTGTGATATAACCAAGCTGATATGCTGTTTCATGGTTCTGCTGCCGGCGGTGCTGTGGGGGCAGGCTTTCACGATTTCGGGCACCGTTGTCGACCGTGCAACCGGCGAGACGCTCATAGGCGCCACTGTTCAAGACCTCCGTTCCGGCAAGGGCACCGTAACCAATGTCAACGGGCGTTACTCGCTCACCCTCAAAGCTGACTCGGTGGCTCTGCGTGTGGTATATATCGGCTATGAACCTCAGCTTTTCAGTTTCAAACTTGCCAAAAATACTGCCATCAATGTCAATCTCAAACCTTCTGTACAGCTTGACGAGGTGGTTATCACGGCCGAGAGGCCCGGTGATACACGCTCGTCGCAGATGAGTGCCACGCAGGTTACCGTGGAGCAGATCAAGGCTGTGCCGGTGATGTTTGGCGAAGCCGACCTTATCAAGGCGTTGCAGCTTATGCCCGGGGTGCAGAGCGGTTCGGAGGGCAACAGTGGTATGTATGTGCGTGGAGGCGGTCCCGACGAAAACCTGTTTCTGCTCGATGGCATACCGCTTTACAACGTCAACCACATGGGTGGCTTTTTCTCGGCGTTCAACACCGATGCCGTGAAGACGGTAACCCTCTACAAGGGCTCCTTTCCGGCGCGTTTTGGCGGTCGCCTCTCGTCGGTGCTTGACGTGGCCACCAATAACGGCAATGACAAGGAGATGCATGGCAACGCCTCGGTGGGCCTCATCTCGGCCAAGATCAACCTCGAAGGGCCTATTGTCAAGGAACGCACCACCTTCAGCGTGTCGGCTCGCCGCACATACGCCGACCTCTATATGGCTCCCATCATGCTGTGGCTTATACCAAGGATTTCGGGCACAGTTGACTCTACAGCCGCCGATAGCGAGCTTGGAGGTGGTTACTATTTTTACGACATCAACGCCAAGGTTAGCCATAAGTTCAATGACCGCAGCCGCGTATATGCAACATTCTATACAGGTAAGGACGATGTGTACGGCAGGGTGAATATGATGTCGAGCCTCATGGAGGACCAAACCCTTGGCTTCCGCAACCAGTGGGGTAACCTTATAGGTGCTCTGAGGTGGAATTACGCCTTGTCGCATAAGCTCTTCTTCGACCTTACCGCCGCCTATACTCAATACAATAACATTATCACCGGCAATATCAGAAAGGTGGCAGAGATTGACGGACAGGAGGATATATCGACAATGAACGGCGATTACAGTTCTGGCATCAAAGACGTGTCGTTACGCGCCGATTTTAACTATAATCCCGTTCCGGAGCATGACGTGCGTTTCGGCACATACGTCACTCGACATTTCTTCACCCCCGAAGTGATGAGTGCTTCGATAAACTATTTTGACCAGGTGCAGATGGGCTCAAAACTCAAGATGGACACTACCCTCAACGCCAGCAAAGTGTTTGCCACCGAGATGGTTGCCTATGCCGAGGACGACTGGGAGGTTGGTGAACACATCAAGCTCAATCTCGGTCTGCACGCCAGCGCATTCGGTGTTGAGGATACCCTTTACCCATCACTTCAGCCTCGAATATCGGGACGCTTTTTGTTGGCTGACGACCTCTCCCTCAAAGCCGGCTATGCTTATATGAAGCAGTATATGCACCTGCTCTCGACTACCAGTGTCAGTATGCCGACCGATTTATGGGTGCCCGTTACCAAGAATATCGCCCCCATGGAGTCGCATCAGGTAGCGGCAGGCATATCCTACAGCCGCAGTGGCATAGCCGATTTTTCTATCGAGGGCTATTACAAACACATGACGAACCTAATAGAGTATAAGGACGGAGCTTCGTTTTTCGGTTCTTCGGCAGGGTGGGAGAATTTGGTGGTATCTGGTGACGGTTACTCATACGGCGTGGAGTTCTTGGTGCAGCGCAACATTGGCCAACTTACCGGCTGGGTGGGCTATACCTATAGTCGCACCATGCATATTTTCAACCGTCCGGGCCAGGAACTCAACGGAGGTCGCCCGTTCCCTGCAAAATACGACCGTCGGCACGATCTCTCCATTGTGCTTTCATACAAGGTTAACAACAATATAGACTTTAGTGCAACATGGGTCTACAGCACTGGAAATGCCTCGACCTTGGCCTTGCAGCAATATAATGTCGTGTTCGACGACCCTGCATACTACGATGACCCCGACTTGGCAGGCCGCCTTGGCAACCTACAATATATCGACAGCCGCAATAATTTCCGTATGCCTGACTATCATCGCATGGATATCGGTGCCAACTTCCATCGTCAGTTCAAACGCAAAGGAATGCACCGCACCATCAATGTAAGCATATATAATTTGTATAATCGCAAAAACCCGTACATGATATATAGGAGCCGCCGTTATTCTTCGGCAGGCTACAACTCGGCTTTGGTCAAACTATCGTTATTCCCAATACTGCCCTCGGTGGCATATACGCTCTATTTTTAACCCTCAGCGACCTATGAAAAATAGCAAACATAATCGCCCCAACCGTTCCATAAATCGACACATATTTCGTATGTGGTGCTTGGCGCTTGTTGCGACGCTACCGTTACTTATAGTTTCGTGCGAGGAGGTTCTTGATGTTGACGAGAACCAACTTGAGCAACATTTGGTACTCAACGCCATGCCTTCCAACGGCAATCGCGTTTTTATCAACTTCACAACGGCGCGTTTCTTCCTTGACGACTATAACCACCCCCTATCAGACGCGCAACTTACCCTATATGTCAACCACGTGCCGCTGAGCCCCGATTCGGTGAGCGGCTGCAACTACTTCTTTGGATATACAGCCACTGCAGGCGATTCGCTTGAGGTGCGTGCCACCGGTGCTGGCCTCAGTGCCTCGGCCTCGACATATGTGCCGGCAATGTCAGTTGTGAACAATGTCAGCGCACGCCTTGACAGCACCCTGTTCCGTATGGTTATGATTAAGTTCCGCCTTGACGATGCGGCAGACTTAAAGCAGATGTATCATATCAATGTGGTGGAACGAGACAGTGGCTTGCACTATAATAGTTTTACAAAGACTTTCGACACTATTGATACAGTATACAACCCATACTTTATGTGTTTTGACCCGCTGGTGACCGATCCCTCGGTGCGTGGCATGGAGCCAATGGGTGGCTATTTTTATGAAAGGTTGCTATGCAGCGATGAGCTTATCGACGGACGAGGCTATAATATAACCCTTATGGTGCTCAAGTTGGTCGATACCAATGAAGTGGAGCCGTACATACACGACTACTCGCTAAGCGTAGAATCGGTAACGCCGGAGCGTTACGATTATTTGCAGCAGGTGGCCCGAGCACAGAGCAGCACATCGTTATTTGCCGAGCCCTCGCAGGTGACGGGTAATGTACATGGTGCTCTTGGCGTGTTTGCAGGCACAGCCAAGCAGCTTATCCACCTAAGCATCGACGGAAGTACATCCTCCACAATGCCAACAATACCAGCAGACCCAGAAGCAGTGCTACGGGAAGCCCGTAAACTTGGTATAGAATAGTTTCTATTTATTCTTAGGAATGTAATTTTGTGTAATTTTTTTTTGCATTTTTTTTGTGGAATAAGAAAAAAGTTGTAATTTTGCAACTCGTTTAACGTCAAAGAAATGGCGTATATGTATTGTGCAAAAAGTTAAAAACCAGATATTTATAACAAAATGTACGCAATTGTAGAAATCGCAGGAAAGCAATTCAAGGTCGCTCAAGATCAGAAGATCTTCGTCAACCGTCTGAAGAATGACGAGGGTAGCGAAGTTTCTTTTGACACCGTGATGCTCAAAGACAGCGACGGCAACGTCGAGATTGGCAAACCTTACATAGCCGGTGCTTCGGTTAAGGCCACCGTGCTGCGCCATCTCAAAGGTGACAAGGTTTTGGTCTTCAAGAAAATACGTCGCAAAGGCTATCAGAAAATGAATGGTCATCGTGATTACCTGACCCAAATCAAAATTGATAGCATCAATTAATAAAACAAAGTTACAAACCTTTTAAAAACACTATATTATGGCTCATAAAAAAGGTGTAGGTAGTTCCAGTAACGGTCGCGAGTCCGAGAGCAAACGCTTGGGCGTTAAAATTTTTGGCGGTCAGAAATGCGTTGCCGGCAACATAATAGTGCGTCAGCGCGGCACCGTGCACAACCCTGGCCAGAATGTCGGCATGGGCAAGGATCACACTCTCTTTGCTTTGATTGACGGCGTGGTCAAGTTCCACAAAGGACGCGAGGACCGCTCGTTTGTTTCCGTGCTTCCCGCAGAGTAAACAGCAGGCGACAGTCGCAAGGAAAATTAGAAAAATGTAACGCGCTCATCAGTGGCGCGTTTTTTTTGTTTTTGGTACGGGATTTTTTTTGTAATTTTGCAGCCGGAAAGTTATGGCCAAAAAACAGAAATACTATGTTGTATGGCAAGGTGGTGCACCTGGTGTATACGATCGTTGGGACGATTGTGAGCGCCAGGTGCGTGGCCACAAGGCGGCCAGGTATAAGTCTTTCGATACCTTGGCTGAGGCTCAGGAGGCTTTCAACCGTCCGTTTGAGGAGGTCCTTGCCGAATGCCGCCAGCAACGGGTCCAGGCAGATCTTGAAGAACCATATACTGGTCCTGGTCCTGAGCAAGATGCCATTGCCGTCGATGCCGCCTGTTCGGGCAACCCTGGCGTGATGGAATACCGTGGGGTATATGTCGCCACTGGCAGCGAACTCTTCCGATACCGTGCCGAGCGAGGAACTAATAACATAGGTGAGTTTCTGGCGATTGTGCATGGCCTCTCGTACCTCAAGAAACATGGATTGAAGCAGATACTATATTCTGACTCGGTCAACGCCATAGGGTGGGTGCGCGCGCGCCAGTGCAAGAGCAAGTTGCCGCTCGATGCCTCGACGGCCGACCTATGGGACTATGTGCATCGTGCCGAGGCTTGGTTGAGAGAAAACAATTACACCACGCAGATACTCAAGTGGGACACAGACCATTGGGGTGAGATACCGGCTGATTTCGGCCGTAAGAAGCAATGACCTATGAATACCACCAATCTACGCTTCAAGAGCAACCGCTTTATCGACATCGAAGAGCGACTTCACTCCGAACTTGACCCGACCTTAACCCGACCCGAAGTTCACTCTATGGTGCTTTTGATGTGCCGCGAATGGATGGGTTGGAGTACGGCCGATTACCTGCTGCATCGTCGCGAGCCGGTGAACCAAAGTGTGATGTTGCGCTTTCACCACGCTATGGATGGACTCAAACGCCACCAGCCGGTGCAACACATAATTGGATATGTCGATTTCTGCGGTTGTAGGCTCAAGGTAGGACCGGAAGTGCTGATTCCGAGGCCAGAGACAGCCGAGATGGTCGAGGCTCTCGGCTCGTTGTTAGGTACAGATTTTAAGGCAGGGCGTATTCTTGATCTCTGCACCGGCAGTGGCTGCATCGCCATAGCCCTCAAACGACGTTGGCCAGAGGCTAAGGTTATGGCTGTTGATATATCGTCGCAGGCTCTCGCAATGGCTCGGTTCAACGCTGATTACAATGGGGTGGATGTGCAATTTGAGCAGTGTGATATTCTGAATACCAATGCCGGAAAGGATTGGGGCCGGTTCGACCTTATTATATCCAATCCACCGTACGTGCGACAGAGCGAGAAGGCTGCGATGAATCGCAATGTGTTAGATTACGAGCCTGTCGAGGCTTTGTTTGTGCCCGATGATGACCCTCTGCTGTTTTATAGGGCTATTGGGAGTTTAGTTCAACGCCATCTTACCTCACGAGGATTATTGGTACTCGAAATCAACGAGGCTCTTGTAACCGAGACCTCGGAATTGCTGCGCGGGTTCGGTTTCGAGACCGAGGTGCGTATGGATTTTCGCGGGCGTTGCCGTGTTATAGTTGCCAAGAATTGACTGGCTGGCTTACCGAGACCACCTCGGTAACAATGTATTGGCTGGCTCCACGCCATGGCAACGTGCCCATGTAACGGTTCCATTTCAGCTCCACATACTTGCCAGAGCAACGCATCAGGGTGTCGGCAACGGCCTTGTCAGTGACCGAGAATTTTAGCTCGTTGGACCTTAGACCGCCTTGGGATGCACTGTTGGAGCGGAATCCGCTCTGTATCATCTTGCCTTCGTAAGTCTTGAAGATTATGCCTTCGCGCTGGAAATAGTTGATTTCGCCTGCGTTAATACCGCTGCTGTAGATGAAAAAGAAGCGGAAATAAACAAAGACGGCCAGCACCACGACTACAACGATAGCGCTGATTGTGACGATTTTGCCTATACGGGATTTTGCCATTGCGGTTGCAGTTTTGAAAATGCAAAAATACTCAAAAAAATCGTATGACGAAAGAAAAATTGTTACAATCTTAAAAAAAAGTGTATATTTGCATTTGCTTTTTTAAACAAAAATTAAATATAATAATTTAAAAACCAACACATTATGCCTACAAGAATTAGACTTCAGCGCCATGGTAAAAAGAACCAACCGTTCTACCATATCGTTGTTGCGGATGGTCGTGCACCTCGTGATGGAAAATTTATCGAGAAGTTAGGCACCTACAATCCGTTGACCAATCCTGCCACCATCGACCTCAATTTCGACCGTGCCGTCGAGTGGGTCAAGAATGGTGCCCAGCCCTCCGATACCGTGCGCCACATCCTCTCCTACAAGGGCGTCCTGCTCCGCCGCCATCTCCAGATTGGCGTTGAGAAAGGTGCCATCAGCCAGGAGGTTGCCGATGTGCGTTTCAATGAGTGGCTGCAGGCCAAAGAGGCCAAGATAGCCAACGCCAAGAGCGAGATTGAGAACAATGCACGCAACGACCGCAAGGCCCGCCTTGATGCCGAGAAGAAGGTCAATGAGGCTAAAGCCGCTGCCGTAGCCGCCAAGCGTCAGGCCGCCATCGAGGCCGAAGCCGCCGCCAAGGCCGAGGCTGCTGCCGAAGAGGCTCCTGCCGAGGAAGGTGAAGCTCCTGCCGCCGAGTAAATCTCATGGCGTAAGGCCAAAAGAATTGGGAATGGTGTCTGGCCGCTGTGGCTATGGCACCATTTCTTTATAACCAAATATACTCAATGTCATGACCAAAGACGAATGTTACAGATTGGGCCGCATTACGAAGCCCTGGGGTTACAAAGGCCAGATGGTGGTATACCTTGACGTTGATACGCCGGAGGATTATTTGAACCTTGATTCGGCCTTTGTTGAAACAAAGGCTGGTTTGGTACCCTACTTTTTTAGCCTGGACAACTTCAACGGCAACAAGGCTATAGCCACATTCGAGGACATTACTCCGGAACAATCTGCTGCTTTGGCCGGACACGATATGTACCTGCCGCTTTCGCAACTACCCAAACTCACCGGCAATAAGTTCTACTTTCATGAGGTTATCGGGTTCAATGTTGTGGACTCAGCCTATGGAGACATAGGCACTATTAAAGATGTGCTGGAGTATGTGCAACCGATATTCCAAATCATGAGAAATGATGTTGAAGTGCTTGTTCCGGTGATAGATGAAGTGATAAAAGAGGTGGATCGCGAACACCGCATAATCTACATAGATGCCCCTAATGGGTTGATAGACCTGTATTTGGGCGATAATAACAATGCCTGTTGAAATGTTTTTTATCAATGTCTCGTTTTTTTTGTAATTTTGCACCAAAAATATATTGCCATGGAGACCAAGAAAGATACCACGATAGAGAAAAACTGCTACTCTGATGAAGAGTTGCAGATGTTCAAGGAGTTGATATTGAAGAAAATTGCTGAGGCTGAGCACAATCTCGAACTGCTCAACGAGGCTGTGGCGGGCAATGTGAACGATGTGAACGACACCGCTCCAACGTTCAAAACCCTTGAAGAAGGCAGTAATGTGCTTTCGAAAGAGGAGAATTCACGCCTCGCAGCGCGCCAACAAAAATTTATACGTGACCTTAAGGATGCTCTCATACGCATCGAGAATCGCACTTACGGCATTTGCAAAGTCACAGGCAAGCTCATCCCCAAAGAGCGTCTGATGGTGGTACCACACGCCACCATGACTGTCGAGGCCAAGTTGGCTCAAAAGAAAAGATAGCAAGCACAATAAGTAAGTACATCATTTTGTTTTTTCCGCGAGGGTCGTCCGTTATGGCGACCCTTATTTTGTTGCAGTTGCACTTTTTTTTGTACATCTGCGTTTTTTTGATTATCTTTGCAGTCATGGAAAGAATTGCGAAAACGATTAAGGTACTGATAGTCATTGTCTCGCTTTGTGTGGTTGGCGTTGCTAATGGTCAATCACAGTCCTTCTCTCATAGAGATACTGTAATTGAGGCCAAGGTGGAGCGGTTGCTCAGGCAGCTCACCCTTGACGAGAAGTTGAGTCTTATGCAGCACCGTAATCCCGCCATTGAGCGGGTAGGGTTGCCAGAATATAGCTGGTGGAACGAGGCTTTGCACGGCGTAGGCAGAGCCGGTATTGCAACAGTGTACCCTATGCCCATAGCATTGGCAGCTACATTCAACCCCGACATGGTGCGTGATGTCTTCAGCAGTGTGGCAGCCGAGGCTCGCCGCAAGCACCTTGAGGCACAGGATACCGGTTATCGTGGCGACTACAGCGGACTTACATTCTTTACACCAAACATCAATATCTTCCGCGATCCGCGCTGGGGTCGTGGCATGGAGACCTATGGTGAAGACCCATACCTCACTGCCGTGATGGGTTTGGCTTGTGTCAACGGCTTGCAACATTCAACACGGTTTGCAAACAACCTGCCGCTTACTGCCGCAGCCTGCCTCAAGCACTTCGCCGTACATAGCGGGCCGGAAGGTACGCGCCACGAGTTCGACAGCAGGGTGGGGGAGTCTGATTTTTATTCTACCTATCTGCCTGCTTTTGAATATATAATAAAGAATAGCGACGTTCAGCAGGTTATGTGCGGCTACAACCGTCTCAACGGCGAACCTTGCTGCACCAACCGCCGTCTTTTTGATTTGTTACGCCAACAGTGGCACTACGACGGCTTGATAGTTACCGACTGCTGGGCTCTGAACGATACCTATGAGCGCGACACCGTTATTCCGCGACACCGCACACATCCTAGCGCTGCGTTGGCCTATGGTGACGCATTCGGCTCAGAGGTTGACCTGGAATGCGGCAGCGGTTTGCCGGCGTTGCGACAGGCTGTGCGCTATGGCTATGTGCCGGAGAGCAAGATTGACGAGCATGTGCGTCGCATATTGCGTGTTAGGATGGCTTTGGAGGCCCCTACGGGTTTTGATGATAAGGTAATTGTTACGAGTCCTGTAGATGTGGCAGCGCAGAGTATGGTTCTCCTCAAAAATACAGGCATTTTACCTCTTAAGTTGGGTCAGCTACTTCGCCTCGAGGGCCCAAACCTCAACGATAGCCTTATGCCCCTTGGCAACTACAACGGAAATCCGCGACACACTGTTACTATAGGCGAAGCTCTTGCAGATTTTGCAGGCCAAGGAGGCACCACGGCAATATATGTTGGTGGCCTCAGTCCGCAACTTGAGGGCGAGGAACTGCCTGTTGAACAGGATGGATTCTACCGTGGCGACCGCACGCGCATTGAACTCCCGGCCAACCAAGTGGCTGACATCAAGGCGCTGAAAGCCGATGGCTACAATGTGGTGCTGGTGCTCTGTACTGGCTCGGCCATAGCCCTCGAGGAGGTAGTGGACCTTTGCGATGCGGTGATAGTGTCATGGTATGGAGGCGAAGCCATGGGCACAGCTGTCAAACAGCTGCTGTATGGCGAACGCGACGACTTTGGCCGTTTGCCCGTAACGTTCTATCGCGGCACCGACCAACTGCCCGACTTTGACGACTATGCCATGCAGCGACGCACCTACCGCTATGCCGACCGCGAGCAGGTCCTATTCCAGTTCGGCTTTGGCTACAGTTACAGCTTCTATCAGTTATGGGGACCGCCAAAGTTCGATGCCGACAGTTTAGTGCTTAGTGGTCTGGTGAGCCAATGCGCCACCGACGCGCCCCTGTCGCCCCAGCACCGCACCGTGGTGCAGGCCTACGTGGTAGGCACAGGCCCCGACGCACCCGTCAAGCAGTTGGTTGGCACCGCCTCGGTTATGACAACCTGCTTTGAAGAGAAGATACCGTTCCGCATAGAGATCGACCCCTTCTGGCTGCGCCAATACAATCCCGCCACAGGCCGGATGGAAGAGCCTGCCGACGGTACACCCCTCACTCTCCAGGTTGGCTTCAGCAGCGACGACCGCGACCTACAGGATATCCACTTCATTTACCACACAAGAAAACATTAAACATAGAAAAATGATCTTATGAAAAAGATATTGTTTGTATTAGCACTTATTGCCCCATTAGCCTTATGCCAGGCTCAGACTGACAGTATACCAGAGACCGACGCGGCTATTGTGCAGCGCATTGGCGAATGGCAGGACCTTAAGTTCGGCTTTATGATGCATTGGGGCATATACGCGCAGTGGGGTGTGGTCGAGAGTTGGAGCATCTGCAACGAGTCGTGGATTGTGCGCGAGCGCATAGGCTCTGACGGCAGGCCGGTTAAGGGCACACGCGATGGCGACTACTACGAGTACAAGCAGGCCTACCAGAACCTTAACCGCACCTTCAACCCCCGCCATTTCAACCCCGATGGTTGGGCCAAAGCCGCCAAGGAGGCCGGCATGAAATATGTTGTCTTCACCACCAAGCACCACGACGGCTTCTGTATGTTTGATTCAAAATACACCTCCTACAGTTGCACTGGTCCCGACTGCCCGGCGCAGACCGATTTCACACGCGGCGTGGCCGACGCTTTCCGCTCGCAGGGTTTCTGGCTCGGCCTTTATTTCTCTAAACCCGACTGGCATTGTGATGACTACTGGGCGCACGAATGGGCCACCCCAGACCGCAACGTGAACTACACCATTGCCGACCACCCCGACCGTTGGCAGCGCTATAAGGACTTTACATACAACCAAATTGGCGAACTGGTGCGCAACTACGGCCCTGTCGACATCCTCTGGCTCGACGGCGGCTGGGTGCGACCCGACTGGAGCGTGAACGACGAGACCCGCCCGTGGTTGGGCTGCAGCGGCCAGGTGCAGGATGTCGATATGCCTCGCATATCCGCAATGGCACGTCAAACCAACCCCGCAATGCTTATCGTCGACCGCAGCGTCGGCGGCCGCTACGAGAACTATCGTACCCCGGAGAAACAAGTGCCCGACAGCCTGCTGCCCTACCCGTGGGAGACCTGCATGACCATGGGTGACAGCTGGAGCTATGTGCCAGGCGACAACTACAAAAGCGTCGTCACACTTATACACATGCTGTGTGATGTGGTGGCCAAGGGCGGCAACTTGCTGCTCAACGTGGGTCCCGACCCCGACGGCCAACTACCCCCCGAGGCGCTGGAGCGTATGGCAGCCATAGGCAAATGGCTGGACATCAATGGCTATGCCATTTATGGCACCCGCCCGCTATATCCCTATTGCGATGGCAACAAACGCTATACCCAGAGCAAGGACGGCCGTCACCAATACGAGATAACCCTCACCCCTAACGAACCCTACGCCACCGTGCGTGAACTCAAAGGCAAAAAACGCCTGCCGGGTGCCCCTCAAATCCACTGAAAATCGAGTCTAATACACTGAAATTTAGGATTTTGAGGGTTAAGTGTGATGTAATTTCCTGAAAGAAAGATTTTTAGATAGGTTAGGTTCGGGTTAAGGTCGGGTCAACATCGGATAGCCTTCGGCCATCACCGCCTTACTGTCCATCACCCTCCGAACAAATACCGATGAAAGTCCCTCTGTGTAGCCATTATGCAGAGGTTAACTGCTTTATTTCCAGTGTGTATAGTGCGGTTTTATACCGTCCGTTGCGTTTGCATCAGCCGTGGACCATGGAAGAAAAAATCAAAAAAATATGAAAAAAAATTTGCACATTTGAAAAAAGTTCGTAATTTTGCACTCAGAATGATATCAGAATAATATCAAAATAAATTAACAAAACATATTAAAAATCAAAGACATGGAATCGAAAGAAAATGTAAAAAAAATGAATGCGGCGAACAATGGTTTCGTGCATCTCCTGGTTAACTTGGGCCTGTTGCTCTGCGCCCTATATATTATGATAGTGGGCATAGAGCATGAATATGGCTGGATGGTGCTGCCCGACATGCTGTTGTGGCTCCTGTGGGGTTTGCATTTAGGCGGATTTACCGTGGTGCAGCCCAACCACGCCCGCGTGCTCACCTTCTTCGGCAAGTATGTAGGCACTGTACGCCAGAACGGCTTCTTCTGGATCAACCCGCTCTACACCAAAAAGAAAATCAGCCTCCGCGCCGACAATATGGATGTCGAGCCTATCAAAGTCAACGACCGCAATGGCAATCCCATCATGATAGGCTTGGTGCTGGTGTGGAAGGTGGAAGACACTTACCGTGCCTGCTTCGACGTTGAAGCCACCTCATACAACAGCTTTGTTGCCGTGCAGAGCGATTCGGCACTGCGCAAGGTGGCCAGTCTCTACGCTTACGACAACCTTGAGGATTTGAATGAGGTGACGCTGCGCAACGGCGGTGACGAAATCAACCGCCGTCTGGAGGCCGAGATTCGCAAACATTTGGAAATTGCCGGCATAGAGGTCATTGAGGCCCGCATCAACTACCTGGCCTACGCCCAAGAGATTGCCAGCGTGATGCTTAAGCGTCAGCAGGCCGAAGCCATCATTGCCGCTCGCGAAAAGATTGTCGAGGGTGCTGTGTCGATGGTCGATATGGCGCTTAAGAAACTTGCCGCCGACAATGTGGTCGATATGGACGAGGAGCGCAAAGCCGCCATGGTGAGCAACCTGATGGTGGTGCTCTGCGGCGACGAAGGCCCCAGCCCTGTCATCAACACCGGTAGTTTGTACTAAAAAAACCATGAAGAGAAATTTCGCATTGAGGGTCGACGAGGAGGTGTTGGTAGCCATAGAGAAGTGGGCGGCCGACGAGTTCCGCAGTACCAACGGTCAGATAGAATGGATGCTGGCCGAGACCCTCAAGCGTGCCAAACGTATGCCTAAAAAGTCATCAAAATGAAAGAGCGCAATAAAACTATTTTAGTGGCTCTGTCCATCGTGTCGGGCATAATAATGTTGGCCCAGACCACACTATTGCTAACCCATTGGCCAGCCGACGGCAATATGCTCATGATAGCACTGCTCACCGTGGGCGAGGTGGCTACGGCTGTGCTACTGGCCTACTGTATAGTGCATCCGGAGCTGAACCACAACTACACATTGAAACGTAAAGATGGCGGCCTGCGCATGGAGCGGATTGAATACGCTCCCGACCCCGAAGGTCTGCGGCTGATGAGCGCTGGGATTGTTGTCCTTTTGGTGGCATTGCTTTCCGCAGCCATCGCTGCATCGATGGTGTGGCCCGATGTGGTGACAACCGAGAAGCTCCCGGTTGCCATTGTTGTGATATGTGTGGCACTATGTGTGGTCTGTTGTGTCACAGAGATAAAATTGCGCAAACAAAACAAATAACAACCAACTACCAATGACAGAAAAACAAGAAATACTACATATTGAGGGCCTGAGCAAGACCTTCAATCTCTCGCGCAAGCAGCAACGAATAGAGCGTAGCAATAGCCGCCGCAAAGTGGCTGTCGACAAGCTTACTCTTAGTGCTTATCGTGGCGAGATATTCGGTCTGCTGGGTCCCAACGGTGCCGGCAAAACAACAACACTACGTATGCTTTCGACGTTGATACGTCCAGACCAAGGTGATGCCTTGCTTGACGGATGCAGCGTGATAAGCGAGCCGGAGCGTGTGCGCGAGAAAATAGGCTTCCTTACCTCTGAACTGAAACTCGAAGACTTCTTCACACCGAACTACCTTTTCGATTTCTTCAGCCAGTTGCACCATGTCGAGCCAGAGGTGGCCGTTGAGCGCAAGCAGCGTATGTTTGCCCGCTTCGGTATAGACAAGTTTGCCGAGGTCAAGGTGGCTAACCTTTCAACCGGCATGAAGCAGAAACTCTCCATAGTCATCTCGTTAGTCCATGATCCTGAGGTTATCATTTTTGACGAGCCGACCAATGGACTTGACGTGCTCACTGCACGCACAGTCACTGATTATTTGCAGGAGCTGCGTGCCGAAGGCAAGACTATAATCCTCTCTACCCATATCTTCTCTTTAGTTGAGAGGCTCTGCGACCGTGTTGGCATAATCATCGATGGTCGTTTGGTGGCTTGCGGCACTTTGGACGAAGTTTGTGGCGGCATGACCATCGAGGACCGCTTTTTTGAACTTTACAAGCAAGAGAAAGGAGGCGAAGAATGAAATCGAACACATTGACTATTATTAAGAAGGAGTTTTCCCGCTTCTTCGGCGACAGGCAGTTGCTTTTCACCACGGTTATAATGCCAGGCCTGCTTATTTATATTGTCTATAGTCTAATGGGTAACGGCATCCAAAGTATGATTACAAAAGGTGCCGAGGAGGTTGTTACTATGCGGGTTGAGAATATGCCTCAGAGTATGGCACCTGTACTCACTTCTATTGACAGCAGTTTAGTAGTTATAGAGCAACCGTTCACCGACGAAGACATAAAGCAACTGGAAAATAAGGACCGAAATGATGTGCTTTTGCGTTTCCCTGCCGATTTTGACAATATTTTAACCTCACCAATAGACCCAACGGTGTTGCCCAACGTAGAAATATACTACAACAGCACAAATAACGCCTCATCCCGTGTCTACATGATAGTCAGTTCAATGCTCAACAATTATGGTCGGCCATTTACTGTCAATGCACCGCAGAGCGAAGGCCAGCATTTCGACCAAGCTAGCGATGATAGCATAGGTGCTATGATTTGGAGCAAGATACTGCCCATGCTCATCATCATGATGCTATTCAGTGGGGTGATGGCTATAGCCCCAAGCGCTATAGCAGGCGAGAAAGAGCGTGGCACTATAGCGACATTACTCGTCACCCCTATGCGCCGCAACGAACTGGCACTTGGTAAAATTGTTTCGCTTAGCGGAATAACTCTTTTGAGCGGAATCTCCAGCTTCATAGGTATAGTACTCTCACTGCCAAAGATGGTGGGCATGGGAGAAGCCGCTGACCTTGGCTTCCACTACACAACCTCCGACTACATCGTGTTGCTGCTCGTTATCCTCGCCTCGGTGCTCATTATGGCATCGGCTGTCAGTTTGCTTTCGGCGTTGGCCAAAGACGTGAAGAATGCCGGCACCATGGTAATGCCGTTCATGTTGGTAGTTATGTTGGCTGGACTGTTGCCAATGTTCCAAGACGGCGCATCCGCAAACATTGCAGTCTATCTCATACCCTTCTTCAATAGCATAGAAGTGATGACTGCCGTCTTTGCCCACGAGATGGAGTGGCTGCCAGTCGTTATCACAATGGCCACCAATATCGTCTACACGGGCGTCGCAGTGTGGGGTCTGACCCGTATGTTCAACAGCGAAAAAATAATGTTCAGTCGATGAAAAAATTGAACTTTGTTGCAACGATTATGCTCATGTGCTTGTCCACTACTGTATGTGCACAGTGGTGGACAGGCATGAGTACCAAAACAGGTCTGGCACTATGCATTCACTTGACAGATTCGTCGGCAGATCTATACAGTCCAATGCAGACCACCGCCCCGATTCCTGTCAGCAAGTGGTCATACAGCGAAGGCAAACTGGATATGGAAAGCAAGGCTATCGGTCTGAAAATCAATCTTACCCAACGCGATGGTATCTTTAGCGGACATTGGAAACAGGGATTCTTAAAGGAGGAAATAACATTTTACCCATCTGATACAATTTTCACGTTGCGTCGCCCACAAACCCCACAGCCCCCGTACCGTTTCGATGAGGAAACCATCACAGCAGACTATACTGACAGCCAAGGCAATAAGGTCCACATCGAGGGTACCCTCAGCATACCAAAGGGCACTGTCTCTCGCTGTCCTTGCATAGTGTTGGTGAGCGGCAGCGGCCAGCAGAATCGTGACGAGGAAATAATGCAGCATAAACCGTTCCTTGTGCTGGCCGACTACCTGGCTACTCGCGGCATTGCAGTGTTGCGCTACGATGACCGCGGTATGGGTGCCAGCACCGGTGAAGTGGAAAAAGCCGACACCCGACTTTTCAGCGAGGATGCCGAAGCTATGTTCAACGCGATTAAAACCAACAGCCGCATTAACCCCAACCGTTTGGGAATTGGCGGACACAGCGAAGGCGGCGCCATCGCACCTATGGTGGCGGCCCGCAACCGGGATGTCAAGTTTGTGGTGATGATGGCGGGGCAAGGCTGCACCGGACGCGATGTGCTGCTGCAACAGAACGAGGCTTTGTTCAAAGCTCAGGGTGTGAGCGACAGCCTTGTGACTATTAGATTGAAAGTCATGGCCGATGTGTTTGGGTTGGAAAAGAATGCCACCCAAGCACAATATAAGGACATAGTGGAACGTTATACTAAAAGTCTCACCACCGAGCAGCGCGACTCCATAGGCTTGGGCAAAGGGGCTGTCTACCAGTTGTACAAGCAGATGGGCAACAGTTGGATGCAGTCGTTCCTGACACTCAACCCCGCCGAATACCTGCCCAAGGTTACTTGCCCCATCCTCGCGATTCAAGGCACCAAAGATTGCCAGGTGTTAGCAGAACCAAATCTTGCCGGCATTACAAAACTCGCTGGGAAACGGGCTCAATGCCAAGTGTTTGCAGGTCTTAACCACCTCTTCCAGCACTGCACCACAGGTTCGCCCGACGAGTATATGCTCATCGAGGAGACTTTCGCCCCGGAGGCCATGAAAGCCGTGGCTGATTTTATTTTGGGTCTATAAACAATAAAACCGCACTTGTTGCGTTATAATGTTATGACAATGCCCACCCCACTGCGTGCGGGCGACAGAGTGGCCCTGGCCGCCACAGCCCGCAAGGTGTCGCCCGACGAAATAGCCCCCTTTGTGCAACTGCTTGAAGGGCAGGGTTATGATGTGCTGCTACCCGACGGCCTCTTCGCCTCGGACAACCAGATGGCCGGTACCGATGAGCACCGCGCAGCCTTCCTGCAAAGTTTGCTCGATGACGGCAGTGTGCGCGCCATATTTTGCGCTCGCGGCGGCTATGGCACTGTGAGGATTGTCGACAGGCTTGATTTCAACCGCTTTATGCAGAGCCCGAAATGGATTGTGGGCTATAGCGACGCAACGGTACTACATTCGTGTCTCAACAGATTGGGCTGCTGTTCGTTGCACGCCACTATGCCGATAGATATAACAACCCAGGCCGACTTTGCCTCTATGGCTGCCACCTCTATGCTCGATGCACTTGCCGGCCGAAATACTGACTGCACCGTGGAGCCACACAATCTGAACCGTCCGGGCTATGCCGAGGCCGAGGTGGTGGGTGGCAACCTCTCCATACTCTACAGTCTGAGCGGCACCCCGACGGCACCCGATACCCGCGGCAAGATATTGCTCATTGAAGACCTTGACGAATACCTCTACCACATAGACCGAATGATGCTCAATTTGCGCCGTAGCGGGGCCTTGAGCGAAATCAAAGGACTTATTGTGGGCGGCATGACCGATATGCACGACAACACCGTCCCGTTTGGCCTCACGGCCGAAGAAATTGTGCTGCGAGCCGTGGCCGATTACAACTATCCGGTGCTCTTTGGAGCCCCTTACGGACACATCAAAACGGCCAATCGTGCCATCGTGCTCGGAAAAAAAATTGCACTTAAGGTTGCCAAAACCGAAAAAAGTTGTATCTTTGCACTCTGAATTTATCAGAAAGCGAAGACCATGCTGTTAGTATACACCCCAAAAATAACAAACCGCTTAGGCTATACCTTAGGTGTGGTTCTGCGCACTGTGCTGAAGCTCGATTTCAGTATAACCACCGACCTTGCACTCTTCGAGGGCCATACTGGCGCCAAGATGGCCTACGGCCACGCCGTTGTGCACGGGGTGCCGTTCTTCAAAGCCCACAAACTGCTCTTCGAGACCACCATTGTTGACCAGGAGCCAGCCTGTTTCACACATGGTGGCACACCGGTGCTTTTCCCTGTATACGGACGTGAGACCGACCTGCCTTTCGACCCCTTTGCCGCCTCGTTCTATATGTTGGCCCGCTACGAGGAGTATCTGCCCCACCGCGAGGATATGCATGGCCGTTTTATGGCGGCCGACAGCCTTGCCGTGGCTGGCGGCTTTGCCTGTACAGCCTCGGTCGACCGCTGGGCCCTGATGGTGGCCGAGGTGATAAAGAGATATTACCCCGATTTTGAACTGCCGGAACGCAAGTTCAATGCCGAGATTACAGTCGACATTGACTCGGCCTACTGCTACCTGCACAAGGGCGTGTTCCGCACAGTGACAGGCTTTATGCGCGACGGGCTCCACCGCCGCGACCTGCCCGAGGTGCGCCGCCGTTGGCGTGTGCTCTGCCACCGCGAGGCCGACCCGTTCGATACTTTCGACTACATTATAGGCGTATGCAGGGAACACCCCGATTTGAAGCTCGTTTTCTTTGCTCTTATGGGCGACTACGGTATGTTCGACAAGCCTATATCGCACCACAATGTATACTTCCGCCAGCTGTTGCAACACTTGGCAGATTACGCCAAGGTGGGTGTCCATCCCTCGTACGAGTCGCGTGAGAAGCCTGCCCTCGTAGCCAAGGAGGCGCTTCGTCTGTCAGAGGTGCTTCATCGCGACACAAAGCGCTCGCGCTACCATTTTCTACGTCTGCTCCTGCCAGACTCATACCGCGCATTGGCCAATGCCGGCATTGTTCACGACTATTCAATGGGTTTTGCCGACACGGTGGGCCTGCGGGCCGGTACCGGCACCCCGTACCCTTTCTATGACTTGGAGAGCGACTGCGAAACTCAACTCACAATTCATCCTTTCTGTCTCATGGACACCACGTTGCAGAAGTATATGGCTCTGCCGCCCGACAAGGCTTATGAGCACATAAAAAGCATGATTGACGAACTGCGCGAGGTGGGTGGCACATTCAGCTGCATTATCCACAACCAGAACCTCTGCGAGCTCTTTGGCTGGCAAGGCTGGCGCAAAGTATTCGAGCAAACTTGCGACTATCTGGATATTAAGTCCTGACACCCATCAACCAAGCACAACATAAACGCACCGCCATGATAAACTACAAAGAGAAACTGCACCCCATAAAGGCCTTCGTGTTCGATTTCGACGGCGTGATGACCGACGGCAGCGTGTGGATGTATGCCGACCGCGAGGCCGTGCGCTGCGGCAATATCAAAGACGGATTCGCCGTGCAGTATGCCGTCAAAAAAGGCTACATCGTGGCCGTAATATCGGGCGCCACCTCGCCCAGCATCAACAACCGAATGGAATCGCTCGGGGTGAAGCAGATTTACACTGGCTGTGCCCATAAGATGGAGACTTACAACCACTTTCTGCAAGTCAACGGCCTGCTGCCGGAACAGGTGCTCTGCATGGGCGACGACCTGCCCGACTACGAGATGATGCAGCACTGCGGCGTGGCCGCCTGTCCGGCCGACGCGGCGGTGGAGATCAAGGAGGTGGCCGACTACATATCGCTCTATCCCGGCGGCCGTGGCTGCGTACGCGACGTCATCGAGCAAACCCTGCGCCTGCAAGGCCAGTGGTTCCATCCCGAAGCCCTCACATGGTAACCCCCACCGTTATGAAAAACATCAAGGCCATAGCACTCACGGCACTTTTGCTGCTGCCATTAGCAGGCAGAACCATGGCACAGAACTACGACCCCGCCGACACCACCACAATATACCCCCTGCACGGCACCTACTACCACGACCGATTTGTGGGTCGCAAAACAGCCAGTGGCGAAGTGTTCAGCCAGAAACGCCTCACTGCTGCCCACTGGAAAATCAAGCTCGGTACCATAGTGCTCGTAACCAACCCCGCCACAGGCCAGCAGGTGTTGGTCAAGGTCAACGACCGCTGTCCGCGCCGCGGTGTGTTCGACATGAGCCGCCGTGCCGCCCGTGCCGTGGGCATCAAGGGCAGCCGTCCGGTGCAGGTGCGTCTCCTGGGGCCGGAATGGAAGTCGCGTTGGGAGGAGATGGATGCCGCAGAGCCAGACGAGGTGCCAGAGGCTCCAACGGAACAGCAGGCACAGGAACAAACAGGCATGAGCGCAAAAGCCTCGCACAGTGGATTGTACGACCTCTTCCTTGGCACCGCCACATCGCGCGCTGAGGCTACGGAAATGCTAAAAAACCTGCCAGAAAAATACCATCCCAACGTGGAGCATGTGGCCGAATACACCCCCGACGGGGTATCGCTCATACTGCGTCTCGGGCAGTCTCGGCACACCGTCGAAGCCCTACGCCAGAAAGTGCTCCCCAAATTTCCCGAAGCAACCCTTCGTGAAAGGTCAAAGCACTGAAAATCAATGTTTTAATATTAATTAACATAACCGCTTGAAAAACAGTGGTTTAGATAGGTTAGGTTCGGATTAAGGTCGGGTCAACGTCGGGTACGGTTCGACAGTCGTCGGTGCAAGGCCCGTTTTCGTCCCTGTTTTTCCCGTCCAAAACCCGTCCAAAGCCCGTTGCAAGCCGCACCCCGACACCACTTCAAGTTCGCAAAAAAGCAAAAAAAAGCAAAAAAAAATTTATATTTTAATAATTATTATTATCTTTGCAAGTCAAAACTATGTGTCGAAAAACAGCGTTTTTGAGACCGGTTTTGGCACATATTGCTGTGATAATCAGCCAAATGAGGCACGATATAAACATAAAAAACACCCCATCTCGCACCCCCATTACAGCGGTGCTTTTGGCCATAATGGTGCTTGCAAGCAACGTTGCCATGGCACAAATAGAGGGTCAGTACACACAATTTATGTTCAATCGCCTCACTTACAACCCTGCCTATGCCGGCAGCTCGGGAGCTATCAACGTTTTTGGTTTCTACCGCAACCAGTGGATGGGTCTGCAACTTGATGCCGCTGTCTCCGGCGAGGAGTCCGGTTCAACCCCCACAGAGTATATGGCCGCCATCGATCTGCCTGTGAGTTGGCTGCATGGCGGTATAGGTGTGCTGCTGGCCGGCGAAGAGATTGGCTACCGCAAAAACAACCTCATCAACCTTGACTATGCCTTCCGCATAGTGTGGGGCCCCGGAACTCTGGCGGCCGCTATCGAGGCCGACCTGCTTAGCGCCACGTTTGACAAGAGCCTTCTGCACGGCTACGATGACTATACCGGCGACCCCTCCAATCCTGTTTCGGCAGCCGGCGACCCGCTGCTCAATGGCGACAAGACGTCTGCGTCGCTCTTCGACCTCGCCACAGGCCTCTACTATCAAGTGCCCGGCCTGTTCTATGCAGGTTTCTCGGTGAAGAACCTGCTGGCCTCGCACAGCGAAGACCTTGCCTACAAGAACGCCCGCAACTTCTATTTCATGGGCGGCTACGACTATACGTTCCCGTACAACCCCGCCATTAAAATCAAGCCCTCGGCACTTGTAAAAACCAGCGACTTCGCTGCGTGGCAGGCCGATGTGGCCTGTTTGGTCGACTATCGCAACCTGTTCTGGGCTGGAGCCAGCTACCGCGTGACCGATGCTGTGGCTCTGCTGGTTGGTGCCAACGTGGAGGTTCCCGAAGTGGGCCAGTTCCAAGTGGGCGCTGCATACGACCTTGTAACTTCGCGTCTCGGCACATACAAACCTGGACGCAGTTTCGGCAGTATTGAACTCTACCTCAAGTTCAGTTTCAAAGTAATCGTGCCGAAGAAACCGCCATCATCATACGGCAACACACGTTATCTGAGATAAAAACGAAACTTTTTAAAAAATATTGCGTAAAAGACAAATTAAAACATTTAATATTATGAAGAAGCTGTTTTTCATGCTCGCCGCATCAGTAGCACTGCTCTGCAGTTGCAATTCGTCAAACAAAGGCGAACTCGTAGGAGTGCAGGATCGCCCCATTTTTGAAGACATCGACCTCAAAGGCATGGTCTTCATCAACCAGGGCAACTTCACCATGGGCGCCGGAACCCAGAACGTAACCTACGGCACTGTGCCGGCACCACGTAAAATGCAGGTGTCGTCGTTTTTCATGGACGAAACCGAAATTACCAACAACGAGTACCGCCAGTTTGTCTACTGGGTGTCCGACTCCATCGCCCGCAAGATACTCGGCGAAGCCGGCCAGGAAGGTTTTCTCATCGAGGAAGACCAGTACGGCGAACCCCTTGACCCGCCCATCCTCAACAAAAAGACCAAGATTGATTGGCGTGATCAGGAGACCCGTCAGGCTCTTATCGACGGTGGCTACTATTTGGTAGACATTAACCACCGCATGGTTGTCGACGCCTCCAAACTCAACTATGAGTATTACTGGGTCGACTACCGCGAGGCAGCCCGCAAAGAGGTGGCCACCACCGTGCGTGATGAGCATAAAGGAACCTCGTTTGCAGTGCGTCCTAAAGGACTCAACAACCGTAGTTCGCTCATCAAGAAAGAGGTCATCAATGTCTATCCCGACACTCTTTGCTGGGTGCACGACTATGTGTATAGCATGAACGACGACTACACCCACAGCTATTTTTCGTCGCCCGCATACGACAACTATCCCGTTGTTGGTATCAGCTGGCTTCAGGCCAAGGCTTTCTGTGTGTGGCGCTCCAACCTGCTCAACCAGTACTTGGAGAGCATCAACTACTCCCAACTCAACGACTTCCGTCTGCCCACAGAGGCCGAGTGGGAGTTTGCAGCCCGTGGCGGCATAGCCGGTCAGTCCTACCCATGGGGCGGCCCGTATGTACGCAACCCCAATGGCTGCTTCCTGGCCAACTACGAGCCTCTTAAGGGTGCTTATGACGATGACGGAGGCGTGAAAACCCTCATGGTGGGTCACTATGCCCCCAACGACTACGGTCTCTACGATATGGCCGGTAATGTAAGCGAGTGGTGCCTCGATGCATACAACGCCTCAACATACAACATTGCCAACGCAGTTACCCCCACATATATCTATGATGCCCAGGAGTCTGACCCCATTGCCATGAAGTGCAAGGTGGTCCGTGGCGGCAGCTGGAAAGACCAGAAATACTTCATCCAGGTCCAGACCCGCACTTTCGAGTTCCAGGACACTGCCAAGTCGTACATCGGCTTCCGTTGCGTACAGCCATACTTGGGCCGCGTCAAGGGTGATAACCTCCGTACAGCATCCAACGTTACACGCTAAACCTAAATAACGACGAGATAGCAAATTTATTGTGCGTAGCAACAATCAAAAAAGAATAAATACATCATTATAATAAGTAACACACAAAAAACACTAAAACAATGAGCTTCTTAGACAATTTAGTTCGCAGCAAAGCCTACAAAAACTTCATGGCAAAACTCTATGGATGGGGTGCAGCCGTCGTCATTATCGGAGCCCTGTTCAAGATTAACCACTGGCCTGGCGGTGAAATTCTCCTCATCATAGGTATGGGTACAGAGACCGTCATCTTCTTCCTCTCGGCTTTCGAACCTCCTCACAAAGAGTGGGATTGGAGCCTTGTATATCCCGAACTGGCAGGCATGGTGGCTGATAACGAGCTCGATGACGGAGGGGTTTCAAAAAGCAGTGACCCCCTCACCCAGCGTATTGACCAGATGTTGGCCGATGCCAAAATAAGTCCAGACCTTATAGAACGCCTTGGTCAGGGTATGCAGAACCTTGCCGACAGTGCCAACGCTATGAATAATATGTCCTCTGCAGCCGCCGCAACCAACAAGTTTGTGAGCAATATGGATAACGCTGCTGAAGCTGCCGGCCATCTGCTTGAAAGTATGAAGGGTGCCCCCGAGGCTGTATCGACCCTTTCCGAAATCTACAAAGAGACCGCACAGTCTCTCTCTGGTGGCGATGTATCATACGCCGAAGAGATGAAGAAGATGTCTGCCAGCCTCGCTTCAATCAATGCAATGTACGAGCTTCAGATACAAAATGCCTCCAACCAGCTCAACGTCAACAAGGATGTCGAGGAGAAGATGAACCTCATGATGAAGAACTTTGCCGACTCGGCCGAAGGCATTCTCAAGTACAAAGAGCAGGTCGACGCCCTTACTCGCAAGGTTGCAGAGCTCAACAATGTGTACGGCAATATGCTGGCCGCAATGCAAACCCGCATCTAAGCACAACCGACAACGCAAATACATTGAAATTTTGAAATAAGAAACAAGGAGTAATATATGGGTGCTACAAACTGTCCGGAAACCCCGCGACAAAAAATGATTACGATGATGTACCTCGTGTACACCGCCATGTTGGCGCTCAATGTCTCCGCCGAAGTGGTCAACGGTTTCAAAACCGTGGGTAATGCCATGACCAAATCGAATGAGAACATTGCCGTCAAACTGGACGACACCTATGCCAATTTCGAAACAGCCCTCACCAACAGCCGTGACAAGGTGCAGGATAAATACGATAAGGCTCAGGAGGTTAAACGCCTGTCTGCCGAGTTGGGCGATTATATCGATAGCGTTGAGTATTCTTTTGTCGGTCTACTCGCCAGCAAAGCCGAGATTTATGCCAACCCTGAGAATCCTAAGGAGAAACGTGTTATAGAGCTAAAGAACGACGACGGTACACCCAATCTCGACAGTATCAAAGAGGCTATGCGTGTTGGCGGTTTCAGTTGGATCCAGTCTCTTGACAACAACCATAAAGGCACACGCTTCTTCCTTGGCGATGCAGAAGGCGACAACCCGACTTCAGGCGCCGCTGTTGAACTGAAACAGAAGATTATTGAATACAAACACCGTGTGCGCGAAATTCTTGGCGAGGACTCGGTTCATGTCTCATTAGGCCTTGATGTTGAGCGCATTGAACTCAATAGCGAAAAGAAACCCACAAGCTGGGAGATGCTCAATTTCAATAACACTGTGGCTGGTGCCGCTTTGGTTACCCTCACCCGTATGAAAGCAGAGACTATGAACGCTGAGTTCGATGTGGTTAATATGCTCTATAAACAGATTAGTGCCGGTGACTTCAAGTTCGACCAGGTGTCGATGATCTCACGTCCCAAATCTACCTATATTATACAGGGTGGCACATACGAGACCGACATCAACGTGGCGGCATACGACTCGCACCAGCAGTTCTCGGCCACCATCAACGGTCAGACCCGCACCAGTAACGACAGTGGCTCGGTACACTACTCTGTGGTTTGTAACAATCTTGGACCCCAGACTATTACAGGTACTGCATATGTCACCAACCCTGATGGTGGTGTCAAAGAGTACCCCATCAAGGATAGTTATTTCGTGGCCAAACCGATAGCTGTTGTGTCACTTGACAATATGCAGGTGCTCTACGCTGGTATTGCCAACCCCATAACCATATCGGTTCCCGGTGTTGACTCGCGCTCACTCAAGCCTTCAATTGTAGAGGGCAAGGGTACCATTGCACCAAGTCCCGGAGCAGGTCCCGAGAAATATATCATCACCCCCACTGCCGGTAGCCGCAAGATTGTCATCAACATCGACGGCACTATCAACGGCAAGACTTCATCGCTTGGCCGCTACGAGGCCAGGGTCAAGGAGATTCCTGAACCTACCCTTAATGTTGGTGGCTATGAAACTGGTTCCAAGGTGTCGCGCAGCGATTTCACCGACGGCACCCGTGTCGATGCTATCAAGCAGAAAGGCTTTGAGTTCACTCTGCCCAAGGGCTCCATGCGTGTCATGCGCCTCGAAATCTCGGTCAACAACCGTCCCATCACGGTGCAGGGCAATGTACTCAACGCCGAATGTGTGTCGGCTATCAAGAAAGCCAACCGAGGCGATAAAATCTTTATCACCGGCGAGGTCATGATGCCCGACGGCAAGCCGAAAGAGGCCTACTGCGTGCTAACAATCAAGAAGTAAACAATAATACCCACTATTATGAAAAAGATTCTTTTAAACATCTTTGTCGTACTCGCCCTCGGTTTTACCGCTGGCGCCCAGAGTATCATCGATGCCGATGACAGCCGTAACTTCAACGACTACTACCAGAAAGGCTTGGTGGTCGGAAAAAGGGCTATACCCTATCCATTCCTGCGCGAGAGCGACGTTGTTTGGGAAACTGCCATCTGGCGCAACATCGACTTCAATGAGAAGTACAACCAGTTCTTCTATTTCCCGGTTGATACCACTACCAACACCCAAGGTCGCATCAGTATCGTCAACCTCATCCTCCGTGCTGCCGCCAATGGCGAGATAGAGGTGTTTGAGGACGATGACATGAAAGTGCCTCAGGATTGGGATAAGGCCTATGCCATGATGAGCGGCAAGAGTAAGAAGACTGTGCAGACCTATGTTGAGGAATGGGATGACTACGAGACCAAAGACACCGTGGTGCCCACCGACTTCGACCCTGCTTCGGTCAAGGTTATGCAGCTCAAGGAGTTCTGGTATATTGACAAACAGGACACCCGTCAGAAGGTACGTATTGTGGCCATGTCTTTCCGCTTTGAGAAAGACGATGTGCAGGCCGGCGATGAGGTTACGGTGCCTGCCACCAGCTTCTGGGTGCCCATGGACGATATGCGTGTGCGTCAGGTGCTCGTCAATGCCAACGCTTATGACGAGAACAACAACGTGGCTGAGAATACCTACGACGATGTCTTTATCCAGCGCCGTTTCGACAGCTACGTCACTCGCGAAACCAATCGCCAGAACCGCGCCATTGCCTCCTACCTCACTGGCGAGGATGCCATTATCCAGTCGCAACTTATTGAGGACAAGGTTTTTGATATAGAATCTGATATGTGGGAATACTAAAAAGCGATATTCCTCGTTATATAAAGAGTTAAGAGTTCTAAGCGACTCTTAACTCTTTTTGCGCAATTATGAAACCACGTCAGCTCATAGCCTTGATAGCCGCCTTAGGCGCCATGTGTGCCGAGGCTCAGACTGTTGAGCACAACTGGAACGACTACCATGCCCGCACCGCCACTGCGTTGCAGCGTGCCATGCCGCTGCCTTATGTGCGTGAGAGCGACGTGATTTGGGAACTCGTGGTGTGGCGCACAATCGACCTACACGAAGAGTACAACCAGTTCATGTACTTTCCTCTCGACATCGACGACCCCAGCGGCAAAATCAATCTGGCCAACCTTTTCTGGGTGGCGGTGGCTAACGGCGAGATACCCATCTACGAGGACGACGAACTCAAGATACCCATCGACAATGAGCTCTTTGTGCGAAACTACACCAAACCCGACACCATACGACTCGAAATTGGCTATGACGACGATGAGAGCGAGGAGTATCAAACCATAATCCGCCCGCGCGAATTCGATGCCGGCGAGATTTTGCAGTTTTCGCTCAAAGAGGCGTGGTTTATTGACAAACAGGACGACCGCCAGTTTGTTCGTGCTATCGCAATAGCGCCTTATAAAGACGAATTCAAGATGTTTGGCAGCGAGGAGGTATATATGGGCCGCCTGCCTATATTTTGGGTGCCATTGCAGTCGACGGCGGTACGCAACGTAATGGCCTCACATGTTGCATACTACCAGGAGAACAATATAGCACTCCAGCCCTCGTGGGATCACATATTCACCAGTCACGACTATTCAAGTTTCGTTACCCGAGAGACCAATCGTTTTAACCGTACCATCGCCTCATACCTCACTGGTGAGGACGCCATTATGGAGTCGGATCGCATTGAGGCAAAGTTGCTGGATATCAGCATGGATATGTGGGAATATTGACCCTGTTTGTTTACAGTGCGTTTTCGACCAAACCAACGCGCGACGAGTTGGAACCCTTGAGCAATATCGTAGCGCCTGTGATGTTCTGCCGCTCCAGGTTGTGCAAAGCCTCCTCCGAGTTGGCATACCATTGCAACCCTTCGGGAACCGTACCCCATTTGCCGTTAGCACCGGCCTCAAATTCGGGCCCTATCAGTACTATATGGTCGAATGGGCTGTCAACAAGCGCTGTGAATATCTTCCGGTGCTCCTTCTCGCTTTCGGCTCCCAGCTCTTTCATGCCGCCAAGTACCACCCAGCGGTTGTCGGCCCGCAGCGTTGCAAAGTTCTCCAGAGCCAGAGCCATGCTGGTGGGGTTGGCGTTGTAGCAGTCAAGAATCAGTGCGTTGTGAGCGGTGCGTTTGAACTGCGAGCGGCTTGACGTGGGGGCATACTGCTCTATGGCCTGCTTGATGTCGAACAGCTCCACCCCGAAGTAGCGCCCAACGCACACGGCGGCCATGGCGTTGTCGAAGTTGTAATTGCCAACCAATTGGCTCTGAACCGTGTACACATTGTCGCCATCCTCAAAATAGAACTTCATGTAGGGGTTGCTACCCACGAGCGAGCCCTTCACCTGGGCCTCTTCAGAGGCTCCGTAAGTAACCATGGAGAGCCCTGTCTGCTTGGATATGAATGGGGTACTGGGGGCGTAGGCCGGTATCACCGAGGGCATTTCGGCTACTCCGGCCAGCCGCTCGGCTTCGCGCATAAGCGTGTTGTTATCGGCCGAAACAAATATCGTGCCGCCCACAGCCTTAAGGTGACGGTATAGTTCTGTTTTGGTGTGCACCACGCCCTCAAACGAGCCGAAGCCTTCCAGGTGGGCGCGGCCCACGTTGGTTATCAGTCCGCAGTCGGGGTTGGCAATGGTGCATAGTTGCTCAATCTCGCCGGGATGGTTGGCCCCCATCTCCACTATCAGCAGTTCGGCGTCGGCCGGGGTTGAAAGTATGGTCAGCGGCACACCCAAGTGATTGTTGTGGTTGCCGGCGGTAGCGTGAACGCGGTAGCGGCGAGAGAGGACGGCGGTCACGAGCTCCTTGGTAGTTGTTTTGCCGTTGGTACCTGTTATTCCAATTACCGGTATTGTAAGTTTGCTACGGTGGAGTTTGGCCAATGACTGTAGGGTCTCCAGCACATCGTCAACCACCACACAACGCTCGTTGGTGGCATAACTGCGGTCGGTGGTCACACAGCAGGCCGCTCCCATTGCCAGAGCCTGCGGCACAAAGGTGTTGCCGTCGAAATGCTCGCCTTTGAAAGCGAAAAATATGCAGCCCGGGGTTATCTGGCGGCTGTCGGTCGTTACAGTGAGGGAGGCTGAATAAGCCTGATATAGTCGTTCAAGGGTATCCATAAAAGAAATGTTTCTGTCAGAAACAACGCAAAAAAACGTTTTTTATTGTGTTTTTTGCACCGTTTGGAAAAAAGTTTGTATCTTTGCAAATTAAATATATCAAGAAAATGAAAACGAAAAAAGAAGATATTTTTATGAGAAAGAAGATATTAATAATTGCTATGCTGCTGGCTGTTGTGCCGGCGGCCGTTTCACAGAACAAGATGTTGAAGTGGGATCAGCTGATGGACCGCAGCCTTTACCCGCAGCGCGAAATGATGAGTTTTATCTTCGCACCCGACGGCAAGACCGTCACCTACTACAAGGGCGGCGAGGACAAGGGCTACTACGCCTTCGATGGCAAGAAGGAGTTCAAACTCAGCGAGGAGCAACTCGATTGGCGCAAACCACAGAATAACGACCCCAAGTTGGAGGAGCGCGTTGAGTTGAAGGAGGGTAACCTCTACGTCGACGGCAACTTAGTGGAGCGCGGCGACGGCTACAATATTGTCCTTGGCGAGAGCGTGCACCGCAACGAGTTCGGTATCGAGTGTGGTCTCTTCTGGTCGCCCAAGCACAACCGTCTGGCTTTCTACCGCATGGACCAGAGCATGGTTGTCGACTACCCCCTCGTCAACACCAAAGCCCGCGAAGCCGAGGTGCGCAACATAAAGTACCCGATGGCCGGCATGAAGAGCCACGAGGTGACCGTTGGCGTTTGGGATGCCGCCACACAGAAGCTCGTCTACCTCAACACCGCCCGCGACACCACAGTGCATGAGCGCGAGATGTACCTCACCAATATCGCCTGGAGCCCCGACGAGCAGTATGTTTTCATCGCCAAGGTGAACCGCGAGCAGAACCACATGTGGCTCGAGCAGTACGATGCCGTGACGGGAGCCTTCATGAAGGTACTCTTCGAGGAGACCAATTCCCGTTATGTTGAGCCATGCGAGCCTATGATTTTCACCCCTAAGGGCGACCAGTTCCTCTGGTATTCAATGCGCGACGGCTACAAGCACCTATATCTTTATAATATAGACGGCACATTGGTTAAGCAGGTGACCAAGGGCGAATACGAGGTCGAGGGCTTCATCCAGTTCGACAAGAAAGGCGAGAATATCTTTATCTATGCAAACAAGAACAATCTCGACGGCCGCGATGCCTATCGTGTGAATCTGAAAAATGGGACGATGGAATGCCTGACAAACTATAATTCAGCGGAAGGCACCCATACTGTTGTCATCAACGACGAGGGAACCCGTATGGTTGACTATTTCAGTGCTGTGGACAATCCTGGTGAGGTCAACTATGTTATTAACATAAACAAGCCGGCCAATCACCGCGATTATAACATCTACAGGGCTGAAAATCCCCTCAAGGACTACGCTATGCCTGGTGTCGAACTTGGCACAATCAAGGCTGCTGACGGCAAGACGGACCTTTACTACCGCCTCATCACTCCTCCCAATATGGAGAAGGGAAAGAAGTATCCCACGCTGG
>JAIKVZ010000044.1 GCA_024685285.1 Bacteroidales bacterium
GTGGGCAGTGCCGGCAGAGGTGTGGATTTTGAGTATGTAGCAGCCCGGTCGGTAGCCGCTCATGTCTATCTTGGCTGTGCGGCCCGTGGCGGGTTGGCGCAGCAGCAGGCGGCCGGCCACGTCGTAGGCCTCGACCATGCGTAGCGGCACCGCGCTGCTCACCGTGGTCACGTTGTCCGTCGGGTTGGGTACTATGTCAATGGCGGCCTGCCCTGTCACCGCACTGATGCCTACAGTGTCATCGCCGCCAGTGCCAGTGGTGTCCCTGAGGTCTTCATCGAGAACCACTATCGGGAATGCTCCTCCCCACATTGATTTAGCAGTAACAGTGGTACCGCTATGTTGAAGAATGTCTCTGAACCCAGGTGTAAATTGGGCGAGGGGATTGATGTATCTGTTGAAAAGATATCCATTATGAAAAGTATTCTCCTGCCAGTTGGCTCCATATGGCGCATGATATTTCCCAGTCGGCACAGACATAGAAGGATCGGCTCTGAAAGACACTAAGAAGGTGTCGGTAATCTGCACTGCAGAATCGAAATAGAACTCCATACAATGCATATAGTTATAGGCCTGGACTTTGGTGGTGTCATAGAGAGGATTGCCAGTTGTACTGTCCACAATAGTAGTACCCGTGCTATCACGAACAAGAGATAACCGATAGTCGCCTCTATATTCGTAAAGTTTTGTTTTTCTACAATTGGAGGAAGAGTCTATAATAAACAATGTATCATTATGGATTTGGGCTATATAGACCTTAATAAATGGCATCAAACCATCATCGGCAGTGACAGCGACCCCATATACATTGATTGGGCTATCTGTAATCTGTATATTGGGCAGCATATAAAATGTATCGATTTAAGAAAATACCCCCAACAAAATCATTACTATTATAATAATACATGACGGGATTGGGGTAGCAAAAATATCTACAATCACCAAACCTAACGGTGTCTTGGGCACTGAGCGTGCATAAGGCAAGCAGAAATGTAATGAGTGTAAATGTTTTTTTTCATGGTTTTATGATGTTTTTTGTTATTTTTAAACAATGCAAATTTTGGAGTTCACATATAATAGACGACGAGAAGGCCAAAACGGCTCAAAATTTAACAATATTTAAGAATTTTTAACATTTCTTGGCGGCAGTGGGGTGTTTCGTTTCAAAATGCAAAAATACAAATAATTTTTAATTCCGCAAAGAAAGTTTGCGGAAAAGATGCCGGAAAATCGGTTTTACTCGAAGAGGCCGAAGACGGCTGCGCCGCTGCCGCTCATGGCGGCGTAGACGGCCCCGCGGCGGTACATCTCGGCCTTCATTGCGGCTATGGCGGGGTGGGCCGGCAGCACTGTGGCTTCGAAATCGTTGATTACGGTGTTGCGCCATTCCAAGGCTGGTCGTTGCAGAGATTGCAGCAGGGTGGGTGCCTTGTGGGTGCTGCCCAGGTCGAGGCTGGCGTAGGCTTCGCGGGTCGATACGGCCTCGCCTTCGGGTATGGCGACCTCTATGCGGTAGCGTTCAAGGGCCAGGTCGACGGGTTGCAGGTGGTCGCCTATGCCGGTGGCGTAGGCAGTGCGGTTGCGCACAAAGAAGGGGCAGTCGGCCCCCAGGCGTGCGGCGCGGCGCTCCAGCTCGCAGTCGTCCAAGCCAAGGGCGAACATGGTGTTGAGCATCTTGAGGGTGAAAGCAGCGTCGCTGCTGCCGCCGCCCAGGCCGGAGCCGAAGGGTATGCGTTTATGCAGGCGTATGGTGACAGGCGGCAGCCCGAACTCGGCTTGCAGCAGGTTGTAGGCGCGCAGGCACAGGTTGTCGGCCGGGGCGTTGTCCAAGGCCAGCCCCTCCTGCACCATGCGGGTCTCGCCGCCGTTGGCGGGTGCAATCTCCAGCTCGTCGCAGAGGCTTGTCACGGGCACAAAGACGGTCTCGAGGTCGTGGTAGCCGTCAGGCCGCCGGTTCAGGATGCGCAACCCGAGGTTAATCTTGCAGTTTGGGTAGGTTGTCATAGGCCTTAATGATTTGGGTCACCAAGCGGTGCCGCACCACGTCGGTGTGGTCGAGGGTGATCACTTCTATGCCTTTGAGGTCGTGCAGCAGCTGCGTGGCTTGCATCAGTCCACTCTGTTGGTGGCGCGGCAGATCGACTTGTGTCAGGTCGCCAGTGATGACAAACTTGGCATTGCGGCCCATACGTGTCAGGAACATCTTGAGCTGTGACGAGGTGGCGTTCTGAGCTTCGTCGAGTATTACGAAGGCGTTGTCGAGGGTGCGGCCGCGCATGAAGGCCAGCGGGGCTATCTCGATGGTGCCGTCTTCGCGATAGGTGGCCAGCTTTTGCTGTGGTATCATGTCGTGCAGAGCGTCGTAGAGGGGTTGCAGGTAGGGGTCCAGCTTGTCGCGCAGGTCGCCTGGCAGGAAGCCGAGGCTCTCGCCGGCTTCGACGGCCGGACGGGTCAGGATTATGCGCCGCACCTCTTTGTTTTTGAGGGCGCGGACGGCCAGAGCCACGGCGGTGTAGGTCTTGCCGGTGCCGGCGGGACCCACGGCAAAAACCATGTCGTTGTTTCTCACGGCATCGACAAGGCGGCGTTGGTTGCGTGTTCGGGCCTTGACCAACAGGCCGTTGCGGCCGTGAACAAGAATTTCGTCGCTCACCTCGGCGTCGGGCGAGGAGCCGCCGCTTTCCATAATCTGCATTATGGCGTTTTCGTTAAGGCTGCCGTTGCGCTCGTGGTGTGCCATCATGGCCTGCAGCATACCCTCGAAGTGGTCTATGTCGTCGGCCGAGCCTATGGCTTTGAGCATCTCTCCCCTTGCCACGAGTTTGAGCTTGGGGAAGAGCAGGCGCACAAAATCGAGGGTACGCTCGTTGGCGCCCCAGAAATCGGCGTAGTCTACACTCTCTAACGAGAATATTCTTTCAATGGCGTTGTCTGTCATCTGTGGCGGCTATTTTTTGCCGTTGGCAATGGCAAGTATGAACCCCAAGGCCACACCGAGCAGGGCTGCGAAGAGGACCTGCAGGTTGGGGGGCAGGCAGAAGGTGACGGTGTGGGCGGGAAACCAGAAGAGGGGAATGGTCTTCTTGATTACAAAGCCCCACTGTTTCTCCCAGTCGACTTTCTTTGACAGGATCTCTCCCATTTTCATGGGGCGCAGCAGTCCGCGCACCGTGCCGCCGTTTTCGAGTATGTGTATGTCGGTGCACTTGTGGAAGGTCATCATCACCGGCGCGAAAATACTGTTCATAAGAACCGACACGGCAAAGGCTATTCCCACTTTGCCCCAGGTAAGCTGCGAGGCGCCGAACACCATGGCGTATGTGGCGGCGTGGCCTCTATGGCCGGTCAGGGCGTCGGCCACCGAACCGAGGAACGTGGGTACGCCGCTCTTGAAGATAGCCATGGACATTGCTATGGCTATTCCGAGAAAGCCCCACACTATGGCGCGGGGTGCAATGCCGAAGCCTTTCTCGTTGTAGACACCTTTGCGTATGCGCAGGGCAATCATCTCGCCGAGGGTGGCAAGTATGGCAAACTTGAAGAAGGCCATTATATATGGATGGCTTGCCGTGGCGTTGTTGAAAGCCTCGAAAAAGCCCGTGGCCGGTATGAAGAAGGGGATGAGCACTACGGCCACGCAAACTATCAAAATAATGTCGGCGCGCTTCATTTCACTATGAGTTTTTGTGATGTGGAGGTCTCGCCGGCGCCCACGAGGTTGATGAGGTAGAGCCCGGAGGCCATGCCATAGGTGCTGAAGCTGCCGTTGGTGGCGGCAACGGTGCGGAGCAGGCGACCGTCTGCGCTGTAGATGTTGACCTGTGCCGAGGCGGGCAGGTTGCTGCCGAGGCTCACGTTCTGGCCTGCACTAACCACACTGGGGTTGAGTGTGAAGGTGGTTTGGGCGGGGCTGTCTATGCCAAGATGGTAGTCGCCGTAGTGCACAATCACATAGACCGATGTTGTCTCTGTCAGCGCGTCAAGGGGAGCACCCACGGTGTCGCCGATGCCGTGACCCATGGAGTCGGCAATGGTGCCAACGGTGAATTTATGCATAGCGTAGGCGCCAGCAGGCAGGTTGCCCTCGTAGGTGTAGTGCAGCGAGAGGGGTTTCAATGCGTCAATCTGTCCTGAGATTAATTTGTAGGAACCTGGCTGGGGGCAGTTGCCACCACCGCAGACTTCTTGTACTTGGAAGTTGCCGGTTCCTTGGATGTAGGTTATGTTGTTGTCGGTAAATACGTCGTCGTCGGTGGTTTTAAGCAGATAAATCGACGGCAGGGCGATGGTGCGGCTTTCGACCATAAGGCGTGAAGGCTGGAAGACAATGGTGTCGCCGTTTTTCAGCGTGTCGTCCTGGTAAATCATTTTGTAGGTCTGTGCCTGTATGGCAACGGTGGCCAGCATGGCAAATAAGACGGTAACGATGTGTTTCATGTTGTCTATGTTTTGTTTGTTATTAATCGAGTTTCAGCACTGCCAGGAATGCACTCTGCGGCACTTCGACGTTGCCGACCTGGCGCATTCGCTTCTTGCCCTCTTTCTGTTTTTCGAGTAGTTTGCGTTTACGGGTAATGTCGCCGCCATAGCATTTGGCGGTGACGTCTTTGCGCACTTGGCGCACCGTTTCGCGGGCAATGATTTTGCTGCCGATGGCGGCTTGGATGGCCACATCAAACTGCTGTCGCGGTATGAGGTCCTTGAGCTTTTCGCACATCTTGCGACCGATAGGGTAGGCGTTGTCGACGTAGGTGAGGGTGGAGAGTGCGTCGACGGGGTCGCCGTTGAGCAGAATCTCGAGCTTGACGAGTTTCGAGGGTTGGTATCCGTTCACATAATAGTCGAATGAGGCATACCCCTTGGAGATGGACTTGAGTTTGTCGTAGAAGTCGAATACCACCTCGCCCAGAGGCAGATCGAAAGTGATTTCAATGCGGTCGGTTGTGAGGTAGGTTTGGTTTTTAAGCTGGCCGCGCTTATCCATACAGAGTTTGATGACGGGTCCAATGAAGTCGGCCTTTGTGATGATTTGGGCGTGGATGTATGGTTCGTATACCTCGGCTATGTTGTTCGGTTCAGGCATCCCCGAAGGGTTGTAAACATCCTTTTCCTCGCCGTTGGTGAGTTTGATTTTGTACTGCACGTTGGGCACGGTGGTGATTACGTCCATGTTGAACTCGCGCTCAAGTCGCTCCTGGACAATCTCCATATGCAGCAAGCCCAAGAAGCCGCAGCGGAAACCGAAGCCCAGCGCTAACGAGCTCTCAGGTTCGAAGGTGAGCGAGGCATCGTTGAGTTGCAACTTTTCAAGGCTGGCACGCAACTCCTCGTAGTCGTCGGTGTCTACGGGGTAGACTCCGGCAAAGACCATCGGCTTTACGGCTTCAAAACCCTCAATGGGCTTCTCGCACGGGTCGGCTACGTGGGTTATGGTGTCGCCCACGCGCACTTCCTTAGAGGTTTTTATTCCGCTAATTATGTATCCCACGTTGCCAGCCGAGAGCTCTTTGCGGGGCTCCATATTGAGGCGCAACACGCCAACCTCGTCGGCGTCGTATTCCTTGCCGGTACTGTAGAACTTCACGTGGTCGCCCGTTTTTAGTGTTCCGTTCATTATGCGGAAATAGCTGATAATGCCGCGGAAAGGATTGAAGACAGAGTCGAAGACAAGGGCCTGCAGCGGTGCCTTGGGGTCGCCTTTTGGTGCGGGTATGCGGTTCACAATGGCTTCGAGTACTTCCCCTACGCCCATGCCGGTCTTGGCCGAGCACCGCAGTATTTCGTCGGGTTGGCAACCCAGCAGATCTACAATTTCGTCGGTAACCTCTTCGGGCATGGCGCTGTCGAGGTCGATTTTATTCATCACGGGGATGATTTCGAGGTCGTTTTCGAGGGCGAGGTAGAGGTTAGAGATGGTTTGGGCCTGTATGCCTTGTGTGGCGTCGACAACCAGCAGGGCGCCCTCGCAGGCGGCTATGGCGCGTGACACCTCATAACTGAAATCGACGTGCCCCGGTGTGTCAATCAGGTTGAGAACATAGTTTTTGTAATTCATCTGTATGGCGTGGCTTTTAATGGTGATGCCACGCTCTTTCTCAAGCTCCATGTCATCGAGCACCTGGTCCTGCATTTCGCGGGCGGTGACGGTGTTGGTCACCTCCAGAAGGCGGTCGGCGAGGGTGCTTTTCCCATGGTCGATATGGGCAATAATGCAGAAGTTGCGTATGTTTTCCATCCTGTTTTCGGTCGGGGTGTTTCGGGGTGCAAAGATACAACAAAAAAATCATTTGGCGGTGTTTTTGTTGAAAAATATTGCCACATGTCGGCACTAGAGCTGCGGCCTGGCCGCTTTTGGAGCGTTGTCGAAGCCGCTGCACGACCCCTCTTTAAAGTTATCAACAGGTGGCTGATGATTTCTTTTTTGACCAACGGTCTTGGAATTGCGGAAAAAACCGTAATTTTGCCCCCGATTAATCACAAATAACCCCATCCGGCCAATGGAACAACACCGCACCCTGCAATTTGAAGGAAAAACGATACATTACCGCGACGAAGGGCGCGAAAATCCCCGCACGCTGGTGCTTTTGCACGGCTTTATGCAAAATCTTGATGTGTGGAGTGCCTACACTCTGTGGTATATGCGCTCCATGCGCGTGGTGTGCATCGACCTCCCTGGCCACGGTTTGAGCGCCACCTACGGCGAGGTGCACACTATGGATTTTATGGCTAGGGCAGTGCGAGCCGTGCTGGCCGATGCCGGAGTTGAGCAGTGTGTCATGGCCGGTCACTCCATGGGCGGCTATGTTGCGCTGGCTTTTGCCGAGAACTACCCCTTCCTGCTGCGTGGCCTGGCTTTGCTCAACTCACACGCCTTGGCCGACAGCCCCGACAAGCGCCAAAGCCGTCGCGAGGCCTGCGAGCAGGTGTGCATGAACCGTGCAGGCTACATTGTGGGCTATATCCCGCCGCTGTTCGACGAGAGTCGCCGTAGTTCCTATTCGCAGGAAATCAAGGACTTGCAAGATCAGTGTCTTGAAATGTCGGCCGAAAGCATAGTGGCCGCGCAGGCGGGCATGGCACAACGGCCGTCGCGTATGAGGGTACTCGAGCAACTCGAGGTGCCGGTGCTTTTCGTCTTTGGCAAGGGCGACACCCGCATACCTCTCGAATTGGGAGTTTCTCAGGCCTTGGTGCCGCACCATGCCGAGATTATGGTGCTCGACAAGGTTGGCCACATGTCGTTCATGGAGGAGCGCGACTACGTGCGCCCAAGGCTGCAAAACTTTGTCGAGACCTGCTACGCCTGAACTGTCGGTCAGGCCCTGACAGAGGCTCGTTTACGCAAATACCTCAGAGAGCGTGTCCTATGACGCGCGCTGCTGCTTTTTTTGCAAATTTTTTGAAAAAAATTTTACAGTTACAAAATTTTTTAGTACATTTGTCTGCTGAAAGATAACCTAGTTTTAACACAAAACACTGTATATCATGAAAGTAAACGAAATTATGGCTAACCTGGAGGCCAAACATCCGGGCGAAAACGAGTACTTGCAGGCTGTCCGCGAGGTTCTGGAAACCATCGAGGAAGAATACAACAAACACC
>JAIKVZ010000046.1 GCA_024685285.1 Bacteroidales bacterium
TCGTTGCTCGTCAAAGACAACATGATGGAATTGTT
Source organism: Bacteroidales bacterium (assembly GCA_024685285.1). GTDB lineage: Bacteria > Bacteroidota > Bacteroidia > Bacteroidales > P3 > Colimorpha. Next base: position 36 of record JAIKVZ010000046.1, read on the forward strand.
GTCCACAGCACCCCAGCCCATCAGCGAGTGTGCTCCATTCAACCAGTTGTCCTTGAATTTTGGATAGCATATCTATTTGTTAATTTTTTTTAGGAAACACTAATGGGTCAATAAGTATAAAACAGCGCAATATACGATGGTAAAAAACCAAATCGACATGATAATGGTGATTGTTTATCGTCAACGGATATTGTCGTCCATAAAGGGAGAATCCTTTGCCAAGTTCGAGCAAGAAGGTTTGCATATTGTCTATTAGACGTTGCTCCAATTCACTCTCGGAATATATGTCTTTCATGCCAAGGAATTCAAGGGTGTAGGTACTCTTTACAACATCCTGCGGCTTTTGCACGGTCTGTCCATCACGTGCCAGTTGAAGTATGCCTTGCTTATCCTTGCTTACTGCCAATCGAAGAAAGAGTCCACTCTCCATCTGGCGGTGTAGCGAACGCACATCCCAATTGCCAGACACACATTCTTTCTCGTAGAACTCACGCTCCAACGGGTTGTCAATCGTTATCAGCTCACAAATATGCGACCATGTTAATTTGTCAGACGTCTGACAAATTGGGTACATTAGGTAAAACTTGCGCATATTGTTCAGGTTAGGACGACTGTATCCACGTCCCAAGCGTACGCGAAGCATCTGTGACAAGTTGGTCAAAAGAGATTTTCCGTATTCCGCTCGAGCATTACCAGCTTGTTCAAATTCCACAATATATTTACCAACATTCCAATATGTGTTCTTGACCGTCGTGTTAATATTGACAGCCAATTGTGTTCGGCCATGCTCTATTTCGTTGACAATTTTATCAACAAGAGGCAACAACTCAACTTTCCGGTCTTCCACAGCGTAAATCATAGGAATTACCAATGTTTTAATATATTTCCGACTGCAAAGATACGTTTTTTTTCAAAACTGGCAAAATATTTCGCACCCGCAAAGTCAATATATTGATTTTCAATCAGTTGGCAGATGCGATGTAACGTGATGAATATCAGTCCGTTAGATAGGTTAGGTTCGGGTTAAGGTCGGGTTAAGGTCGGGTAGGGGTCGGAGGTCTATGCACGGGCTCCGAACAAATGGTGGTGGTGCTGTATCTCAAGTACTGATATTCAGATTGTTGATACTGGTTTTAGCCCTAATTTGGCGGCTTCGTCCATCATCATCTGCAGGGCTGCCTCGCGGTCGTTGGGTATGCGGCCGTCGAGGATGGCGTCTTTGATGGCATCTTTGATTATGCCGATTTCACGGCACGGCGGCAGGGCGAAAGTGGTCATGATGTCTTCGCCCGAGACGGGTGGCTGGAAGTTGCGTATGCGGTCTTTCTCCTCAAGTTCCACCAATTTTTGGCGCACCAAGGCGAAGTTGGCCAAGTAGCGTCGCACCTTGGTTTCGTTTTTCGACGTAATATCGGCCTCGCAGAGTGTCATCAGGTCGTCGATGTCGTCGCCGGCGTCGAAGAGCAGTCGGCGCACCGCCGAGTCGGTCACCTCGTCTTCGGCCAGGATTATGGGCCTGAGGTGAAGCATGACGAGTTTTTCTACATATTTCATCTTGGCGTCGAGCGGCAGGCGCAGGTTGGCGAAGATGCGTTTCACCATGCGGCTGCCCCGAGCTTCGTGGCCGTGGAAGGTCCATCCTGATTGAGGGTCGTAGCGTTTGGTGCATGGCTTGCCGATGTCGTGCAGCAGGGCCGCCCAACGCAGCCATAGATTGTCGCTCTTCGAGGCCACATGGTCGAGCACCTCGAGGGTGTGGTAGAAATTGTCCTTGTGGCTGCGCCCCTCGACAGTCTCGGTGCCTTTGAGGGCCGACAGTTCGGGGAATATGATGGGCAGCAGGCCGCTCTTGTCGAGTAGTTTGAAGCCAATAGAGGGCACCTGCGAGAGCATTATTTTGTTGAGCTCGGTGGTTATGCGCTCGTGCGAGACGATGCTGATACGGCTGGCGTTGCGGCCTATGGCGGCAAAGGTGTCGTCGGCAATGCGGAAGCGTAGCTGGGTGGCGAAACGTACGGCACGCATCATGCGCAGTGGGTCGTCGCTAAAGGTGATGTCGGGCTCGAGGGGGGTGCGCAGCAATCCGGCATCGAGGTCGCGTATGCCTCCAAAGGGGTCGAGCAGGGTGCCGAAGCAGTCGGCGTTGAGCGCCACGGCCATTGCGTTGATGGTAAAATCGCGCCGGTTTTGGTCGTCTTGCAGGGTGCCGTTTTCGACAATGGGCTTGCGGCTGTCGTTGCGGTAGCTCTCGCGGCGGGCTCCAACAAACTCGACCTGCCACAACTCGCCGTTATGGTGCAGGTTGAACGAGGCTGTGCCGAAATTCTTGAACACCGAGACCTTTGTCGCGCTGAAGCCTTTCTGTTCCAAATCGTTCACAGCCTTGGCGGCGGCGTGGGCCAGTTCTATGCCTATGCTCGGCGCGCCGTCGGTTTCTGGACTTTTGGTTTGGTCGGGTTGCTCTTGTTGCGGCTTGCAGCACACAATGTCGATATCGGTACAGTGACGTCCAAGGAAATAGTCGCGAACAACTCCGCCCACAGCATAGGCCTGCACACCGATTTCATCGGCGGCGCGGCCAACAATGGCGTATACGGGGTTGTCGAGTTGGACGTCCATGGGGTATTAGTATTGTTTTGTTGTCACAAGGTTGCCGTCGCGGTCGTAAACCTCCCAGGTGCCAGTGCGCTGGCCGCCACTGTACTGGCCGAGGTAGTAGGGCGAGCCGTTGTCGCGGTAGACGTTGTAGCGGCCCTCCTCAAGTCCGTTCACAAAGGTGGCCTCGGTCTGGACCTGTCCGTTCGGGTAGTAGAACAGCCAGCGGCCTTGTCGAACTCCGCCCACTGTTATGCCGTTGCTGCGAGGGGTACAGGTGCTGTAGAACTGGTGCCAGCCTATGGTGTCGGCTTTGTGCAGGCACACAGTTGCCGGGGTCTCGCCCTCGCCCAGCTCGGTAACGGTAAGCGAGTCGTAGGTGGCGGAGAAGTAGGGCTTCCCGTCCTCTTTATAGAACTGCCAGTTGGTTCCGGTGGGGTATTCGGTACCGAATGTGGCAGTGGCAAACAGTTTGCCGCTGGGGTAGTAGTAGCGCCACTCGCCCTCGGGCTGGCCGGTCTTGCTGTTGTATATTTTTTCGGCTTGCAGCGAGCCGTCGGCACGTGTGTCGACCACCTTGTTGTGCTTGCGTTGGCAGGCACCGCCCAGCAGGGCTATGGCTATGAGTATGATTGTCAGTTGTTTCATTGTTTTCGATGTTTGGTTTTTCGGTGCAAAGATACAAAAAAAAACCGAATGGCAGAAAAATGCGAGCGCCAAAAAGGTTCAACTTCCTGGCGCTCGCTGTTGTTTATGTGCCGGTGGGTTTAGTATTTGTAGAAACCTTCGCCGGTTTTGCGGCCCAGCAGACCGGCACGCACCATCTTGCGTAGCAGGGGGTGGGGACGGTATTTGGGGTCGCCGAATTCTTTGTAGAGCACCTCCATGATGGCCAAGTTGACATCGTTGCCGATGAGGTCGGCCAAAGCCAGCGGGCCCATGGGGTGGTTGGCACCGAGCTGCATACATTTGTCGATGTCTTCGGCGCTTGCAATGCCGTCGGCCAGGATGCCCACAGCCTCGTTGATCATGGGTATAAGTATGCGGTTGACCACGAAGCCGGGAGCCTCTTTGACTTCGACGGGCTGCTTGCCGATTTCGGTGGCGAGGGCCATGATGTTCTTGCACACCTCGTCGCTGGTGAGCTGGCCGCGGATTACTTCGACCAGTGCCATGCGGTCGGCGGGGTTGAAGAAGTGCATACCGATGAATTGGGCCGGACGTTTGGTGCAGGCGGCTATCTCGGTGATGGAGAGGCTCGACGAGTTGGTGGCGAAGACGGTCTCGGGTTTGCAGATGCCGTCGAGCTCGGTAAAGACGTCTTTCTTGAGCTGCATTTCCTCGACGGCGGCTTCGATGACGAGGTCGGCGTCGGCAAAGGTGGTGTAGTCGGTGGTGGTGCTGATGTTGGCCAGCAGGGCGTCGACGGCATCCTGGGTCATTTTGCCTTTCTCAACCAGTTTGGCATAGCCTTTGCCAATTGAACCCATTGCCTTGTCGAGGCTGGCCTGGGTGCGGCTCTTCATGGTGACGGGCATTTTGGCGGCGAAGGCTTTGACGATGCCTTTGGCCATGGTGCCGGTTCCTATAACGCAGATTTTCATAATGATAAATGTTTTATTTTTTAATGGTTTGACTTATTTGCCTTGGAATTGTACTTTCTCCTTTTTCAGGAAGGCGGCCATGCCGTTTTTCTGGTCTTCGGTCGAGAAGCACTGGCCGAATTTGGCGCTTTCGTAGGCTATGGCTTCGTCGGCGGCGAGGTCATACTCGGCGTTGATGCAGTCTTTGGCCAGTTTGATTGCCACCGGTGCGTTCTTGCATATCTGCTGGGCCATCTGCATGGCTGCCGGCAGCAGTTCGGGCTGGGGGTACACGGCGTTGACGAGGCCTATGCGCAGTGCTTCGTCGGCACGTATGGCCGAGCCGGTGTAGATGAGCTGTTTGGCCATTCCCATGCCAACAAGTTTGGCCAGACGGTAGGTGCCGCTGAAGCCCGGTATGATGCCCAGTCCCACCTCGGGCTGGCCGAATTTGGCGTTGTCGCTGCATATACGTATGTCGCATGCCATGGCCAGCTCGCAGCCTCCGCCCAAGGCGAACCCGTTGACGGCGGCTATGACCGGGATGGGCAGCTGCTCTATGCGGCGGAACACGCCGGCTCCGCGCTTGCCGAACTCTTCGCCGGCTTGGGGGCCAAGGGTTGCCATCTCGCTTATGTCGGCTCCGGCCACAAACGACTTTTCGCCGCTACCGGTTATTATCATCACACGGGTGGAGTTGAAGTCCAGGCTGCCGATGAAGCTGTTCATCTCGTTGAGGATGGTGCTGTTGAGTGCGTTGAGCGACTGCGGGGCCGCAATGGTCAAGGTGCACACGGGCCCCTCATGGGCTATCTGCAGATATTTGTATTCCATAGTTTGGTTTGTTTAAAAACGATTTTGCAAATTTACGCAAAAAAATTTAATTGGCGGCCGATTGGGTTCGATTTTTTTATTTTGGGCGCAGCATGATGAAGGGCACCAAGCACTCTTCGAGCGAGATGCCGCCGTGCTGGAAGGTGTTCATGTAGTACTGCACATACTGGTTGTAGTTGTTGGGATAGGCAAAAAAGTCGTTTTCGTGGCAGAATATGTAGGGCGAGGTTACGTGCAGACGGGGCAGGAATATCTTCGACGGGTCTTTGACCTCGAAGACGTCGCGCGGGTTGTAGTCGAGCAGTCGGCCCTGCTTGTAGCGCAGGTTGACGCTTATCTCGCGGTCGCCTTTGACGCGCACCGGCCTGTCTATGCGCACCGAGCCGTGATCGGTGGTTATGAGCAGGTTGACGTCGCGTGTCGCCAGGTCGGCAATGACCTCCATGAGCGGCGAGTGCTCGAGCCACGAGAGGGTGAGCGAGCGGTAGGCGCGCTCGTCGCCGGCCAGCTCGCGCACTATGTCGGAGTCGGTGCGAGCGTGCGAGAGCATATCTATAAAGTTATATATAATAACGTTGAGCCTGTTCTGCATGAGGCTCGGTATGCGTTCAACCAGTTTGTGGCCATACTGGGCGTTGAGCACCTTGTGGTACGAGTGCTTTATGCCCAGCCCGTGGCGGCGCAGGTTCTCGTCGAGGAGTTCGTTCTCATACTGGTTCTTCCAGCCCTCCTCGTTCTCGCCAACCCAGTACTGCGGATATTTGCGCTCTATCTCCGACGGCATGAGGCCGCTGAACATGGCGTTGCGGGCAAACTGGGTGGTGGTGGGCAGTATGGTGTAGTATAAGTCGTCGCGCTCGGTGCGGAAGTAGTGCTCCACGGCGTTCTGTATGTATTTCCACTGGTCGTAGCGGAAGTTGTCGATAACAATCAGGAAGGTGGGCTTCTCCTCGGCCAGCAGGGGGAACATCTTCTCGCGCAGCACGGTGGTTGACATCAGAGGCTTCTCGGCGGCGCCGCTCAGCCAGTCCATATAGTTGCGCTCGTAGAAGCGGCAGAACTGGCGGTTGGCCTCGGCCTTCTGAGATATGAATATGTCGTGAATGTTGGCGTCATCGGTGGCCGAGAGTTCCAGCTCCCAGTACACCAGCTTGCGGTAGAGCTCCACCCACTCGTCGGCGGTCATGTTGCCGGCCAGCTCCATGCCTATCTCGCGGAACTGCTGCTGGTATGAGAGGGTCGACTTCTGCGACCGCAGGCGGCGTGCCTCGGTGTGTTTCTTTAGGGTGAGCAGAATCTGGTTGGGGTTGACGGGCTTGATGAGGTAGTCGCTGATCTTGCTGCCGAGGGCCTCGTCCATGATGTGCTCCTCTTCGCTTTTGGTAATCATGATCACGGGTACCTGTGGGTACTTCTCCTTGATAACGCTTAGGGTGTCGAGGCCGCTGAGGCCCGGCATATTCTCGTCGAGGAAGACAATGTCGACAGCCTGTTCGCCGAGGGAGTCGAGAGCGTCGGCGCCGCTGGTCACGGCAATCACGGTGTAGCCGCGTTCTTCGAGGAAAAGGATGTGGGGCTTGAGGAGGTCGATCTCGTCGTCGGCCCATAGAATTGTGAGGTTTGACATAATTGCGACGTGTTAGAGTACAATATAAACGGCGCAACGCCACATTTATTGTCCCGCCCGATGAAAAAAACATCCAGACACCTCCAAAGTGAAACCATTACTGGTGGCAATGGCTTCATTCTTCGTTGTCACGGTTACCGGCTGCGATGGCGGCACGCTTGCGCTCTATCTCGTCGAGGATTATCTTGCGGATGCGGAGGCTGTGGGGGGTGATTTCGAGGTATTCGTCATCGCGTATGTACTCCATGGCCTCCTCGAGGCTCATCTTGATGGCGGGGCTACAGGTGCTCTTCTCGTCGGCGCTCTTGGTGCGCATGTTGGTGAGGTTCTTGGCGGTGACGACGTTGATGACGATGTCGTTGCCGGGCCGCAGGCTTTCGCCTATGACCTGACCGGCGTAGACGTGGTCGCCGGGTTCGATGAAGAATGGACCGCGGTCTTGCAGCTTGCTGATGCTGTAGGCGGTAGCTTCGCCGGTTTCTTTGGCAATTAGGGCGCCGTATTTGTGGTCGTCGATGTCGCCTTTCCAGGGTTGGAATTCGAGGAAGCGGTGGGCTATGACGGCTTCGCCGCCCGTGGCGGTGAGGAGGGTGTTGCGCAGGCCTATGATGCCGCGCGAGGGGATGGTGAAGTCGAGCTGCACGCGGTCGCCCTTGGTGTCGATGGTGCCCACCTCGCCTTTGCGGCGGGTGACGATGTCGATGACTTTGCTGGAGTGCTCTTCGGGCACGAGGACGGTGAGCTGCTCGACGGGCTCGCAGCGCTGGCCGTCGATTTCGCGTATGATGACCCGTGGCTGGCCCACCTGCAGTTCGTATCCCTCGCGGCGCATGGTCTCGATGAGGACGCTGAGGTGCATGATGCCGCGTCCGTAGACGAGGAGCCGGTCGGGCGAGTCGGTCTCTTCGATGCGCATGGCGAGGTTTTTTTCGAGCTCGGCATAGAGGCGGTCGCGCAGGTGGCGGCTGGTGACGTATTTGCCCTCTTTGCCGAAGAAGGGCGAGTTGTTGATGGTGAAGAGCATTGACATGGTGGGCTCGTCGACCTTGATGGGCGGCAGAGCCTCGGGGTTGACGCTGTCGCAGATGGTGTCGCCGATTTCGAACATGACGTTTTTGTCGAGTTCCATGAGTACGGCGCATATCTCGCCGGCTTCGACGGTTTGTTTGGTGCGTTCTTTGCCGAGGCCCTCGAAGGTGTAGAGCTCTTTGATTTTGCTGCCTATGTGGCTGCCGTCGCGTTTGACGAGGGTGATGCTCTGGCCGGCTTGGAGGGTGCCGCGGTGCAGGCGTCCCACGGCTATGCGGCCGAGGTAGGAGCTGTAGTCGAGCGAGGAGATCATCATCTGGGTGCTGCCGTCGTCGGTTTTGGGCTCGGGGATGTGCTCGATGATGAGGTCCATGAGGTAGCTGATGTCGTCGGTGGGGGTCTGCCAGTCTTCGCCCATCCAGCCCTGCTTGGCGCTGCCGTAGGCGGTGGGGAATTCGAGTTGGTCGTTGTTGGCGCCGAGGTTGAACATAAGGTCGAAGACGGCCTCCTGGGTGGCCTCGGGGTCGCAGTTGGGCTTGTCGACTTTATTGACGACCACTATTGGTTTGAGGCCCAGCTCGATGGCTTTCTGCAGCACGAAGCGGGTCTGCGGCATGGGCCCCTCGAAGGCGTCGACCACCAGCAGCACGCCGTCGGCCATGTTGAGCACCCGCTCAACCTCGCCGCCAAAGTCGCTGTGGCCCGGGGTGTCGATGATGTTGATTTTGTAGCCCTTGTAGCGAACACTGACGTTCTTGGAGAGTATGGTGATGCCGCGTTCACGCTCGAGGTCGTTGTTGTCGAGTATGAGTTCGCCGGTCTCCTGGTTGTCTCTAAAAAGTTTGGCCTGATGGAGCATACGGTCGACGAGGGTGGTCTTGCCGTGGTCGACGTGGGCTATAATTGCAACATTTCGAATGTTTTGCATTTCTCTGCTGTGTGTTGTTTGAACCTGCAAAGATACTGCTTTTTCCTGGAATGGCGAAAATAATTTTTGCTGTTAGCGTTTTTTTGTGTAATTTTGCAAGCCATAAAACAGTTAGCAAACCATGACAAAACACATCGGAGCACACGTAAGTGCCAGCGGCGGCGTGTGCAACGCCATCCTCAACGCCGAATCCATCGGGGCCGACGCATTCGCCCTCTTCACCCGCAACCAGCGCAGATGGGTGAGCAAACCCCTTGAGCCGGCCGAGGTGGCGGCTTTCCGCTCGCTGTTGGCCGAGCGCGGTTTCAGCCCCGACTATGTGCTGCCGCACGACAGCTACCTCATCAACCTCGGCTCGCCCGACCCCGACACACTGGCAAAGAGCCGAGCCGCCTTCCTCGACGAGATGCAGCGGGCTCAGCAACTTGGGCTGAAGCTGATGAACTTCCACCCCGGTTCGCACCTCGGCAAGATTGGCGAGAAGGAGTGCTTAGACCAAATTGCCGCCGAGATCAACCGAGCGCTGGCGCAGACCAAGGGCGTTACCGCCGTTATTGAGAACACGGCAGGGCAGGGGAGCAACCTCGGGTGGCGTTTTGAACACATAGCACGTATCATCGAGGGCGTGGACGACAAGGAGCGGGTAGGTGTCTGCATCGACACCTGTCACACCCTTGCCGCCGGCTACGACATCTCGACCGAGATGGGCTACCAGTTCTGTTTCGACGAGTTTGAGCGTGTGGTGGGCTTCAAATATCTGCGAGCCATCCATCTCAACGACAGCAAGAAAGGTGTTGGCAGCCATGTCGACCGTCATGAGAGTCTCGGCCTCGGAACCATGGGTAGCGACTTCTTTGTACGCTTCATGAACGACCCCCGCTTCGACTCAATGCCCATTATCCTCGAAACTCCCGATCCGACCCGCTGGGCCGACGAGATCAAGTGGCTCCGCAGCCTTGAAAAGAGATAACATTATTATAGTATGAAATCAATCCATCCCGATACACTGCCCTTCCTCAAAGAGCTGGCAGCCAACAACAACCGCGAGTGGTTCAACGACCATAAGCCGCACTGGCTAGAAATCAAGGAGGCCTTCGAAGCCTTCACACAGGACCTTATCGATGCCATGGTTCCGCTCGACAGCTCCCTCGACGGCCTCAGTGCCAAGCAATGCGTCTACCGTATTTATCGCGACACACGCTTCTCGGCCGACAAGACGCCCTACAAAACCCATGTAGCCTGCTACCTACCCTCATTCGGCAACAAAAACAGCGGCCCCGGCTACTATTTCCAGATAGGTGTTGACGAAGCTTTCGGCCTCAAGGGCATCTGCAACACTGGCGGCGGAATATTCATGCCTTCGCCCGAAGCCTTGGCCGCCATTCGTCAGGAGATATTCTATTGCACAGACGAATTCATTGCCATCATGGCCGAGCCTAACTACAAAAAATACTATGGCGACACTTTCTTCACCTCCAAGGTGCTGAGCCGTGTGCCCAAAGGCTATCCGTCGGATTGGGAGCACGCCCATCTGCTGCTCTACAAGGACTACTGCACCGCCTATACCATACCCGAGCGCTTCATAGCCTCGCCTCAGCTGGCCGACGAGGTGTTCAAGGCTTGGCGAGCCTCGGTGCCGCTCAACCGCTTCCTGATAAGGGCAATGTTTGACTGAAGTGTAGCTGGCGGACATTTTCGGACGGAAGTCTATCGCATTGAACCATACCGCTTTGGGTAAAAAATAACGGAGCAGGTGTTCAAATCCAATTTTTTTGTGTAACTTTGCAGGCCGAAAATGTAGCTGAGAGCAGAAAGCGGCAGCGGTTCCATCGCCGGGCTGGCAACAGCCGGGAGGAAAGTCCGGGCAACACGGGCCACCATACTTCCTAACGGGAAGGGGCCGGCAACACAGGGGCAACCCACCGGTCACAGCAAGTGCCACAGAAACCAGACCGCCGGCCACCGCAAGTGGCAGGCAAGGGTGAAACCGCGAGGCAAGAGCTCACGACCGAGCGCAGCGATGCGCCGGATGGTAAACCTTATGGGTTGAAAGACCAAATATATCGGCCGCATGTAGGGCTGGCCCGCCCGATGGCCGAGGGGTAGGTCGATAGAGGCCGTCGGCGACGGCGGTCGTAGATAAATGATGGAACGCAGCCTACTAAGGCTGCCGACAGAACCCGGCTTACACGCTGCCACTTTCGGCTGTCAGCAACACATCTTCGCAACAACAAACACAAACGCACCAAGTGAAACGTACAACCCTCATAACCGCCCTCTTGTTGTCTGCCATCCTGTTGGCAGGCTGCTCCGGACAGTACCGTGCAGTTTCTCATGCAGCCCTGCTCGACTGGCACGAGGCTCAGACCTACCAGAACCTTAGGCAGCTGGCCGAAGCCTACGCCCTGACCATCAACGCCGCCGAGAAAGCCGACACCATCCACCCGGGTCTGCTGGCCGACTATGGCGTGGCCATGGCCATGTTGGGCGAGGAAGAGGAGGCCAACCGTGCCTTCAACCGCGAAATAAGCGCTTTCCCGCAGTCGCGCACCTACGTCGAAGCCCTCAAACGCCGCTATGTGCCCGATTTTATTAACGACCACAGCGTCGGCAACGCCGACACTATCGACCTCACAGTGCTGCGAAATATTGTGCTCGACAGCATTACGGCCGAGCGTGTAGTGCCCCATGCCGGCCGCATTATAGATAGCACCGACACTGTGCGCATTTCAGCCCAGACCCCGACCGACTCAGTGCAGGCCGAGGTGCGCCTCACCGCCAACCAAAAGCGAGAGCGGCTAGCTGCAGAGCAGGCCGAAGCCGAGCGCATAAAACGCGAGCAAGCCGAAACAAAGGCGCAGGCAAAGCTTGATCGCGAAAAGGCAAAAAAGGAGGCCGACAATCTAAAGAAACAGCAGAAGAAAGACAAGGACAAGGCTCGCAAGGCCGAGCAGAAACGTCGCGACAAGGAGCGCAAACAGCTCCAACAACAACGCGAAAAAGAGCGTCAAGCCGCTGCCAAAGCCAAAGAAGAGCAGAAACAGGCCGCCGCCAAGGCCAAGGAGCGTCAGCGCAAAGAAGCCGCTGAGGCCAAAGAAGCAGAAAAACGTGCAGCCGACGAGGTTCGCAGGGCACAGCAGAAAGCACAGAAACAAGCCGAACAGGAAGCCGCAAAGGCTCAGAGAGAGGCCGAAAAAGAGGCCAAAGCCGCCGAGAAACGCGCCGCCGACGAAGCTCGCAAGGCTCAGAAAGAGGCCGCCAAACAACAGCAAACCAAGCAGCAATGAAACCGCAGACACTCATAACAGCGCTGGCGGCCCTGCTCGCCATAAACCTCACGGGTTGCAAAACTACCCAGAAAACGGCCTTCTACGAAGATATCTACAAGGAGCAAACCGCTACCATATACGTGGCCCCGCTCAACGATCTCTCGGCACGCAACGCCGAGCGCGAACTGAACGACAAAAACCACAACGCCTCGCTCAACACTGCGGCCAAGTACCTCTATATCAGTGCCTCGACGCCGTTAATCACCAGCGGCTACTACGTTATACCGCCATTGGCCTCGGCACAGATTGCCGCCGCCGAGCAGCGTACCCGCAAAGAGCTTATGACAGGCAAGATTGACGACTACGCCACCCGCTACGGGATCGACGCCGTGCTATTCACCACCATCCACGGCTGGCGTGAAACCTCGTGCCAGTGGACCCTCTTTGCCGAATACGTGCTGCGCTCGACAAAAAGCAACGACGAGCTCATGCATGTGTGGGTCGAAGCCTCGAAACTGCTGCCCACCGACCATCGTGGCAACCCTCTGCCGCTTAAAGCCGACCAGGATTTTGCCGACCAGTGGGACTGTGATCTCGCCACAGCACAGCGTTGCCGTCTGGCCGAAATACTCAACCAGTTTGTGCTCAACGACTTGCCGCTCGGCAACCGTAGCCGGCAGTACAATGAAGACCGCTACATACCGTCGCGCTCAACCGAGTATATCAAGCTTATGGTAGACCGCGACGGCACCCTCGAGATGAAGCGCATCTCGTTGGAGCAATTCGAAGAGGATTGCTTTTTGCAAGACGAAAAGTAAAGCCTTGAAAATTAACACTTTAAATAATTATATATAACCCGCTGTATATCAGTGGCTTAGATGGGTTAGGTTCGGGTTAAGGTCGGGTTGACATCGGGTAGGGGTCGGAGTTATATGCCCGGATTGCGTCCCTGTCCCGATGATTTACCGTCTATAGCCTATATTATAGGTAGTTATGTGGCTTATTTAATGCCTCGTTGGTTCAATGCCCGGTGGAACTTGGCCGCGTTGGTCTGGTGCTCTGCCAGGGTTGAGGCGAAACGGTGGGTGCCGTCCATTTCGGGCGAGGCGCAGAAATAGAGGTAGTTGGTCTTGGGTGCATTGAGCACGGCGTCGACAGAAGCATCGGATGGCAGGCATATTGGCGCTGGTGGCAGACCGGCGTGGAGGTAGGTGTTGAATGGCGACTCGGTGGCAAGGTGCCTGTTGAGGATGCGGCGCAGGGCAAAATCGCCTACGGCGTACTTGACCGTTGGGTCGGCCTGCAGGGGCATACCGCGTTCCAGACGGTTGATGTAGACGCTGGCAATTAGGGGCTTTTCGGCTGCGTTGTTGGTCTCTTCCTCTACGATTGAAGCGAGTATGATTATGTTTTCAAGGCTGTAGTCGTAGCGGCCGTGTTCGATTAAGTCGGCCCGCAGTTCGCCGCCAGGCCCTATGGCTTTGTTCCAAAATTGGGCATATTCTTTCTCCATACGCTCCATAAAGGCCTCGGGAGTTACGGTCCAGTAGAATTCGTAGGTGTTTGGGCGGACGAGGTAGAAGCTGTCGATGGTGACATTGAAACCGTTGCACATCAGCTTTTTGTCGAGGTATTCGTTTAGCTGTTGCGGAGTGCGGAATTTGCCTATGGTGAGGCGGAGAGGGTCTTGCTGGCCGTTGCGCAGTTTGTGTGCAAGGTTGACTTCGCGCATATTTGCGTCGATGACGTAGCTGCCTGGGCGCACATGGCTGTCGAGTTTTAGGGCGTGGGCAATGAGTCTGAATGTCGGTGAGGCGTCAATACTGTCGCACAGGGCCTCGTATGTAGTGCCTTCGGGAATGTAAATCCGCACGGCCTCGCTGTTGGCGGTGCGCTGCATTGCGACGCATAGCACGCCTCCTGCTCCCAGGACTGCTGCGGCGATGACCGCAAGTGCAATTGCTGTTGTGCGTTTCATGGTTTAGAGCATTTTTTGAAGTCTTAGGACATCTATCCATTTGTCCCCGATTTCGACCCATTCTTGCATCTGGCCGCAGATTTTATATCCACATTTTTTGAACAGTGCTGTGCTGGCGGTGTTGACCACGGCCACGTCGCAGTATAGTTGATGTAGGGCGTACACCTCGCTGCACAACCTCTCCAATTCGGCTATCATTGCTGTAGCATAGCCTTTGTGACGATGATCGGTGGCCACCGCAACACCAATGGCGGCGCGGCGGTTGAGAGGATCGTAGGCGTAGAGTTCGACGGTGCCCACGGGTTCAGTGTCGACAGGGGTGGGGTAGGCGTAGAAAGTTATAGAGCCCGACGAGAGCGAGGCTCCGGGTAGAGATTTAAGTGTCATGACGTTAACTTATCTTTTCCCAGCTTGGTTTGGCGGCTTGCTGGCGTATATATTTGAGCAATAGTGCGTTGTCTGGACTTCTGAGTTCAGGGTCGGCCTCCAATATGGCGGTCACGCTTTGCCGGGTGGTGGCCACCAAGGGCTCGTCGTCCACAATGTCGGCCACCTTTAGGTTCAAAATACCGCTTTGCTGCAAGCCCTGTATGTCGCCAGGGCCGCGCAGGCGCAGGTCGGCTTCGGCAATGCGGAAACCGTCGGTAGTGGCGCACATGGTGCTTATTCGCTCAGCAGCGTTTTTGGCCAGACGGTCTTTGGTCATGAGAATGCAATACGACTGTCCGCCGCCGCGTCCTACACGGCCCCGCAACTGGTGCAACTGACTCAGCCCGAAACGCTCGGCGTTCTCGATAACCATCACCGTGGCGTTGGGCACATCGACGCCGACCTCTATAACGGTGGTGGAGACCATGATGTTGGTCTCGCCCCGTTTGAAACGCTCCATCTCGTAGCTCTTGGCCTCGGCCGGCATTTTGCCGTGAACGATTGAGAGTTGGTATTTAGGTTGTGGAAATGAACGCGAGATACTTTCGTATCCGTCCATGAGGTCCTTTAGGTCGAGCGATTCCGACTCGTTAATGAGTGGGTAGACTACATAAACCTGCCTGCCTGCAGCAATCTGCTTGCGCATGAAATCGAACACCAACAGGCGTTTGGCATCGGTTGCGTGCATCGTTTTGATTGGTTGACGGCCGGGAGGTAGCTCGTCTATTACCGAGCACTCCAAGTCGCCGTAGAGTGTCATGGCCAATGTGCGCGGTATTGGTGTGGCGGTCATCACCAAGATGTGTGGTGCTATGCTGTTTTTTGCCCATAGTTTGGCTCGTTGCTGCACCCCGAAGCGATGCTGCTCGTCAATAACTACCAATCCTAACTGGTTGAATGTCACAGAGTCCTCTATGAGTGCGTGGGTGCCTATAAGTATGTCTATATGGCCTTCGGCAAGGTTACGTTTGATGGTTCTTTTCTCGACGGGACGCAGTGAGCCGGTGAGTAGTGCCACGTTTATTCCGAGTCCGTCGAGCATCTTGGTAAAAGTATTGTAATGCTGTGTAGCCAATATCTCGGTGGGAGCCATTAGGCATGATTGGCAGCCATTGTCGAGGGCAATCAGCATTGTCATTAGAGCAACGAGGGTTTTACCACTACCCACATCGCCTTGCAGCAAACGGTTCATTTGGCGACCGGTACGCATATCGGCACGTATCTCCTTTATTACTCGTTTCTGGGCGTCGGTTAGAGTGAAAGGTATTTTTTCGGCAAAGAAGCGGTTGAAGTTGTCGCCAACGGTCTGGAACACTAACCCCGACGAATGCAGGTTGCGAGCGGTGCGACGGTACTGGTAGTTGAGTTGCAGGAAGAACAATTCATCGAACTTTTGTCGTTCTATGGCCTGGCTTAAGGCTTGTGGCGATGTTGGGAAGTGTATGTTGTGGAGCGACTGATTGCGTGGCATGAGGCCGTGGCGTGCAATCACATATTGCGGCAGTGTCTCAGGTATGGTGTCGCCAATTTGTTTTAGCAAAGTGTCGACCAAGCGGCTTATGGCTTTGGTGTTTAGTCCTGCGGCCTTGAGTTTCTCGGTGGTAGAGTAGACAGGTGTGTAGTTGTGGTGGTCATCGCTGTATGAGTAAGGTTCGATTTCAGGGTGGGTAATTTGCCACATACCGTTGTATTGCGACGGGGTACCCATCACTAAATACTCCACATTTGGTTTCAGTTTCTCGCGTATCCATTTTACCCCTTGAAACCACACGAGTTCTATGCTTCCGCTTCCGTCGTATAGGTCGACGGTAAGCCGCTCGCTGCGAAGAGAGGTTTTGACGGTATGCATATTGCGCACAATGCCCTTGAATACTGCAAAAGAGGTGTCGTTATCGATTTGGTCAACACGGGTGATTGAGGAACGGTCGACGTACCTGAAAGGGAAAAGCATGAGCAAGTCGGCATAGGTGTATATGGATAGTTCTTTGCCGAGCAGTGCCGCACGCTGTGGGCCGACACCTTTCAAATATGATATTTCGGTGTCAAGAGTCATGGCTAAGCTGTTCGCGCAGGAGGGTGGAGGAGATGTCTCGGTGCTCGTCGTCAGCCAGTAAAAGTACTGTTTCTATCGAAGAATCGAGCTTGTGGTTGACGGCGGAGATCGTTTGCTCATAGTCCAAGTCGGCCGATGTGCGTATTCCTCTAACAATACATGTAGCACCAAGTTGATGGCAGATGTCGATAGTCATGCCACTGTAAGATGTAACCTCGACTTGTGGAATGTCGGCAAAAATATCTCTGATGCGCGCAACACGCTCTTCTGGACTAAACAAATAGTGCTTGTCGGTGTTAACGCCGACAGCTATGACCAACTGGTCGAAAAGCCGTAGAGCACGTCGTGCAATGGCCTCGTGACCTGGAGTGAATGGGTCGAATGAACCTGGAAAGAGTGCTTTCATTTCCTATTGCGTTTACGTTTGTAAGTAGGTTCATCGCCGAACTGCCATAATAACCTCAATGTTACAGAATTGTTGTAACAGTTGTTGGTCCATTTCTGGGTTTCAATAGTTGTGACGCGCTCTGTAAAGAGCCAGTCTTTTTTGATAGGAAACACAGAATACTGCCATTTTAATCCAATCTCAAGTCTGCGCCACACTTTAAAGCGGAGTTCGGCGGCTATTGCTATGTCATTTTTGAGGAATGCCATATTGGATGTGTCGGGGTAGAGGTATGAGTATCTTATTTCTTCATGCGGTTGCTGTACCAAACGACCGTAGACTGGCCCAAGTCCTATCATCATATTGCCAATAGGGTCGCGGTAGAATATTGTTACCGGAATGTCGATGTAGTCAAGTGGCAGATATATGTTGTACTTGAAGTTGTTTGGGTTTATTGTGTTATTAAATGCCCCGCGGCGGGTATAGTCAATCTCTGTTGTTAGCAGCCAGTTGCCATATTTGTCTACTGTGGTGACGGCGCCGATGCCAAAATGCCACCCAATGTTGTCGAAGCCTCGTAGTTCATCGCCTTCAATCTGCGACACAGTTGCCCCAGCGCTCACGAATGTTCGTATCTGTTGTGCGTTTGAGGATAGGCACAGTAACAGGGAAATTATGACTGTTGTGAAGTGTTTTTTCATAGCCTGCCGATGTTACGAGTTAGTATCTTCCAGTCAGTGGATACGCGATACTTTCGCATATACTTATAGTTTAGGTGTTCGGCCAATTGGGTGGAGGCTCCCCTAACAATATTAGCCGGCATAAATACACCGTCTCTACCGCTGTAGCCTACCCAACTCAAGGTGCCAAATAACACTGAGATGCAATGCCTCAGATAGCGGCCTTTGTCCTCCTGTGACCATATTAATATGGGCGAAAGTAGTAGCAAAGCAAATGAAGTGGTTATGTCGAATAATCTCTTCTTGCGTCGGTTGGTAGGCGAGGCTACGGTATCAAGCTCTACCGATAGTATGTCTTCATCGGATGCAATACCGTTGCTGCCTATTATATAGTCGCCTTCGCTAGGGGCTATCTTATATTCTAAGCCAGTAGTTTTGAGCGATGCCATCAAGGTGATTATCTGCTGTGGAGGGAGGTCTTTGGCGCAGAATATTACCTCTCCGGCGTTGTAATAGCGTATTAGTTCGGACAATCTACTTGTTTCGTTCGGGTTAACATCGGTGGTGGGTGCCAAATTCAGGGAGGCATACATATCGGCCACGCGTTTGCACTCCGACGGATTGCCAACCACAAGGCACATCTTGCGTTTCCGTGCTGTCAGGGTGTAGCCGTCTGCACCTATGGCACTCAGCACCATACGTATTATTACGTGTGATGCCAATGTCCATATTGATCCGAGTATTAGCAACATTCTCGAGTACCGCTGTGTCTCGTCAAGTAGTGAGTAGAATGCCAACAACAGTGCCAGTCCTATGGCCATCCCTCTGATTGTACGGCTTAGCTTTATGGGCTTGTCGTAACCTCCGCTGAGCCATGAGGCTGCCATTAAAGTCAAAATGTACAATGGTATGACAATTGTTGTGTATTGCGGTGGGTAGTAGTTGATGTTTGCAGCCCAATATGTGGCCCATAGGTTTTTGATGACGACAAAGCCGGCATACGACAACGCAAAATCGGCCAGTGGTACAGCTACCTGCCGTGCGATGCGTTGCAGAAACGAGAGTCCAGCCCTGAGCCAAATGGCTGTTTGCAACAGCATATTAAAGATGCGGGCATTGCTGCCGCTGAAGTAGTGTCTGGCAAAGATGGCCATAGCATTGTAGAAGGTGTAGACATAGTTCATCGAGCCCTTCTTAGTGCTTTCTCCCTTGTAGTGTATTATTCTAGCCGACGGTAGATAGTAGTTCTTGTATCCGGCAAGTTTTATGCGCCATGAATAGTCTATGTCTTCACCATACATGAAGTAGCTTTCGTCAAGCAATCCCACGGCATTGAATGCGCTTCGGCTAAACATCATGAAAGCACCTGGCAGTATTTCTATCTCATTAGTCTCATCCTCCGACAGATGTCCCATATAGTATGCTGCAAAACGCTTTGAGTGGGGAAATATTCGTGTGAGACCTGTTAATTTATAGAACGAGGTTTCTGGCGATGGAAATCCACGCTTGCTCTCTCTGAGGTAGTTTCCTTTGCCGTCAATCATTTTAACGCCCAAACCACCGCAGGTTGGGTGTTGTTGCATAAAGTCTATACATCTGGCAAAGGTGTCGCGTTCAACAAGTGTGTCGGGGTTGAGTAGCAGCAGATAGTCACCGGAGCATTGCCGTAGGGCTTGGTTGTTGGCTTTGGCAAAGCCTACGTTGTCGGTATTTGCAATCAGTTGTACCTGCGGAAAACGATTCTGCACCATCTGCACCGAATTGTCTACCGAGTTGTTGTCGACCACAAATACTTCAAGTTCGGTACCGCCTGTCTCAGAAGCAAATACCGACTCCAAGCACTGTTCAAGGAAGTACTTGACGTTGTAGTTGACAATAACTACCGAGAGTGTCATTTTTTGCGGGCCGACTTTTTGGTGCTTGAGGCTTCGATAGTCTTTTTGGCCTCATCAAGGGTTATCTTCAGTGGGTCAGTGTTTTTGCCTATACGATAGTTGTTGCCTTTATGGCTCAGGTATGGACCGTATTTGCCTATGTTCGACACCACTGGCGAGCCGTCCAGTATGCCAATCTCATGTGGATAGAGTTCTTTCAGCTTCTCTTTCGCGGCTTCGGCGCTGCGTTTTGTCTCGATGATTTCAATGCAGCGCTCACATGTTACTTCATATGGGTCGTCGTTTTTGCCTAACGAGTAGAACTTGTTACCCAATCGTACGTATGGACCAAATTTACCAATGCTCACAATCACTTCCGAGCCCTCGAATGTGCCCACTGTTCGCGGCAGGTTGAAGAGGTTGAGGGCCTCGTCAATGGTTATGGTCTCAATGCTTTGTCCCTTCTTGAGGCTGGCAAAGCGCGGTTTTTCGTCGCTGTTTGTCTCGCCAATCTGCACAAGGGTGCCGAAACGGCCAATCTTTGCATATACATTTTTGCCGCTCTTATGGTCGGTGCCAAGCAGACGGGCACCAGTGGAGCGGTGGCTGTTCTGCTGGGTGAGCAGTATGTTGCGGTGGAATGGCTTGTAGAACTTGTCAATCACGCTGCGCCACTGTTTCTTACCGTCGGCAATGTCGTCGAAATCCTTTTCAACAGTAGCGGTGAAATTGTAGTCCATGATTTCGTTGAAGTTGTTCATCAAGAAGTCGTTCACCACGCTGCCAATGTCGGTCGGGCGCAGCTTGTTCTTCTCGGCGATGCCCTTTTCGGTGCGAACCTCCCTTGTGGTGGTTTTGTCTTGCAAACCAAGTCTTACATAGTTATAACTCTCTGGTTGCAGGTCTTCTTTGATTATATATTCGCGCTTCAATATGGTGCTGATGGTTGGTGCGTATGTCGAGGGACGGCCAATACCGAGGTCTTCGAGCTTCTTGACCAGGCTGGCCTCGGTGTAGCGCGGAGCGTGCTGTGTGTAGCGCTGGGTGGCGTCGCACGCGGTCATGGCAACCTTGGCGCCTACTGCCAATCGCGGCAACAGTGTGGCTTGGCTCTCGCCTGTGGTCTCCATCTCGTCGTCGGTCGATTCAATATAAACTTTCAGGAAACCGTCGAAGAGCAGCTGTTCGCCAACGCATTCGAACTGTGAATCGAGAGTGGGGCTGGTCGCGGCAATCTCCATACGGGTGCGCTCCAACTCGGCGTCGGCCATCTGGCTTGCCACAGTGCGTTTCCATATCAGCTCGTACAGGCGGCGCTGCGACGGGTCCTCATCCACCGTGTGCTTGTCCATGTGGGTGGGACGGATAGCCTCGTGAGCCTCCTGGGCCCCTTTGGTCTTGGTTTGATAGCGGCGGGTCTTGACGTAGCGCTGACCGTACAGGGCGGCAATTTCCGTTTTTGCCATATTCAGGGCAGTGTCGCTCAGGTTTACGCTGTCGGTACGCATATAGGTAATGTGTCCGCTCTCGTATAGTTGCTGGGCAATCTGCATGGTGCGTGCTACGCTGAAACCCAACTTGCGGCTGGCTTCCTGTTGCAGTGTCGAGGTGGTGAAAGGCGGCGCCGGGGTGCGATGGGTTGGCTTGGTCTCGGTGCTGCACACCTCAAAGGTCGCTCCTTTGAGCCTGTTGAGAAGCGCGGCGGCCTCCTCCTCGGTGTCGCAGCGGCGGCTTAGCTCGGCGGTCAGCGTGTCCTGGCCGGCTTTGAATTTGGCTGTGATGCGGAAGTAGCTTTGCGGTACGAAGGCCTTGATTTCCTCCTCGCGCTCTACAATGAGGCGAACTGCCACGCTCTGCACGCGGCCGGCGCTCAGGGCGGGCTTGATTTTGGCCCACAGTATGGGGCTAATTTCGTAACCCACCAAGCGGTCCAGCACGCGGCGTGCCTGCTGGGCGTCAACCAAGTTCATGTCAACCGTGCGCGGGTTCTCGATGGCGTGCAGGATGGCCGGCTTGGTGATCTCGTTGAACACTATGCGGCGCGTGCGCGCAGGGTCTGGCTTGAGGGTCTCCTGCAGATGCCATGCTATGGCCTCTCCCTCGCGGTCCTCATCGGATGCCAGCCACACCTGCTCGGCGGCAGCCACGTCCTTCTGCAACTCGGCAACTATCTTACGCTTGTCGTCCGCAATTTCATATTCCGGCTCATAGCCGTGGTCTATGTCAACACTCATCTCCTTTTTTGCCAGGTCGCGTATGTGACCGTAGCTCGACTTGACGGTGAAGTCTTTGCCGAGGAACTTTTCAATAGTCTTGGCTTTGGCCGGAGACTCAACAATAACAAGGTTTTTCATTATTATATATTATTTATTGTCGTTATATTTCGGGCTGCAAAGATAACACCTTTTTTTTAATTGGCAAAAAAATATTGAATAAATTATATTTTACGGATAACGCTAACAAAAATACCTAAATAATTTGGATTAAGATGATTGAGTTGGAAATATGGTTGCAACGTGTTGAAAACCAGTCAAAATATAATTAAAGTAGGGGTTTTGTTCGGGAATTTTGTGTCGACCGCCGAACCTTACCTGACCTCAACCCGACCTTAACCCGAACCTAACTTATATAACGGTTTGATAGCCAGTATGTTGTGTGTCGTTATCTAACCAATTGAATTTCAGTTGGTTGGATGTTTGTGGTATTTTTCTAAACGAAAAGATGGTTTTACCATTTGATGCCTCGCTTGATGCACCACGACTGGGAGTCGGTGTGGCCGAGTTTTGCGGCGCGTTTGCGGTTGGCCTGTTCCCGTTTGGGGTTGTTCTGACGCTCATACAGGTCGGCGATGAGGCTGTAGGTCTCGCCGTCGGCGCTGTTGAGTTCGGCTGCTTTCTGGTAATTGCGTATGGCTGCGGCGTAGTCGCCTTTGAAGGTATAGGCGCGTCCCATGTGTTTGTATGCCTCGGGTTGTGAAGGGGCTTTTTTAGCGGCTTGGCGGTGCATGGCTATGGCACGCTCGTAGTCGCCCTGTTCGCAGTATATCTGACCCATGCTGTTGTAGGCGTCGATGTAGAGGCTGTCGAGCCCTATGGCGGCCTGGTAGCACTCTATGGCTTTTTGTTTGTCGCCGCGCAGACGGTAGGCCCATCCCAAGCAGTTGTAGAGCCTTACCGAGTTGCGGTGGCGTTGCAGCCCTTTGCGCAGGGTGTTGATGGCCGACTCGTGGTTGTTGCGCAGGCAGTACATGGTGCCGAGGTTGAAGTAGGCGTCGCAATTGTCAGGGTCGGCTTGCAGCGCTTGCCTGAACTGGCGTATGGCTTCGTTGTCCTGCCCTTTGCTGTAGCATACTATGCCTGCGGCGTTGAAGGCCCTAGCGCTGGTGTGGTTGGCTTCGAGAGCTCGTTTGGCCCACATCTCGGCGTTGGTGTAGCTTTTGTTATGGCAGTGGTAGAGGCAGAGTGTGGACATGGCCGACGATAGGTCGGTTTTGTCTGTGGCAATCTCCACGGCTTTTTCGGCGGCCTGTTTGGCAGGTCCCCACAGACCCAGTTCGGCCCGGCAGAGAGCTAGGTGGGCCATGGTGGCGCCTGTGGTGTCGGCTTGTGAGAGCCACCGCTCCGCTTCGGTGTAACGCTCTGCATTCTCGCAAATTATGCCAAGTTGTAATCGAGCGTTGCTGCTGTCGGCAGTGGCGAGGGCTTGCTTGAAATAGTCGGCGGAGAGGTCTGTAAGGCCTTTTTCGAGGGCATCGACACCTTTTTTGTAGGGTGTCTGGCCGACGATTGTAGCAGCCAAAACGGTGAACAACAGTGTTATGGGTAGTCGTTTCATTGATTAAATAACGGATTTGTGCAATTTTTATTGTGCGGCATTGAAAAAAATGTGTATCTTTGCAATCATGGAAGATGTTCAAAGAAACGTCGCAAGACGCAAAGAACGAATTAGTTACGAGTCGGCATTTGGCATGAACGGCATGACTCCGCCGCAAGCCATCGAACTCGAGGAGTCGGTGCTGGGGGCTCTTATGCTTGACCAGACGGCTCTTATCAATACTATAGAGGCTCTGCATACCGAATATTTTTACACCCAACAGCATCAAGTTGTGTTCGCCGCCATTAGGAGGCTTTTCGAACAGTCGCAGCCTGTGGACCTGCTTACGGTGGTTGAACGCCTGCGCCTCGACGGCCAGTTGGAGGCAGCTGGCGGAGCCTACGCTGTGTCGCAACTGACCAAGAATGTGGTTAGCGCTGCACACATTGAATATTATGTAAGGGTTCTGAGTGAGAAGTTTATTCAACGTGAGCTGATTAGAATTTCGACCGAAACCATCAAGTCAGCCTATGACGAAACCACCGATGTAGTGGACTTGCTTGATAGGACGGAGCAGAACCTGATGGATATCAACGACCGCAATTTCAGGTCGGACTACCACCCGATGTCGGACTTGGTGACGGTGGCCATGGACCAAATCAAGGCTGCACAGGAATCAGAGTCGCATTTCTCGGGCCTCGAGACGGGCTATGTTGATCTGGACCGCCACACTTCGGGCTTCCAGCCAGGCACACTCATCATATTGGCTGCCCGTCCGGCTATGGGTAAGACGGCATTCGCCCTCAGCATGGCCCGCAACATGGCTGTAGATTTCAAGAAGCCAGTGGCTTTCTTTTCGTTGGAGATGACGGGCGTTGAGCTGACTATGCGACTGCTTTCGAGCGAGGCCAAGATTCCGGGCGACAGGCTGAAGAAGGGCGACGCCATGTCGGCCAGCGACCGTGAGCAGCTGATGGCCGGTTCGCTGCCTTTGGCCGATGCACCTATTTATATTGACGACACCCCCCAGCTCACTATCTTCGAGTTACGAGCCAAGTGCCGCCGATTGAAGCAACGTTTCGATATCCAGATGGTCTTCATTGACTATCTGCAACTGATGAGCGGCGCAAGCGACAATAACCGCAATGGCAACCGTGAGCAGGAAATAAGCGCCATATCGCGCCAGTTGAAGGCTCTGTCGAAAGAGCTCAACATTCCGGTGCTGGCCATGTCGCAGTTATCACGTGCGGTAGAGACCCGCGGTGGCACCAAAGAACCAATGCTGAGCGACCTGCGAGAGTCGGGCGCCATTGAGCAGGACGCCGACATTGTGATGTTTATCTACCGTCCCGAATATTACGGTATTGACAGTGATGAGAAAGGCTCGACGGCTGGCATGGCTGACATTATAATTGCCAAGCACCGCTCGGGCGCAACGGGTAAGGTGAGGCTGCGTTTCGTGAACCAGTTTGCACGCTTTGAGAATCCCGAGTTTGTATCGCCAGACACGTTTGCCATGCCGCAGAACACGGCGTTCGACTCCGGTGCCGGCCCTACAATCATTGTTGACTCGAAGATGAACCGTGACGACGATGTGCCGTTTTAATAATGAAATTATAATCATAGGAGATATTAATCATGAAGAAATTGTTTTTAGCAGCAATGCTGGTTCTGGCCGCAACGGTGGCCATGAGCAACCCCATCAGGTACTTTACACGCAGCCAGGCTGCGCGCGTGGTGACCTACCTCAATTCGCAGGACGAGCTGATGATCTACTGCGGCTATGAGTATGAGATTGAAACCTACGTGTTGATAAACGAGGTGTGGGCCGAACCATTCAACTCGGCATACTACGAGATTTGGGTGTATGGCTACGATGCATACACCGGCGACGAGGTGTATATGCCTCTTGACATGGCATGTGTGTGGCTTTTCAGCAACAACAAGATTTACAGTGCCGCCCGCTACCTTCGTTTTCGCACTACAGCCCAGGTTCCGCCAATAAAATGGTATGTGCCAAGCTACAACAGCTATGTACGCACACCGCACCGCACAGGTCAGGTTCGTACATACCACTATGACGTGCACACTTATGGATGGATGCCGCCTGCACCGCCAAAACATCAAGGTCCACACTACGACGGTCCGCACCATGACGGTCCTCATCACCACGATGCGAAGCCCCCGCTGCCGCCATACTATATGCGTACCCCACAAACACCCGCACCGAAACCAGAGAACAAGTGGACTCCCGGCACTGACCGTCCTGTGGTGGTAAATCACGACATAATGGGCGGTAACGTTGTGCGTCCGTCAGGTAGAGTCTCAACGCCTACCAATGGCTCTGGTGACGGTACCGGCAGCAATTCCGGTACACGTGGTGTCACTGTCAAACCAGCTCCCAGAGGTTCCACACAAGGCGGGACTGTTACAAATGACAATAAGGACGATAAAGGCGGGAAAGGTGGTGACAAGCCAAAGCCGCAGGATCCAAAGAAAACCGAGCCAAGCGCCACAAAGACTACAACGAATACACGCACAACTACAACCACAACCCAGGGCTCGAAAAATAACTCTTCGTCGGCCACCGCGACTCATACAAGACCTGGTGCCAACAACAATAATTCAAATACAGGTTCAACCACTAAGAAAAAAAATAGTACTACCGCCACAACAGCCAATACTAGGACTACAACCAAAACTGAATCAAACAGCCGCCAGACAACAACCACGACTCCGGCCAACACGCGGCAAGATCGTATGGGTAATAGCAAAAAGTAGGTGGAAATGGGTACTAACATAAGAGAGAGCGAGCTCGTGCTTTCGCCACAGGGCTCGCTCTATCATATAGGATTGACTGGCGATACTTTGGCCGATGACGTGATATTAGTTGGCGACCCTGGCCGCGTGGCAATGTTGCGCGAAATGTTTGACAGCGTAGAACACGAGTCTTCGAACCGCGAGATGAACGCCGTAACCGGTATCTGTCATGGACATCGTTTCACAGTTCTTTCTACGGGAATGGGGTGTGATAATATCGACATTGTAATGACGGAACTCGATGCTGCAGCCAATTTTGATTTGGCTACCCGTACCCAGAATACAGAACTTCGCCATCTTCGTATAGTGCGTATCGGAACCTGCGGCTCTTTGCAGCCCAATGTGCAGTGTGGCTCGTTTGTGGCCAGTAGGTATGTGGTTGGTTTGGATGGCCTTATGAATTATTATGATTGTGAAGAGAGCCATTTCGAACAAACCATGAATGATGCCATCATTGACCATCTTGGCATCGACGTACCTTTTGCCAAGCCATATTCGGTGTGCTGTTCCAAGGTGCTTATGGATGGCATAGGTTATGATATGCAGCAGGTAATAACGGCGACTGCTCCAGGTTTTTACGGCCCGCAGGGACGTCGTGTTCGTATAGCCCCGAAGCTTGCTGGTTTGAACGAGCGTCTCTCGTCATTTGAATGGGAAGGATTGCGGCTCACAAACTTAGAGATGGAGACTTCGGCCATCTATGGCTTCGCAAAAGCTATGGGACATGAGGCTCTGACTGTCTGTTTAGTGGTGGCTAACCGTCCAACCGGCCGTTTTATCAACGCCTATCACAATGAGATGAGAAGTCTTGTTGCAACTGTTCTGGAACGTTTTGCCAAGATTTGATGCGCCAATTTTAAATAATTGTAAATTAAATCAGTACGTCAAAAAATCAACCGAGCTCCCATCTGGGAGCTCGGTTGACCCTAAATAACTATGAAAAAACTACTATCAGTAAGTATTTGAACTTACCGAAAAATTTGTACCACTTTTTTTTGAAATATTGCACACAATTGCAAAAAAAAATGTATCTTTGCAAAAAATTTTGTCTAACCAAGCAATAAACCTCAAAATCATGAAAAGTATAGCAATTCTCACTGGTGGCGGCCCTGCGCCTGGAATGAATACCGTTGTGGCCTCTGTGGCCAAAACTTTCTTGCGCGACGGATACCGTGTCATCGGTTTGCACGGTGGCTACAGCGCACTCTTTACCGAGACACCACGTATGCAGGACATAGATTTCCTCACTGCCGACGAGATTTTCAACAAAGGTGGCTCAATTCTTAAGATGAGCCGTTTCAAACCAACCGACGAGGATTTTGAGAAACGTTTCAACTTGAATCTTTTTACCTCCAACGATATAAAGTTGTTAGTGACTGTCGGTGGCGACGACACCGCTTCAACCGCCAACCGCATTGCCAAATTCTTAGCAGGCAAGAACTATCCCATTGCCAACATCCATGTACCCAAGACGATTGACAACGACCTGCCTCTGCCAAATTCGAGCCCCACGTTTGGCTACAATTCAGCCAAGGCCCAGGGATGTGTGTTGGCCACAGCAGTGATGGAGGACGCCCGCACCAGCGAAAACTGGTTTGTTGTGAGTGCCATGGGTCGCTCGGCCGGACATCTGGCCCTCGGCATTGCCGGCGCTTGCCATTACCCGATGGTGATTATACCTGAGTTTTTCAACAAGACAGAAATCACTGTCGACAAGATAATCAATATGGTTGTGTCGTGCATAGTGAAACGTAAGATAATGGGCATCAACTATGGTGCAGCCATGATTTCAGAGGGCGTATTCCACAGTTTGAGCGACGATGAGATTCGCAATAGCGGCATCCATTTCAGTTACGACGACCACGGCCATCCGGAGCTGGGTAAGGTGTCGAAGGCTCACATCTTCAACGACTTGCTGGAACGCAAAGTCAAAGAGCTCGGGCTCAAAGTCAAGTCGCGTCCGGTTGAGATCGGCTACGAGATACGTTGCCATACCCCGATTGCATTTGACCTCACATACTGCTCGTTGATGGGTATGGGTGTGCACAAACTTTTCAATGACGGCTGTACAGGTTGTATGGTTTATGTCGACCATCAGGGTGGTGTTAGCCCACTTTACCTCAAAGACTTGCAGGATCCTGTCACCGGCAAGATACCGCCACGTTTGGTCAATGTCAACAGCAACAAGGTGATATCGTATGTGAACGACATTATGGATTACATCACCCCGGCCGATTACGATGCCGCCCGCAAGTACCTTCCCAATCCCGAGGTGTATGACTTCAAAAAAATCCTCAACTGGTAAAGGAAAAATGAGAATTGAGAATTTAGAATTGAGAATCGGCAAGAGGTTTTTTCTGCTTGCCGTGATTCTCATTTCTCAATTCTCAATTCTCAACTCCATACAAGCTCAAACCAAATCACAGCTTGAGAAAGACAAAGCTCGTGTCGAGCAGGAAATCAAAAACCTCAACTCCGAGCTGGCCAAGACCAAGCGCGGCAGCAAGAAGAGCGCCAACCAAGTGCAGTTGATAGACCGCAAGATAAAAGAACGCACTAAACTCATCAACAACCTCAACGGCCAGGTCAATCTACTCAACATACAGATAGGACTTACACAGGACAGTATACGCGTAATGCAGACGCGCATTGACAGTTTGAAGAACGAGTATGCCGCTGTAACACGCCGCTTGTATGCCGAGCGGGGCAATTTGGACAAGCTGGTGCTGGTGCTCGACACCAAGTCGTACAACACTGCCTATCTGCGTACCAAATATTTTCGCGACTATAGCCGCTATCGCCGCCGCCAGGCTGGCTTTATATGTCAGCGCGAGGATGAACTGATGAGTGTTACACTCGACCTCAACCGTCAGCAACGCGAGAAGTCGACCCTAATAGTGCAGGAGAAAAAGCAGAAAGATGAGTTGGCCAAGGAGCAGCGCGAGCACCAGAAGATACTGACAACTTCGAAGCAGCGTGAGAAGACATTGCAGCAGCAAATCAAGGATAAAGAGAAACAGAAGAACCAGTTGCAGCAGCAAATTCAGCGCATTATCAACGAGGAGATAGCCAAGTCGTCCAAGAAAGGCAAAGCAACTCCCACTTCGACCGGCAAGGGTGGAAGTACAGTGAAGTCGACGCCAACAGACCCGGCCTATGAGGCCCTAAGTGACGATTTTGTATCCAACAAGGGCCGTTTCTCGTGGCCAGT
The DNA here is from genome assembly GCA_024685285.1 of Bacteroidales bacterium. Lineage (GTDB taxonomy): Bacteria > Bacteroidota > Bacteroidia > Bacteroidales > P3 > Colimorpha. The sequence goes on from JAIKVZ010000046.1 coordinate 29,144, forward strand.
ATATTACAAGAGCGTGTCGCGCGAGTACGGACGCTACACCCATAGCTCGGGAGGGCAGAATATGAACTATGGCATCGACCTTGTATGCGCTTCAGGAACATCGGTGACGGCTGTTTTCAACGGCACAGTGACACGCGTATTCACCTGTCCCAACGGCACCAAGGGCATCATCATACGCCACGGCGAGTACATGACAGTCTATGCCAACATGGGTTCGGTGACAGTGAGCGAAGGTTCCAAGGTTACAACCAAGCAGAATCTTGGCACTGTTTATACAAACAGCGATGGTGTGGCTGAGTTCAGTTTCCAGCTATGGCAGGGCACTAATTCGCAAAATCCCCGCAATTGGCTGCGTAAAACCTGACCGCTATGCGAGACTGCCTGTATTTCATAACCGACGCACACCTCGGCAGCGGAACCGACAGCATGGAACGCGAGCGTGAACTTTGCCACCTGCTCGATACCATTGAGCCACGTTGCCACACGTTGGTTCTGCTGGGCGATATGTTCGATTTCTGGTTCACATACCGCTTTGTGGTGCCGCGTGGTCATGTGCGTCTGCTGGGCAAATTGGCTGAGTTGGTCGATAAAGGGGTGCAATTGCACTTCTTTACAGGCAACCATGATATGTGGCTGTTCGACTACTTGGAGCGAGAAGTTGGAGCCATCATGCATGATGAGCCCGTTGTTATGGAGTTTGGTGGCAAGCGTCTGCTTGTAGGGCACGGCGATGGCCTCGGCAACACCGACCCCGCCTTCAACTGCCTACGTGGTGTATTTCATAATAAGTTGTGTCAGAGATTGTTCGCTATACTTCCTTCAAGTCTTACTTTTGGCATCGCTCACCGCTGGAGCGATAGCAACAAGCTAAAGCACGCCAAGCAAGACACGCTGCATTTTATGGGCGAAGAGCACGAGGAAATAGTGATGTACTGCCGTAAACGTATGGCCAAGGAGCATTTCGACTACTGTGTGTTCGGACACCGCCATACTCCGCTCAAACACCGCTTAGGTCCCGATACGGTATACGTAAACGTAGGCGACTGGCTTATAAATCGCAACTATGCAGTATGCCTTCCGACGGGAGAAATACAGCTCTACAACGGGCAACAGACGGTCGAAGAATGGTGCTAAGTCGGAGGATGCCGAACAGTACCCGATGTCAACCCGACCTTAACCCGAACCTAACCTATGTAAGGTGTTGATGGAGAGGGTGTTACGGCTGCGATTTGTGAATTGAGGCTATCTATTTGGTTTTCAATGAATTCTTCCGAATATTTAGCATCGGCGAATCCGTTGCCTCGGGCAATGTAGGCAGGGTCGTCGCTGCAGTCGGTCAGGAGCTCTTCGTAGTTGTGCATTGTGCGGCGCAGGCGCAGTTGTTCGGCGGCCTCGGGGGTGGGGGAGAATAGCAATCCTTGCAGGGCTTGTGCAATGCCTTCGTGGTCTACATCGGTGGTCACATAGTCGGCATGGCGTTTCACCTTGTCGGCTGCGTTGCCCATAGCCACGCCAATGCCGGCCCAACGCAGCATTTCGATGTCGTTGCCTCCGTCGCCGAAGGCTATGGTTTCGCTCTGGTCGATACCGAATCGGCGGCATATACAGTCCATACCTACAGCTTTGCTATTGGCCGAACACACAATGTCGGTGAAAACGTTGTGCCAGCGCGGCAGTCGGCAGGCCGGCAGCATCCGTGCCACCTCGGCATCCATCTCGGGCGGCATCAAGGCTATAATCTGGTATATCTTGCTTTGGGCCAGTTGTTCTATGGGTGTGAGGGGCGGCATGGTAAATTCCAGCTGGTCTCGCAGGGCCTGGGCTTCTGGGGTTATTTTGTTCACCGCCATGCCATGTGCTGTGAAGAGCATGGTGCAGAGGTCGTGTTCTTCGGCAAATCGCAGCCAGCGTTGGCTCTCGGCTTGTGGTATAGGGCTGTCGACGAGCAGTTCGCTGCCAGCAAATACGTAGCCGCCGTTCATTGTTATATAGCCGTCGAAGACGACAGGCATTTCCGGTATGAGAATCTCAGGTCGTCCAGACGAAATGAAGGTGCGCACCCCCATGCGGCGCAGTTGTTCCAAGGCCTTGACGGTGCCTTCTGACAGGCGGTGGCTCTCGAAACTGAGCAATGTGCCGTCAATATCGAAGAATGCGGCTTTTATTTTTTGCGGTTGTAATGCCATAACTGCCAGGAATTGAATACGTTTTGGAATATGCTATAGAAGGCCATGAACACCGAGGCCAACGGGTGCAGAAAGGTGTTAGCCATCCATATGCCCATGGCTGTGTTTTTCTGGCCCAGCAGCTGGCCGCCGCTCACAGTGTCGCCATAACGGCGCCCCAACAGTCTTCCCAAGCCAAATTGGGCAATGCAGAACGACAGCGATGCCACACCCAGCCAGACTATTGCGCTCCAGTTGCCGCGGCCGTGCAGGATTATGAAGTCTATGGTCTGGCCCAAGGTGAGCAGTAGCGCCAGGCTCCATAGATAGAAACCGAGCCCGTTGATTTTGGCAATGGTTTGCTTTGCTTTCGGCCATAGCAGTTGTAGCCCGAGGGCTATGAAAAATGGCAGGCCAAGCGTCGGTGCTATCTTCTTTAGTATTAGCCAAAACGAGGCTATGAATGAAAGTTCAGGTTTAACTCCTATTATTGTGAAAATGGCCGGTGCTGCAACGGCCACCATAAGGTTGCCGACTATGGTATAAGTGGTCACTGTCTCACGGTTGGCTCCAAGCATACAGCTTATCACAGCCACCGATGAGGCCACGGGGCATAGAACTCCAATGAGTACCCCCTCGGCTACTATGTGGCTTGCACCTGCGAAGAGCAATATGGCGTAGCTGCCGGTGCTCACCACAAGCTGGAAGAGCATAATCCATACGTCGATCATGGTGAGGCGCAGCTTGCGTAGGTCGACAGCACAGAAGGTGAGTAGCAGTATCGCGAAGATGACGTAGGGCACTGCCGGGCTCAGCATGGTGCAGAATCGGTGCAGCAGCAATCCGAGCACGAGGGCTATGGGTAGTACGTATGGGCGCAGCTTGCTCATTTGCAGTTGTTTATCATATTGCTTACAAGGGTTGTCATGCGGTCGGCGGCGGCGTTGGCAGCCTGTACCACGTCGTTGCCGTCGTTGTGGCAGTCGGTGCCTAGGTCGTTGGCCTGGTTAGTGATGACGCTGAGTCCGAACACCTCTATGCCGCAGTGGCGGGCAACAATGACTTCGGGTACGGTTGACATACCCACAGCGTCGCCGCCAACTGCGCGGTACATACGGTATTCGGCAGGCGTTTCGTAGGTGGGCCCGGTCACGGCCACATACACTCCGTGCCGCAAAGAGAGCCCCATACCGACTGCTTCGCGGTTGGCAATCTGCCGCAGACGAGGGCTGTAGGCCTCGGTCATGTCAGGAAAACGGGTGCCAAAACTGTCTAAGTTAGGGCCGATGAGGGGGTTGGGCATGAAGTTGATATGGTCGTCGATAACCATCATGTCGCCAATCCTGTACTCTGGATTGACAGCTCCGGCGGCATTGCTCACAAATAGGGTGGTGATGCCAATACGGCTCATTACGCGCACCGGCAGAGTGACTTCCTGCATAGTGTAGCCCTCATAATAGTGGAAACGGCCCTGCATTGCCAATACACGGCGGCTGCCCAAAGTGCCGGCAATGAGGTTGCCTTTGTGGCCTACGGCGGTTGATTGCTTGAAACCTGGTATAGTGGAGTAAGGGATAACGGTTTGTTTGTCGATATGGTCGACCAATCCGCCCAAACCGCTGCCAAGGATAATGGCCACCTCTGGCGTTGGTGCGTCGGCAATGCGGTTGGCCACGAAAGTTGCGGCCTCGTCCACTAATCGGGTATACACTTCTCTATTCATAACTTAAGCCGTTAGTCTGAGGCGGCAAAGACCGACCCCAATAAAACTAAAACGTGAAAACGGTTGCTTTATTGCCCCGCCTTGCCAAAAAATATCAACCTTTGATGCGGCGTATTTGCTCCAATATATCGGCGGCACGCTCGTACTCTTCATTCTCCTCGCAACGGTGTAGCTCGGCTTCGAGTTCTTCGAGCGAGGGTTCTGCTGTAGATTGTTGCTCAATAAGCGAGTAGGGCTCGATACCAACCTCGTTCAGAACGTCGTCGCTAATCATTATCGGGCTTTTTTCGATCAGAGCCAGGGCAATGGCATCGCTTGGGCGGCAATCGATTTTCTTCTCGCCAAAACCGTCGGTCACCCACAATGTAGCATAAAAAACGCCCTCTAAAAAACGGTCTATTGTGACTTTGCGAACACTCAGTCCATACTCTGACATGAGTGTTGCCATGAGGCTGTGGGTCAATGGACGGCTGGCCGCGATGTTTTCTTTGGCAATGATAATGGCCTGGGCTTCGAATGCCCCAACCACTATTGGAACCTGCTGATTGCTTACAGGCTCGGCCAACAACATGATGTAAGAGCTGTAGGAGTCGAAGTTTTGCAGCAGAATATCGTCAGGGAAAACGGGATGGTATGTCATTTTTCGTTGCCGTTTGTAGTTGACTTGAGGTATTCTGCCAATTTAGCCACAGCTCTGCCGCGATGACTTATCATATTTTTGACATCGAGAGGCATTTCTGCAAAGCTCACTGCAAAGCGGTCGGGCATAAAAACTGGGTCGTAGCCGAAGCCGCCTTCGCCGTAGGGCTGTGTGAGGATGTGTCCGTCGACACGGCCTTCAAACAGATGGGGTTCACCGTTTTGCAACAAGCATATCACTGTACGGAAATCAGCTTTGCGATTGGTTTCGCCTTCAAGGGCGTTGAGAAGTTTGGCCACATTGTCGGCAAATGTGCAGTGCTCTCCGGCGTAACGTGCACTGTAAACGCCCGGGGCACCGCCGAGGGCATCGACCTCAAGGCCGGTGTCGTCGGCAAAGCAGTCGGCTCCGGTACGGTCGTAAACCCACATGGCTTTCTGTATGGCGTTGCCGTCGAGGGTGTCTGCGGTTTCAGGTATATCGCCTGCCAGCCCCACTTCGTCGAGACTGAGCACCTTTATTGTATCGCCCAACAAAGCTCTGACTTCCTGTAATTTGTGTTTGTTGTTAGTGGCAAAAATCAACTCTTTCATAGGTTGCAAATTTACACTTTTTTTTCGAAACACATTATATATTGATAAAAAATTGTAAAAACATTTTGTGGATTGACAATAATTTGTTATCTTTGCAGTCTGTTTTGAAAAATAATAATAAAAATAAAAAATTAAATATCAACAATTTAGTACTATGACAAAATTTGTTTACACATTCGGAGGAAAAACTGCCGAAGGAAAAGCTGACATGAAAAACCTACTCGGAGGTAAAGGAGCAAACCTGGCCGAGATGTGCCTGTTGGGGCTCCCGGTGCCTGCCGGTCTCACTATAACTACAGAGTGCTGCACAGCATATTATGCCAACAACTGCCAATTGCCCGCCGGTTTGATGGACGATGTGTGGGCTGCTATGAAGAATGTAGAGAACCTGATGGGTATGAAGTATGACGATGCCGAGAATCCACTGCTGGTTAGCTGCCGCTCCGGCGCACGCAGTTCAATGCCCGGCATGATGGACACTGTTCTCAACATCGGTCTCTCAAGCAAAACCATACCTGGTATGCTCAAGAGAACCAGTAATCCACGCTTTGTTTACGACTCATATCGCCGCCTTATTATGATGTATGCCGACGTGGTTATGGAGAAGAGTGAAGGCATTGAACCCGCTGACGGCAAGGGTATACGCAAGCAACTTGACGATATGCTTGACGCATACAAAGAGAAAAAAGGATACAAGAGCGATACAGACCTCACTGCCGACGATCTTAAATTTTTGGCCGAAGAATTCAAGAAAAAGGTAAAAGAAGTGCTTGGTACTGAGTTTCCAGACGATGCTCGTGCCCAAATGGAAGGTGGTATCAAGGCTGTCTTTAAGAGCTGGAATGGCAAGAAAGCTGTGAGCTACCGCAAAATCGAAGGTATTCCTGACGACTGGGGTACTGCAGTTAATGTGCAGGCTATGGTGTTCGGCAATATGGGCGACAATAGTGCCACTGGTGTTGCCTTTACGCGTAACCCTGCCACCGGCGACAACCAGTTCTATGGCGAGTGGCTCATCAATGCCCAAGGTGAGGACGTGGTGGCTGGTATCCGCACCCCCAACCCACTTAACGATGACACCAAGAACGAGCAGAACAAACATATGCACTCCATGCAGGAACTTATGCCAGAGACGTACAAGGAATTGTGTGATATCCGTCAGATTTTGGAACACAATTTCCATGATATGCTCGACATTGAGTTTACAATCCAGGATGGCAAGCTCTACATGCTTCAGTGCCGCGTAGGCAAACGTACTGGTGTTGCAGCTCTAACTATGGCAATGGATATGCTTAAGGAGGGTCTGATTGACGAGCAGGAGGTGGTGATGAGAATATCGCCCGCCCAGCTTGACGAGTTGTTGCACCCGATTCTTGACGCAGCCGACGAGAAGAAGCACACTGTATTGGCAAAAGGTTTGCCTGCCGGCCCTGGCGGTGCCGTTGGTGTAATAGCACTCACCAGCGAAAAGGCAAAAGAATATAATGCCAAAAAGATTAAAAATATACTCGTTCGCGAAGAGACTAACCCTGAAGATGTTGAGGGTATGCGTGCTGCCGACGGTATATTGACTGCTCGCGGCGGCATGACCAGTCACGCCGCCCTTGTCGCTCGTGGTTGGGGTAAATGTTGCATAGTGGGTTGCGATGCCGTGAAAATCGATATCGAGAATGGTATTGTAAATATTGACGGCAAGAAGTTCAAGGAGGGAGATCTCCTCTCGCTCAACGGAACCAAAGGTTGGGTATACGATGAAGAGGTGAAGATGATTGATGCAACAGAGAATCCCCTCTTCAAGCAGTTTATGAAGTTAGTCGACAAGTATCGCAAGATGGGAGTCCGTACCAATGCCGACAATCCAATTGATGCCCAGAAAGCCATTGATTTCGGTGCAGAAGGTATAGGCCTGTTCCGTATAGAGCATATGTTCTATGGCGAAAACAGTGAGGTGCCTTTGGAAAAACTTCGCAACATGATTTTGGCCGATACCCTTGAAGCACGTAAAGCAGCTTTATCAGAACTTGAACCCTACATCAAGGAGAGTGCTAAGGGTACCCTCAAGGTTATGGATGGCAAGCCTCTGACATTCCGTCTGATGGATCCCCCGCTGCATGAGTTCGTGCCCCAAGGCGAGGAGAAACAGCGCGAAGTGGCCAAGGTTCGTGGCATTGACTACGAAACTCTTCATGCACGCATCGAAAGTATGCATGAGGTGAATCCTATGATGGGTCTTCGTGGTGTGCGTCTTGGAATCATTTATCCTGAGATTACTGAGACTCAGTTCCGTGCCCTATTCAGTGCTACTGCCGAACTAAAGAAAGAGGGTATGAACCCGATGCTTGAAATAATGGTACCTCTGACCATTAACGCTGCTGAATTGCGCCACCAGAAAGCTATTGCTACAGCTATCAAGGGAGAAGTCGAAGCCAAATATGGCATTAAATTTGATTATAAGTTCGGCACCATGATAGAAATACCGCGTGCCGCTCTTGTGGCTAACCAGATTGCAGAGGTGGCAGAATTTTTCAGTTTCGGAACAAACGACTTGACCCAGATGACATTTGGTTTCAGCCGTGACGATGTCAATGCCATAGTGCATAAATACGTTGATGAGAAGATTATACCTGCCGACCCGTTCAACACCTTCGACCGTGAATGTGTTGGCGAATTGGTCAAGATAGGTATTGAGCGTGGCCGCACCACCAGAGCTAACTTGAAATGCGGTGTATGTGGTGAGCATGGAGGTGACCCCACTGCTGCCGAATTCTTCTACAAGAATGGTATGAACTATGTCAGCTGCAGTCCGTTCCGTGTGCCTGTGGCTCGCCTTGCCGCTGCCCAAGCTGCTATTAAGGAGAATAGAGAAAAATAACCATAATTTCAAAGAACTTGTGTAGGCGTACTAATATTAGTACCATCAAAAAGCTTTTATTGTACGCCTGCCTCATAAAAAAAGTTAAATATGAACGACAAGATTATCAAAGCCCTGGAACAGAATGGTATAGTGGGTGTAAAGACTGTCCACTACAACCCTTCGTATGAGGAATTGTTCAGAATGGAAACCAATCCAGCTCTGACAGGTTATGACAAAGGCCAGCTCACAGAGCTTGATGCCATAAACGTAATGACTGGTATCTACACAGGCCGCTCGCCCAAAGATAAATATATCGTCATGGATGCCAATTCCAAGAACACTGTATGGTGGACATCTGACGAGTACAAAAACGACAACCATCCAATGAGTGAAGCTGTGTGGACTGAACTTAGGGATGTGGCTAAGAAAGAATTGAGCAACAAAGAGCTTTTCGTTGTCGATGCATTTTGTGGTGCCAATAAAGACACTCGTATGTCGGTCCGTTTCATCATGGAAGTCGCATGGCAAGCTCATTTTGTGCGCAATATGTTCATAAAACCTACAGAAGATGAGTTGAAGAATTTCGAGCCCAACTTTACAGTCTATACCGCCAGCAAGGCAAAGGTTGAGAATTATAAGGAACTGGGGCTCAATAGCGACACCTGCGTTGCGTTTAATGTCACCAGTCGCGAACAAGTGATATTGAATACATGGTACGGTGGTGAGATGAAAAAAGGCATGTTCAGCATGATGAACTACTATCTGCCGCTACAAGGCATCGCTTCCATGCACTGCTCTGCTAATACCGATATGCTGGGCAAGCACACTGCAATATTCTTCGGCCTTAGCGGTACTGGCAAGACCACACTAAGCACCGACCCCAAACGTTTGCTTATTGGCGACGATGAGCATGGTTGGGACGATGATGGAGTGTTCAACTTTGAGGGTGGATGCTACGCCAAGGTTATTAATCTTGACAAAGACAGCGAACCAGATATTTACAACGCCATACGTCGTAACGCTTTGCTTGAGAATGTAACTGTTGATAAAGACGGTAAAATCGATTTTGCAGACAAGAGTGTTACCGAGAATACTCGCGTCAGTTACCCAATAGATCATATCGAAAAGATAGTTCGTCCTGTTAGTGCAGCTCCCGCAGCCGAGAATGTTATATTCCTGTCGGCCGATGCCTTTGGCGTTTTGCCGCCAGTGTCGATTCTTACCCCAGATCAGTGCAAATACTACTTCCTTAGTGGTTTCACTGCCAAGTTGGCCGGTACCGAGCGTGGCATAACTGAGCCGACACCTACATTCAGCGCTTGCTTCGGCCAGGCTTTCCTCGAATTGCACCCAACCAAGTATGCCGAGGAACTTGTGAAACGAATGGAGCGCAGTGGTGCCAAAGCCTATTTAGTCAATACTGGTTGGAATGGTACTGGCAAACGCATTTCAATTAAAGATACACGTGGAATTATTGATGCTATTCTCGACGGTTCTATTGACAAGGCTCCAACCAAGCATATCCCATATTTCGATTTTGAGGTGCCCACAGAACTACCTGGTGTAGATACCAAGATACTCGACCCTCGAGATACATATACAAATTCCGCCGACTGGGAAACAAAGGCTAAGGATCTGGCCAACCGTTTTATTAAAAATTTCACAAAGTTTACTAATAACGAAGCTGGAAAAGCTTTGGTCGCTGCTGGTCCTAAACTCTGATATTTATGAAGTTGCGAGTCGTCATAGTCCTGGTGTTGGCGTGTATAGCCTCCATAGATGCAAGAGCCTATGATTTTGCGTTGCGCTTGAACTATGGCGACTCGCTCTATTTCTCAATAACTAATCAAGACCTCAATTATGTGAAAGTGGTGGCGCCTAAGGGTAACACACTTAACAACTACCAAAACTATACCAAACCGTCTGGGGTTGTAAAGATCCCATCAACTGTGCATTACAATGGCAAACGTTACACTATCACAGCCATCGGCGCAAGAGCATTCGCTTCGTGTCAAGATTTGACATCGGTATTGCTACCGCTAACGGTGACAACAATTGAGGACTACGCATTTTATGGATGTACAGGCTTGAAAGGAACAGTGGTTGTTGGCGAAAACGTGAGCAAAATAGGTTCGTCAGCTTATTACGGCTGTACCTCAATCACATCATTGCTATTTAAAGCCACTAACTGTAGGTTTATGGGCTCCTCTATGAGTAGCACAGTCTTTGGTAATTGCACATCGCTTACTTCTCTTGACATTGCACAAGGTGTTACTCGTATACCAGATTATGCATTTTGTGGACTTGATATGCTGGCCACCGTGCCGGTAATACCAACCTCGGTTAGCTATGTGGGTAATTATGCGTTTGCCTATTGTAGCGCTATGTCTGGCGGTTTACAAATTCCTGATGCCGTAGACACCATAGGAAATTGCGCTTTTTTGCATTGTCACAAGATAACTGATGTGGAGATGGGCCGAAATGTCAAGGTTATCGGCTACAGTGCTTTTGGCAATTGCTTGGCTCTTACCGAAGTAAATGTCAAAGCTTACGAGCCTCCACAGTTAGGTACGATGGCTTTTGCAGAGACGCCAAGTCGATTCGAGGTGAGTATACCGTGTGTTAGTGCACCAAGTTACCAGGCCAACCGTATGTGGCGTGAGGTACCGCGTGTTCCTATTGGCAGTTGCCAGTTCAGTGTACAAGCACAACTCTCATTGTCTGAAGCAGGCCAGTTGACAGGCTCTGGCAATTATAACTTTGATGATACTGTTGTTCTTACTGTTCTTTGTGCGTCAGGCTATGGTTTTGATGGATGGAGCGATGGCAATGTCGACAATCCACGCCGCTTTGTTGCCAATAGTGATATGGAACTTACGGCCCGAATGCGACCATCAGGGACTATAACAGTACGAGACACTGTATTTATTACAGACACTGTGTATGCAGATGGTGTTAAGGTGATTCACGACACAGTGGAACTCAACGATATCGCCAGACCAATCAACTCATACTCAAATATAACATACAACCCCAAGACAAAGCGTATATCGTGGATTTTACGTAATAGGGAGAAACCTGTATCTGTGTCGTTATACAATCAACAAGGGGAGTGCATATACACTTCTACCGGCAAACGCTCACATATAGATATGGGAAGGCAGCCATCTGGGTCGTATATAGTTCGGGTTGAGACCGACGAGCGAGTGATGAGAGCCCGTTTTTTCCTATCCGCCTCGGTAACCCGTAACCAGCATAGCGTCACAAAATCCAAGCGACACTAATAAATATGTATAATAATAAAAACATAAATTAATATGAATGTCAATAATTTTACAACTCGTCACAACGGTGTCTCCAAGGCTGTTGAGGAGGAGAAAATGCTCAAAACCATCGGTGTGAGTTCGATGGACGAACTTATCGAGAAAGCAGTTCCGGCCGCTATTCGTCTGTCTCAACCGCTACCTCTCGAGGATGGTATTAGCGAGTATCAATTCTTAAACCACTGCCGCTCGTTGGCAAAGAAAAATAAACTCTGGCGTACATACATCGGTATGGGCTACTACGGTACCGTCACACCTGCTGTCATCATGCGCAATGTGTTTGAGAACGCAGGCTGGTACACCAGCTACACCCCATACCAGACCGAGATAAGCCAAGGCCGTCTTGAGGCTCTGATGAACTACCAGACAATGATAGCCAGCATGACCGGTATGCCGCTTAGCAACGCCTCGTTGCTTGACGAAGCTACAGCTGCTGGTGAAGCCATGATAATGTTCTTCAACAGCCGTTCTCGTCAGGCTGTCAAAGATGGTGTTTCAAAAGTGTTTGTTGACGATGGAATACTGCCTCAGACTCTTGCCGTTATGCAGACCAATGCTGCTCCACGTGGCATTGAGATTGTAACAGGCAAAGCTGCTCAAGTAGAACTTGATGGCAGCTATTTTGCTGCATTTGTGCAATATCCCAACCAATTTGGCGAAGCCCAAGATTGGACAGGCTTCATTTCCAAGTGCCACGAAAAAGGTATATTTGTCGGTATGGCTACCGACCTTATGGCTCTTGCATTGATGAAAACTCCTGGCGAGATGGGAGCTGACTGCGCAATAGGCAATGCCCAGCGCTTTGGCCTGCCTATTGGTTATGGTGGTCCTCATGCCGGTTTCTTCGCTTTTACCGAGGCTTTCAAGCGCGCCTTCCCCGGCCGTATCATAGGTTGGAGTGTCGACGCCAAGGGCAATCCCGCATTACGTATGGCTCTCGGAATGCGCGAACAGCATATCAAACGCGATAAGGCTACATCCAATATTTGCACAGCAGCCGCATTGGTGGCCAATATGAGTGGATTTTACGCTGTGTGGCATGGCCCGGAAGGCATACGAAACATTGCAGTCCGTATATGTGCCCGTGCCCACCGCTTGGCAATGGAACTCGAACAATATGGCTACAAGCAGCATAACCGCGTGTTTTTTGATACCCTTGCCCTACAGTGCCCAGTGCCTACGGCCAAGGTGCGCGAAGTGGCAGAGAAGCATGAAATCAATTTCCGTTATATCTGTGATGAGTGCATAGGAATCTCCATCGATGAAACAACCGAGAAATGCGACCTTGATGCCATTGTGGCTTGCCTGGCCGAAGCTGCCGGCAAAAGTGCCAAACCGTTGGAATGTAAAGGCTGTTGCTGCAAGTTTGCCGACGAGGCGATACCAGCAGAGTTGAAACGCAACGGAGCCTACCTAACCCAGAAGGTGTTCAACTCATACCACGACGAGACTTCCATGATGCGCTATATCAAGATGCTTGAGGAAAAAGACCTCAGCCTCAACCGCGCAATGATACCGCTGGGCTCCTGCACAATGAAGCTCAATGCAGCTGCCGAGATGATGCCACTCAGTTGGAGCAAATTTGCCGGTATGCATCCTTTCGCTCCCGCCAATCAGGCCCAGGGCTACCTTGAGATGATACACGACATAGAGCGCCGTCTGGCTGTCATCACCGGCTTCGCAGGCTGCTCTCTCCAGCCCAATTCCGGTGCCTATGGCGAATACAGCGGTCTCACGGTCATCCGCAACTATTATATTGCCAATGGTCAGCCTCAGCGCAATGTGTGTCTTATCCCCGCCAGTGCCCACGGCACCAACCCCGCAAGTGCTGCCAAAGCCGGTATGGTGGTTGTTGTTGTGAAATGCAACGACAAAGGTGACGTAGATATCGACGACCTCCGTGCCAAAGCTGAGCAGTACAAGGACACTCTCAGCTGCCTCATGATTACTTATCCGTCGACTCACGGTGCTTTCGAGGAGGGTATACTTGATATTATCAATATCATCCACTCCATGGGTGCACTCGTTTATATGGACGGTGCCAACATGAATGCTCAGGTTGGTCTTACCAGCCCGGGTCGTATGGGTGCCGATGTGTGCCACCTCAACCTACACAAGACCTTCGCAATGCCTCACGGTGGCGGCGGTCCCGGAGTAGGCCCCATCTGCGTCAGCCAGAAATTGGTCGACTACCTGCCCACGCACCCTGTGGTCGAAGTCGGTGGCAGCAAAGGCAATACCATGGCTGCAGCCCCATTCGGCAGCGCTATGCTCCTGCCCATCACTTATGGCTACCTGCTTATGCTTGGCGGCGAAGGCCTCACCGAAGTTACCAAACACGCCATCCTCAATGCCAACTATCTCCGTGCCCGCTTGCAAAAATACTACAAGATTCTCTATACCAACCGCAACGGTATGTGCGGCCACGAGATGATTGTCGACTTCAACGAGTTTAGTCTTAAGGTCGGTGTTGGCGACATTGCCAAGCGCCTAATGGATTACGGGTTCCACGCTCCCACGGTGGCATTCCCGGTGCACAACACACTCATGGTCGAACCCACCGAGAGCGAGCCCTTGAGTGAGATGGACCGCTTCTGCGACGCTATGATAGCCATTCGCCAAGAGATTGACGACATTATGACCGGAAAGAGCGACGAGCACAACAATCCAATCGCTAACGCGCCCCACACCATGCAGGTGGTTTGCGCCGACGAATGGACGTTGCCCTACAGCCGACAAAAAGCCGCTTTCCCACAGCCCCACTGCGAGAAGTATTGGCCCACTATTAGCAAGATTGACGATGCATACGGCGACCGCAATCTCCAGGCTGTTTGGGCAGAGTAGGGGATATTGACCGGAAAATACTAATCAATTTAATAACATAAAACAAAACACCAAGAATTATGCAAAAGAAAGGCAACAAGTACGGTACCCACCGCGTCATCGAGCCCAAAGGCGTGCTCCCGCAGCCGGCCAACAAACTCGACAACAACATGGACGAAATTTGGGACAACGAGATTCTTATTGATGTACAGACCCTTAACATCGACAGTGCTTCGTTTACTGACATCCACAACTACGCCAGACAGCAGGCCGGCGAAGGCGCCAGCCAGGAACGTATCATGGAAGAGGTGAAGAAGGAGATGCTTCTCAACGTCGAGCTTCAGGGCAAGCACCGCAACCGTCGCACCGGTTCTGGCGGTATGCTCCTTGGTAAAGTCGAGAAGATTGGCGATGCCCTCAAGGGTAAAATCGACCTCAAAGAGGGCGACCGTATTGCCACCCTCGTCAGCCTCTCGCTGACCCCACTCCGTATTGACGAAATACTCGATATACGTCCCGATGTTGACCAGGTTGACATCAAGGGTAAGGCCATCCTTTTCGAAAGCGGCATCTATGCCAAGATACCCACCGATATGCCAGAGAAACTCGCTCTCAGCGCTCTCGACGTGGCCGGTGCTCCCGCACAGACAGCCAAGCTGTGCCAGTATGGCCAGACTGTAGTTATTCTCGGCGCTGGTGGTAAGAGTGGTATGCTTTGCTGCTATGAGGCTAAGAAACGTGTTGGTGTCACTGGCAAGGTCATAGGTATCGCCAACAGCCCCAAGAGCACCCAGCGTATCAAGGACCTCGGTTTCTGCGACATCGTTGAAAGTGCTGCCGGTATGACTCCCGTCCAGGTGTATGAACTCATTGAGCGCCTCACCAACGGCAAGATGGCCGACGTCACTATCAACTGCGTCAACGTTCCCGACCAGGAGATGACTGCTGTGCTCTGCACCAAAGACGACGGCATTGTCTACTTCTTCTCGATGGCTACCAGCTTCACCAAAGCCAGCCTCGGCGCCGAGGGTATTGGTAGCGATGTGAACATGATTATGGGCAACGGCTATACCAAAGGCCATGCCGAGTTCACACTGCAGGAGCTCCGCGAGAGCCCCAAACTGCGCAAGATCTTCGAAGAACTCTACGCTTAACATTACAGTGATGAGTGATGAACGGTGAATTAATTCACTGTTCATCACTCATTTTTTTTTATTCATTATGATACAGTCCCGAGCCGATTACCACAATTATGTGCGAGCCGATATAGCCGCCTACGGTCTCAAACGGCTAAGTCTGCGCACGTGGCTGCAGGCCGACCACATACGTTTCCTGCTTCGGTTACGTCGCATAGAATACCTCGCCAACTGCCAACCTTGGCGACTGTTTTCGAGGGCGCTGCTCGTGGCTGTTAACCATAGGCTGGCGGTGAGGCTCGGTTTCACCATACCGCCCAACACCTTCGGCCCCGGACTTTGCATAGCCCATCGCGGCACCGTCATAGTTAATCCTGCCGTGCATGTGGGTTCCGGCTGTAAACTCCATGCCGACACAAACATAGGCGACTACAATGGCACCCCCGTCATAGGCAACGATGTCTATATTGGCCCGGGGGCAAAAATATTCGGAGCCATCACAATAGGCGACAATGTGGCCATAGGTGCCAATGCCGTTGTCAACCGCTCATTTGGGTCCAACTGCACCATAGGCGGTATCCCGGCGCACGTTCTATCGGACACCGGTGCTCGTGAGCGTGGCCTTTTCAATCGTGATAAATAACTGATTCTTAGGGTAAAGAATGTCTTTGGCCGCAAGAACATCGGAAATTTGTAGTTGGCCTCCGAAGTAGATCCGACCTTGACCCGACCTTAACCCGAACCTAACCTATCTATTAGTCTGATTTTTAATTGGTTGTAAAACAGACCGCCACGGCATTGCCTCAGACGGTATAACCGCCTGTGTAGTAAGCATTTTCAGCGATTAATGGGTTTCGGCGGAAACAGCTTCGCAATATACCGCTCGTTGTGAGACTTGCGTAGCGACTGCACTATTGCCGGACGCAGTTCGCTCTTGTAATAGAAGAAGAGCTGGTTCTGCTCTCGTTTCTCGTCGGGGCGTGTGGCTACGTATACGGGCTGCAGGGTCTGTGGGTCAAGTCCGGTGTAGTACATCTCGGCCGAGAGGGTCATAGGGGTGGGGGTGAAGTCTTGAATTTGCTCCAAGCGGTAGCCCATGCGCTTCATCTGCACCGCAAGGTCGGCCATGTCTTGCAGGCGGCATCCCGGGTGGGAACTGATGAAGTAGGGTATTAGCTGGTAGCGGCGTCCTGCCTGGCGGCATATCTCGTCAAAACGGCGCTTTGTCTCAACGAAGAGTTCGAACTGTGGTTTGCGCATATATTTGAGCACCGTGGGCGAGGTGTGCTCCGGAGCCACTTTGAGACGTCCGCTGACGTGGTTTAGTACCACGTGGCGAAAGTAGTCCCATCCATGATTGTCTTCGGTGAACAGGTCGCACCTTATGCCGCTGCCTATGTAGACGTGCTTCACGCCTGGCACTGCACTTACCTTGCGGTAAAGGTCTATGAGGGGGCGATGGTCGGACTGTAGGTTGGGACACATGGCTGGATGTATGCAGCTATAGCGTTGGCAGCGGCGGCAGAGCTCGCGGTCGCGCCCTACCATATGGTACATATTGGCCGACGGGCCGCCGAGGTCGCTGATGGTTCCGTGGAAGTCGGCCGACCGGGCTATAGCGTTTACTTCGGCCATTATTGAGCGCTCGCTTCGCGATGCAATTTGCTTGCCTTGATGGGCTGATATGGTGCAGAAAGCGCAACCGCCGAAGCAGCCACGATGTATATTGACCGAGTTTTTTATCATCTCGAATGCCGGAACGGGGCCGCGCTTTTTGTACTTTGGGTGCGGCTGGCGCATATAGGGCAGGTCAAACGAGGCATCAATCTCGCTGGTGGTCATGGGTGGTTCTGGCGGGTTTATCACTACATAGTCCGACCCATGCTGCTGTACTAATGTGGCGCACTCAATCTTGTTGCTCTCGCGCTCCACAATGTTGATGTTCATGGCCTGCGAGCGTTTCGATTTTAGGCACTCTTCATATGAGTTTAGGTTTATGACATCCTGACACATCGGGGCCTGATTGGTCATATAGGCAACCTGGGGCAGGGTGCGTAGTGCTTCGAGCCCCAGGCCACGGTTGAGGATGTCAGCCATCTTAAGCATAGTTCTCTCACCCATACCGTATACTAATAGGTCGGCTGGGCATGAGGCCAATATTGACGGGTGAAGGCTATCGTCCCAGTAGTCGTAGTGAGCCACACGACGCATGGAGGCCTCTATGCCGCCGATGATTATGGGTACCTCGGGATAAAGTTGCCTGAGTATACGGGTGTAGACGCATGTGGCTCGGTCGGGTCTGAAACCATAGGCACCACCAGGGGTGTAGGCGTCGTCGTGACGCAATCGGCGTGCTGCTGTGTAGTGGTTGACCATGGAGTCCATTACACCTGCCGAGACACCGAAGAATAGGCGAGGGGTGCCAAACTTGCGAAAATCGCGCAGATCGTCACGCCAGTTGGGCTGTGCGATGATGGCCACACGATAGCCTGCGGCTTCGAGAACACGCCCGATTACGGCAGTGCCAAACGATGGATGGTCCACATAGGCATCGCCAGAAACCATCACCACGTCGACATAGTCCCAACCGAGGCGTTTCACCTCGTCCAATGTTATAGGCAAGAATCCGGCCATCAATATAGATAACGAGCCTCGCGGCTCTATATTGTGCACTGGTTGAAAAAAACATCAACAATAGACCAGTCCTATGATGTCGCGCTCTATCTGTCCGTTGGCTTCAGGCATATGGTCTACCCTGGCACCACGTAGCAGTTGTTCGGCGTGGGCAATAGCATCAAGGTCGAGGGCGTCGGTGGCAATGCGCACATTTTCAATAACCCTATGGACATTGTCGATTTTGAGCGAGAGCTCTACCTCGCCCCATGCAAACTGCCCAGAACGCTGGGCTTCGAAACTACGCCAAGGGTCATAGAGCCATTCTGGGCTGGCAAATTTGTTGCGCAGATGCTGCACCTCTGGCATAGCGGCCAAGTTGCTGAACTCAAGTACATCGGCCGATTCACCATATATTTCCTCGAAGGCTGCAATTAAATGTGGCACAATGGTTTGTGTTGTAATTTCGGCATTAATGTCCGAGAGGTTCACCACACGGCTTTGCACCGACTGCACTCCGTGCTTGAGCAGTTTGGCTGGCTTAGGTTTAAGGTAGCGTTGCAGGTCGGTCATATTGCCTGCAATGAGCAAAGTGCCGTGGTGCAACTTATTGTGGCGGCCAACCGAGAAAGCGTTGCCCGAGAATTTGCGGCCATTGCATAGCATATCGTTGCGCCCACTCACCTCGGCTTCAAGGCCGAAATGTGCCAATGCGGCGGCTACAACGGCAAATTGGCGCTCGGTGCTGTATAGGTTGTGTGGAGCCACAAACGAGAAGTTGATGTTGCCGCCGTCATGGTAGACAGCGCCGCCGCCGGTGCCTCGACGCATAAGGTGACCGCCGTCGGCTTCGAGCCGCTCAAGGTTACACTCGGCAAAAGGGTTCTGGTTGCGTCCTATCACCACGGTGCGGTGATTACGCCATAAGTAGAGCGTCACCGTATCATGTACAGGCTGTGCCAGCAGGTAGTTTTCTACAGCTACGTTGAGATAAGGGTCGGTCTGGTCTGATACAACAATGTGCAGCATAGACATGATTTAAAATTTGTAAACCAGCGATATGTGGTTTGGTGCTTGCGAGAGGTGGTAGTTGTTGCGGGCGTAGACAAATTCTATACGTTTGGCCCTGAATCCTATGCCGAATGAAAATGCGCTGAGGTTGAAGGCTTCAATACTACGCATTTCGCGAGCTTGGCGATAGCTGTAACCTAAGTCGACAAAGAACATTTTGCCGATGTATACCTCGGCTCCCACATCGATATGCCGTCCGATATTGTCGAGCACTTGGGTAAGCACTCCTGGACTGTTAATCTCGCCGGTGAAAGGGTCGCGTATTGTGGTTGGCTCCAGTGGGTCTTCATAGGCAATCTGCCAGTGCTGCAAGTGGCGTGCGGCGGCGAACAGCCTGAAAGGTGCACGTAGCATCTTGTACGAGACGGCCGCTGTCAACTCGAATGGGATTTTTTGAGGCTCCACTCCCATGGTGACCACCTGGGTTCCGATGTTGCGGGCCAGTGCGGTTGCCGACAGGCGACCCTCGGCGGCGGTGTAGGTAGCGGCCACGTCAAAAGCTATCGTAAACGCCGTGTAGCTCTCATATTGCGATAACACTGGCTTGAAGGTGGCTCCAAAGGAGAATGCCGAGTCGACCTTGAGCCCCCACCCAATGCCCAACTGGTAGTCGGCGGCGCCAAATGTGCCCTCCCAATGCTCCTGCTCATCGTATGATGTGAAGCGGCCATAGGAGTTGAAACGCAGCGAAACGAGAAATGTACCGAACCGTTTGCTGTCGAGCGCATAGGCCACCGAGCCGAAACTACCACCACTTAGCATGGCGGTATAGTTCAGAGCCATGCGCCGGGTATCGTTGGGACTTATGAGCGATGGGTTGTCGAGTCCGGCGTTTATGCCGCCCCCCTGCATGGAGATAAAGTCCATACCAAGTCCTGCGGTACGCGCCGAGGTGGGCATATCGAGTACTGCCATGGTTGTCATTCCCGCCAGTTGGGCGTAGGAAGGTAAAAAGTAAAAACTAAAAACTAAAAGGATAATGGCACGAATTCTTTTCATGGATCTCATTTAGTTTTTAGTTTTTACCTTTTTCGATGGATTGGTTTAGTTCTTCTTGTTTCTTTCGTGGCGCATGAGGTGGCTGGGCTCGAGGGCCATACGGTCGGTCTCCAGCAGACTGGCTACGCCTTCGTCCACGCGGCGCTTGGCCTGGCAGGCTTCGCAGTGGCATTCCTCGTGATATTCGCGCGGCTCGGTGTAGGTGGTGATGACACCCTCGAAGTTGCGCAGGATGACCTTGTCGGGGCTTTGAGAGATGACATATTGGGGCATGACGGGCGTTTTGCCGCCACCGCCGGGGGCATCTACCACAAAGGTGGGCACAGCGTAGCCGCTGGTATGTCCACGCAGGTTCTCGATAATCTCTATACCCTTGCTCACCGGAGTGCGGAAGTGCTCCAGACCCATACTCAAGTCGCACTGATAGATATAGTACGGACGTACGCGGTTGCGCACCAGCTCGTGCATAAGTTTCTTCATCACGTGCACACAGTCGTTCACGCCGCGCAGCAGCACGGTCTGGTTGCCAAGGGGTATACCGGCGTTGGCCAGACGGGCCAGAGCCTGCTCGGCCTCGGGGGTGAACTCGTTGGGGTGGTTGAAGTGGGTGTTGAGCCAGATGGGATGGTATTTCTTCAACATCTCGCACAGTTCGGGAGTAATACGCTGGGGGCATACCACCGGTGTGCGGCTGCCAAGGCGCACAATCTCCACGTGTGGAATCTTGCGCAGACGCTGGATGATGTACTCCAGCTTCTGGTCGCTCACCATCAGACAGTCGCCGCCGCTGAGCAGCACGTCGCGCACCTGAGGTGTTTTCTCAATGTAGGCCAGGCACTTCTCTATGCGCTCGCTGGGGCTCTCGTCGTCTTTCTGACCGGCAAAACGGCGTCGGGTGCAGTGGCGGCAGTACATCGAGCACATGTCGGTGATGAGGAACAGCACACGGTCCGGATAGCGGTGGGTCAATCCGGGAGCGGGCGAATCCTCGTCCTCGTGCAGCGGGTCGTTCAAATCGGCCGGGGCTATATTGCACTCCTCGCCGGCGGGGATGGCTTGGCGGCGAATGGGGTCGTACGGGTCGTTGGGGTCGATGAGGCTCAGGTAGTAGGGCGTGATGGCCATACGGAACTTGGCCAAAGCCTTCTTGATGCCCTCGGCCTCCTCAGGGGCGAAGGTGAAATACTTGCTCAGCTGCTCATAGGTCTCAATGCGGTTCTTCACCTGCCATTTCCAGTCGTTCCACTCGGCGTCGCTAACGGTGGGGAACAATTCTTTTCTGCGATTGACTTTCATATTTTAAAGTTTTTCCTTATTGTTTATTATTCAACAACATAACACCATTTGCAGACATAAAAGCCTGCAATATAGGTTCTGCAAAGATACAAAAAAAGCCCGAACAAACAAAAATTTTTTATTGGTATCTATTATAAATTATTCAAATTGGATTAAAAAGTGCAACAAACTGCAACGATTCTTCAGATTCGGGGCTTTTGCGAAAAATATCGTTGCAGTTTTAGTTTTTTCGTTGCAGTCGCTTGCCCGGTCCGGAAAAATTTCGTAACTTTGCAGCAGTCATTCCCGTGAAAGCGGGAGGATTAGTCGCCCGGCAATCAAGCCGGATCACCCGCGCACTTTGGAAGAAAACGGGTCAGAAGTCGGGTTAGAGGTCTGCCACAGGATGGCACACCGAGTTGTCCCCGATAGCGACGAAAACAGTGCAGCGCGCAAGCTCTGCATCAAACCAGTGGGGCGGCTCGCTGTCGCTCGCCGCCCCCAAGGGACTAAATCTTAATCAGACTTTTCAGAATATTCCGAATACCCCGAAACCCTACCTCACCACCGCGACCTTGCGGGCTGTGTGGTTGCCTATCTTGGCCATATA
>JAIKVZ010000001.1 GCA_024685285.1 Bacteroidales bacterium
GATATTCGGCAAACACTATGATGTCTACCAGAACATGCACTCCAACGAGCAGGTGCGCGAGGCTGTCCGCAAGGAGCAGTTGCAGGAGTACGTCAAGCGCAACAACCTCAAGGTCCGTTATTATCAAGACTACGGCTGGCCGGCAGTAGAACTATGAAACAGATAGAGGTTGTAGCGGCCATAATCCGCAAGGGTGACAGGATCTTCGCCACACAGCGTGGATATGGCGAATGGAAGGATTGGTGGGAGTTTCCGGGCGGCAAGATGGAAGCCGGTGAAACGCCGGAGGTGGCGCTGAAGCGTGAGATACGCGAGGAACTGTCGGCAGAGATAAGCGTGGATGAGTTGCTCGTTACCGTAGAGTATGACTATCCAGCTTTTCACCTCACCATGCATTGCTACATTTGCTCGCTGCTGACGGAAGCCCTCCATCTCAACGAGCATGAGGCCGCCCGCTGGCTCGCCAGAGAAGAGCTCGCCAGCGTGCGGTGGCTGCCGGCGGACCTGCAACTGATAGAACAAATGAAAAATATAGAGCTATGGTAATAGACTTTAACAAGATAGAAGAGGTCGCCAACCCGCAGTTCAAGGGCGGCGAGGGCGACACGATGTTCCGCACCTTCAACGACGGACAGAACAAGATTATGCGTGGATGGCTCGATGTGGGTTGCTCAATTGGCTACCACAAGCACGAGACCAACAGCGAGATTATCTTCATCCTCAGCGGCGAGGCACGTTGCCTATACGACGACGGCGAGGAACGCCTGTCGGTTGGCCAATGCCACTACTGCCCTGTGGGCCACTCGCACGCGCTCATCAACGCCAGCGGCAGCGAACCTTTGGTATTCTTCGCCATAGTGCCAGAACTGAAAGCCTTATGAAGCTAAGTAACGACATAATCACCATAGAGGTGAACGAGCATGGCGCCGAGCTGGTGAGCCTTAAGAAAGGGGGTCACGAGTACCTGTGGAACGCTGATGCTGCCTACTGGAACCGCCATGCGCCGATACTCTTCCCCGCCGTGGGGAAGCCGTATAACAACGAGCTCCATGTTGACAGGAAGGTCTATCCCATGAAGCAGCATGGATATGCGAGAGACAGCGAGTTTGAATGTGTGAATGCGGGAATGTGTGAATGTGGTAGTGTGGGGACGATGAGGCTAATACAATCGAGTAACGATGCCATACGGCAATATCCCTACCGTCTAGGGTTGGAGGTATGCTATCGGCTTCAGGGAAGTTCGGTGGAGGTGGTGTGGACGGTGGAGAACCTCGACGATAGGGATGCCTGGTTTCAGATTGGTGCCCACCCTGGATTTATACTACCCGACTACAAAGCTGCGGACGTTATCCATGGGTATATCCGATACTACGAACGTAAGGGGAACCCTGTAACTCCTGTCATCGTCAATGGTCTTGAGGATGGCAACCGTGTGCCTTTGACGGATCCGCGCCGTATCCCTATCGAGATGACGATAGGGGCTGACACCTTTGCCCATGATGCGTTGATGTTTGAGGACGGACAGGTAACGAGAGCGGTGCTATGCGACAAAGAAGGACGTGAGGTGTTGGGTGTCGATTGCCCTCAGGCCGAAGCCTACGGCATCTGGGCACCGCATAAGGAGGGTTGCCCATTTGTATGCCTCGAACCCTGGTGCGGCATATGCGACCCTTACGGCTTCATTGGCGACATATCCACGCGCCAGTACATCCACCGTTTGGCACCGAAAGAGAAATACACCTTCACCTACACCATCGAGGTGTACCGGTAGCAGCAAAATGCCGCAATGGCCAACTGTACAAGCAGTATGGCGTGCACTCCGTAGCAGAACTTCTTGTGCTGGGTCTTGTGGCGGAACACTCTCATGGCCAGCAGGGCCCCAATACTGCCGCCGAGGGCGGCAAGGAGCAGAAGCGATGTTTCGCGCACTCGCCAATGGTTATGGCGCGCCTTGTACTTGTCGATGCCGTAGATGATAAATGTCAATAGGTTGACCGTTAGGAGGTAATACAAGGCAATCTTCAGATATATTGTCATACCGTGCGGAGTGTTACGTCGACTGTGTCGCCGAAGGTCTTGCCGATCCGCTGGCGAATGGCCTTGGTGATGCCGATAATGTAGCAGACATGGCCGTCGGCATCCTTCACACCCATATTGACCACGCTGCCGCTATATGGCACACCGTCAAAGGTGGCGTCTACTTTGAGTCGTCCTTTGCCATATTCTTTACGGATGTCTATTGGCACCACCACAAAGGCGGCGTCCATGTCGCCGCTGCGCTCGATTGTGGCGCGGAAAAGGTGCTCCATATTCGTGTTTTTTTTTCGACAACAAAAGTACATTTTTTTTCTGATTCCGAAAAAAACAGTTATATTTGCATCAGTTTATCGTATAATCTACCGAGACGTATAATACTCTGAAACGGGGTCAGTTAGAGGTTCCAGATAAACGCTGATGATTGACCTAAAATTAAATTAAATTACAGGGTATGATACGCAAGAAAACGACCATTCTTGTCGCCCTACTGGCGACATTTTTTTTAAATAATTAAACCTATGTCTAAAAATCAAACTCAGCATTATGTCTATGCTCTAATTACGGTTTTTATTACCGTTCACCTGTTTGTATTTTATAGCCTGTATGTTATCGAGGGCGACAGCCTGATGCAGGCAACTGGAACAACCTCGGTATTGCAGGCTCTCGACAGCCAGGGCGGTGTCTATATGTTTGACGCTTATCTGCCTATATGGCTGATGATTCTCATCGAGACGTTTTGCGCCTTTGTGCTTGCGGTGGCAATGGGCAGCCCTTTGGCCTTCCGCCTGGCCAGCCGCAAGTTTGACCCACGCCGCAACCACCCGATGATATTCGAGTCGGCTATCATTACGGCCACCGTTTGCCTCATGTGTCCTTCGATGAGCCTATTGGCCGACATCTTTTATTATCCCTACCATGCAGGGTTCGACATCATCGACTTCTTGTGCCGTTGGTTCCGTCTGGTATGTTACAACCTGCCGTTTGCCTATTTCTCGCAGATGTTCTTTGTACAGCCCTTTGTGCGTTTTGTCATACGCCGACTTTTCGCCAGCAACATTTCAAAACGAAACGAACAGAACAGCAACAAGACAGTCAAACCGTCGGACGAGACCGAGGCGATTGCCGATGTAATTATTCGCGAAGACGAAATTGCCGCTACAGAATAAAAAATCCATTCGATGTTCAGCGAAAAAATATCAAACGAATAAACATATATACTTATGACCAAAGCAGAAATTGTCGCCCGCATCAACGAGCGGACGGGTATTGACAGAAAATATGTGTTGATGATGGTTGAAGCTGTCATGGAAACCATCAAGGAACACATGTCCAAAGGAGAAAACATCTA
>JAIKVZ010000005.1 GCA_024685285.1 Bacteroidales bacterium
TATGCAGTTCGACCGCGGCTACATCAGCCCCTACTTCGTCACCGACACCGAGAAGATGGAGTGCGCCTACGACAACCCCTATATCCTCATCTACGACAAGAAAATCAGCACCATGAAGGACCTGCTGCCCGTGCTCGAGAAAGTGGTCAACACCGGCCGTCCGCTCCTCATCATCGCTGAGGATGTCGAGAGTGAAGCCCTCGCCACGTTGGTTGTCAACCGCCTGCGCGGCAGCCTGAAGATTGCCGCCGTCAAGGCCCCCGGCTTCGGCGACCGCCGCAAGGAGATGCTAGAAGACATCGCCATCCTCACCGGTGGCACCGTCATCAGCGAGGAGAAGGGCTACAAGCTCGAGGATGCTGACCTCAGCATGCTCGGCCAGAGCGAGAAAATCAGCATCGACAAGGACAACACCACCATCGTCAGCGGCAAGGGCAACAGCGACATGATCAAGGCCCGCGTGGGTCAGATCAAGGCTCAGATTGAGAAGACCACCAGCGACTACGATCGCGAGAAGCTGCAGGAGCGCTTGGCCAAACTGGCCGGCGGCGTGGCAGTCATCTACGTCGGCGCAGCCTCCGAGGTCGAGATGAAGGAGAAGAAAGACCGCTTTGACGACGCCCTGCACGCCACCCGCGCAGCCGTTGAAGAGGGCATCATCCCCGGTGGCGGCACCGCCCTCATCCGCGCCGCCCAGAAGCTCGACTCCGTCAAGCCCGAGAACGAGGACGAGAAGCTCGGTATCGAGATTATTCGTCGTGCCGTCGAGGAGCCTCTCCGCATGATTGTTGAGAACGCCGGTCTGGAAGGCAGCGTCGTCGTCAACGAGGTCAAGAACGGCAAGGGTGACTACGGCTACAACGCCCGCAGCGAGCAGTACGAACACCTCTTCGAAAGCGGTGTAATCGACCCCGCCAAGGTCTGCCGCGTGGCTCTGGAGAACGCCGCCTCTATCGCCGGCATGCTCCTCACCACCGAGTGCGTCCTTTGCGACATCAAGGAACCCGACCCCCCGATGCCCGCCGGCAATCCCGGAATGGGCGGAATGGGCGGAATGTACTAAGCCGACAATATCACATAAAATAGCAAAGGGTGTCCAAACGGGCACCCTTTTGCATTGTTTATGGGTAAGGCTCACAGGTTATACCCCAATCCGACGAAGAGGCCGGAGGAGGTGGTCTTGACGTTCTCGTTGGTGTTCAAGTCCGTCAGGCCGAGGCGGTAGCCGCCGAAGAGGCGGAAGTCGCTGTACTGGAACTGGAGGCCGAAGGCGGCGGTGATGTCGAGGCGGTTGTTGGAACTGTTGTCGCCGTACATGGCATAGTCCGTCTCCGTGGTGCTGGAGCTGCCGAGGATGGTGGTTGTGGAGGTGACGTGCGTGTTGCCATAGACGGCGTAGCTGAATGTGGGGCCTGCGAAGGCTGTCAGCTTGGCACTGCCGAGGGGCAGGCTGTAGTTGAACAGCACGGGCACGTCGAGCATCAGCTGTGTTGTGGTGCTTTTGTCGTTGCCACTGACCACGACGAAATTGGCGCTGCCTGTCGAGGTCTTGGTGTAGTAGCGGCCTTGCAGCCCAAAGGCTACACCGAGGTCTCTGCTGAGGCCATAATTGTAGGTTACTCCGGCGAAAAATCCGTCCATTTCGGAAGTCGAGGTGGATGTTGTGTTGCCAGAGGTGACGGCAGTTGATAGGGTTACGGGAACGTAACCAGCATTGATGCCCAGCTGGGCGTTTGCCTTGCCTGCGAGTAGTATGGTCGCTGCGCAGGCGACGATTGCGATGGTTTTCTTCATTTTTGATGTGTATTTGATATTGTTAGTAAATGATTTCTAAAACATGATGCCTGCCCCGAGGAAAAGGCGCAGATAACTTTCATTTACGGCATCTGAGGCACGGCAGTTCATCAGTGTGCGCTCTACGCCGAGCATAAAGTTAGAGTACCGGTTTCTCACGCCGATGCCGGCCATACCGCTGACGTTGACGCGGCGCAGTTGATCGTCGGCACCCACTGAGGCTGCGTTGTAGTAGTCGTAGGTATGAGTCTGATGGCCTCCAGTAGGTTTGGCAAATGTACTCGCAGTGTAGCCACTGTTTTGCGCGGAGATGCCGCAGTTGAGTTCGGGCCCGGCAAAAGCGTAGAGGGAAGCCCCCTCGGCCAAGTCGATGCGGAAAGTCAGGTGCAGCGGTATGTTGGCGGAAATCTCTCTGTACTTTGTATAGGTGAAGGTATAGCCGTCGTTGCTGGTGCCGCTGTTTTCGGCGATATTGACATAAGCGCCTGGGGCGATGCCGAACTTGCCGCCAAGGGCGACATTGTAGGACAGGCCGCCGAAGACGCCGCTCTGCCAGTAGACTCGCTGTCCATTGGCCTTAATCCGTGCGCTGGAGTAACCGGCGTTGACGCTCATCTGCGCCTGCACCTGCACCGCGCATATCAGGGCCATGTAGGCAATAATGGTGATATTTTTCTTCATAGTATCAATGCGTTATAATTATTTTCGTTTCAGGATTGCGGATGCAAAAATACGCCCTTTGCCACGTCTGGCAAAGGGCGTAAAGGGAAATGCGACCCATTGGGGTCAAAGTATCATAACATGCTGGCGATGGTGTCTCGCACGATGCGGGCCATTACTTCGGGCGGCTGGTTGAAGTCGCGGACTATCCACTCGCGCAGGATGCCGTAGAGCGAGAAGGCGAACATGGCGGTGTGGTAGGCACGGACGGGGTCGGCGGTGTGGTGGTCGTGCAACGTGGCGGTAAACGAATCGGCCAATTCCTTCATCAGCCCGCGACGTTGGAGCAAGCGCAGGGTGTCGCGTATCTCATAGTTGTATTGGAAATACGCCTCGGCGTTGTCGATAACCCAGTCTTTGTACCCCTCCAAGCTGTGCCGCTCGCAGTAGAGCTGCCACAGGCGCACCATGTGGTAGGTGACGGCCTCGCTTTTCGAACGGAAGGCGCGGAACCACGACGCGCGGTGGTAGCCGCTGGTGTCGCAAATCTGCTTTACCTGTATCTTGTCGATAGGCCACTGCTCCAGCAGTTTCATGACCGCCGCCGCCATGCAGTCCTTTAGGAACTCCGAGGTAATATCGTTTTTAGCCATAATAATCAACGTTCAAATTCGGCTGCAAAGATACACAATTTCCGCGATATGACAAGGGAAAAAGTTTACTTGCCTTTCTTGCGGGGTTCTTTCTTGCCGTGGGTCTGCAGGTTTCCGTTTCGGTGCGGCAGAGTCGCTAGGTGAGAAATCAGATAGAAGAAGCCCGAAACACCATTCGAACCAATCTCTATCCCAAGTTGGATTGTTCAATCTCGCTGATAAACAACATAGAACTTTATTTTGAAGATGCACCGATTGAGGTTGAACAACGGCTATTAGGTTTGATATTTCCTGAAAAAGTGGTGTTTGATGGAAAATCATTTCGAACCACAAAAACCAATGCCATATTTGAACTAATTGATAACGAAACCAAACAGTTACGGACAATAAAAAAGGACAACCATAATGAGTTGTCCGTCTCGGTAGCGGGGAGTGGATTGACTCGCTACGCTCGCGATCCGTTGGAGGAGGCCTTACCTAAATCAGACAGGCAGTTCGCTGGGCGGACTTTGCTTTTTTCATGTCATCCACCTTTATGCAAACAAGCTTCCCTCGGTGGACGACATAAAAAAACAGGTTGCTCATCGCAACCTGCCTGTCTGTTAGGTAGCGGGGGCTGGATTCGAACCAACGACCTCCGGGTTATGAGCCCGACGAGCTACCTCTGCTCTACCCCGCACTTTAGGACTTTTCTCTCTCGAAAAGCGGTGCAAAGGTACGAATTTTTTTGCTTTTGGCAAAATTTTATTGCATTTTTTTTGTTATTGCTTGATAATGCGGCCTATAGCGTGTCCGTCGAGAGTGGTTATCTGCACTGTATAGGTGCCGCGAGGCAGGTCGCTGAGCGAAATGTTGCACTCGATGGAACCTGATGTTGCGGTAGGGTTGAGGGTGCGTATGCAGTGGCCGAGTATGTCGTAGACTTTGACCTGGCATTGGCTGGAGTTCACGCCGCTGCAGTGTAGCGTTGTGCTCTCTGTGGCTGGGTTGGGACTCAGTGTGGCGGCAAGTGTTGGGCCTTCAGCGTTGGCTATGCCGCTGCGTATGCCCCACTGGGCGTAGACGTTGCGGTTGCCTCTGGCCGAGATTGTGTCGCCGGGCTGGTACATGGGACCGGAACCGTCGATGGCGGCATTCCAGCCGATGAACTGCAGGGTGGGGTGGGTGAACTCACATTCTGGCAATACAAAGCCTATGCTGGGACACGAATACAGGGTGTTCATACTTTCGGTGCCTTCGCTGTTGCGCAGACCGCACGAGCGCACAATGTCTTCGGTGAGGTGTATGAATGTTAGGGTGGTGCGATAGCGTATGGTGTCGTGGGTCTCGCTTGTGAATGTGAGGCTATCGATTACATATGGCACCGATGGGCACACTGTGTCGACAATGCTAATGGTGTCGATGTGCTCTGGTATGGGCTGTATGCCAATTGTTATGCCTTGGCCAATGTTGTAGGATCCAGAGGTGTTGGCACCTATGAGGCTGTCGTTGCTGCCGGGAGTCAAGTTGCTAAGCATGTAGTAGCCGTCGTAGGCACTGCCCCAGCCCCAGTTGAAGTGGTATTTCCCAGTGCCGTCGGCACCGTCGCACACAAAGGCGTGGCCTCCGCTGTAGGTGGAATCGTAGCCGGTGTAGAGAACAGGCCGTCCGGCCAGCAACTCGTTGTCGATGAGAGCCTGCCAGTTGTCGTCGTTGATGAGAATCATGCGCTCGTCAAGGTGGTAGTTAGGTATTGAATCGCGTCGGTAGCTATGCATGGTAGAGTGGTTGTATTTGAAGTATTTCCACAAGGCGTTCTCGGCACATACTGTAGTGTCGTTGCCATAGGCATGGCAATAGGCTCCGCTGGCATTTGCACTGTAATGCATCTCGACGGCTATGCCGGCATGGTAGGTGATGAGGGCTACAGCATTGATGGCATTCCATCGCGAGCGCGACGAGAGCGACTCGGGCATGACATCCCAGTTGTAGGTAGCCTCGCTGAAATCGGCTTCAAGATACGTATTGAGATGAGGCAAGTAGTATCCATGCGAACCGGTGCCGTTGTATGGGTGATTCCAGTATTTCATTATCTGTGTCATGGCGGTGACGGTGCAGCCAGACACAGAGCGATTGTTGGCTAAAGTGTCGAATGGACAGAAGAAATTGTAGTATGGCGACTGGTTCCATGTGGTGTGAAGCAGAGGCTCGACGGGGTGGGCGATGGTCGATTTGAGGGCTATGCCTTTGGGCTGCGACACAATATCCCAGGCTGCGGTCACCTCGGCAGATGGCTGCGAGATGAGTTTGCATAGGTGTGCAATGTGCTTGTCGAGGCCGGCGAGCCACATACCGGTGCCGTATGGCAACTCGCTTGTGGCAGGGGTGTTGGTGGAATATGCCATAACTGGCACCACGCGGTCATCGGCGGCTATGACCACAAAGCCGTCGCCCTGCTCAGGTGTAAACAGATATAGGTTGTTGAGTGATAGAAACTCAGATCGGTCTGCCATGACGGTGGCAGGCGTGGCACTGTTGGCAGGAAGGCTGTTCCAAAAGCGAAGTGCCACATCGTGGGCACGTTGGCTGTCGACACGGGCTGCCATGAGGCTGGTGCATGATATGCACGCCAGAGCTATGATTGTTGCTATGCGTTTCATTGTTTCTTATAGTTTGATAAACCTTCGTTGAGGTAATTGATGAATTTGCTTATGTCACGGTCGTATTTGTAGTTCTCGGCGGTGAGCACTTTTCCGTCGGCGTCGACTATCACGTAGTAGGGTTGCGCGTTCATGTTGAAAGCGGTTTTCTGATAGTTGAGGTTTTTGCGGCCGAGGGTCTTTAGAACGTGTCCTTTCGCGTCGGTCACCCACTCGCTCTCGGGCAGCTCAATGGTGTTCTCGTCGGCGAATAGCGAGCACATTATGAATTCTTCGTTGAGCAGACGTTTCACTTCTGGGTCGGTCCATACGTAGTGCTCCATCTCGCGGCAGTTGGCACAAGTCTTGCCGGTGAAGTCTATGAAGACTGGCTTGCCTTGCTGGCGGGCGTAGGCCTTGGCTTCGTCGAGGTCGAAGAAAGCCTCGAAGCCGAGCGGCATATGCATCTTGTCGGCATACTTGCGGTCGGCTGGCAGACTGCCGATTTGAACCGTGCTGGCGCTGACGGCAGGTGTGCTTTCGGACACAATTCTTTCAATGTCAAATTCTTGACTTGATTGTGGTGGCAGGAATCCACTGAGGCCTTTGAGCGGTGCGCCCCACAGGCCAGGAATCATCCACACAACGAAAGCCAAGTCGGCAATAGCAATAAAGAGACGCAGAGTGCTGATTTCTTTCACCTCGTCGTCGCCTTTGAAGCGCAGTTTGCCGAGCAGATAGAAGCCCAGCATACCAAAGATGACAATCCACAAAGCCAGGTAGATGTCACGTGGCAGCAGACCCCAGTTGCAGTAGAGGTCGGCCATTTGCAGAAACTTGAGGCCGAAAGCCAACTCAAGGAATGCGAAAGAAACCTTGACGGTGTTGAGCCACGAGCCGCTTTTCATGTTTTTCAAGGCCTGCGGGAACATGGCCAGCAGTGTGAACGGAGCAGCGAAACCTATGCCGAAGCCCAGCATGGTGATTAATGACACCCAGCGGTCGGTACTCGAGGTGGTGAGGCCAACCAACGCGGCTCCAAGAATTGGACCGGTGCAGCTAAACGAGACCAGCACGGTGGTCAGGGCGATGAAGAAAGGTGCAAGCAGACCGCCCTTGTCGGCCTGCTCGTCGCTGGCGTTGACCCATTTCTCAGGCATCTTGATTTCAAAGAGACCAAAGAAACTCAGCGCAAAGACGAAGAAGATGACGAAGAAAATGAGGTTGGGCAGCCAGTGGGTGCCGATGAAATAAAGAGCTTCGGGACCGAATATGAGTGCCAACACGGCTCCCAGCACGGCGAATATGAACACGATGGACAAACCGAAAAACCATGCTTGGCGGCGATTCTTACGCTTGTCGTCGCTGTTGTGCATGAAGAAGTTGACAGTCATCGGAATCATTGGGAAGACACAGGGAGTGAACATGGTGAGTATGCCGCCGCCGAGCGCTATGAGGAATATGACGAGCAGGTTTTGATTCTTCTTGGCGGGTTTATCGGCCACGGGTTCGGGCTCGGCTGTTTCGGCTTCAACAACAGCGTTGTCTGTGGCTTCTTCGGGTTGGGTAGGGGTTAGGGTCGGGTCAAGTTCGGATAGGTCCGACCCAACAGGCTGGTTTTCACGACCTTTGACGTTGAACGAAAAATCGTGGTCCTCGGGGGCTATGCAACTGCCGTTGTTGCACAGCTGGTAGTTGAGCGTCCCTTGTACGGTGAAGTCGCTGGTTGACAGTCGTTTGATACGCTGTTTGAACGTTGTTTTGCCACTGAATGAACGCACTGTGCACTCAAAGATGTCGTCGAATTCCTCGTGTGGTTTGGGTTCTGACACCGAACCTATGGTCTTGTAGCTGGCCGATGGCTCGAAGCTGAACGAGATGGGCAGAGGACCGGCAGGATCGGTGTGTTGCGAGTATAGGTGCCAGCCGGCATCGAGTGTAGCCTCGAACTGTAGTTCGGCAACCGAGTCATTGACGACCACGGTGCGGTATTTCCACTTCACGGGGTCTTGTATCTGTGCCGCAGCTATCACGGTTGCGGCAACGCAGAGTAGGGTGATTATTGTTTTTCTCATATTGGCAATGCTGTTTATTTCAGGTTGAATTTGAGTTTCTTTATGCCTTTGTTGCTGCGTACTACCAACATATAGGTTCCGCGCGGCATTTTGGTTATGTTGATTTTGGCTCCGTTTTTGTAGTGAGCCAGTGTGCGTACTGATCTGTCCGTGGTATCTAAGAATTCCACTTCGGCCTCGGCTGTCTCGAGAGTGAGGGTGATATAGCCCTGGTCAAGGAACGGGTTTACGCGCACTTTTGTTTCCGTTGCCGGAGTTTCTTGCTTGGCAGGTGAGGCAGTGGTGGTCTCTGCAACAGGTTGAGGGGCGACTTGTGCGATGTGCTTCTCGGGCAGGCGGTAGCCGCTCAAGCAGGCCAGTCCGGCGGCATCGTTGCCAAACCAGTGGTTGCCAAGGCGGTCGTTAGCGACCTTATATATATTGCCGGCAGGTATTTGTGAGTTGCGCTGGGTGAATGTGTCCCAACGGTCAACGCAATCGAACACGGCGGCCCCGTCGGCAGTGGCTATCCACAGCAAGCCGTCAGAGTCGAATGCCAGGTCGTTTATCTGGTTTGATGGCAGTGGGCTGTTCTCTATGTTCCACACTTTCCATTCCTCGCCGTCGAAGCGGGCCAAGCCGTTGAGTGTGCCAAACCATTTGACGTTGTTGCGGTCGATGGCCACAGATGGCACAATGTTGTCAGGCAGACCGGAGTTGTGCACGTCGTAAGTTATCCAGCGGCGGCCGTTGAAGACGCAGATACCGGCGTTGGTGGTAATCCATTTGCGGTCGGCGCGGTCCACGGCCAAATCGAGCACAAAGTCGCTGGGTAGGCCAGAGTCGTCCGGGGTGTATTTAATCCATTCGTTGCCATCGAAACTTACCACTCCGCCCAAGGTTACGCCAATCCAGTAAATGCCGTTTTTGTCTTCGACAATCTCTTTAATGAACTTAAGCCCGAGCCGGTGGGTCTCTTTTATATGCTCAACCCAGTAAGTGCCGTCGAACTCTATCACGCCATAGTCGTCGGTGCCAATCCAGAGCATACCTTTGCTGTCGACCATAAGGCAGTTCACAGATTGATCTTTGAGCTTGGCGTTGAAGTCGGCAAAATCAGTCCAACTGCGGTTGTTGAAGCGGTTGAGACCGGTGTAAGTGCCTACCCACAAATTGTTTTTCTTGTCGGTGGTTATTGCCAGCACGTTGTTGCCGCCAATCTCTGAGTTACGGGTTGTGAAAATCTGCCACGTTCCGTTCTGTGCTATGGTGAGGAACGGTGTGGCCAGCATGATGGCTGCTATGATATGCTTGAGGTGTTTCATTGGTCAGTTGTCAGGTTTTGTGTTTCTCCTTTTTTGCGGCAGGAAACAGTATGTTGTTCAATATAAGTCTGAATCCAGGCGAATTTGGGTAGAGTGATATGTCGGTTGGTGGGTCGCCCACAAAGTGGCGATAGTCTTCGGGGTCGTGGCCACCCAGGAATGTCCAGGTGCCTTTACCATACTCGCCGTGCAAGTATCGCACTTCGGCCAACTCCTTGTTCTCGGCAAGTATGACGCAACTCGATTTGACGGTTTCGCGGCGGAATGCAGTGGTCTGCCCCATAAAGCCGTGTATTACGCGAGTGTGGTTTTGTGTCAGCATTGTAGGTATCCAGTCCCACTTGGCTGAGAAATCGAACAGTACAAAGAAGTCGTTCTTCTCGTTCACTTTGCGTTGGCGAGCGCGGTCGTCAATGTCGATGGTCGATATTTCGTATTCCGATGGATTGGTGCTAATGCGGAAGTCTTTGAATGCGAAACATTTGTCGTAGTCGAGGCGTTGCTGTGCGTCTGGTTGTATAGGGTCGCCGTCGAACATTACGTCGCAGATGTCAACACCTTCGGCGGCCAGTGCCACATCGTAGCTGTCTGGAGCGGAGCACATTGCGAACAGGAATCCGCCGCCCATAACGAAATCTCTGATTTTGTGTACTACTGCCAGTTTTAGTTGGCTTACCTTGGAGTATCCTAATTTGGCTGCCGTGGCCTCTTGAGCGCGCACATCCTCGATATACCATTGCTGGTTGCGGTAGTTGGCCCAGAATTTGCCGTACTGGCCTGTGAAATCCTCGTGGTGCAGGTGCAACCAGTCGTAGGTGGGTAGCACTCCGGTCAGTACCTCTTCGTCGTACACCACATCGTAGGGTATTTCGGCGTATGTGAGTACCATTGTCACGGCATCGTCCCAGGGGAGTTTATTTTTAGGCGAGTAGACGGCTATTTTGGGGGCTTTCTGCAGTTTTACAGCATCCATGTTTACCGATGGGTCGGCAATGTGGCTCAGGATGGCACTTGATTGGCCGTCGGCAATGACCTCGCAGGTCACTCCTCTCAGTCTGCATTCGCGCTCAATGGCATCGGCGTGTTTCATCATGAAGGTGCCGCCACGATAGTTGAGTAGCCATGTTACTTCAACCTCACGCTCCAGCGCCCAATAGGCAACACCGTAGGCTTTGAGGTGGTTTTTCTGCACATCGTCCATTGGCAGCAAAAGGTATGAAGCCGAAGCCCGGAACGAGACAATCATGAAAACAACAACCGCCAAAGCCCTTACCATTAAATTCAAAGTGGGGTGGCAAAAAGCATTGTTTTGGGCGGGCGTTGTCATTGTTCAACTCAAGGTTGTATGTTCATAACTTGCTCAGTTTGTGCGGATAGGGGGACTCGAACCCCCACTCCTTTCAGAACCAGATCCTAAGTCTGGCGCGGCTACCAATTACGCCATATCCGCATATAATTTGCGCTGCAAAGATACAATAAAAAATTCAATTACCAAAAAAAACTTTCGCAGCACGGGCAAGAGAAGTTTTCAACAATATTTATTTGAAAAAAAATATGATCAACGGGCTCTATTTTGATAAAGTTGCGTAACTTTGCACACGATTATGGAACTTGAAGAGCAAACACCACAGTCTCCCTCAATGGGTTACGACGACGACAGTATTGTGCACCTTGAAGACATGGAGCACATACGGCTCCGTCCGGGTATGTATATCGGCAAACTTGGCGACGGCTCATCGCATGACGATGGGATATACGTCCTTATTAAAGAGGTGATAGATAATGCTATAGATGAATTTACCTCTGGTTATGGTAAAAAAATTGAGGTACGCCTCAATTTCGCCGAGCGGCGTGTGAGCATACGCGACTACGGAAGAGGCATACCTTTGGGCAAGATGATCGATGCTGTGTCAAAGCTAAACACAGGAGCCAAATACGACAGCAAGGTCTTTCAGAAGTCGGTTGGCCTCAATGGTGTGGGTACCAAGGCTGTCAATGCACTTTCGTCGTATTTTAAGGTACAGTCTTTCCGCGAAGGCAAGACACGCACTGCCGAGTTTGCCGAGGGCCGATTGGTTGCCGACAGCGGTATGTTACCAACCGATGTCGCAGATAGCGGCACCTTGGTTGAGTTTATGCCCGACGCCAAGCTTTTTGGCAACTACCATTTCATTGGCGAGTATGTTGAGCGCCGTGTCTGGAACTACTGCTACCTCAATCGCGGACTTACCATATATTATAATGATAAGCGCTACTACTCCAAGAACGGTTTGCTCGACCTGTTGGAGAATAATATGGATTCTGAGCCTCTTTATCCCGTCATACATATCAAGGATGACGATTTCGAGGCTGCTTTCACACACGTTAATGGCCAGTCGTCAGACTACTATTACAGCTTTGTCAACGGACAGCACACTACCGAGGGTGGCACACATCAGAGTGCTTTCCGCGAGGGCTATGCCAAGGTGGTGCGCGAGTTTATGAAGAAAGACTATGCACCCGACGACATTCGCCAAGGTTTGGTGTGTGCTCTATGTCTCAGAATACAGGAGCCTGTGTTTGAGGCCCAGACCAAGACAAAACTCGGCTCTACCCATTTGGCTCCAAACAAGGCCGACGGTACCAACGACAGCCCCTATATTAAAACATACGTACTTGACATCCTGAAACGCCACCTCGACAACTATCTGCATATGCACGCCGACACGGCCGACGCACTTCAGCAGAAGATACTTCGTAACGAGAAAGAACGCAAGGACATTGCCGGAATTAAAAAGGTGGCTCGTGAGGCGGGTAAGAAAGCCAGCCTCAATAACCGCAAGTTGCGCGACTGTCATGTGCACTACAACACTGGGCACGCTCGTCGCTTGGAAAGCACCATATTCATAACCGAGGGTGACTCGGCATCTGGTTCAATCACAAAGAGCCGCGATGTCGATACTCAGGCCGTCTTCAGCTTGCGGGGCAAACCCAAGAACACTTATTCAATAGGCAAGGTCGACGTGTACAAGAACGAAGAACTCAACCTGCTGCACAACGCCCTTGACATTGACGACGGGCTGGAAAACCTACGATACAACAATGTTGTTATAGCCACCGATGCCGATGTAGACGGTATGCACATACGCTTGCTGTTGCTCACATTTTTCCTACGATTCTATCCGGATTTGGTTCGTACGGGCCATGTCTATATTCTGCAGACGCCACTCTTCCGTGTTCGCAACAAACAGAAAACACATTACTGTTATACCGACGATGAGCGCATCAGAGCCATCGAAGCCACCCCTGGCGCCGAGATAACGCGCTTCAAAGGTCTGGGTGAAATATCGCCTGATGAATTCAAAAACTTTATAGGTAAAGACATGAGGCTCGACCCTGTACTGCTGCACAAAGATTTCGACACCCAAGGCGTGCTCAGTTTCTATATGGGAGAAAATACTTTGGAACGCCGCGAGTTCATCATGGCCAATTTACGTATAGAAAACGACGAGTCTATTGTGGTTGCATAAACCAATTTCATAGCAAAAATGAAAAAAAATTTTGTCATTTCAAATAAACTTGCTATACTTGCAACAAAATTCTAAGCCATGAACTCCCACAGAATTCACAAGAAGAACTTGATAGTCAGCTACAAAAACCTCTCCGACGAACTCAAGGCTTTATTTGCCGAGACCTATCCCGAGGGATATAAAGACCATCTTCAGCGAACCATAAAACCCAATGGCGAACCTATTTTTGTGGTTCCGTTGGAGACAGATGACACTGTTTATATGATAAAGTTCGAGGTCAAAATCGACACTGCTTTGGCCGACGACGACCTTGACAAGGACCTCTACGATGACTCGATGGACAAGGATGACGAGTTCTCGCCCATCAGCGAGGCGTTGGAGAAGGACGAGGATGTGAATAATCACACAGAGCGAGTCCTAAAACATGGCGCCTACGAGGAGGATATTGACGAGGATAACCATAAAAAGTCTAAGAAAATCGCTGTAGATCCTGAGTTGGCAGCTGCTTTTGCCGCCGCTGAGGATGATTTTGACGACTTCGACGATGAGGATGATGAGGAGGAGGAAGACGGGGACGATTTTGAACCAACCGACGAGGATCTGAAAGACATTGAAGACGAGTATCTCGATGCCGAAATACCTCCCCTCGACGCCACCATCCCCGAGGAAGCAGAAGCCCCCAAGCGCAGCACCAAGGCCAAGAGTGCCGACAAGCAGGCTTCGCCTCGCAAGAAATCAAAGAAATGACCAAAAGAAATTGTGCCCGCAGGCAACATACTGAATGGGCCACAGGCAAAGACGATAAAGATATGACTAAAGTTGATGTATTATTAGGCCTCCAATGGGGCGACGAGGGCAAGGGCAAGATTGTTGATGTCCTTACTCCGCAATACGACGTTATAGCCCGTTTTCAGGGCGGCCCCAATGCAGGCCACACACTTGAGTTTGGCGGCATAAAGCACGTGCTGCATATCATTCCGTCGGGTATTTTCCATACCGACAAGATTAACGTTATAGGCAACGGCGTAATCATAGAGCCCAACATCTTCCGCCATGAGGTCGAGGCTTTGTCCACCAAAGGCGTTGATGCCACGCAAAACCTATATGTGTCTAAGAAAGCGCACCTCATACTGCCAACTCACCGCCTGCTCGATGCAGCCAACGAACAGGCCAAAGGCAACGCCAAAATAGGCTCGACTCTGAAGGGAATAGGTCCCACCTATACCGACAAGATTGCACGTTGTGGTCTGCGCGTAGGCGACACACTGGAGTTCGACTTCCGCGAGCGTTACGAGTTGCTCAAGGCACAGCACTTGCGCACGGCGCAGACGCTGATGTACGACGTGGCCTCGTTCCGTATCGATGGCATGACTCTCGACGAGTACGAGGAGCAATGGCTCGACTCGCTTAGCACCCTCAAGCGTTTCCGCCTCATCAGTAGCGAGTATTTTATCAACAATTGTTTGCGCGAGGGTAAGCGCGTGTTGGCCGAAGGTGCTCAGGCCGCCATGCTTGACATTGATTTTGGTTCCTATCCATTTGTTACCTCCAGTAGCACCGTCACAGCCGGCGTATGCTCAGGATTGGGCATAGCTCCGTCGGCAGTGGGCCGTGTGATGGGCATCGCCAAAGCCTATTGCACTCGTGTTGGTGCAGGTCCGTTTCCCACAGAACTTTTCGACCAGACAGGTAGCCTCCTGTGCGAGCTTGGGCATGAGTACGGCTCCACCACTGGGCGTCCGCGCCGTTGTGGTTGGATCGACATACCGGCCTTGCGCTACGCCTGTATGCTCGACGGCGTGACCGACCTCATTGTGACCAAGCCCGACGTGATGAATGACTTCGAGCATATCAAGATGTGTACCGTCTATAAGATTGGTGACAAACTCACCGACGAAATACCATTTGAATATAATGCCGTGGAAATAACGCCGCAGTACAAAGAATTTCCAGGCTGGCGGCAGAGCCTCGAAGGGGTGGCTACATACAACGAATTGCCGCAGAACCTCAGAGACTATCTGGCTGCCATCGAGCGCGAGACGGGAGTAAAAATAATGGCCGTCTCGGTAAGCCCTGACCGTAAGGACGTATTATTCAAAGAATAACCAATAAATTACAGATTCAAGGTCCGCGCAGCACCGCAAGTGCTGCGCGGATTCTATTTACAAGTAATGGACTTAAACCACTGACAGGTGCACCGTCTAACAGCCGTTTATGTCTAAAAAATAGGCTATTGCACAATAAAAAGTAAAAAAAATAGTTGTTATTGCAGAAAAAGTTGTATCTTTGCAGCGCAAAATATAGTATAAAGATGAAGAAAAATATTGCAATCGCACTGGCTCTGCTTATAGCAGGTGCCGCCATGGCAGGCAACCGCCCGCGCAAAAACTCACGTGTCGAGATGGGCATCAACGGCAACGCGATCTACGTAATAGAATACACCTACAATCTGCATGGTGGACGCGATGGAGGGCGCCAGCTGATATGCATAGACTCTATAACTTTTGACAAGAGAGGCAACCTGCAGGACAAGTTCCGCACAAAGGACGGTGAGTACATTTGGTATTCGTACTATTTCGATGTCAACGGCTACTCTCTCGGCTGGAACGAGTACAACCGTGCCAAGATTCTCACTGGTCGTACTGCCTACCTCAACGACAAGGACGGCAACCGTATTGAGCGCACCGTGTTCCTCGGCAACGAGATGACCAAACGTGAGGCTTCGAAATACGAAAACGGCCGCCTTGTTGAGGAACAGAGCTACAGCCCCGATGGCGAGATGACCGAAAAACGTCTCTTCAAATATGATAACCGAGGCAACTGTACGGAGATGGAATTCTATAGCCGTGAAGGTGAGCTCATGCAGCGCTACCTTTATAAATACGATCAGCGCGGCAACCGCATAGAGTGGCGTTTCTACGATGCCGATGAGTTTCTCTCGGCCCTCACCACATACTACTACGACGACCACGACAACCTCATCGAAGTGTCTTCTTTCAACTATGACGAGCACCTCAACTGGAAGCACAGCTACATATATGAGTATGATGAGGACGACAACTGGGTGCGCCAGACTATATTACGCAACAATGTTCCCTACCAGGTTATAGAACGCGAAATCGCCTTCCCTGTATATTAATCATTTCACTACCTGCGACACCATTAGCAACAAAATAATATGAAAAGAGTATTCTTAATTCTTGCGTGTGCTTTGACGCTAACTCTGACCAGCTGCGCAGGTTTCAGTTCGCTGAACCATAATGCTGTCAACCAAACAGAAGTGGTACTCCAGTCGAACAACTACAAGATTATTAAAAATGTTGATGGATCGACGACATCCAGCTACATATTCGGTATAGGTGGCAACACCAAACAAACTATGAAGGACAACGCTATTAGTGCAATGTTCCGAAATGCAGACCTGCAAAACAACCAGGCCGTCATCAACATCAACTACACCGTTGCCACACGTACAATTCTCGGTATCTATCTTGAAACAAAAGTTACCGCATACGGCACTGTGATTGAGTTTACAAGATAGAACTCATCGAATCTTAAGTCAACCATACCGACATTTATTTTTGGTAAGACAAAATAAATGCCTGTTTTTTTCGTTAATATATTTATGGACTTCAAGCTGAAATCGGATTTCGCGCCCATGGGCGACCAGCCAGAGGCCATCCGCCAGCTTGTGGAGGGTGTGCGTAGCGGCCAGCGTGCCCAGGTGCTACAGGGTGTGACCGGCAGCGGCAAGACCTTTACTGTGGCCAATGTTATTCAGGAGCTCAACCGCCCGACCCTTGTGATGAGCCACAACAAGACCCTCGCGGCTCAGCTCTACGGCGAGTTCAAGCAGTTTTTCCCCGACAACGCGGTGGAGTATTTTGTGAGCTACTACGACTATTACCAGCCAGAGGCTTACATTGCCGCCACCAATACCTACATCGAGAAGGACTTGGACATCAATGACGAACTGGAGAAGCTGCGTCTGCGTGCTTCATCGGCGTTGCTCAGTGGCCGACGCGACGTCATTGTAGTCAGTTCGGTGAGCTGTATTTACGGTATCGGCAATCCGGACGAGTTCAAAAGGGGAACCATCCACTTGCGCAAGGGCGAACGTATGGGCCGCGACCAGTTGCTGTTGCGTCTCCTTGACGCTCAGTATGTCCGCAACGAGATTGAGTTTGTCAACGGCCGCTTCCGCGTCAAGGGCGACACGGTCGATGTCTACCCCTCGTTTGCCGATTTCTGCTATCGTATCTGCTTTTGGGACGACGAGATTGAGACGCTTGAGAGTTTCGACCCAGTGAGCGGCCAGCGGCTTGACCGTTTCGACGAGGTAGTGCTTTATCCAGCCTCGAACTTCCTAACTTCTAAGGAGACCATGGCCGATGCCTTGTTGCAAATACAGCACGATATGTACGAGCGTCGCGACTACCTTGCCTCTATCGGCAAAGGTTTGGAGGCTAAGCGTCTTGAGGAGCGGGTGAACTACGACGTCGAGATGATACAGGAGATTGGCTATTGCTCCGGAATTGAGAACTACAGCCGCTATTTCGATGGTCGCGCCCCAGGCAGTCGTCCGTTCTGCCTCATTGACTATTTCCCCGACGATTTTCTGCTTGTTGTCGACGAGAGCCACGTCACCGTGCCACAAATCGGCGCTATGTATGGTGGCGACCGCTCACGCAAGACTTCGTTGGTAGAGTATGGCTTCCGCCTCCCGTCGGCCCTCGACAACCGTCCGCTAAAATACGACGAGTTCTACGCCCTCACGGGTCAGACCATATACATCTCTGCGACGCCGGCCGACTACGAATTGCGCGAAGCCGAGGGCGTTGTTGTCGAGCAGGTGATACGCCCCACCGGGCTGCTCGACCCCGTGGTGGAGGTGCGACCGGCTGTGAGCCAGGTCGACGACCTGCTGGATGAGATTGAAAATACCGTCGATAAAGGCGAGCGCGTGCTTGTGACCACCCTCACCAAGCGCATGGCCGAAGAACTTACCACCTACCTCACCAACCTCGGGATACGCAGCAAGTACATCCACAGCGATATTGAAACCCTTGAGCGTGTTGAGATTATGCGCGACCTGCGTATGGGCGTATTCGATGTGCTGGTTGGCGTCAACCTGCTGCGCGAAGGGCTTGACTTGCCCGAAGTGTCGCTTGTGGCCATTCTCGATGCCGATAAAGAGGGTTTCCTGCGCAGCGACCGAGCCCTCATCCAAACCATTGGGCGTGCGGCGCGCAACGTGCATAGCAAGGCTATACTCTATGGCGACATCATCACAGGCTCAATGCAGCGTGCCATAGACCTTACCAATCGCCATCGCGAGAAGCAGATACGCTACAACCTCGAGCACGGTATCGTCCCGCGTCAGATTGTCAAGAGCACCGAGGCCATCATTGGCTCCACCAGCGTTATCGAGCTTGCCGCCGAGGAGCGTGGCCTGCCAGCCGAACCACGTCGGCAGCATAATATGGCTGCAGAAACTTCAGAGGTGTATGGCAAACCAGTTGCAAAGGAGCCCGACATGGCAATAATAGGCAAAACCAAGGAACAGCTGCGCAAAGAGATACGCGACAGGCAACGCCTCATGCAACAGGCCGCCAAGGAGATGGATTTCATGGCCGCTGCCCGCTACCGCGACGAGATAAAGGCCATGCAGGCAGCTCTCGAAGGGGCGCGTTGACCTCATTTTTTTCGGGTTCAGTCTCGTAGTTTGATTTTTTTTCGTAAATTTGCAAAGTCGAAACAGCGCCGTGCGGCGCGTAACAAACAGACACAGTGACAAACATCTGCTATAGTATTGCCGGCAAGACTGTCGAGGTCGAGGCCGGAAGGTGCGTTGAGGTTCTGCGGGCGCTGCCTGGTTTCGACGTTTTTGAAATCA
This sequence comes from Bacteroidales bacterium, assembly GCA_024685285.1. Taxonomy (GTDB): domain Bacteria; phylum Bacteroidota; class Bacteroidia; order Bacteroidales; family P3; genus Colimorpha. Next base: position 18,510 of record JAIKVZ010000005.1, read on the forward strand.
AGCCGTGCAAAGCCGACCTCAAGGTGTCAATGGACTGTGCATTGGCGCTGCCGCATATCAAGCCAGTCCACACTTTCGACTTTGCCGAGGGTGGCTACCGTTGTGCCTTCTATGCCGAGACAGGAGTCCACTGGTTTGTTATGGAGAACGGTAGTGGCGGCCATTACATACTTCGCTATGAAGGTGGCAACGAGGTCCAAACTACATTTATTGACGACCCGGCGGCGTTGCGTTTCATTCTCTGGATGGCGATGGCTATGTATGGCGGTACGCGCGACACTGCGCCGGTGCACGCAGCCTGCGTGTGCCAAGGTGGTAGGGGATACCTCTTCCTTGGCGAGTCGGGCACCGGCAAGAGCACACATGCCAGTCTGTGGCTGAGGCATATCGAGGGTTCGACCTTGCTCAACGACGACAGTCCTATCGTGACTGTAAACACTGCAGTCCCAATGGTCTACGGCTCGCCATGGAGTGGCAAGACGCCATGCTTCCACAATCAAGGCCTGCCCATAGGCGGCATAGTGCGTCTGCATCAAGCTCAGGTCAACAGTATTGAGAGGCTTGGCACCCTGCGCGCTTTGGCCGCAGTGGAGCCTTCGCTGCCGCCTGCGTTGCGCTACGACACGGTTTACGCTGATGGCAGGATGTCGATGGCAAGCCGGCTTATAGGGTCTGTGAACGTGTTCAGTATGAACTGTTTACCTAATGAGGACGCTGCACGTATGTGTTTTGATGCTTGTGCGGCCATGTTATAGCGGTGTTGACCCGATGTCAACCCGACCTTAACCCGAACCTAACCTATTTAAAACGCTGTATTATAGCGAGTTATCCTTTGATTTGTACCTTAAACCCCTCAGTTATAATGGGTTGCAGCAGTTTTTCCATCTCTGCGGCGGTGATTTTTTGCAGGTTTTGGGCTGGGGTGGGGCGGTCTATGGTGTAGGCCATCACTTCGCGTGGACGCAGGCGGCGCACTATGTCTATCAAACCGTCAACCACTTCGGGCATTGAGGAGTCGAAGTCGGGACTGCGCAGGAAACATATTTGCAATACGAAGTTGCCCTCGAACTGCATGAGCGCCTCGACAACTCTGTTTACGTCGTAGCCCGGTGCCGGCTGGTTTATCTTGGCGGCGAGCTCGTTGGTTGGGGCGTCGATTTTCATTATGGGGTTGTCGACCTTTTTTAGGACGGCCATCACCTGCGGCAGGTGGGCTCGGGTGGCGTTGCTGAGCACCGACACTTTGGCTGCCGGATAGTATGTGTCGCGCAGGCGCAGTGTGTCGTCGATAATCTGTGCAAACTCGGGGTTGAGGGTGGGTTCGCCGTCGCCGCTGAAGGTGATTGAGTCGACCGGCGTGCTGTTTTGTTGCAGTTCTTTGAGTTTGGCTTCCAAGTCGGTGCGCACCTTCTCAGCGGTGGGTAGCTGGGTGTCGTTGCGGCCGTCGCGGTTCCAGCCGCACTCGCAGTAAATGCAGTCGAAGTTGCACAGTTTGCCTTCCTCTGGCAGCAGGTTGATGCCCAACGAACTGCCCAAACGGCGGCTGAATATTGGTCCGAAAACAGTTTTTTCTCTCAACATGGCTTTAGTCTTTATGCTTTTGAGCCGGTTATCTCTATGCCTACTATTCCTATGAGTATCATTGTGGCAAAGAATATGCGCCAGAACGAGGCGGAGTCGCCAAACATGAGCAGTCCGATGACGAATGTCCCCACGGCGCCTATGCCTGTCCAGATAATGTAGGCCGTGCTTATGGGTATGGCTTTCTGTGCCAAGTACAGGAACACGCCGCTCAGTGCCATGCTCAACGCCGAGACCGCGAGCCACAGGGCCATACGGTCGTGGTGCAGGCTGGCCAACTTGAAACCGAGCGGCCAACCCATCTCGAACAGGGTCGCCACTGTGAGGTAGATCCAGTGCATAGCGGCTTGCCTTGGTTTATCGAATCAGGAACGAGAACTTGTTGAAGTTCTTCAGAGCAATGCCAGTGCCGCGTGCCACAGCGCGCAGTGGGTCTTCGGCAATGTGTACTTGCAGTTTGGTTTTCGACGATATACGGGTGTCGAGGCCGCGCAGCAGTGCACCGCCGCCGGCAAGGTATATGCCGTTGCGGTATATATCGCCTGCCAGTTCTGGCGGGGTGTTGGCAAGGGTGTCGAGTACAGCCTGTTCAATGCGGGCCACCGATTTGTCGAGGGCGTGGGCAATCTCCTTGTAGTTCACAGAGACCTCCTTGGGCAGGCCGGTCATGAGGTCGCGGCCCAGGGTGCGGTAGTCCTCTGGCGGGTCGTCGAGGTCGGACACAGCTGCGCCAACGGCAATTTTGACCTTCTCGGCGGTGCGCTCGCCAATGATCATGTTGTGTTGCTTCTTCATGTATTCCACCACGTTCTCGTTGAACTCGTCGCCGGCAACGCGTATGGAGTTGCTGCAGATGATGCCGCCGAGGGAGATGACGGCAATTTCGGCGGTGCCGCCTCCAATGTCGACCACCATGTGGCCTTCGGGTTCAAGCACGTCTATGCCTATGCCAATGGCGGCGGCCATGGGCTCGTGGATCATGCGTATCTCCTTGGCTCCAGCCTGCTCGGCGCTTTCGCGCACGGCGCGTTCCTCAACATTGGTGATACCCGAAGGTATGCATATGACCATGCGCAGGGCCGGCGGCATGAAAGCGCGTGCGGCCTGGGTCATGCCAATGAGCTCGCGTATAAGGTGCTGAGCCATCTCGAAATCGGCTATAACGCCGCCGCGCAAGGGGCGTACGGTTTCGATGTTCTTGTTGTCGGTTTTGCCCGACATCTGCTGGGCGCGTTTTCCCACGGCAATGATTTTGCCGTTGGTGCGGTCGACGGCCACAATAGAGGGCTCGTCAATAACGACCTGGTCGTTGTATATTACTATGGAGTTGGCGGTACCGAGGTCCATTGCCACCTCGCGGTTGAAAAGTGAAAGCAGTCCCATAACTGTCTTATGCTATTGTTAATCTAATTATCTTACGCAGGTTTTTACAAAAAGTTTCGTTTTTCTTGCCGGTAGTGCTTTAGTGCTTGAAATGGCGCTTGCCGGTTATGGCCATGCCCATAGCGTTCTTCTCGCAGTAGTCAATGCTGTCTTGGTCGTGGATGGAGCCGCCTGGGTGAGCCACGGCGGCAATGCCGGCCTGGTGGGCAATCTCGACGCAGTCGGGGAAGGGGAAGAAGGCATCGCTGGCCATCACGGCACCGTTAAGGTCGAAGCCGAAACTTTGGGCTTTGGCAATGGCTTGGCGCAGGGCGTCGACACGGCTGGTCTGGCCGGTGCCGCTGGCCAAAAGCTGACCGTTTTTGGCCAGCACTATGGCGTTGCTCTTGGTGTGTTTGACGAGTATTGTGGCGAAAGCCAGGTCCTCGGCCTGCTCTTTGGTGATCTTGGTGCTGGTCACGCTCTGCTGCATGTCGGCGGCGGTGGGCACCACGTTGTCGCGGTCCTGCACAAGCACGCCGTCGAGCACCGAGCGGAACATCGGGTCGGCCATACGGAAGCCTTTGCGGCGCAGTATGATGCGGTTCTTCTTGCCGCGCAGCACCGTTAGGGCCTCATCGTCGTAGTTGGGAGCTATGCATACTTCGAAGAATATCTTGTGCATCTCGTCGGCCACCTCTCTAGTCACCTTTTGGTTGGTGATGAGCACACCGCCGAAAGCACTGACGGGGTCACCGGCAAGGGCGTCCTTCCAGGCCTCGATGAGGGTGGGGCGTACTGCCATGCCGCAGGCGTTGTTGTGCTTGAGGATTGCAAAAGCGGTCTGGCCGTCGAAATCGTCAATCAAAGCACAGGCGGCGTCGATGTCGCCAAGGTTGTTGTAGCTTATCTCCTTGCCATTCAGCTTGTCGAAACAGGCCTCCAAGTTGCCATAGAAGACGCCTTTCTGGTGGGGGTTCTCGCCATAGCGCAGCACCTCGCCGTGCTTGCAACTCTGCTTGAAGACCGGCAGATTCTCAGTCTTGTTGAAATGGTTGAAGATGGCTGTGTCGTAGTGGCTGCTGACGTTGAAGGCATAGGCTGCAAAATGGTGGCGCTGTTCGAGGGTAGTGCAGCCGTCCTGTTCGGTGTATATCTTGAGAAATTCGGCATAGTGGTCCACGGCGGGCACTATGACAACGTCGTTGAAATTCTTGGCGGCGGCGCGTATGAGGCTGATGCCGCCGATGTCTATCTTCTCAATGATGTCCTGCTCAGTGGCGCCACTGGCCACGGTCTGCTCGAAGGGGTAGAGATCGACTATAACGAGGTCGATTTCAGGTATCTCGTATTCGGCCAACTGCTCGCCATCGCTGTACATATCGCGGCGTGCCAGAATGCCGCCAAACACCTTGGGGTGCAGGGTCTTGACGCGGCCGCCGAGGATGGAGGGGTAGCCGGTGAGGCTTTCCACCGCCACTGGCTGGATGCCGAGACCTTCAATAAATTTTTGGGTTCCGCCGGTGGAGTAGATTGTCACCCCTTGGGCGTCGAGAGCTTTTACGATGTCTTCGAGTCCGTCCTTATAGAAGACCGACACGAGGGCTGATTTTATCTTTTTTGATTCCATTTATGACTGTTTTTTATATAAAATATCTACATAAATTTCTGACAATATACCACTTGCGCGACATATTGCCCGAAACGCATACTTGCAAATATACGAAAAATCTTCGAATCTATCAAAAAATTGAATTTTTTGTTGTATCTTTGCAGTCGGTTTGTGAGATATTCAGGCCTTGGAAAACAGGTTGAAATAAAACTATATTGGCTATGTCTGAACATAAAAGAGAGAATTTTAGCTCCAAGTTGGGCATCATTGTAGCCACTGCCGGTTCGGCTTTGGGCTTGGGTAACATCTATCGCTTCCCGTGCGAGGCCGGTGCCAATGGCGGAGGAGCTTTCCTGATAGTCTATCTGTGTCTTGCACTGCTTATCGGCACGCCGCTGATGATTAGCGAATTTGTCATCGGCCGCCGCTCAAGGTCCAACCCCGTGGGAGCTTTCCGCCGCCTTGCAGGCAAGAAAAACGCATGGCCTGTGGTCGGTTATATGGGTGTGCTATGTGCGTTCCTCATATTGGCTTTCTACACCACTGTGGCGGGATGGACGTTGGGCTATCTGGCCAAGTCGGTACTTAACCATTTTGCCGGGCAGGATTTGCCGCAGATACAGCAGCAGTTTGTCGATTTCACAAACCATCAATGGTGGCCAATAGTGTGCCAGTTGGTGTTTTTGGCTCTCACTGCTTTAGTTGTTGCCCGTGGAGTCAAGGACGGTATTGAGAAGTGGTCGAAGGTGCTCATGCCGTTGTTGTTGGTCATCATGTTTGTGCTGTGTGTCAAGTCGCTGACTCTCAGTGGGGCAGGTGAGGGACTGCGCTTTTTCTTCAATCCTGATTTCTCGAAAATCAACGGGCGTGTGCTCATCAGTGCACTTGGCCAAAGTTTTTTTTCGCTTTCAATCGGCATGGGAGCTCTCATAACATACGGTTCCTATATTGGTAAGAACGACAATATGGCCAGTAGCGCCTTGGGTGTGGTGTTGGCCGACACCCTGGTGGCCGTCTTGGCTGGAATAGTAATATTTCCTGCGGCATTCACTTTCGGCATACAGCCCGAGGCCGGTGCCTCGCTGGCGTTCACCACATTGCCAATGGTTTTCCAGCAGATGTCGGGCGGTTATGTCTTCTGCCTTATGTTCTTCCTGCTGTTGGTAATTGCCACACTCACTTCGACCATCTCATTGCTCGAGGTTATTGTGGCGGCTTTTACTGAGGAATTGCAGCTTTCGCGTCCCAAGTCGGCCTGGATAGGCGCCGCCGCCACCGCTGTTATTGGGGTATTGGCAACGCTGAGTTTCCGCACAGGCAGTCCGCTGCACATTGGCAGCAGCACAGTGTTTGATTTGCTCGACCATGTGACGGCACTCTATATCATGCCTATCGGCGGCCTGCTTATCGTGATATTCGTTGGCTGGCGTATGAAGAAAGCCGACGTAATGGATGAACTGACCAACAATGGCAAACTGAGGGCAGGCATACGCAACGCAATCAGGCTCATTATCCGCTACTTGGCTCCTGTGGCCATAGCAGTGATATTCATAAGCCAGCTTATTGGCAAGTAAAGTTGCCGTTACCTTACAACGCGTGTGAATACGGGGGCTTGGCCGTCGGCTTCGGTCACGTATACTTTAATCTCGCCAGCGGGAGGCATATCGGGTTTGTCTTCGCGAGGAAGGTCGATGGCGGTGAAAAAATACTCGTTTCCGTCGGGTAGGGGTCGGGTTGAGACCGTCTTGGCTTGGGCGTGTATCATTGGGTAGTCGCCCACGGCGGTGTCAAATATGGCGGCCTCTTCGGCTGAAACCTCATGCTGCTCCGAGAATTCGTCAAGCATGGTATATTCTCCCTCAAGGAAACCGTTGGCTTTCAAGAACTGGTCGACCTCAGCAGGCATGGATTCAAGGCGTGCCGCACGTACACCGTAACCGTCGAGCACCTCGGCATTGGGTTGGCATTTCCTCAAGTCGGCCACGCTCGACTCTAAACCGCCGCTACCGAAAGTGCAGAAAGGAACCACTTTCTTGCCGGTTAGGTCGACCCCTGTCAGCCACGAGGTCACAGGCGGTGCATAGGTACCAAACCACACAGGATAGCCGAGGAAGATAATGTCATACTTAGAAAGGTCGTCCAGCACTGGCTTGATGCTCGGCAGGACATCCATCTCGCGCTCCTGCATACAGCGCTGTATGGTTGCTTGAAAATCGGGATCGTAAGGGTCCACGGCCTCGATGGCTTCAATGTCGGCACCGAGTTTGTTGGCGATCTGTTCGGCCACCATCTTGGTATTGCCGGTCTGAGAATAATAAAGTACCAGCACTTTTTGTGCCTCTTTCTTTGCACCGCATCCTGCGGCAGCCATGGCTACAACTGTCATGGCAATAATCAGGTTGAACTTTTTCATTTTCTATCTTTCTTTTTGTTGTTGATTTTGTTGTCGCTGACCACTTGGGTCTCATAGCCTATTTTCTTCATGCCGGACTGGAGACCTTCTACGGTGTTCTTCGATGGGTCGTAGGTAATGGTAACCTGCTGCTTCTCGATGCTGGTTTCCACTTTTTTGACACCTTTCTCGAAGCGCATATTGTTCTTGATCTTGTTTTCGCAGTTCTCACAATGCATCTGTGGTGTCGGTGTCAAAACGAGCACACGTAACTCGCCCCCGCCGAGGTTAAACAGCAAAGCCATGAGTGTGATTAAAATTGTCTGTTTCATAATGATTTAAGATTTTAGTTTATATTTTCATTCTTATTCCGCCATAGAACATGACGCCGTGCACAGGCCCCCAAATCATTGTTGGCTCGAAAGTGTTGCTCCATGGATTTTCGGCATCTATTATAGGATTTGGTTGCTTGTAGTTGGTGAGGTTTTCACCGCCCACATAGAGCGAAAAATGGCGAAACTCACGTGTCAGTTGTGCGCTAAGTTGTGGGTAGGCGGGAAACTCCTCATCCCACGAAGGGCTTCCGTCGGCAAGTAGATATGGCTTGGGCATACGGCCGCCGCCGTTGATGGCCAGAGTAACGTCCACTTGCCATATGCCCATCATTGGTTTCCAATTTATTGTAGCGAGCCCTTTGTAGCGGCTTTGCAGCGGCTTTTCCAGCAACTTGCCACCATAGGTGCAACGCACATAGTTGTAACGTAATGCCACCAAAATATTAAGCTCGTCGCTGAAGTCGTAGCTTGCATCAATTTGTGCAGTGTGGGAGCATGAGCGCCCAGCGAGGTCGGCGATGATAATGCGAGTTGGGTCGCTGTCGTAGTCTACCACGGCCTGATGCAGAAAGTCGGTGTAGTAGTACTCGGCATTTAGCTGCACATTGCGCTCGCCTGCAGGGATATAGACGGTGGAGGAGAATCCGCTGTTCCATGCCTCTTCCTGTGGCATAGAGGACACTGTCAGAGTACGTCCTGACGCTAGCAGATAGTGCTGCTCCGCCAGCGCGTGTGGTGTGCGGTAACCCTTGCCGGTCGAGGCCCGCAGGGTGATATTGTCATTTGGAATCCATTTAATATGTAGGCGAGGGGTGATATATGTGCGGCTGTATAATGAACTGTGGTCCACCCTTATCCCCCCCATCGCTGTCAGACGGTAATTGGGCGTATAGGTGTATTGTGCATAGGCTCCTGGAGTGTATTCAGTTGTTAGCGGCAGGTGGTTTGTTGTCAGAGTTTCGTCCATACGCTCGGCGTTGAAACTGAGGCCTGTGGAGAGATTGTGTATTTCGTCGAAGTCGTGCTCGAGCATAAGCTGGCAGCTGAAGTTGCGCTGGTCGATACCGTAGGCTTTTGGACCGAAAGTGCCGTCAAGCCGATATAGGTAACCGTTGGCCAGCAGGGCGATATTGGTGTTATGGCTGCGGTCGACCAGGAAGGCATGCTTCATGTAGCCCTCGGCGCGATGGGCACCGAGGAGCACTCGGAAGGGATTTGCCACCGTCAACATCTGGCCACCTTCGCGTTCTTCTTGCAGGTAACCGGTGCCGGCGTGCATAATGTAGCGTCCGTTGACATATTTCCAGCGATTCATCAGGTGTAGCTGTTTTATGGCTGGCGAGTCGTGCCACAGGTCGCTGTTGTCGTCGTGGTGGCCGAAGTCGTGTTCCCAGTGTGCCAGCAGTTCTGTGCTCAATCGATTGTTCAGGTGCACGTTGGTCATGACGTTACCCTCGGCTTTGAGGCGGCTGTCACCGTAGAGGTTGACCTGGAACGACGGCTCGTCGTCAGGTTTGAGATACTCTACATTTATCTGCCCTGTAATGCTCTGAGGACCGTTCTTGACGCTCGATGCGCCTTTGCTAACAGAAATGCTCTTCATCCAAGCTCCCGGTACATACCCGAGCGAGTATAGGAGCGCGGCGCCGGTCGAGACAGTCATATTCTCAGTCAGCATTTGCACGTACTGTCCGCTGAGTCCCAGCAACTTGATTTGCCGCGCACCGACGGCGGCATCGTTATAGTTGACATCAACCGAGGGATTTGTGACGAAACTCTCGCCCAAGTTGCAGCAGGCAGCGCGGAACAGTACGTCCTGCCCCATATTGAGGCCGTTGACGGCACCGCTCATACGACTGACGCCCTCGGCACGACGGGTGCTGACCTCCACCTCGCCGAGTGTCGATTTCTTTATCGTGTCTTGCGCTATGGCCGAAAGGCTTAACAATAGGCCACAGCAGAAAATCAGGAGCCGCTGCATAAGTTTTTAATCGCCGAACTCTATTCCTACGCCTTTGGCCGAGTGCACCAGGCGGCTGTCGGGGGCCACGAGGTTCTGTTCGCGCACGGCCTCTTCGAGCGGTATGCCGACCACGTCGGGGTGGTGGTATGCCACCATTTGGCCGAAGCGGCCTTCGATGACGAACTCCATGGCGCGCACGCCGAACTCGGTGGCCAGCACGCGGTCGAATGCCACGGGGGTACCTCCGCGTTGCAGATGTCCCAGAATGGTGCAGCGTATGTCGTGCTCGACGCCAGCGGCCTTGAGGTCGGCGGCCAGCTGTTCGCCCACACCGCCCAGCTTCACGTGCTGGTAGCCTACCTCGCCGGTCTCGGTGCCGGTCACGGTGCCACCCTTGGGCATGGCGCCTTCGGCCACCACTATGATGCAGTATCCCCGGCGTTTGTTGTAGCGTTGTTCGATTTTGGCTTTGACTTTGTCAATATTGTAGGGTATCTCCGGAATGAGGCACACATCGGCGCCGCCGGCTATGGCGCTGTGCAGGGCTATCCATCCGGCGTCGCGGCCCATGACCTCCATGATGAAGACGCGGTTGTGCGAGGCGGCTGTGGTCACCAGTTTGTCGATGGCCTCGGTGCATATCTGAACGGCGGTCTGGAAGCCGAAGGTGTAGTCGGTCATCGACAGGTCGTTGTCGATGGTTTTTGGCACACCAACTATTTTCAGCCCTTTTTTGGCAAGCCCCAGCGAGATGCGCTGACTGCCGTCGCCGCCGATGTTTATTACGGCATCGACGCCCATGTAGCCGAGTTTACGTATCATCTCGTCTGAGCGGTCCACGGTAGTCCATGTGCCGTCGGTTTGTTTGACGGGCCAGGCAAAGGGGCCGCCCTTGTTGGTGGTGCCGAGTATGGTGCCTCCCTGAATTTGCAGGCCCTCGACCGTTTTCTCGTCGAGCATGACCACCTCGGTGGGCTCGCGCAGCACGCCGTTGAACGACTCGATGCACCCGATTACTTCCCAATCGCTGGCTTGCGAGGCGCGTTTTACAATGCCGCGTATCACGGCGTTGAGGCCGGGACAGTCGCCCCCGCCAGTCAATACCATAACTCTTTTCAGTGCCATATTGTTGTCTTTTGGTTTGATTTTAAACATAATGCGTCGGCTACGCTTGTGGCGGTCGACAGGCAAATGTACGATTTTTTTCCGACACAGAGAAAAAATCTTGCACCCCAAAGTCAACGTTTTGAAAACCAGTGATTTAAGATATTAGTTATAAATACCTCATAATCAGGCTGGTAGATGGGTTAGGTTCGGGTTAAGGTCGGGTTGAGGTCGGACATGGGTCGGGGCAGGTGGTCCGGGGTGCATACTTTTTCCGAACATAAGGCGTCTAACCCATATATCTTACAGGTATTTAGGGGCATAAAAGAGGCGCCGCTGCACAGCAGCGGCGCCTCTGTAGCGGTTGTTGTGTTGCCGGATTAATCGGCAGTGCCTACGGCACCATCCTCGGGACGGAGTGTGACGGCAACGTAGTTCTTCAGGTTGATGTATTTCTTAGCCAGAGCCTTGATGTCTTTGGCGGTGACTTTCTTGACCATGTTGTCATAGTTGTTCACGTGGAAGTCGCGGCTCTCGTTGAAGCGGTAGCTGTTCTGAATCTGGCCCAGCCAGAAGCCGTTGTTCTGTGCGTTCTTGGCGTGCTGCACGCACATTTGCTCCTGCACTTTGCCGAGGGTCTTGGCATCAGGACCTTTCTTTTGGTACTGCTTAAGAATGTTGATGCAGTCTTTCTCGATCTTCTTGGCCTTTTCGGGGTCGCAACCGATGTAGAACTGCCAGCTTACCTGGCCTTCGGGGCTGAGCTCGAAGTCGCAGCCGGCGCTGGGGCTGTAGGCGTCGCCGTTTTTCTCGCGGATGATTTCGAGGGTGGTCATTCCGAGGGCGTCGCCAAACTCCTGGATGGCTATACGGGTCTGCGGGTCAAGTTCTTTTACGTCGACATTCATCTGGCCGCTGATGAGCAGCATACCCTGCTTTTCGATACCCTTAACGGCTTCGGCGTGCTGTATGCCTTCGGCAAACTTGGGGTTGCGGTTCACGAAGTCGTTCTTCACAGCGCTGGTGGTGGTGGGCAGGTGGTTCAAGTACTTGGCGATGAGTTTGATGTCGTTGTCGCTCACATTACCCACGATGAAGAAGATCTGGTTGTTGGCGTATGCGAAGCGCTCGCGGTAGATGTCGAACATACGGTCGAGGTCGAGGGCGCGCACCTGCTCTTCGGTGGGGATGATAACCCGGCGATTGTCGTTGGGATAGGCGGTCTTGTAGAAGGTCTTGACAAAAGCAACCTGCGGGTTCTCGCTGATGAACTTCACCTGGTTGATGGTGTTCTCGATGTTGCGCTCGTAGGCTTCCTTGTCCTTACGGGGGGCGGTGTAGTAGAGGTTGATGAGCTGCAGGGTGGTCTCAAGGTCTTTGGGCGAGCAGCTGCCGGAGAAGCCTTGGGTCTCGTCGCTGATGTAGGGGCTGATGCTGAGGTTCATGCCTTTCAGTTTCTTGCCGAGCTGGGTGGCGCTGAAGTCGGCGATACCGCCGGCGTCTACGAAACTGGCGGCGTTCTGGGCTTGGTAGGCTTCGGCATCCTCATAGAGAGAGGTTCCGCCGAATGAGTACGACTGAATCATGATTTCGTCGGCTTTGTAGTCGGTCTTCTTCACGATGAACTTGACGCCGTTGGGGCAGGTGTACTCGGTGTAGTCGAGCACGCTGTTGCTGTTGGTCGGCTTGGCCTCCACGTCTTTGACTTCCTCGCTGAAGAGGGGCTCGTCTTTGAAGTTGTCAACCCATGGCTCGGTCTGGATGTCGCGCATTTTCTTAAGGATTTCCATGGCCTCTTTCTCGGTGGGCACATTAAAACCATCCTTTTCGGGAGCGGTGAGGTAGAACACGATGTTCTCGTCGGTAATCCAAGTCTTCACCAAAGCGTTGCACTCTTCGAGGGTGATTTCGGGGATGAACTCTTTGGCGTATTTCCATTCCTGGCGTATGCCGGGGCAGGGCTCGTTGTCGAGGTAGTGGTTGGTGTATTCGTCGGCCAGGCTGTTGGTCTGGGTCTTGTTCTCTTCCTTGGCCAGTTTGGTGTAGGTGCTGAGGAGGTCCTCTTTCTGGCGGTCGAGTTCGGCCTGCAGGAAGCCGTGGTCGTCAATCTGTTTCACAATCTGGAGGAGCAGGTTGGCGGTCTCTTCGATACGGTTCTCCTTGGGCGAGGCGCTCACTTCGAACACATCGATTTCGCGACCTAAGAATCCGCCGTAGCCGCCGTAGGCATACATCATTGGGGCGCTGGGTTTCTCGCAGATATCGCGGAAACGGTCGTTCATCATCATACCGATAAGGTTGCGGACAAGCATATCGCGGTAGGCGCCGATAGTGCCGTTTACACCTTTTTTGTGTTTCCAGAAGATTTCGAGGGTGGTGCTGGTAGCCTCTTTGTCGGTGGCTATGGCGATGAGGGGCTCAACGTTGTCGGGAATCTGGTAGCTCAGGCGGGGCAGTTTCTCCTTGCCAAGGAAAGTGTGGCTGCTGAAAACGTCTTTGATTTTCTGCTCCATGGCTTTGTCGCCTTTAAGGCCGGCGTACTCAAAGTTGTCCATGTCGCCCACAATGACGATGGCCTGCAGGTCGGGGCGGTACCAGTCGTTGAAGAAATCGACGATGCTCTGGCGCTCGAAGTGCATAATGACCTCTTCCTTGCCAATAGGCAGGCGGTCGGCGTAGAGAGAGCCTTTGAGCATGATGGGCCAGGTTTTCTTGCGAAGACGGTCGCCGTGACCGACGCCACCGCGCCATTCCTCATGGATGACGCCGCGCTCGCTCTCAATCTCCTTCTGGTCGAAGAGGATGTTTCCGGCCCAGCCGTCGAGAATCTCAATACCCATCTTAACCATCTCGGGGTCGTCGGCGGGCATATTCACGTAGTAAACGGTCTGGTCGAAGCTGGTGTAGGCGTTGATGTCGCGTCCAAACTCGACACCGTGCTCCTGCAACTTCTGAATCATGGTGTTGTGGGGATAGCCCTTGATGCCATTGAAGGCCATGTGCTCGCAGAAGTGGGCCAGACCCTGCTGGTCGTCGCGCTCCATAATCGAACCTGCGTTCGACACCAAGCGGAACTGAATCATGTTCTCCGGCTTCTTGTTGTTGCGGATGTAATAAGTGAATCCGTTGTCAAGTTTGCCGTAGCGAATCTTTTTGTCAAGGGGCACCTTGGCAGTCAGGTCGCTTTTCTTTTCTTTGCCCTTGCCTCCGAGGTCGAGCTGGGCAAATGCCGTACCGCTCACCAGGAGCGCCATCAGCATAATCCAAAATGTTTTCTTCATTTTTTTTGTTGTTTTTTTATTGTTTGTTTTCTCTTTTTTGTTGTCTATCGTTGAATCGTAATTCTCTTTAAAGTTTTGATTTTTATCTGTTTGCTGCTTTATTATACCCGTGTGTTAGTAAACTAATACACTGCAAAAGTAATGTATTTTTCAATACTGCCAAAATTTTTTTAATAAAAGCAGATTTTAACATTAGGTCAAGGGCCTGCTACTCGTTTCAAAAATGCAAAAATACAAAAATAAATTGTATCCAAAATAAAAAAAATATATCTTTCAGTATGCCAGCCCTCTTAAATGCGATATGGCCACTCGCAGCGCGAGTGGCCATATCGCTTCGACCGGATAATGCGACGGTTCAGCATTCGTATTTTTCCAAAGCCTGCCGCAGTTCGACGGGAGTGATGTCGTGGTGTATTTCGCCGTTGAGGGCATAGCTGATGGCACCGGTCTCCTCGCTGACTATGACGCTCAGCACGTCGAGCTGCTCGGTCACGCCGATGGCGGAGCGATGGCGCAGGCCAAGGTTGGGGTCGATGTCGAGTCGCGAGGTGACGGGCAGTATGCAGCGTGCAGCCAGCAGGGTGTTGCCACGGGCTATGACGGCACCGTCGTGCAGGGGCGAGTTTTTGAAGAACAAGGCCTCGATGAGGGCCGACGAGGCAAGGGCGTTGATTTCCTCGCCCGTTTTCACCAGTTCCTCCACCTCGTTGTGCCGCTTGAACACTATCAGTGCACCGGTCTTCGATTGCGACATGTGCAGGCAGGCGTTGATGTATGCCTCGTAATTCACTGTCTGCTTGTTCTGTATGTTGTGTCGCCAGAATGCCAGCCGTTGCGCCCACGACTCGTCGAGCTGCGTCTTGGTGCCGATAAAGAGCAGGAAACGGCGTATCTCGGGTTGGAAGATGACAATGAGCGCTATTAGGCCGACGCTGGCCACGGCGCTCAACATTGCCCCGAGCAGGCGCATGTTGAGCAGGTCGGCTATGCGCCAGGCTACCAGCAGGATGATCAGCGCCCAAAAAATGAGCATCACGTTGGTGCCGCGTGCCATGCGGTAGATGTAGTAGATGATGATGGCGACAATGACAATGTCGATCAGGTCGATCAGTCGGAAGGCCGGCAACCCGGCAATGGCAAGGGGGAGCATAATGGGTAATGTTTAATGGTTAATGATTAATGGTTAATGGGGCTGACGCGTTCAGTTGGGACTGATATTTGTTTCTCAATCCGGATAGCATTTTTGCGATGTCGGTAAACTGAGGGCGCAGTCCATCAAGTTGTTCGCTTTTTATATAGTTTAAATCGCAAGCCATTTGTAGTTCACAGACGGCCTCTGTCATTGAGCCAAAAGAAATCTCCAAGAAATGAATTTTCTCCCTGATG
>JAIKVZ010000031.1 GCA_024685285.1 Bacteroidales bacterium
ACCATCTACAACCTGGCGGCCATCCTCAGCGCCACCGCCGAGCTGAACCCCATGCTGGGCTGGAACGTCGGCATCGGTAGCCTCGTGAACTGCCTCGAGGTGGCCCGTCTCTTCGGCTGCGCCGTCTTCACTCCCTCCTCCATCGGTGCTTTCGGCCCCTCCACTCCCCACGACAACACCCCGCAGGACACCATCCAGCGCCCCAACACCATCTACGGCGTCACCAAGGTCACCGGCGAGCTTCTCTCCGACTACTACTACACCCGCTTCGGCGTCGACACCCGCAGCGTCCGTTTCCCCGGCCTCATCAGCTACCAGACCCTCCCCGGCGGCGGCACCACCGACTACGCCGTCGAGATTTACTACGCTGCCGTCAAGGGCGAGCGCTTTGTCTGCCCACTCAAGAAAGGCACCCTCATGGACATGATGTATATGCCCGACGCCCAGAAAGCCATGATCGACATCATGGAGGCCGACCCCACCAAGCTCATCCACCGCAATAGCTTCAACATCACCGCCATGAGTTTCGGCCCCGAGACTATCTTCGAGGCTATCAAGAAACGCTATCCCAACTTCGAGATGGTCTATGAGCCCGAGCCCATCAAACAGGCCATTGCCGACAGCTGGCCCGACAAGATGGACGACAGCTGCGCCCGCAAAGAGTGGGGCTGGAACCCGCAGTACGACCTCGAGCGCATGACAGACGACATGATTCTCAACCTCAAGAAGAAACTGCTGTAACCACCGGCCTATCACCAATAAATTATAGCTATAACCCAATGAGCCGAGTAAATCCAAACTCGGCTCTTTTCGTTTTCTTCGGTTATAACCATCTCTGTTATTCTTCCAAAACTGGCAATAAAAATAAAACCACAGAGGCCGATACCGCGGGGCGGCCATCGGCAAACAGACTGAAAAAGAACGGGTAAAAGATTTTTTTTGTATATTCAAGGATTATTTGTATTTTTGCATTTTAAAACCATCAATATGGAAAATGTAAGAATCAGTTTTGAGGTGCCTTATACGGGAGGGATTCCTGTGAAGGAACTAACCGACAGAGCTCGTCGCTTTGTTATGGAACTGGTGTACCCAAACAAGACAAAGTCTTCAGATGTCGAAAACTCAGCCGTCACAAGCTGGGCCCTTTCACCACACACAAATGAAGAGATAGCCGATGAGCTCGACAAAAGATGGAATAACTATATGCAACACCCCGAATCGGCCATACCGCATGATAAAGTAATGGAGGAAATCAAAGCACGCCTATGAGACACTCTATTGTATGGCTGCCTGAAGCAAAGCAGGACGCTGCAGATATAGCCTCTTACATTACCTCGACATTTGGAAACCGTGCGGCAGAAAGGATGATTGACTCTGTGGATGAAAATGTCATGCTATTATCGGGTAAACCGTTCATAGGGGAAATATTCATATCGAACAGCAACTATAGAGTGTTGCATTTAAAAAGAAGCAGCATTTATTACCGGGTGAATAACGATGTTGTTATTATTGGCGCCCTCATCGACAACCGCCGCAATCCCGATACTGTAGCCGCCATACTTAAAGAAAGAAACAATCAATAAAACATCAAAACAATATGAAAATCAACCGTATCTTAGCAGCAGCGTTCCTCAGCACGGCTATGCTTTTAGCCTCGACGGCCGACGCCTGCACCAACTTCCTCTTCACCAAGGGAGCCACCACCGACGGCAGCACCATGATTACCTACGCCGCCGACAGCCACACACTCTACGGCGAGCTCTACTATCGCCGCGCCGCCGACTACCCCGCCGGCACCGAGTTCATGCTCGTCGAGTGGGACACCGGCAAGCCCCTCTTCAAGATTCCACAGGTGGCCCATACCTACAGCGTGGTGGGCAACATGAACGAGCACCAGCTGGCCATAGGCGAAACCACCTACGGCGGCCGCGAAGAGTGCTGGAAGAGCCCCGTCAAGGGCATCGACTACGGCTCGCTCATATACGTGACCCTGCAGCGCGCCAAGACAGCCCGCGAAGCCATCAAGGTGATGACCGAGCTCGCCTCCGCCTACGGCTACTGCTCCGAGGGCGAGAGCTTCTCGATTGCCGACCCCAACGAGGTGTGGGTTATGGACTTTATTGGCAAACGCCAGGAGCCTGTGAAAGCCGATGTGGCCAAAAAACTTAAATACCAGTATGCCGACGGCGCCGTGTGGGTGGCCCGCCGCATTCCCGACGGCTATGTGTGCGGCCACGCCAACCAGGCCCGCATAACCCAGTTCCCCCAGGAACCCAAAAAATGGAAAAAGACCAAAGGCAAAGGTCTGCACCCCGCAATTAGCAGCGCACACATCGACTATATCTACGAGCCCGAGGTCGAGTGCGTATACGCCGCCGATGTGGTGACCTACGCCCGTGCCTGCGGCTGGTTCGACGGCCAGGATGCCGACTTCTCCTTCTGCGACACCTACGCCCCCCTCACCTTCAGCGGCCTCCGCGGCTGCGACGCCCGCGTCTACGCCATGTTCCACCGCGTGGCTTCGGGCATGGATCGCTACGAAAAATACGCCATGGGCGACCCCAACGCCGAGCGTATGCCCCTCTGGGTTAAACCAGACCGCAAAATCAGCGTGCGCGACGCCATGAACCTTATGCGCGACCACTATGAAGGCACCGCCATGGACATGACCAACGACCTCGGCGCAGGCCCCTTCAACTGCCCCTACCGCTGGCGTCCCATGGGCTTTGAGGTCGACGGCCAGAGCTACATACACGAGCGTGCCACCAGCACCCAGCAAACCGGCTTCAGCTTCGTGGCCCAGTGCCGCGGCTGGCTCCCCTCGAAAATAGGCGGCATACTCTGGTTCGGCGTCGACGACACCTACTCTACCGTCTACACACCCATGTATTGCGGCATCACACAGATACCCGAATGCTTCCGCGAAGGCAACGGCGATATGCTCACCTACAGCGAGACCTCGGCATTCTGGCTCTTCAACCGCGTCACCAACTTCGTCTACAGCCGCTACAGCGACATGATCAAGGACCTCCAGGTGGTGCAGAACCGCCTCGAAGACGGCTATATTGCCGACGTAGCACGCTTTGACCAGCGCGCAGCCAAGGCCAAAGACAACGAGATTGAGACCCTGCTCAACGACTTCAGCAACCGTCAGGCCACCAAGATGATGGACGAGTGGCGCAACCTCGACCGCTACCTCCTGGTCAAATACATCGACGGCAATATCAAGAAAGAGAAAAACGGCAAGTTTGAGCGCACCGCCAACGGCATGGCCGTCATGCCCGAGCAACGACCCTACCGCGACGAGTGGAACCGCATGATAGTGCGCGACCACGGCAACGTGATTCGCGAGAAATAACGCAACTTGCAGATTTTCAGCCGCTTGCACGAAGAAGTTAAAACTTTATGCAAGCGGCTGATTTATAGCCTTTTGCATAGGTTAGGGTCGGGTTAAGGTCGGGTTAGGTTCGGACACCCTTCGGCCATCCCCGCTCCGGGACCGAACAAAAGCCGTAGGAGGGCCGTGCAAAGCACGGCCCTCCTACGTTAATACACTGTATCTCAACGCTCTTCAGCCAATCATAAGCTTGAGCAGATCCTGGCCTATGTCGCGCCGGTAGGTCTTGCCCTGCCAGCTGATGCAGTCGATGGCGTTGTAGCACTTGAGCAGAGCCTCGGGCAGCGACTCCGAGAGGGTGGTCACGCAGGCCACGCGGCCGCCGGCGGTGAGCACCTGCCCATCCTCGCCGACCTTGGTTCCGGCATGGAACACCAGACTACCCTCGACGCTGTTCAACCCGCTTATGGGGCGGCCTTTGGCGTACTTCTCGGGGTAGCCCTTGGCCACCATCATCACGCAGGCGGCGTAACGGGGGTCGATGTCGAGCACGGCTTCGTCAAGGGTGCCGTCGGCGGTGTGCTCCAACAGTTCCACCACGTCGCTCTTTATGCGAGGAAAGACGCTCTCGGTCTCGGGGTCGCCCATACGGGCATTATATTCTATCACGTAGGGGTCGGGACCCTCGGGCGAATCCATGTTGCAGCACATCAAACCTATGAATATGAAACCGCGGTAGGATATCTTCTCCTTTTGCAGGCCTCGCACGGTGGGACGCACAATCAGCTTCTCGACCTTCTTCATAAACTCCTTGTCGGCAAACGGCACAGGGCTCACCGAGCCCATGCCGCCGGTGTTGAGGCCGGTGTCGCCTTCGCCAATGCGCTTGTAGTCCTTGGCCGAGGGCAGTATCTTGTAGTTGCGGCCGTCGGTGAGCACAAACACGCTCATCTCTATTCCGCTGAGGTACTGCTCGATGACCACCTTGGCGCCGGCCTGGCCGAACTTGCCGCCCTCGAGCATATTGTGCAGCTCGCGCTTAGCCTCATCCAAGTCGCTGATTATCAGCACGCCCTTACCTGCCGCCAAGCCGTCGGCCTTGAGCACGTAGGGGGCTTCAAGGCTCTCGAGAAAGCGTTCGCCTTCGGCCACCGTGGCGGGTTCGAAGGTGCGGTAGGCAGCCGTGGGTATCTGGTGACGCTCCATGAAGGCCTTGGCAAAGTCCTTGCTGCCCTCGAGCTCGGCACCCTTTTGCGAGGGGCCCACGACGCGTGTGTTGCGCAGCAGCGGGTCGGCGTCAAAGCTGTCGGCAATGCCGGCCACCAACGGGGCCTCGGGACCTACCACTACCATGCCCACATGGTTGTCGGCCACAAAGCGTTTCACGGCCTCGAAATCCATGGGGTCGAGACTGACATTGGTGCCGCAGGCTGTCGTACCGGCGTTGCCGGGGGCTATGAAGAGCTTTTGACAGTGCGGGCTCTGGCTGATTTTGTAGGCCATGGCGTGCTCGCGTCCACCAGAGCCAAGGAGTAGGATATTCATACGTTCAATATATTGCGGCCTCCGGTGTTCGGCTTAGCGAGCCTCGGCGGCGGGGTTTGACAATAGCGAAAGCAGCTGCTGCACGGCGTCGGCGGTTGTGGCCCAGCTGGTGGCGAAACGCGTCACGGCCCGGCCGCCGGGCAGCTCCTGCCACACCTCGTAGAGCACACGACCCTCCAGAGCCTGGCGGTGGCGCGGCTCGAGAATGGGGAACTGCTGGTTGGTGGGCGAGTCGATGTAAAACTCGATGCCCAACTGCTCCATACCGCGACGCAGCATGGCGGCCAGCTCGTCGGCATGGCGACCAAGCGAGAGATAGAGGCCGTCGGCCATCAGCGTGTCGAACTGCAGTCCCAGCAGCCTGCCCTTGGCCAGCAGCGCGCCGTGCTGCTTGACAATGGTGAAGAAATTCTTCGGGGCGTTGCCGCGCGGAAACACCACGGCCTCGCCGCAGAGGGCTCCGCACTTGGTGCCGCCGAGGTAGAAAGCGTCGCATCTGGCGGCCAGCTCGGGCAGTGTGATATCGGCGGCAGGCGTGGCAAGGCCGTAGGCCATTCGGGCACCGTCGATATAAAGCGGCATATTATAGCAGCGGCACACCTGGACCATGGCGTCGAGTTCGGCACGGCTGTAGATGGTGCCATACTCGGTGGGGAACGAAATGTAGACCATGCCGGGATGAGCCATGTGGGGCCATGTGGGGTCGGCATAGAAAGCCTGCAGATAGTCCTGAACTGTGGTGGCATTGAGCTTGCCCGCCGTGGCCGGCAGAGCGATCACCTTGTGCCCAGCCAGTTCAACGGCACCCGACTCGTGCACGGCTATGTGGCCGGTATCGGCGCAAAGCACCGCCTCGTAGTGTGGCAGCATGGCGTCTATCACCGTGGCGTTGGTTTGCGTGCCGCCCACGGTGAGGAACACCTCGGCCTCGGGACAACCGGTGGCTTGGCGTATGCGCTGCACGGCACTACGGGTGTAGGGGTCGTCGCCATAGCCCTGATGCTGTTCCATGTTGGTCTCGGCCAAGCGTTTCAGCACCTCGGGGTGTGCGCCCTCGCAGTAGTCGCAGGTGAAAGAGAGAGTTGCCATATCGGTTCAGGTTATACTGCCATCAAACAAAATGCAAAGATACACATTTTTTTTGAAATGTGTAAAAAAATGGATTGCTTAATTCACGTATCTTGCCGACTTAAAACGAAATTCACTGAGTTCACAAACCTTCCCCTTAATTTGTCTTAATATTAGTGCCAATCCTATACTATTCTGAAGTTAATATTGTATAAGGGACACCTTTTAACCTATCAGCCACTTTACGCACATCACTCCTAATTTGATACCTACGACATTGTTGTGCCGAAGCGAAACCTTTTTCCGTCATTATTGGGCATTTCCTATATGAAATATCTTTGAATACCTTAATGGCACATAAACGACAGTCATGTATAATATGTTCGTTCAATGCGGCAAGAGCCATTATTGCCTCAATGTAATAATTGTTCCCCCTTGAATTAACAATGTCATCCGCAATTGCAATTTCAAATGTCGCATTTTCGCTTTTTTGTGGTTTCTCTTTACAAGTGCAACCTGTAGAATATTGCATTTCAATAAGGCCATTGTTATTGCGCACAAACGAATACATACCTATTGTTGGATATAGTAGTCTATCGAAATTGTAAAACCTCACATCAAGTAAGTCCTTCATATCGTATGGATTTCCGAAATCTCTGCCAAATTTTAAAGTTAATTCACCCTGTTCAAACAAATTAATTGGCTTTTCTCTATCATCTTCAACTTTAAACTCAATTATTCTTATTCTAGAAGCAATTTTTTCTTCATCGCAAGGATGTGTATAGTCGATTTCAATAAACAATGGTTCTTTATCAGGATTCTTACTATCAGATAACACTAAATCTCCAACAAAGCCTTTGTATTCTACTTCCTCCTCACAAGTATCATATTCTTGTTTCAAATCTCTTTCTTTCAAATAGGACTTGTAGCACCTCAAGTCTGGTTTCGTCTTTTTTATCAAGCATGTAGTTTCTTCTTTACATGGTGTACCAACGAAGTATTTGATAATGAATGGTGAGTTGCTGTAAAATATGTCTTTTATACGCTTTTTCCAAATCTTATGTATGTAACTCTCACCATTACAATTTGAATTATTCTTATGTGCGAAATGCTTCCTTTTTTTTGAACCCTCTTTAATAATCAACGGCTCTCCACACTCAATACACCTATAGCAATGTCCTTTATATGCTTCATCGATGTGAGTAAACACACCTTGTTCATTCTCAGCATATTCGTACAAAAGTGCCTTCATATTGAATTATTTATACATTTCTTCAAGGCAACGATTAATAGCGATTCGAATATTGTCGGCCTCTGTATCTCCCATACCTTCACCTGTTAGAACGCAAATCACCTCATAAGTTTTTGCTGAAAGTATTTGCAAAGTTATTTCGCTTGTATAATCCAGACCTGCCCATCGACGACCAGTCTCGCCATAGTTAATAATCATGGTTTTGTCAGCCAAATCACTTCTCACTTCAGGCAATCGAACCATTCCTCTTTTAATGAGATATCCTGATATAATATCCGCAGGATTGATGCTTTTACTCGTTGATGAGCTATATACCCCATAAGCGTTACCGTATACTTCTCCAGTAGAACCGGTCTTGACTTCAGTCGGTGTTATGTAAAAATACGTATAATTGTCCAAAGACGCATTTTTCGTTACACGAACAGGTTGAAGTAACATACAGGAAGCAAACACAAATGGCATCAATGTAAGCGATATGATTTTCTTGAGTTTCATATATTTGTTGTTTTTATCGTTATTTCAACCGTCTCTTATTCCGCACCCTTTTTAGCACGGTCCTTTGATTCTATTTGCTTTACATCTTCAATGCTTGTGTCGAGGGCGGGTTTGTCAGTGGCATTGAGGGGGCTGACGACAGGTTGACCGGTGTGTTGCTCAATCTCGCGGCGAGCGGAGCCAGCCACATTGCCACCCTCAATGGCAATATTACGACTTTCAGCAAAGGTCTCGGGTTGACGACTGCGGGAGATGGCGGTGGTTGTGACTTCGGCAAGCATATTGAGCACCAACTCAAGGTTTGTCATATTGTCGCGCAGGTTCTCTTTTTTTAAGCCTTTCACCTCTTTATAGTCGCGTACCGTGAGGCCGCTCCATGCACGGGTCATTTCGTTGGTCAATATGGCGTAGTCCCGTTCCTGGTCGATACCACGGGCTTTCCACTCATCGGTCAACTCTTTGCGCATCTCGATGGACTGCAAACGTTGGTTTATCCACCCTTCGCTATAACCCTTGGCACGGTAAAAGTCGGCACCACGAACAATGGCCTTCTCAGGGTCGGCAATTTCATCCAACCGCTCAGCACCCACCTGCGCCAACCACTGCTTAAAAGGCTCGGCCTTAGGCGACGGTATGGACTGTATGATACGGAGAACGCCTTTGCTATCGGCAGCAAGCGTCTTTCTACGCTTGCCTGTTCCGGTCGTCATATATATCTGGGGACAATTTGTCCCTATGAATGCGGCAAGCTCAGGATCACGCTTTCGCATTTTCTTAAGATAATCTGTCGGATTGGCTGAATTTGTCAACACCTCTATGACATCCACCACCGAGAGATACCACTCTTCACGCTCTGCGTCCCAATGAGTACGAACCTTCTTGTCTTGAAATATCTGGATTTTCTCCATATCTATAACACTCTACTAATCAAAAAATTGCACCTGGTATTATACTTAGTGCGGACATACAAAGATAGTAAAAAAATGTCGGATTTGCAAAATAAAAGTACACAAAAAAAAACACGGTGCAGGATATTGCCGTGCACCGTGTTTTTCAAATCGTTATTTTTGCGCTTACATGGCGTTGACCTTACGCATGAGTTTCGACTTGAGGTTGGAGGCCTTGTTTTTGTGGATTACAGAGCGCTTGGCAAGCTTGTCGATGATGGAAATCATTTTGGGCAGGCGCTCGGTGGCCACGGCTTTGTCCTCGAGGGCCCTGAAGTCGCGCAGGGCATTACGCATGGTCTTTGCGTAGTAGCGGTTTTCTACTCTTCTTTTCTCGTTAGAGCGGATTCTTTTTTTTGCTGACTGGTGATGTGCCATAGTTTGTTTTATCTCTTTATTACTTTCTTGATTATCAGTACTCCGTGCGGGATTCGAACCCGCGATTTTGAGAATGAAAATCTCACGTCCTGGGCCAGCTAGACGAACGGAGCATAGGCCTAAAAAGCGGGTGCAAAATTACACACTTTTTTTGACATGGCAAAATTTTTTTTAACAGCCGCTGTTGACAAAGAATACGGCTCAATCCGTATCTGACTGAAAACGAAAACCTAAGCGTTTACCCGTCACCATGGATTTTTTGTCGAAGTTGGCCCTCATCTCACCCACCGAAACAACCTTAATTTCGTCGTATGGAGGGGTCAAAAGATCAAAATTGGTGGTGTATTCGATGGCCGATTCGACTATCTGCTGAACCGACTGCGGTGTGATGGTAGAAGTGCCGAAATTGTTGAAGAGCATACCCAACTCGCGCTTGCCCTCGATGAAGTAATGGCTCTCGCGGTTGACGAAGACGCGACCGATGAGGTAACCCAAGTCGGCCTCGCGCTGGTAGGTGAATGAATCGGCCAGGAAATTATATATATGTATGACACCGCAATAGGAGCGCTTGGAGTCCTCGCGTATGTAGGGAGATTTCATGACCTGATGGTCGCGCGAGAACTCGAATACATTGGTGTGCATAAGGAATATGAGCACGTCGGAAGCGAAAGTGACCTCGAACTCGAAATCGCCACGGTCGGTGAAAGCCAGTTGCGTGGTGCGGCCGCTCTCGTCGCGCAGGGCACTAAGCCTGTCGATGATTTGCTGAGAGGTGTTGCGGAAAAGGGCAAAGGCATCGCGGGTGGCGTTGAAAGCCTCCTGCTTGAGTTCGTTCTTCTCGAATACGAGGTTGGTGAGGTTCTGATTGAGTTCCATTGCTATATTATGATGGATTGTTATCTATGCTTTGGATGTGCCAGCCAGCAGACCGCAAGCGGCCTTGATGTCCTCGCCGCGCGAGGCACGCAGGGTGCAGTTGACTCCGTTGGCCTGCAAACGGTTGCGGAAGGCGTTGATAGCCTGAGCCGACGAGGTGCGGTAGGGGGTACCGGGCGAGGCATGGTAGCGTATGAGATTGACCCTGCACTCGAGGCCGCGGAGCATTCGCGCCAAAAGGTCGGCATGGCATATGTCGTCGTTGAGCCCGCCAAACATGGTGTACTCAAACGAGAGCCGCCGCTGACCCGACCAGTCGTACTCCTTCAAGGCCTCGACGGTGGCGGCTATAGGCCAGGCTTTCTCCATGGGCATCATAGATAGACGCTCGGCAGCCACGGGGTTATGGAGCGACACCGCCAAGTGGCACTGGCTCCGTTGCAAGAAAAGTCTCATCTGGGGCAGCAGCCCCACGGTGGAGACGGTAATGCGCTTGGGGCTCCAGCCCAATCCCCACGGAGCGGTGAGTACCTCGGTCGAAGCCAGCACCGCCTCGAGGTTGTCCATCGGCTCGCCCATACCCATATAGACAATGTTTGTCACCTGCCCGAACTCGGGTATAGTAAAAAGCTGACTAAGGATTTCACCGGCTGTGAGCTGGCCGTGGAAGCCGTTCTGGCCGGTGACGCAGAAACGGCAGCCCATTTTGCAGCCCGCCTGGCTCGAGACGCACAGGGTGGCACGGTCGGCCTCGGGAATGAACACAGCTTCGACACTGCTGCCAGCGGTCGTGGCAAAGAGGTACTTCTTTGTGCCATCGGCCGAAACCTGGCAGTTGCAAGGCTCCATGCGCTCCACCATGGCCACCTCGGCCAGCCTGGCGCGGCGGGCCAGAGAGATATTGGTCATGGCGTCGACCGTGGCGGCACGCTTCGCATACAGCCAGTCGCATATCTGCCGTGCGGTGAAACGCGGCCAGCCCTCGCTATCGCACAAGGCCTGCACTTGAGTCAATGTCATTCCGAACAAATTCATCATTATAGATAACGCGCGCGAAAGGGAATTATTGCATCGCTCAAAGAAAAAACATATTTGCTCTGATTGTGAGCCTACTGTGTTGCATTAGAAGTCCCAGTAGTCCCAATCGCTCTCGTTTCGTATCTCCTGCTGGAACTTGGAGCAGTCGAGCTCGGTGTCGAGCGGTACGGAGGGACGCTCGAAGTCGCCGCAGAAGAAGTGCAGCTTAGAGTCGGCGTAGACTTTCTGCATATATATGCCAAATATGGGCAGAGCCATGGCGGCACCCTGACCGTATGTCATGTTGCGGAAGTGAATGGAGCGCAATTCGCCGCCGGTCCATACGGCTGTGGCCAGCGTGGGCGTTATGCCCACAAACCAGCAGTCGGAGTTGTTCTGCGTGGTGCCAGTCTTGCCAGCTATGTTGGTGGAGTACTGGTTGAGGTGGTACTTGTAGTTGAGACGCACACCCGTGCCACTCTGCACCACACCCTTCATGAGCTCAAGCATCATGTAGGCTGTGCGCTCATCGAGGGCCTCGTGGCGGTCGGGGGTAAATCGGTCAAGCACCATACCCTTCTTGTCCTCGATACGGGTGATGAATATGGGTTCGACATATTCGCCCTTGTTGGCAAATGTGGCCATGGCACCGGCCATCTCGTAGACAGTGATTTCGGGCGTGCCAACGCAAATGGAGGGCACTGCGTCAATGTCGCTCTTGACACCCATCTTGCGGGCTATGTCTATTACCTGCTCAGGCGAGCCCTGCTTCATGAGATAGGCCGAAACCCAGTTTACCGAATGGGCCAATGCCCATTTGAGTGTAACCATCTCCTCTTCGCGCTCATGTGTGGAATTTTTCGGGCACCAGTCGGGGGCGTTCCACACCTCAAAGCAAACCTCCGAGTTTGGCACCTCGGTGCAAGGGTAGAAGCCTAAGTCCTGCAACGCCATGGTGTAGACAAACGGCTTGAATGTGGAGCCCACTTGACGGTGGCTCTGCACGTTGTCGTACTTGAAGTAGCGGTAGTTGATGCCGCCCACATAGGCTTTAACGTAGCCGGTGCCAGGTTCGACCGACATAAGGCCCACGTTTAGGTACTTCTTGTAGTAGATTAGCGAGTCCCACGGCGAGAGATTTGTGTCGCGGTTTCCATTCCATGTGAAGACGCGCATGGGAACCTTCTTGTCGAAAGCCTTGCGTATCTCCTTTTCGCTCATACCTTCGGCCTTGAGGGCGCGGTAGCGGTCGCTCTGGCGCATGGCTTGGGTTAGGAACTTGGTTTGCTGCTCGGCGGTGACGTCACAGAACGGGTTGCCATTGCGGTTCTTGAGTTCGCGGAAGAAGGCAGGCTGTATCTCGGTGCTGAAGTGCTGGCGCACAGCCTCTTCGGCATAACGTTGCATACGAGCATTGATGGTGGTGTAGATTTTAAGGCCGTCTTTGTGCACATCGTAATGTTCGCCATCGGCATTACGGTGGTGGCGACACCAATCTTTCATATAAGAGCGGATGTACTCACGCAGATAGGTGGCAAGACCGTCGTTGTGGCTCTGGGGAGAATAGCGAGACACGTCGATGGGTTCCTCTTTCATCTTCTCGTACTCTTCGTCGTTTAGGTAGTCGTAGCGGTGCATCTGGGCCAGCACTGTGTTGCGACGGGCCAAGGCGCGGTCGGGATTGCGCACGGGGTTGTATGTGGTAGGGGCCTTGAGCAAACCAACCAGCATGGCAGCCTCGTTAACGGTGAGTTCCGAGGGGGCCTTGTCGAAGAAGGTCTTGGATGCGGTTTTAATGCCAAAGGCGTTACTGCCAAAATCGACAGTGTTAAAGTACATAGCCAAGATTTCCTGCTTAGAGTAGTTGTGTTCCAATTTAACAGCAACCACCCATTCCTTGAACTTGGAGTAGACCATGCCCAGACCGTGCTTGCTCTGCCTCGGAAAGAGGTTTTTGGCCAACTGCTGTGTGATGGTGCTACCGCCGCCGGAGCTAGAATGACGTCCGATAAGAGTCTTGAAAAACACGCGCGCCAGGCTGCGCGGGTCGATGCCTGAGTGGTGATAGAAGCGGGCGTCTTCAGTAGCGATGAGGGCGTTGATGAGGTTTGGAGAAATCTCGTCGTAAGTTACGTTTGAGCGGTTCTCGATACCAATAAAGCCGAGGATTTCGCCATCGTCGGCCAAAACCTCCGAAGCTTGGTTGCTACGGGGGTTCTCGAGCTCTTCAAACGATGGCATAAAACCTAACCACCCCAACGACAACAAGGTGAAAAACAAGAATATGAATACCCATACACCTGCGAAAATCTTCCACAGTAGGGGTATCAGTTGGGTTTGTTTTTTTTGCTTCATTTCGAGTATTCTATTCTAATGCCAACATCTTTGAAGCCGACTATGCTGTCGGTACGCATTCCGTGGCTGACGTCAAAATGATAACGTCCAACAAGCGGAAATCGTATGTTCTTGCGAAAAAAATATCGGTTGTCAATGTAGCGACCTGTCTTTTGGCCCAACCAGTTGCCGTCAGGAGCTGCCAAAGGACACTCCATTGTATCGGCTGCCACAGAGCCGTCGGGGAAAGTCGTGGTGATAAATAGGAAGGTGTTGGAGTAAGGATAGGCCGGGGTAATGCGCAGGTCGACCAAGAAGTTGAAAACCATATTGGTGTCGTCAACCTGAACATCGAAAGGCAAACTCTCTGATGCGCTCCAGCCTCGCTCGCTCACGCTGTGGCTGGCGGAGTAAAAGAGATTGCCGTTGCACGCGGCGAATAGGAATACCACGGCGACGAATGTGACAGACAGGAGTATGGTGCGTATGGCTTTCATTGTTGGTCTTTGGAGTTGTTGTTGGGTCGGTTCTGGGGTTGACGACCAGGCTGTTGACGCTGTCGGCGGCGGTCGCGGTCGCCGCGGTCTTGGTTCTGACGGCGAGACTGGCGGTCGTCTGACTGTTGCTGACGCTCGCCACGGTCACGGCGGTCACGATGTTCGCGGCGATCGCCACGCTCCTGGCGGTGCTCGTCGGCAGATGGCTTCTTGTCATCAGTCACCACGCCATCGCCACCCGAAGCCAAGCGGGCCAATTCTTGTTCAAACTCAGCGTTGGAGGCCTCCTGGGCCAGAGCCGATGTCGACATGAGTTCCACCTGATAATCTTCAAGCCTCTCAGGATACTGCTGTTGACGGTTCATCTCGATAATGGCCTTGACATCTTCGGCCTTGACGGCTATGAGAACCGACTCGCCCTCGTAAGCGTACCACATAATGCCACGGAAAACGTCGGTCTTTTTGTACAGGGCCAGACCCTTTTTGAAGCGTATTGCTTGACCGGCAGGAGGGAATTTCTTGAGGGCGTCGGCATAGACCTCGTATTCAAAGTTGAGGCAGCACTTGAGTTTGCCGCATTGGCCAGCCAGTTTCTGCGGATTAGGCAGTATCTGCTGGGTTTTGGCTGCAGCGGTAGTCACCGACTTGAAGTTGGTGAGCCATGTGCTACAGCAGAGCTCGCGGCCACATGTGCCCAAACCACCCACACGGCCGGCTTCCTGACGCACACCTATCTGTTTCATCTCCACACGCACATGGAACTCTTCGGCCAGGATTTTTATCAGTGCACGGAAGTCAACACGGTCGTCTGCGGTATAGTAGAAGATGGCTTTGGAGTGGTCGCCCTGAAACTCCACATCGTTCACCTTCATATCAAGTCCCAAGTCTGCAGCTATGTTACGGGTTTTAATGATGGCATCCTGTTCTTCGCGCAACGCGTTAACCCAGCGCTCTATGTCGGCCGGTTTGGCACGGCGGAAGAGACGGCGCATATTCTCCGAGTCGGGGTCTACTTTCTGTTTCTTCATTTGCAGGCGACACACCTCGCCAGTGAGGCTCACTATGCCCACATCATGACCCGGCATACCCTCCACAGCAACCACATCGCCCTCAACCACATCGAGGCCGTCGGGCAGGCGGAAGAAGTCTTTTCGATTGTTCTTGAAACGTACCTCAACGCAATTAAAATGTTCCGAGCCGGGTTGGTGTATGCCGCGCATCCAGTTGCAAGAGGTTACTTTGCTGCAGCGGCGGGTCTCGCTCTCGCTCACCGGCACATAGGCCGTCGGGCAGTGACAACAACCGCGTGAAAGGAAGTCGTTCTGGGCGGTCTTGGGCCAAGGTATCTGCGGGTCGGGCTCAAGCCAGGGGTCTGGCAAGGACTCACCGGCATCGGGCGGCAGCATGTCTTCGTCTGGCTTGGCGTGCTGCATGGCCGAACGCTTGGCACGCTGAGCCTCACGACGCTCGCGGATGAAGCGTTCCATCTCTTCGGCCGTGGCCATATCCTCGTCAGATCCCAGCTCTTGCGCTTGGGCGACGGGCTTGGGGTCAGGATTATTATCATGTGCCTCGGCAGGGAAAGGCTTGTTGTTATTGTCGGGGTTATTGTCAGGGGTTTTCATTAACGGTTTTTGATATTTTTACTAAGTTTGAACGAAAGGTCCATCAAGGCAATCTTTGGGTGGGCATTGCGCTCGACAGAGTATATGGTTTGATTTATTGCTTCGGCCATGGCCTCGGCGTTGCGCCTTGTGACCATTGTGGGAAAAGACTGGTCAAAACGCTCGTCGCCGGTGCCGAGCGGATGCCCTGAGCCGGCAAGGTTTGTCATGAGACACCGCTCTAACCGGTCAAGAACGTAGAGCAAGAACTGCTTGAGCTGTTCGCGGCCAAGGCCTGCCATGAGGTCGACCTGGTCGCTAAGGGCTTTCATATTGAGTTTGAAAAGCAACCGCATCCATGCCACGAACATGGAGCCATATTCGGGACGGCAAACCACCTCGTCGCCGCCAGGCACGTTGATGGTCTGCACTCGCGAGAGGATGGTTGGTAGCATGTGCGAAGTATCTGTGGCCACGAGCATTATGAGAGTCTGCCCCACGGGCTCTTCGAGGGTCTTGAGAAGTTTGTTGGCGGCCACAGCGTTCATAAGTTCAGGCTGCCAGATTATCATCATCTTGTAGCCGCCCTCATACGACCTGAGCGAAAGACGGTCTACGATGTAGGCTGCATCGGGGGCGAATATTTGCCCCTGCTTGTTTTCCATGCCGAGGGAGGCATACCAGTCATCAAGTTTGCCACTTTGACCGCTATCCAGAAGATACTGGCGGAACTGGCCTTGCAACTCGCTTGAAGGCGACACTTCCTGGCCCATGCTGGTGGCGGGGAATACGAATCCGAGGTCGGGGTGGCTGAGTTCGGCAAACTGGCGGCAGCTGTGACAGTGTCCGCACGAGTCGGCTCGCAATTCGCCACTGTCGTGGTGCTGCCGATCGGTGCAGCAGAGATACTGGGCATAGGCCACTGCCAAAGGCAGTGCCTGCGGGCCTCCGGCGAGCATTTGAGCGTGCGCCACACGCCCCTCGTCGGCCATGGTGGTGAGCCAATTGGCCACAACAGCCTGTGAGTCAATATCTTTAAACTGCATTTGCGGTCACAATTAAATAGCAAAAATACATTTTTTTTTTGGATTTGAGTCGTTTTGCCACTTTTTTTTCGCCGAATGGTGGTGAAAACGGGGCAAAGACGGACAAAAGACTTATATTGTACTCTCAAAACCATACTATTACCGAGCCCTTACCGACCCCTACCCGACCTCAACCCGAACCTAACCCCTTTAACAAGCTATTGTTTAGGGATTTACGGATGCTCGGTTTTGTTGGGTTTCGGATGGACAACCCTTCCTACTCCTTGGGCTCGTAGGTCTGGTAGACTATCACGTTCTGTCCGTTAACACTGAACTCTGTGCCTGTGGCTGCGTTGAGACTACCCTGCCAGAGAGCTGTGAAACGACGCCCCTGCACGGGGTACTGCAAACCGCTGACGCTGACGGGATTGGCGGGGTCCATGGCGAAAAGCGACACCTGCTGCCCAGGGAAGCTGCTGTAGCGACGTTCGCCGCACACTATGCTGAAGCGGCCATAGTCGGTAAGCATTTGCAGTTTATGGGCAAGTTGTGGCCACCAGGTCGCAAAGGTTGCCAAATGGCTTATGTTGGCTATGGTGTGGTCTTCGCGACGGCCAGTGGCACCGAGCAGGGTTATGTCGGCTCCGTCGAGCGGCAAGTTGTCCACCACCCAGCGCATGGCCTTGACCAAATCGTTATAATCCTGCTCGTCCACGTGCACGTAGCGGCTGCCCAACACGGTCTGCATATCGGCGGTCAGCGAGTCGCCGTCGCCCACCACGACGTAGTTGCCGGCAGCATAGGCCTGCCAATCGGTGTTCCCTGCCTGCCAGGCGGCGTAGGCAGAGTCGCAGCAGACGACAAAGTTGGCCTCGCGGAGGGCACGGAGGGACACGGGGTGCGTTGGGAACTCGCCCGCGGCCAGTATCACGATATGCTTTCTTTTCTCCATTTGAGAACTCCTAATATGCAGAACACTTCGAACACAGCGTAGAGCACCGCCGAGGCGTAATTGCCGGTGAGAATGAACAGGGCTATCATCAACGGCTCGACCAACATCCAGCAAAACCACTGCTGCCACCACTTGTGTGCCAGCATGAGCATACCGACGATGGTAAGCGCCGACGATATGCCGTCGAGCAGCGGGTACTGGCTATGGTCGAGGTAGCCCAGCTGCCACGTCAGCAGGGCGCTGAGCGCGACGACGGCGGTGATGATCTGCCACCAGTAGCGGCGCGGGCATGAAGAGATGCGACGCTCGCCGCCGTGATCCACCTTGCGTTTCTGAATGACTCCGCGCCAGACCAGCAGGCCGTATATAGACATCACGAAGTTGTAGCAGCAGATGGCACCGTTGGCATATATGCCGCTGGTGAAGTCGATTACGGCGTAGAATGCCGCCATAAGCAGGCTAAGCGGCCAAAACCAGTGGTCGGCACGGTACTCGCTCACTATGTATGCCAGGCCTATAACGGCTCCTATTATCTCGAAAACGTTCATTGTTTTAGGCTTTTGCTGAACTAAAAACGATAGGTTGCGCGTAACATGAAGTTGGTGCCAGGCTGCTGGAAGTAGTTGATATGGTGGCGGTAGTCAAGGGGCACGTTGTTTACATCATCCCAGCCTTCCTCCCAGTCTTCAGACCAGGCGTAGAGACGGTACATATGGTTGAGCAGGTTGTTGACGGCACCTTGTAGCTCAAGCTCGCTCCCACCCTTGAAATGCCACATATACGAAGCGCGCAGGTTGAGCAGAAAATATGGGTCTATGGCATAGACCTCGCGCTGTGTGTTGTCGCCATACTGCTTACCAACATATTTGCCCACGAGTTGCACCTTCATATCTTTTAAAGGACGTACCGTGGCAATTGCGGCGCCTATGACCGAGGGCGACAGAGCCAAGTTGGTGTTCTTGGTATAGGTTTGCAGCACATCGTCGCCGTCGTTGAAGTCGGTGTATGTGTAGTCAAGTATGCGGTTCGAGCTGAGGGTGAGGTTGGCGTCGAGGTTGAACCAGGAGCATAAGCGGTAACCGCCCACGAGTTCAACGCCAATACGGTAACTGCGAGCCACATTTTCCATCAACGCGTAGCCAGTCTCTGAGAGGCCTCCCGATGGGGTCATCTGGTCCTTGTAGAGCATAGCGTAGCCATTAACGGTGAACGAGCCGCGCTCGCCCAACAGTTGGTAGCCGGCCTCTATGTCAAGCATGGTCTCTGCCTTGATGGTGTCCTGACGGGCAAGGGCGTCCTTGATGTCGGCGCGGCGCGGCTCACGTGAGGTTATGCCGGCCACAGCATAGAGGCGGTTGCCCCTCTCTGTAAGATAGTTGAGGCCCAACTTGGGATTGAGAAAGACATAGTTTGTGCGGCAGTCCATGTTTTGGAACTTCGATTCGGTACCTTCCATGGTATAGTCCACCTCGCGCAATTGCAGGTCGGTATAGAGGTTGGTGCGCTCTGAAACCTCGAGATTCATACGGGCAAAGACGGTGTTGTCGGCCTTGTTGCCACGATTGCGATACCACTCATAGGGAGTCTTCTCGGCAATGGACAAGAAAGTGGTGCCGTCGAGGCTCATACTGTCCTGCACCCAAATTACGTTGCCGAAGTGACTACCATCGTAGTATAGCATCGTCCCTCCGAAATCAAGGGTCATCTCACCCTCGGTATAGTGCATGGAGAGCGAACCGGTATATGCCGAGTTGTACATCTCGCGACGATGAATGAAGTCGCTTTTCGAAGCACCATTGATGGCATAGAGGTGATACTTCTTATATGTCTTGGCATCATCGTTATATTCCTCATAGTATCCATCGCCATGTGTGAAGTCGAATGCGGCGTTGAGGGTTAGTTTGTCGCTTGCCATAAAAGAATAGTAAAGTTGGTAGTGGCGCTGATTGTAGTTGTCGGTCTGGTTGTCATAGTAGTGCATATTGCCATCCTTGTCATAGTATAGACCTTCGGCACTATAACGTGGGTTTTTGTCGAGCGAGTCGGCTGGAGCCCCGTTCCAGGTTATACCGGTCTTTTGCCGGCCGAGAATAAATATAGCCTTTAGCAGAGAGCGCTCACCGTAGTAGCTTCCACTCAAGAAAAGTGAATGCTGGTTGGCTTTGCCATTGCGAACAAAACCGTCGGTGTTTTGGCCACTGTAGGCCATATCGAACGAGAGACCGTTTTTCAGGATGCCCGTTCCGGCGCTGACACCATACTGCATGGTATTCCACGAGCCGTAGCCAAAATTGATCATGCCATATTGCTTAGGTGCAGCATTGAGGGTCTGCATATTAAGGGCCCCGCCTAACGATGCTGAGCCACCGATTGATGCTCCTATGCCGCGTTGCAGCTGCAGACTCTGCGCCATGCCTCCAAGATTGGGTATATTGTACCAGAACACCTCCTGGCTTTCAGCATCGTTAAGGGTTATGCCGTTAATGTTGACGTTGATACGGCTTGCATCGACACCTCGTATGCGCATATTATGCTCGCCCAAGGGGCCGTTCTCGCCCGAAACCACCACCGAAGGCTCAAGCTCAAGCATATAGGGTAGCGAGATGGCAATCTTCTGTTCTTCAAGTTGCTCACG
Organism: Bacteroidales bacterium; assembly: GCA_024685285.1. GTDB lineage: Bacteria > Bacteroidota > Bacteroidia > Bacteroidales > P3 > Colimorpha. The sequence continues at coordinate 19,963 of JAIKVZ010000031.1, forward strand.
CTTTAGTGTGGATGTTGTGAGGGGACTCTTGTTGTCTACACGCGTAGTTTTGATAATGAGTTCGTCAAGCGTGCGTACGGTATCACGCTCTTGAGCCGAGGCTCTAAATGTTAAACCTCCTACGGCTACCGCCACAACAGCGAAGCCAAAAATCTGTGCGGCCAATTGGGCCACGGTTGTTTTGTGTGTTTTCATAATTCATTCCTTACGCCGGTATTATCCGGATCAAGTTTTTAGGGTATGTTCTCAGCCACAGCGCTTTGTAGCACCCCTATGCATTAATTACTATCTCTGTATGCGGTGCAAAGATAGCATATTTTTTTAAATTGGCGATATTTTTTTACTTTTTTGCCGGCAAAACAAAACTTATTGCTTGCTGCATGTTCTCTACCTCGAAATGACGATCGCACACCACCTCGCCGTCAAGGGCCATATAGAGCGGCTTGGGCGACGTGATCTCTATGCGACGGCCGCGACAATAGTGCATCACATCGCTGCACGCTGGGTCGTCAAGATGCGTACCTTGGCGGTACTTGCCTATTAGCTTGGCAAAACGCAACAGCGACACCTTGCTCACCAAGCACACCTCAAGCAGGCCGTCGTCGCTCACCGAGCGCGGCGCACAGCGGTATGCTCCGCCAACATACTGCCCGTTGCTCATGGTGGCAAGAAGCATGGCTCCATCATAAAACGGTTCGCCGTCAACTGTTACACGGCACATGTTGTTCATGGCAGTAAAAAGTGCTTTGACAATGCCAGTGGTGTAGGCATTGCGACCGCCGATAATTGGGAACCGCTTCACCTCCTCCATAACGCGGCACACCTCGGCATCGAAACCAAAATTGCTGACATTGATGCTGTAGCGGTCACCAATACGCATGACATCGACCTTATACGGCTCACCATTCACAAGACGTTCTATGTCGTTAAAATCAGCCTGGGTACCATAGCATTTTATGTAGTCATTGCCAGAACCGCAAGGGTAGCAGGCCAACTGCGCGTTAAGATTTCCTATGAGACCTGTGAGGACCTCGTTGAGGGTGCCGTCGCCGCCGCAAGCATAGAAACGCAGTGACTCGTCTGGTGATGCTTGGCAAGTATTGTGTACAAACTCTGTAGCTTCACCCGGGGCGGTGGTGACATGTATGACATAGTCTAAATCTGTGCCAAGAGAATGGATTTTTTTTGTGATAGTGCTGGTGGCATCTACTGGACCAGCCATGGGATTTATAACGAAGATGTGTTTCATTCTGATGTTGTGAGTAGAATTTGGTTTAGGTTGTCCTCGCGCGATTTTCGGCCGTCAAGCCACTTTATAGCCACCCCGCAACGCTCCATGCGGCGCAACCATGTCATTTGGCGTTTGGCAAAGCGGCGTATGTCTGTAAACAAATTATCTACCATCTGCTCATAAGTGCACTGTCCTGTAAGGTAAAGGGTGATATGTCTATATTCCAAGCCGTAGCGTTGCAATCTGCCAGGTTCCACCCCGTCGTCGAGCAAATGCTGAACCTCGTTGACCATACCGCTGTCAAGTCGTTGATGAAGACGGGCTTCGATACGGTTAATGAGCTCCTGACGCGGGAACGTGAGTGCGAAAACAGCGTGACGCATGGCAGGAAGGTGCGTATAAATGTCGGGATGAGCTCGGGAAAACTCCTGGATCTCGAGTGCTCTGACCAAGCGTTCACGACTCTCGGTATCGGTGTGGTTGTGCAACGGGCCGAAAGAAGCTAAACGGGCAGTCAGCTGCTCATCGGTGAAAGGCTCGAGCGAACGGCGGAAGATTTCGTCCACCGGTGCATCGGCCAAACGGTAAGAACGCACCACCGAATCTATATAAAGGCCAGTGCCCCCGCAAAGTATGGCTCTCTTACCACGCGACTCAATGTCATGCCAAGCGGTTATGAAATCGTTTTGGAAACGGTAAGCACTATACTCCTCGCCAGGGTTACATATATCTATAAGGTGGTAACGCACTGCTTCGCAACCCGAGCCAAACTCAGCCAAGTCCTTACCTGTACCTATGTCCATACCGCGGAACACCTGACGCGAGTCCGCGCTTATCACCTCGCCTCCAATACGACGTGCCAAAGCCACAGCCAGCGATGTCTTGCCGGTGGCTGTGGGACCGGTAATGGTAACAAGGAGCGACGGCTTAGTCATCAATGAAAGTGAGTCGGGCACGGCGCTTGTCGAAGTCGTATTCGCCAAACTGTGCCAAACCGGTACGGTTGATGATGAATTTGTAGTCCACACCTTTGACCACCACCACCTCGGCATTCTTGAGGTGCTGCTGGCCTATCTGTATCTCTTTGAAGATGATGGTGGCTTTGTCGAGTATGTTGCCTTCGGGGTCGAATGACTGGTCGCGCAGCGGAAAGTCTTCCTTGGTGATACGGCGCTGGTACAGGAAGTTCATGGCCTCCTCCCACGAAATGGCTATTGGTTCAATGTATCGTTCGTCAATGAGCATTGGCACTTGCGAACCGTTGATGATGGCAGTGATTTCACCCTTGGCCGAGTTGACCATGGTGACGGGAATGATATGCTCTCCGTGAATGATGGCGGGCTTTTCTTCCACCTCTTCAATCGGGCGGTCCACAAGGTCAATTACGCGGCCATCGGCATCGGTGGTCTGGTCGGCAGCCATATTGTCTATCAGTCTGCGCGACACATAGTCGGTGCGTAGTACGAGGAACTCTGTGCGACGGTTGAGGCTGTGCGCGGCCTCCTGATGATCGCCCTTTAGGGTGTTGATGTAATCACAATTCATCTCCATACCCTCGCTAAAGGTGTAGCGCTTGCCGTTGACATAGACGTTGGTCTCACGGTCAAGCACACGCGGTATGCGGTCGGCGTAGCCTTTGGCCACAAGGCGCTCGCGCTCAATGCCACGGGCCACAAGATAGTCTACCACGGTCTGCGCACGACGCTGCGAGAGGGTATCGTTAGTGAGGCCTATATAGGGGCGGCAGTCGGTGTGGGAACGGATCTCAACCACTATGTTGGGATTGTTTACCATGACGAGATAAAGGTCCATGAGGGAGTCCATAAACTCGCTCTTGAGGTCGGCCTTAGCCAAGTCAAACCGTATCTCTGGCAGCACCACGGGCTGCTTGGGCACGGGCTCCATACGGAAATCGTGCACTATATCTTTGTCAACATTATAGCCTTTGGTACTCTCCGAACCCTCGAGCGAGAAATAGTCTTTCTTGCTGAGGTACATTTTATACACCACATCGCGGCGTATCTTGCGGTTGTCGAAACGGTAAAAGCCCTTCTTGTCAGTGCGGGCCTCGGCCTGCGAGCCGTCACTACCTACCAAACGTATGCGGACACCCTCAATGAGCTGCATCGACTTCTCGTCACGCACGGTACCCTCTATCGAGTAGTTGAGGGGCGGCAATTCGAAATAGAATATATCGTCGTTGATGGGCGGTGTTTTCTCTTTGCTTTGGTTGCGGAGATGGCGGTTGTGGGGGTCGTCGAATGGACGGTTGGACGAGAAGTAGCCGCGCTCAAGCACGTAGTCGTTTTCGGAGGTGGGATAGAAAATAATCGACATCTCGTCGTACGACGAGTTCATCGGTATGCCGAGATTCTGCGGCACTGTCCACTTGCCAACAGGCGTGAGATGCGAGCAGAATATGTCAAGGCCGCCAACGCCGGGGTGACCGTCGGACGAGAAGTAAAGCGTTGAGTCGTCGCGCAGCATGGGGAAGACCTCGCGACCGGCGGTATTGATAATTGAAGTCATGTTGATGGGACGGCCGAAGTCGTCGGCAGTCGATTTACGAGTGGCTTTCCAGAGGTCGTAGCCGCCAAAACCACCGGGACGGTCAGAGGCAAAATAAAGCACCAACCCGTCGGACGAGATGGCGGGGTATAGGTAGTTGTAGGCCGTGTCGCCAAGATTTATGCGCACGGGGTCGCCCCACTCGCCACCGGCCTGGCTCTGCTCGGCGGCGTTGTCAGTTTTGCGCTTGCCACCCTTGCCTTTCTTCTCGCCAAGGTCTTTGTTGACGCGCACCGAGACGTATATTTTGCAGCCAAGCTGCTCATTTTCTTTGGCGTCGCAACGCGAGAAGTAGACGGTGTTGCCGTCGGGCGAGAAAGAGGCCTCACCTTCGTTGACGGCGGTATTGATCTTGCCGCTCTTGTCGAACAGCTGCGGGGTGGAGCTCCAACGCCCGTTGCGGTCCATAAATACGGTGTAGAGTTCAGAGAAGGCCTGACCGGTCCATGCGTCATGTCCGGCCTCGTCGCCCTCGGCAAAACGAGACGAGGTGAAAACTATTTTGGTGGTGTCAGTACCCACAAAGCGGGGCGCCCAGTCGTTGTAGTCGGTGCACCAGTCGCTGCGCTTGGTGATATTGTGTCGCGAGCGGTTGTTCGAAAGCTGGTTTACATATATAAGGCTCTCCTTGCGCGAGCGGGCATAGCTGTCGCGGGGCTCGATTTTGAGGTATTCCTCGTAGTACTGGTCGGCCTCGTCAAACTTCTCCTCAAAGCGGCACATCTCGGCCAGATAGAAATAGAGTTTGGGCTCGTTGTTGGAATAGCCTGCGGCGGCCAGACGCTTGTAAATGCGCTCGGCGTGGGGGTAGTCGTTCATCAGGCGGTAGCACTCGGCCATCTGGTAGTATATGCGGTTCTTTTCGGCCTTGTTGGAGGTTATTTTGTTGTAGGCCGACTCGTATTTCTCGAGGGCTTCGATGAAGCGATTTTGGTCAAACAGGTCATCGGCCTTCTTGGCTATGTTTTTGGACTGAGCAAATACGCCTGTGGCGAAAAACAGAGCCGCAAAGAGCAGTACGAAGCTTTTTTTGAAGGTTTTCATATCGTCTTTCAATTTCCTTATCTATATCATAACCAGCACGTTGGATGGGTTTTGCAGCCCATTCCAATGCGCTTAATCAATTTGCTAAAATACAAAAAAAAATGAAATCAGCCGAAAATTTTTCGCACACCACTCCGTTTTTCCTGACATTTTTCGTTGCAAAATTAAAAAAAGTTGTAATTTTGCAAAATAATCAACAACCAAAAACAACCCGTCATGGAACGCTGGATCGCATTGGCTTCAACAGGAGGTCTATGGACGAGATGGATTACCTCAACGGGATTGCATTCTGCCAGAAATATGGCGGGTTTGTCATGGAGTTAGAATATCACAGAGTGGAGAATAATTGAAAACCAGTCTATTGTAAAATGCCACACAACAGGCTGGTTTTCAATAATATAGATAGGTTAAGTTCGGGTTAAGGTCGGGTCAACTTCGGACACCCTACTGGTTTCCTTGCACGGCCTCCGAATAAAGGGCGAGGTTGGTGCGATAAATATCAAGCATTGAGCGCGTTACGTTGTCTTGCCACTCGCCACTGTAGTTATGCCACACCATACCCTGCTCTATATGCCGGCCGAAGGCTTCGACGCCGACCGTAGGGCATGGCCCGGGCATGAGGCGCCAGCAGTAGCCCTCGAGCTGCAGCCTACCGCGGAAGAGGGGCTCGAGGCGGTCGCGGGCATACTGGGTGAAGTAGACCGGCCGGCCCGAGACGTTGCCCCGCAGGGTGTCGGCAAAGGCGTGGTAGCCCATCAGGTTGATGTTGAAAATCTGCATATCGGGCCGCAGGCCCTCAGCGTAGTGCAGTTCCCAGAGCGGGAAGGTGTCGTTGTCGCCGTAGGTGAAGAGTATGGCGCCATAGTCGCACGACTGCAGGTGGTTCAGCGCTATGTCGTGCACCGCATGGCGGTTGTGGCGGTCGTGGTCCTGCCAGTTGGCCGCAGCCATGAGCAGCGGCATGGCGAGCAGCAGGGCTGCCGTGGCCGTGCGCGGCGCGGCGCGCCACCGCCGTGTGCGCAGCAGCAGGTCGGTGGCTCCGGTGCCAATCCAAATAGCCACGGCGTAGAACGAGAGCACGTAGGCGTAGTCGCGCTCGCGCGGTTCGTAGCAGGGGTGGTTGAGGTAGAGGTTGAGCAGGGGCCCGCCGAAGAGGAAGAGCACACCCGCCGTTGTTGGCCACCAGCCCATGCCGCGGCGGCCCGCCAGCAGACCCCATGCGGCCACGAGCAGCGGCAGCAGGTAGAGCCGCAGCGAGTTGTCGTCACGCCGCCGGCCAAAATAGTTGTCGAGCAGGTAGCGGCCGTACATATAGCCCAGTTGGTAGCTCACACAGTAGCGCGTGTTGGCCCACAGCCCGTTGCCGCCACCCGACCACTCGGCCTCGCGCTCGCGGTCGCCTTCGCGGTTGCGCCACATACGCGGGTAGAGGGGTGCTTTCTCATATTGCTCGCGGGCCAGGTAGCGGCGCAGCGCACCGACGGTGGCGGGGTTGCCCTCGTTGACGGGCGGGTTGGCACGCGCCATGAGCGGTACCGCAGCGTAGGGGCTGAGCCCCACCACAAAGAGCATCAGGGCTATGGCTGCGGTGGCTACAGGCTTGTCGATTCTGGGCGGCAGCGAGTGCTTGGGGCGCCGGCTTGCCATTGCCAACAGGACGGCAGGTGCTGCCAGCAGGGTCATAAGGTGCACGCACACTCCCATGCCGAGCAGCAGTGCCGCGAGCCACAGCCGCCGGCGGTCGCCGAGGCGCCGCCAGCGCAATGCGGTCCATACCGTGAATGAGCAGAGCAGCATTGCCAGGCTGTACACCTCGCTCTCGACCGCCGAGAACCACGCCGTGTGGCAAAAGGCGTAGCACAGTGCGCCGGTGGCAGCGCCAGCCAGCACGTGCCACGTTGCGGCGCCGTCGCGTTGCCGCTCAACCTCGACAACGGTACGGAACAGGACCATCGCCGTCATTCCGGCACAAATGGCGCTGAGCAGGTTGCAGCAGAAAGCTATCTGGCCGGGGTTGGGAGCCATGAGGCAGAACAGGTGGGCCACAAGCTGGTAGAGGGGTGCTCCCGGGGGGTGACCAACGTAGAGGCCGTTGCTGACGGTGATGAACTCGCCGCAGTCCCACCAGCTGACGGAGCGGTCGGCGGTGAGCACGTAGACGGCGGTGGCGGCCAAGGCCACGAGCCAGCCCACTACCAGTTCACCACGGCTTTGTTGAACACATCCTCGCATAGCTCGGTAACTATTTCGCCCACTAAGCTCTGCTCAACCGACGAGAAGTCCTGCGAGGCCGGGTAGTCGCGGTAGCGCGAGAACTGCTGCTCAAAGTCGGCCTCGGGGTCCTTGGTGTTGACAAAGGTAACTTTGATTGTTATTGTGAGGCGGTTCATGGAGACCTCGTCGCCCGAGGTGAGGGCCGACGCACGCGTGGCGTAGCCCGTAATCTCGCCCGAGATCTGCAGGTCGCCGCCGTCGTCGGTCACCGTGAGCGAAGTCTGCTGCGAGAACATATTGCGCAACTCGTCGCTCAGTGTCTGGCTCAGCTGGGGGTTGACGGTGGGGGCATAGTTGGGGAACTGTTTCACCGATATGGTCTTGGCGTCGGGCGGTATGGAGGCTCCTGTAAAGCTGTAGCCACCCGTACAGCCCGCAAGTGAAACCACAAGGCACAATCCAAACAGCAAAAAGCTGCCATGAAACCGCTGTCTATAGTTTGAATGCCTCATAATTTCAGTCTTTGGTTATTATCGTTCAATAGTCCCTCGAGTCCTCGTCGATGCGCTGCTCGTCCTCGAGCTGCCAAAGGATGAAGTCGGCCTGCTGCATCATGTAGTTGAGCACCTCGACCTTTGTAGTTAGAGAGGTGATGTTGGAGACCTCGGTGACCAACTGGTCTATTTTCTGTTTGAAAGTAACGTCCATAGCCTATGGTGGGGTTGTGTTTTGAAAATGCAAAGATACACAAAAAAATCAATATGGCGAAAAAAACTGCACACCCCCCGCCGCAAAGCCTTACAAACACGCATTTTTTAGTTGGCAATTGCAGCGTCGTGGCGGCGCACCTGGTAGAGATACCACCACAGCAGTGCCAAACTCACCGCACAGCTGGCCGCGCCGAAGAGCAGTATGCCCAAACGGAAGCTGCCAGCAGCAATACCTACCCAGCAGCCTGCCGCACGCAGTGCCAGGCCCACCAAGCAGAACATAAACTCAGCGCTCTGGGTTGAGAAGACGTTGCTCACATACATCAGCGAGTTGGCAAGCAACATAGCCATGACCCACGGCAACAGACAACGTATATAGTAGCCGCAGGCCACCCACTCGGCCCCGAACAGCAGTCCGAACAGAGGTCCACCCCAGACAAACAGCAGGGCACCTGCCACCACAGCCGCGGCGGCGGCGGGCAGCAGGAAGGCGCGTACCTCGGGCCAGATGGGTTCGCGCTTTTGCAGGTGCTCCATGGCGCGCGAGTACAGCACTTTCTCTACCGAGACGTTTATGATGTTGACTGGGCGGAACGTGAAGGCTATGGCCAGCGAGTAGAAACCGGCCTCGCCCAAGTCGGCATACTGGGCCAGCCAAATCAGCGGCAGGTTGGTCGAGAGGCTGGCGGCAAAATCCTTAGGTGCCACAAAGAGGGGGTAGTTGCGGTGCTTGACGGCCGCCTGCCTGCGTTCCTGCCGAGTAGTGGATGGCAGACGGTGCAGACGCAGCCTATATACGATATTGCCTGCCGCGCGACCCAGCACTGTGCCTATGGGGAGGCCCGAGTGCAGAAGGCCCGCGAGTCCGAGCCCGGCCTTGAGCCCCACTGTGGTAGCCGCGGCGGCAGCTTCGGATCCGGCTATAGTGCTGTATTTTCGCCGCCGGTTGAATATGTTCTCATAGATTCTCGAAGTCCCCGAGAAGTAAATCATAGGGGGTATGAGCAGAGCCAGAGGTCCCAACTCGCGCAGTTTGCCCGGCAAAGCTCCGGTCAGCACCAGGGCTGCCGTCACGGCCAGTAGCAGAAGGCTCACGATGGCGTTGAGGCGTAGCGACAGGGCTGCCACTGCCGAGGCTTCGCGGTCGCTGTCGGAAGCCACTATGGAGAGCTCGTATTTGCAGGTCGAAAGTATGATGAGCACATCGAGCACAGAGCAGAAAATGCCTAAAAGTCCAAAATCGTCGGGGCCGTAGATGCGTGTCAGGAAAAAGTAGGCCGCCACAGTTATGGCCTGTGCGCCGGCGGTACCGCTGAGCAAGGTGGTGGTCTCACGCACCCATGAGGGCAGTCGGTTCGGGTCTATGACTCGGCGTTTATGGACGTTGGCAGGCATGGTCAGAGTTTAAGTTTTCTAATAATCCATTCTGTGCCCAAGAGCAACACGATGGCTACCAGCAGCCATGGCATACCCACCAAGGCCGAATGGCGTGTGTGGCTGTAGATTACCGGCTTCACATCGCCGCGGTCTGCTATCAGGGCTGGCAACGAGGCAATGTCGGCAGGTTCAATCAGGGCTCCGCCTCTCTCCTTGGCCATGGTGCGGAGCAGGGTATGGTTGGCTGTTAGGCTGAGTTCCTCAAGGGCCAGTTCTTCCACAGCGAAAGAACCGCGCGAAACAAGCCGTCGCCCGTCGAGTATGGTGCGTCCTTCGTAGCCGTAATGGCCAGCCGGAAGCGGTGGCAAGGTAAGGCTGTAGCCGGTGCCTGAACGGCCCATGGAGTATTCGGCCTGCTGGCTGCCGCTAAGTACCAAGGTTGCGTCGGGGGTATTGATAGGTTCGTAGCTGTCGTTGTAGAGCACGGCACGCAAGGTCACTGGCTCGCCGGTGCGGTATATGGTCTGCGCCTCGACGCTGAACTGCTCGCGACGCGTCTGCATTGCGGTGAGTGTTAGCATTTTGCCAATCAAGGCATCGAAAATGCTATGCGAGCCGTTGAGGCGATAGTCGGCCATACGCCAACGCCACAGCCCTTCGCCAGCCACAATGCCGCGTCGTGCCGCACCTAGTGTGGCGAATGTCACCAGCGGTTGACGGCTTGCGACCTGCCCTAAGCGGGCGGTGAAGAGGGTTTGCACGGCTGGTGTGGTGCGATAATCGCCAAACGGAGCTGACAGAGGTGGCCATTGTTCCACGCGACGGGCATCCTCGGGGCTGAGAGCAAAAAGGGTGAAAGCATCATTCCAAACAGGCAAAGCCTCGGTGGTCTTACTGATTTTGGTAACAATTGATAGTCCTGTATGCAACGCGTTGAAGCGAGGTAAGTTGGTCTGGCTCCCAAGTATGAAGAGTGCCGGCATATCGTCTGGCAGACCTTTGAGGTCTGTGCGGTCGTTGGGTAAGTTGTGGAATATAGCCACACTGTAGCCACCGCGATGCAAGGAGGCAGGTCCGGTAAAATCGGATGCGGCTATGGTCTGAACCTCGTAGGCGGGGTTTGCACCGATGGCTTGCACAAGGGCTGCCACGTCGGGATGCGGCGCAGCGTAGACTATGGCCACCTTTTGCCGGTTGTCAATCACCTCAACTGTCACAGTGCGCCTGTTGTTGGCCTCAGAAGCTTCGCCGGTGGCGGGACTGAGAGTAAAGGTGAAACTCTGCAGCCCAGCCTCTTTTGCCTCGAGTTCGAAGGCTTCGACAGAGGTGGCACGGTCGTCGGCAAAGGTGAGGGTACGAGTGGCTATGGTGTGGCCGCGGTGCTCCACTTTCAACGTGCGGTGTTGGCCTTGCAGATGGTCGGCACGCAGGGTCACCTCAACGGGGAACCTACTGCCGAGCAGCACAGTACGTGCCATACGCACATCGGCCACTGCGGCATCGCAGCGCACCGTGGTGTCGCCCATTGCTATGCAGTAAATCGGAGCGCCGAGCTCGCGTGCTGCAGCAGTGGGGTTCGAGCCTTGGTTGTATATACCGTCGGTGGCCAGCACCAGCGCGCCGAGGTTGCGCCCGGCATAACGCTCGCGCACCTGCGACAGGGCATCGGCTATGTCGGTGGTCTGGTCGCCAAAAGGTATGAGAGCCACCTCGTAGTCGGCTTCCAGGCGATGGGTCAGAGACTCTATATCTGAGGCGAAGGTGGTGCGGTAGTAGGATGAGTCGGCAGTGAGCATGGTGGATTGCGAACGGTCATAGGCAACGGCCACCACAGGTTTCTCTCGCTCGTGGGCGGTGTGTTTCACTGTCGGTGCAAGCAGCAGCAGGGCTATGGCACTAACTGACACAAACCGCAACGCGGCCAGGCACAAACGGGTACCACGGCTCATGGCTTGCCTTTGCTCACGGGAGGTGGCTATGTAGTACAGCGCCGCGGCATAGGCGGCACCGAGGGCCAGGCAAAGGGGCACGTAATACCAGCTGGTGTCAATAATAATACTCATAACAGCCTTGTGCTGAATAGCGACTGCAAAATTACACTTTTTTTGCGACATAGAGTTTTTTTTCGTATCTTTGCAAAAATTTTAGAACATAGAAGCATGATTGTTACAGGTTTGAAAGGACGTTTTGAGCAGACAGTTACCCCTGCACTGACAGCTGCAGCCGTTGGCAGCGGCTTGGTCAGTGTGTTTGCCACCCCCATGATGATAGCCATGATGGAGCAAACCTGCCACAACAGCGTGGAGCCTCATCTTGACGAGGGCCAGACCACAGTAGGCACCCACGTTGACGTGAGCCATGAGGCCGCCACCCCGGTGGGTATGAAGGTGTGGTGCGAGTCGGAGTTGGTCGAGGTCGACCGCCGCAGGCTACTCTTCAAGGTGGCCGCCTACGACGAGCGCGGTCTCATCGGTCAGGGCACCCATGAGCGCTTTGTGGTCGACCACGCCAAATTTCAAGCCAAAGCCATGGCAAATTAAAAAACTTTCAGTATGAGTCCATACCGCTCCGACCGCACTGTGCGCACGCACTATATCTGGGCTCTGATTGCCCTCACCCTGGTGTCGTTGGCCATGAGGTTGGCGGCACTACCCGGCAGCCCGCTCACATACGACGAATTGAGCGTGGTGCGCCGTTTGGACTATGCCAACCTGTTGGAGCTGTTCCGAAGCACCGCCACCGACGACGGTCACCCAGCTGGAGTTCAGATTTTTATGTACCTCTGGTGCCGTATGGCAGGCACTTCGAGCGTGGCCATGAGGTTGCCTTTTGCCGTGGCGGGAGCGCTTTGCATCCCGCTTATGTACGACGTGGCTCGCAGCTGGTACGGCCGCCGTGCCGCCTTGCTATCGGCGGCTCTGATGGTGGCGAGCCAGACGGTTGTCTACTACTCTTGCATAGCCCGTCCCTACGGTGCAGGCCTGCCTGCCGTGCTGCTGGCTTTGGCTGCGTGGAGCCGTGTGGTGTGGCGCGGCCAACAGAGGTGGTGGCTCTATGCCGTCATGGCTATCGGGTGGGCGTTATGCCTCTATATACATTATTATTGTGCACTCACAGCAGCCTTGATGGGGCTGGCCGGGCTTGTCATTCTGTTGCCGCGCGGCGGCAAGCCATTGCTGCGCTATGTGCTGGCAGCGGTGGCTGCAATAGCGCTATTTGTGCCGCACCTACCTATTACAATGCGCCAACTCACCGAATTGGGCGGTTTAAGCTGGCTCAGCGAGCCCACGCCGGGCTGGCTGCTACAGTATGGCCGATACCTGTGCAACTATTCGTGGTGGGTGCCTGCGGCGGTGATGGCAGCAGTGCTGCTGGGCTGCGACCTAAGCCGCGCCAATTTGGGCCGCAACGCCTGGCGCATGGCCACGGCCGCCCTGCTTTGGCTTCTGCCCATAGCGATAGGCTATGCCTATTCCAAGCTGGTGAGCCCAACGCTACAATATTCGTGCATGCTTTTCTCGTTGCCTTACCTGCCGTTGGTGTTCTGCGGCTTCATGGGCGATACGCCGCGCCGCCCCTATGCCATGCCGGCCGTGGCTGCCGTGCTGGTAGCCATGAGCCTGACACTGATTGTGAACCGCCAACACTACAAGGTGACTCGTTTGAGCTATTTGCAGCATTCGGTCGAAGCCCTCAACGAGGCTATGCAGCGCAACAACGGTCAGGTGCTGAGCCTTATAGGCCTCAAACAGCCACAGCTTGACTACTATGGTTGCACCGCCGGGACCCTATGGAACGGCGACGACATCGCACCGCAGTCGATTTTGCGCATTGCCGACTCGTCGTCAGCCCCCGTTGCCGTAGCCTCTATGCTTACCTCGCAGCAGCTACAAGTGCTGCGCAAGCGATACCCTTACCTTTTGAATGTCAAAGAGTGTACCTCGACCGATGTCCTCACCCTGTCGCGCGAGCCGAGGTACGACACCTTGCCGTGGCATCTTACCGTCGATGCCGCCGGCACCATACAGGGCTGGAGCCCCTCCACAGAGTGGCTCACCTTGTTCGAGGCTCCGCTGAGCATTATGCTGGATGAGCGCTTTGCCAACATCGAGGCCGAGGTGGAGTTGTTGGCCACCGGTGCCGGTACGGCTCCAAAATTAGTAATGGAGCTGATCGACCGCGGCCGCACCGTCGACTGGCGCGAGTGCTCCCTGGCCGACCTTGCAATGCCCGCCTCTGACAGCACATTGCTGCTTATGACCTCGCAGCAGTGCCACCTCTGTGTCAAAAGCCGCCACGCCATAGGTCGCTACACGGTGCGCGTCAGCCTGCTCGGCCCCTGCCCCGACAACGCCTGCCAACCCCTGCGCTACCGCGTAAGCCACTACCCGTCGGACCGCTACGCCTACGCCCTCGACGAGGAGTTATAGCTGCCAACGTGCTGTAAACCAGCTGTTGCGAAAATTTCTGCCTCGGTTTCAAAAAAAAGTTGTATCTTTGCAGTTTTCAACCAAGGCCGCATAGGCCACACAACTGTCACCAACACAAGACCCAACGCCAATGAACCGCACACTCCGAACCTCAACCATTGCCCTCTGCCTCCTTTTGTTGCCCACGCTGCTCGCAGCGCAAAGCGGCAACGAGAGCGAGAAGAAGTCGGTGGTGAAGGTCAACAAGCTCGACGTCATTTATGAGGACGAAGAGTACAAGGGCGTGGTGATAGAGCAGAAAGCAACCGACTTTGACGACCAGAACTACATATACCAGGCACCTTTCATGGTCGAGGGCGACGACTACGACGAGGATGATGACGAGACCCCGCGTGTGTATAACTCCATCGACGACGAGGCCGCCGAAAGCGAGGACGAGATACTGCTGATAGGGGTCGACTCTACCACCATTCACATACCCAAGGCCGACATCTCCCACATGGAGCCCCTCACCATCGATTTAGGCCGTTTTGTGTGGCCTACGCCCTACTCGGCCCGCGCCACATCGCACTTCGGACCCCGCAGGCGCCGCTTCCACTACGGACTCGACCTCGCACAGCCCACCGGCGAACCCATATACGCCGCTTTCGACGGCGTGGTGCGTGTCTCGCTCTACAACCGCTCCTACGGTCACCTCGTGATTCTGCGCCACTCAAACGGGCTCGAGACCTACTACGCACATATGTCGCAACGCAAAGTGCACGCCGGCGACCACGTCGAGGCAGGCCAGCTCATAGGCCTCACCGGCAACACTGGGCGCTCCTACGGCAGCCACCTGCACTTCGAAATACGCTACGAGGGCAACGCCATCAACCCCGAACACGTTATTTCAACCACCACACACGACTTGGTGAACCCACAAATAACCCTCACCGCCGACTCGTTCCGCAAAAAAGCCTCGCGCTCGGGCGGCGGCTCGGGCTCAAAATACTACCGCGTACGCAGCGGCGACACCCTCTCGCGCATTGCCAAGCGCAACGGCACCACGGTGCGACGACTCTGCCAGCTCAACGGCATTAAAGAAACCACAATCCTGCAAATTGGACGCAACCTCCGCATACGATGAGACTCGACATTCTGACCCTTTTCCCAAACATGATGGCCATGTTCTTTGACGAGTCCATAGCCAAGCGCGCCCAGGTCAAAGGCCTTGTCGAGGTGCACCTGCACGACCTGCACGACTACTCGCTCACGCGCTACGGCTCGGTCGACGACTACCCTTACGGCGGCGCGGCCGGTATGGTCATGGCTGTGGAACCCCTGGCCAACTGCATTGAAGAGTTGCAGAGCCAGCGCCGGTACGACGAGGTGATATACACCGCCCCCGACGGCCGCCAGTTCAACCAGCCCATGGCCAACGAACTGTCGCTCAAGCAGAACCTGATAATACTCTGCGGACACTACAAAGGCGTCGACGAGCGGCTACGCGAACACTTCATCACCCGCGAAATCTCCATAGGCGACTACGTGCTCAGCGGCGGCGAGCTGGCGGCAGCCGTCATGGCCGACGCCATAATAAGGCTCGTGCCGGGAGTGTTGGGCGACGAGCAGTCGGCCCTGGCCGACTCGTTCCAAGACGGCTTGGTGGCCCCGCCGGAATATACCCGTCCGCCCGAATTCCGCGGCTGGCGCGTGCCCGACGTGCTGCTGAGCGGCAACCACGCCAAGATAGACGAGTGGCGTCACGCACAGGCCGTGGAGCGCACCCGTCAGCGCCGCCCCGACCTCCTTGCGTAAACCGCTGAAAACCAGCTTACAGATAGCCTTACTTCGCCCATAGAACCTATAGACTCTATAAAAACTATAAGCTCTACCGAACCCTACCCGACTTCAACCCGACCTTAACCCGAACCTAACCCATCTATCAGACTGAGTGCCAGTGGGTTATATCAACAATTCCAAATTGTTGATTTTCAAGATTCTACCTTTTCGACCTCAGCGGCTCCGTTCACCAAATAGCGGCGACCCGAAGCCATGTGGGTGCAGAGCCAACGGGTGCGGCGGCGCTCGTCGGCGCGGTAGATGTCGGCTCCGCGAGCCTTGAGCCTGAAGAGGGTCCCGGGCTCGAGGTCGGCCACGGTGAGCAGCGGCGTGCCGCCGTCGGTTTCGCGCAGCCGGCGCTCGATTTCGGCCGTCAGGCTCCGCTTCAGCGGCAGCCGCGAGGCGCAGGCTTCCATCAGCGGACGTACACCGGCGTCGAAGCAGTCGAGGTAGGTCACGATGAGGGCTGCGTATTCGGCCTGCCACTCGCGGCCGTGGGGTGCCGAGCGCGGGTGGCGGGCGCGGTTCTCGAGGTGGGCCATCTCGTGCAGCAGAACCCATAGGAACATGCCCTTGCCCAAATCGCCGGCCACACTTATGGCGTGGCCGCTTTGCGCGCCCTGCGGCGGACGGTAGTCGCCCAGTTTCGACGTGCGGTGGCGGGCAATGCGCAGCGAGGCGTTGTGCTCCACGAGCCAGGCGCACACCGGGGCCACCGCCCCTTGGGGCAGCCAGCGGCTCAAAACGGCTTCGGCTTCAGCACGGGTAGGCATCGGCAAAGTGGGTCTATCCCTCCACGGCGGGAGGTGGGGGCGCGGCGAGGCTGAAAGTGGGACAGTCGCAGTCGCTCTTGCGACGCTTGTTCATATACACCCCGTGGCTGCTGCACGAGGACGCCACGCCTGCCAGGAGCAGCGCGGCCACGACCCGGATTATCAATCGGCGACGTTTCATAACACCACTTTAACGCCGCAGAACGCAAAATATTGTGCCGGGAGTGACGATTTTTTTCGAAGATTTCAAAAAAAATATGTATCTTTGCAACCGATTTGGTCGCCCGAAGAGGCGGCGCCAACCAGCCCAACACGCTGGCCGCCAGTCTTGTAGGACGCCAAGAGGGAATCAGGTGCAAATCCTGAACAGTCCCGCTGCTGTGAGCTCTGAAGTCGCAGTTGCCAAAAAACCAAAGAAGCCATTGTACGGCGCCACAGCCGTATGAGAAGGCGGCAACCCAGCGAAGAGCGAGTCAGAAGACCTGCCAAATCGAGAGAGTTTTTTAGGCTTTCGAGGAAAGAGCCGGAAAAAACAGACACTGTTGGCCGTCAAACGCCGCCATCCGTTGGGCCTCGGGCCGCTGCCTTTTCTTTTCCTTCTTTCCCTTTGAAAGCCGTTTTGAAATAACGAAACCGCTTTAAAATTATTGTATAACAAAAAAAGAATGAAAATGAAAAAAGCATTATCACTTGTGTGCCTCCTCGGCCTCGCGCTGTCAGTATGGGCACAGAACAACATCACCACCGACCAGGTGCGCTACTGGGTTGGCACCGGTACTGACTCGGCCCTGGTCATCGTCAACATCGCCACTGAGGATACCGCAACTGGCGACTACTACAAGACCGCCCTCGTCTACGGCGTGCGCTGGAACGGCACCGCCATCACCCGCGACCTGATGGACACCCTCTCCAAAAACGACTACCGCCTGGTTTTCTTTTACAATGAGACCGGTACTTTCTTCACCGCAGTCAACTTCACCGACACTGCCGCCGGCATTGAACTTGTGGACTCTGACATGGAATCGTGGATGTATACCGATAACGGAGACACTGTCGCCGCCATCACCGAGCACACTGTCCTGAACGACCACACCCTCTTCTTCGCCGACATGGGCTACTTCCACGAAATCGACACCGTCATCTATGTCGAGGCTCCCGCCCCCACTCCCACCGAGTTTGTGGTGAGCGCCTACGATGTGCCCTACTGGATTGGCACCGGCAGCAACAGCGCCGTCATTGCCATCAACTGGGTTGACACCGCTCTGGCCTGGGGTTACCGCTTCAGCAGCAACGCCACCGTGCAGGATGCCCTCAATGCCATTGCCGCAGCCGACAGCCGCTTAATCATTGTACCCGATGGCTATTTAATCGGTGACATCAAGTTCGTCCGCGCCGCTGGCGACACCATTAAAGGCACCTCCTGGTGGGGCAGCACCAACAACGGCTTGATGGATGCCGGATTGTACCAGGTTCTGAGCGACGGCGACTTCGAGAAATGGGCCGACGGCAGCACCGGCATCTACACCGGCAGCGCTTGGACTCCCGCCTATGGTGGCTACCAGGATTATTTCTATGTCTATCCCGACGTCATCCAGCCTGTCGACCTCCCCGCCAGCATGGTTCCCGCCGAGGCCACCATTGCCGCCGATGACATCCTCTACTGGGTTGGCACCGGTAGCAAGAAGGCCGTCATAGCCATCAACTGGGCCGACACCGCCCTGGCATGGGGCTTCAAGTTCGACGGCACCGCCACCGTGCAGGATGCCCTCGACAGCATGGCCGCCGCCGACAACCGCTTCTCCGTTGTGTACGGCAGTTACGGTGTTGACGACATCGTTTTCGTCCCCACCACCGGCGACACCCTCCGTCACATCCCCTACAGCTACTGGGAGAGCACCAACAATGGCCACACCGATGCCGGTTTGTACCAGTCCCTCAGCGACGGCGACTTCGAGAAATGGGCCGACCCCGCCGCAGGTGTCTTCATCAAGAGCACCTATTATGCCGACTGGAACTACTGGGGACATACCTATGCCTACCCCATGGCCATCCATCCCGTCAGCGTGCCCACCTCCACTGGCATTGACGCCGTCGAGGCCGCCAACATGACCGTATGGCCCAACCCCGCCACCACCGAGGTGCGCGTGAACTTCGGTGCCATGAGCGCCAATACCGATGCCGTGCTTTATGACATGGCCGGCCGCGAGGTTTCGCGCCGCGCTGTGGCCGCCGGCTGCACCAGCGTCGACATGACCGTCAGCACCCTGCCCGCCGGCGTCTATATGCTGCGCATTGGCTCCACCGTGGCCAAAGTGGCCGTAAGCCGTTAAACAATGACCAAAAATGTTTTTATCATCGCCGCGACTCTGCTTCTGGGCCTCACAGCCCAGGGGCAGGGCTCGTTTTGCGGTGCCGTGGGCACCGAAGGGTGCAACGCCGTCAGCAAGGACAGTTCGGCCATAGTGGGCTGGGCTACCGGCTGCGTCATAACCCGAGGCCCACAGGACATAGCCGTGGCTAACTCGCCGGTTGCAACCTACGGCAGCGATCACTGCGGTATCGGACCCGCCGAGGGTATTGCCGCCGACACCTCGAAGATTGTCAGCCTCGGCGACGGCGGCACGGCTCTGCTCACCTTCGCTTCCCCAATCCAGAACGGCCCGGGACCAGACTTGGCTGTGTTTGAGAACTCGTTCAACCACACCTTCTTGGAGATGGCTTTTGTCGAGGTCTCGACCGACGGCGAGCATTTTGTGCGTTTCCCCGCCACCTCGCTCACACAAACCGGGGTGCAGATTAACAACGGCGGCGCTGTCGACCCAACAAACGTCAACAACTTGGCCGGCAAATTCAAGGTGGGCTACGGAACACCCTTCGACCTTGAGGAGCTGCGCGACTCGACCGGAATCGACATCGACTCCATCGTCTACGTGCGCCTCGTCGACGTGGTGGGCAGCATCGACCCCCAATATGGCACCTATGACGCCTACGGCCACATCATCAACGACCCCTACCCCACTCCGTTTTGGAGCAGCGGTTTCGACCTCGACGGGGTGGCGGTGCTTCACCAACGCACCGCCGGCATTGGCGACGTGGCCGCTCAACGCGTGCTGCTGAGCCCCAATCCGGCCTCCACATTTGTGAACGTGAGCTGTGCCGGCGCAGGCCGTCACAGCGTGGTCCTCTGCGATGCCAGCGGCCGCCGCGTGCTGCAAACCGCCTTCAGCGGCGACACCTTCAAACTCGACATATCAACCCTCGACCGAGGAGTTTATGTGTTGCTTATCGACGGAGCTGCGAGCAAACTCGCTGTGAGCCGATAACTTGATACTCAATTATTTTTACCTTTTCAACACCAATCATCAGGGGTAGCGGCCGGGTTAAAACCCTGGCCGCTACTGTTTTACACTGCCTTTGGTCGCTAATAGATGCTATAGATTATAGGTCCCTTGGAGCTCAACCCGAACCCTACCCGACCTTAACCCGAACCTAACCCATCTATCGGACTGAAAGCCAGCGGGTTATATCAAATTCCCAAATCGCTGATTTTCAGCAAGTTTTAGAAATTGCGTTTTTTGAGCACTCCGCCACGCGATTCGACGATGAGGCGCAGCAGCCACTCGGGGTAGTCGGGCTGCATGGGGAACCGCACCACGCCGGTCTCGGTGGTTTCTATGCGGCCGTCGGGGGTTTCATGCTTGATGTTGCCGTCGATGTATTTAAGCAGCAGGTGCTGGTCGAGTTTGTGCCACTGGCGCATCATGTCTTCGGCGCACATGTTGCAGAAGCGGTTGATTTCGCCCTGCAGACGCTCGGTGTTGTAGGTGTTGGCCAGGGCGTCCGATTTGAGCTTCTCGTGCTCGATGAACTTGGTTTCGAGTTGCTGCTGCACCTTGCGGATGTCCTCTATCATGGAGTCGTAGCGCAGGTAGGCGAAGTTGCTCACGCGGTTGAAGAGCCAGAAGGCGGCGGTTTCTGAATACTCGCTCATGCTGCCGTTGCCCTCTTCGAAACAAACAGGCACCTGGGTGAGGCCGCAGTACATGGGGCAGTAACAGGTGGAGTAGGTGTCGTCGACCCCGAACCAAAGCACACCGCCCACTTTGGCTGGCAGCCAGCTGCGACATTGGGCCACGAAGCTGAAGCCGGTCTGCTGGGTTGAGATGGCGCGCTCGTGGATGTATTTCTGGCCGTCGACCTCGAACTCCATGGGGCGCCAGCGGTAGGGGCAGTGGTAGGGGCCGGCACCCGGGTCGCCGGTCATGTCCATGGGTGTTCCCTCGAAGTGGTCGCGCATGAGTTCCATCACGTCGTGCAGGCTGACCCTTTTGTCGGGCTTAATCCACAAAGGCAGACGCATGGCTGTGGGGTCGCCCATGACGTAGGGCAGGTAGTCCTCCATGCCCGATTTGATACGGTTGAACATAGACCACACCCGGGACTCGCAGGCTCGCAAGCCGCTAAAGGTGAGCGGATTGTAGGTGTCGGCGAAAGAGAAATTGCGGTCGAGGCCGTCGTACCACTTGTTGATGCGGGCGGCGGTGACCACGTCGTGGGAGTAGACACACTCAACCTCTGGCTCGTCGATATAGTCTATATGTTCGCTGCTGATAGTTTTGTGGTATCCACGGCCGCGGTGGTGGTTCCAGGTAGTCTCTTGCGGAAAGATGGTTATGCGGGCCTGGTTGGCGTGGGCGCAGGCGTAGCCCTCGGGCACGCGGCGGGCCACCCACACGGCGCCTTTCTCATAGGTCTTGGCCACTATCTCGAAAATCCACACCTCGTTGGGGTCGGCAATAGAGAAAGTCTCGCCGCCACCGGTGTAGCCGTAGGTCTGCACAAGGTTGTCGATGACCGTAATGGCCTCGCGGGCGTTGCGCGCGCGTTGCAGGGTGATGAATATGAGCGAGCCGTAGTCGATGCCGCGGTCATTTCCCTTCTCAACCTCGGGGCGGCCGCCCCATGTGGTCTCGCCTATTGCCAGCTGAAACTCGTTCATAAAGCCCACCACGCTATAGGTGTGGCCGACCTGCGGTATTGACATGAGGTACTTTTGCGAGCCGTAGTCGTAGACCTGCAGCTGCTCTCCGGCGCGATGGTCGGCGGCAGGGCAGTAGCGCAGTTGTCCGTAGCGGGTGTGGCTGTCGGCGGCGTAGGTGATGATGGTCGAGCCGTCGACGGTGGCTCCGCGCGAGAAGAGGAAATTGGTGCAGGCCTCGGCGCCTGGCACGGCCAGGAAAGCGGCAGCCAACAGGGCGATAACGAGTTGCGGTCTGTTCATGACGTTCTTTCTTTTCAAATTCTTTTTGCAAAGATACAACAATTTTCTAAAACGGCGCCAATATTTTTCAACTGGCGCCGTTTTTTCAAGACAAAATGAGTATGCAATGCTGTTAAAAGCCCAACTGGAGGCCGAACTTGACGGGGTATACCTCGCGGTCCATATGGTGGTCGGCACCGGCGTCGGCAACGAACACCGGCAACAGCGAGGACTGGATGAAGAAACCTATCTTATGCCATCCCAAAGAGAGCCTGACATCGAATTTGTAGGGGTTGCGGTAGCGGTTGTCGGAGTGGTCGGTGTTTTTCACAGTATGGCTGCCCGTCTTGCTCTTGGTTTTCAGACCGGTGGCGTTTGAGCCATATCCCAGGCCGGGCACCGCCGTAAGTTCTATGGTAAAACCGTCGAAACTGGTTGCAATGGCAACTGGCAGGGTGACGTAGCGGGTTACCAAGCGGGTCGAGCCGCGGTAGTCGGGAGATGTTGGCACCACCTCGGTAAAGGTGCCCACGGAGCCGGTTGTGGTGAGTTCCACCTTTGGGGCGGCAAAGTGATAGACATCGCTCTCGTAGCCCACGCCTATCGATGTAGCGAAATGCGGGGTTTTAATAAAGTCGTAGACGGCCTCCAACTGGTATGAGCTGAAAGTGGTTGTGAGCTCATAGCCGTCGGTGGTGCCGGCCAGGCCGGTGCCTATATTCTCGCCCCAGTTGTTGAAGCCCCAAAGGAAAACAAGTCCTGAGCGGTCGCTGAAGTCGTAGTGGTATTTGCGAGTCTTTTTAGTGGACTTGGCTGGATTGTCGCCATTTTGGGTATCGAGGCCGTCGACATACTCGGTGTAGCGTTTGCTCGCCGTATTGTCGTCCATGAAATACTCTGAGCCGCTCTTGGCGTAGTGGCCGTTGTGGTTGATGGTGGCAAGATCCTCGGAGTAGAAATCGAGGTATCTGGTATTCACAAAGGGCTCGATGTTGATACGGGCCTCGTCGGAGGCTTTGGCTTCGATAGAGGCAAACTTCAGGGTGTCGGCTTTGGACTTAATATTGATGGACGAAGCGTCCTCGGCCTTGAGGGTGAGGTTCTTGGGGTATCTGTCACCGATTTTGAGGGTGAGGTTGCCCATATCTTCGGTCTGGAGCGTGAGCGAACTTGTTGACAGGTGAACTTCGATGTCGAAGAACATGGCCGCGTCGGCGAAGTACATTTTCAGTCCGCCCACTTTGACAATGCGGCCGGGGTCGGCCTCGGGTGGGATGCTCTTCGGGGTGATGAGCACGTAGTCGGCGGTGTCGGGAATGACGGTGACATTGGTTTCATCCTCAACCGAGACCCAGTTCACACTTTTGTTGAGAGTCTGACGGAATGTCGACGGGAGCTGGGCCGCGACACTGAAGGCCAGCAGACAAAGCATTAAGGAAATTGTTGTTTTTTTCATGGTATTACTTTTTAAATATTTGTACAAAGGGTGATAGATTCTTTTCGGCCATGGCAACCATGGTGTTCTCAAAGCGGTTGTAGTCCTCTTCCATACGGTTGTATACGGGAGTTGTTATCGACTCGAGCCATTCTGGCTGGCCCTCGATTGGCGAGGTGTAGCCAACCAGGAAATCCACATCCACGGTGTCTGGTATATAGACAATCAGGTTCTCCGACTCCACAATGCTGTGCTGTGCTGTTGATGCAGGCCGCGGTGCAATCACTGGCATAGCCGGCATGGCCACTATCGGGGCAGCCTCAAGCCTTGGCAAAGGCTCAACCAGCGAGGGACGGGGAGCCTGAGTATTGACGGCAGTCGTGGCATACCGAGGAGCTGGGGTCTGGGTCTCGGCCTCCTGCGACGATGCCGGCGGCAATGCGGATTCGGCTATCAGCGACTGCTCTGGTTCCACAACAGCCTGACGAGGTTGCCACAACCACAAGGCACCGCATATCAGCAATGCGGCAATGCAGGCCGCGGCGGCATAGCGCCACAGCGGCACGACAACGGCGGTGCGCTTGAGGTTCTCTTTGCCAGGCATAACAGCCTTGGGTGCCGTGACACGCAGCGCCGGGTCGTCGGTCAGCTCGGGATGGGCGGCGAACCATTCGTCCATTTGCTTGGTCTCCTCCAGTGATAGAGTACCGTCGGCATAGGCATCGAGACGGTTCTCAAAATCTTGTAGGTTCATTATTGTCTTCATCTCAAATCCAATTCGTTGGTTAGCACTTTCTTCATTGTTTGCCTGGCGCGATAGAGGTAAACCATCACCTGCTGCTCGGTAATGTTGAGCATCGAGGCCATTTCGCGGTAGGCATAGCCTTCAAGGTCGCGCAGCAGCACCAGCGAGCGTTGCACCTCGGGCAGGGCTGCCAGAGCCAGCTGCAGTGAGTCGCTGAGTTCAAAGCTTTCATGCTGAGCCACAGCCGTGTCGGGTGCCGGCATCTGGCTCAGGCGACTCTGGTAGCGGTGCTGGTCTACCAGTCTGTGGTAGAGTACCCTCATCAACCACTTCTTAGCATTGCAGGCCTTAACCTCGCCACGATGTTCCCACAGCGCCACAAAACTGTCCTGCACTGCGTCGGAGCTCTGTGTCGGACTGGCGGTATAGCGCAGGGCGAAGTTGTAGAGGCCGTCGCTCAATTCGTCTACACTGTGGTTGTACTCTTTGCGGTTCACTTTTACCTTTCTTGCTATTATAATAGACGTACAAAAAGCCAAAATATTACACCCACTATCAATTTTTTTTTTGCCGAATGGATTTTTATTAGTAGTTTTGCAATTTGAAAGAGAACAAGAAAACCCTCACCTACAATGAGAAAACTCTGCACAATATTTGTCACTTTTTTGCTGATTGCCACAGCCGCCTACGCGCAACGGTGGGAGCCCACCGACTCGGTCGATGTGCTTCACACCTCTGTCGACATAGATTTCAGCGGTACCACAGGGGCTGCCTTCTCAGCCACTGCCGAAGTGTCGTTGCGACTGCTGCGCCCCTGCCCGAAGATAAAACTGCTGCTCAACTGTGCCGTAGACTCGATAGCCGTCAACGGCCAGCCATGCGATTGCCGGCTCGACTCGATAGGTACTGGCGATATGGCCGCCGGCGACACCATGCGCATATTTGTGGCATATCACTACTCCGGCAGTTCTATTACCGACTGGGGCGGTATGCACCTCGACCCCACAATTTACTACAACTTGGGCATAAGCTTCACCGCCGACCCCCACAGCGTGGGCCGCGCCTGGTTTCCAACCCAGGACAACTTCACCGACAAAGGCACCTACACCCTCACCGTGACATCCTATCCAGGATGGACTACACGTTGCGGAGGCCTGCTGACCTCGGAGCGCCTCAACCCTGACGGCACTCAAACCACAACATGGCACATAGGTCTGCCCACCCCAGCCTATCTGGTATCGGTGGCGGTGGCTCCATGGAAAATCATCGAGCGCGACTTCCGCGGTCTCGACAGCACCTACCAAGCCACCCTTGCCTACACCACCCAAGACAGCACCGAGGTGTACCACACTTTCGACGTGCTCGACTCGGTGATACCGGCTTTCGAGCGCGCTTTCGGCCCCTACCAATGGCGCCGCATTGGCTACAACGCCACCCCAATAGGCTCTATGGAGCACGTAATGAACATATCGCTGGCACAGCAGGTTATAGGTGACGGGAGCGATGACGCCCGTTTCGGTAATATGTGCCACGAGCTGGCCCACGCATGGTTTGGCAACACCCTGACCTGCGCCGAAAGCGGCGATATGTGGATTAACGAAGGCGGAGCCTCGTTTTGTGAGGAGGTGGCCGTTGAGTCGTGCTTGGGACGCAAAGCCGCCGATCAATACTACCAGAACCGCCTCGATAAGGTGATACGCACCGCTCACCTCGACGACAATGGCTACCGCCCGCTGCACGGTATGCCACACAGCCACACCTACGGCACCACTACGTACAAGAAAGGCTCGCTGGCATGGCACTCGCTGCGCGGCGTCATGGGCGACTCGCTATTCTACGCCTCCATGCGCCGGCTCTTTGCCAACTGCATCTTTGGCAACCTCGATGCCTACGGCCTCCTCGACTCGCTCGAAGCCTACTCAGGCCTTGAACACAACAGCCTCTACACCTCGGTCGGCGGACAGATATTCTCCTCCGGTTTCTTGAGCTACCATATCGACTCTGTGGCCTATGCCGCAGGTCAGGCCACGGTGCACATGAGTTGCCGACGCATAGGCACGGAGGTTAATATTAGCATTCCGTCGCGGGTGCCGGTTGTCTTCTTCGACTGGGCGTTCAGCCACCCCGTCGAGAGGTGGGTGGAATTCGATAGCGACGGCAGCACCACCGCAACATTCAGCCTTCCATACGAGCCCGTCTATTGGGTCATCGACTACTACCATCGCATAGCCAATGCCATAACCTCCGCCGAGTTCGACGGTGCCCCCGCTGGCGTCAACGACGGCCAGAGCGCCCACTTTGCCCTCGGCGTAACCTCCGAGGCCGTGCCCACCCGCGTTATCGTCGAACACCACTGGGGTGACCCGGGAGGATCCATGCCGGCCGGCGTGCTGAACACAGCCAAACGCTACTGGGTGGTGACCGGCTACCTGCCATGCGACGGCACCTACACCGGCCAGTTCCAGTTCTGCCGCGAAGGCTACCGCGACGCCGTCTACCCTCACCTCGACAACGGCTTCTACCACCGCCGGGCTCAGCTCGACTCAATGGCGCTGCTCTATCGACACACCCCGGCCGACCCTTGGGCCGTGGCCACTCGGCACCACGCCGGCAATGCCAATGAAGGCCGCTTTACCGATGTCAACCTGCGTCCGGGCGAATATATGTTGGCCATTATCGACACCGCCTTAATTGCCGTTCCGCACGCAGAGCAGCCCGCCCTGTCCATCAGCCCCAACCCTGCCAACGGCAGCTTCAAGGTAACTTTCGACGGGCCTCCGTCGACCCTCGCCATCACCGACCTGCAGGGCCGCACCGTGTACCGCCAAAGCAACGTGGCCAGCGGCCAATTGGTGCGTCCAAACCTGCCCGCAGGAAATTATATTGTGAAAATTGAAAATAATTTCTTATCATTGCAGTCGCAATTAATAATACTATGAAATATATCAAAACACTCTGCCTCACGGCTTTAATGATGTTATGCCTGACCTCGCAGGCGCAGTTTTTTCAAGACATGAACCGCCAACAGTGGATGCTCAAGGTCGAACTGGGCGCCATGCCCTTTATGAGCAACGAGGGTCACCCGGGCGATTACGGCTACTTCCTCAACAACTACCAGTCGGCTATAGGGCTGGACGTGATCGGTGGCCTCAACCTCAACCAGGACTTTTTTGTTGGTCTGGGTGCCGGCGGCTACTACGCAGCCAACATAGCAACCCCCTCGGTCTTCAATATCGCGGCCACGGCCTTTGCTGACATCGACTACCGACCCATCTGGAGCAGCCACGGCGACGACAACACGCCGCAGACCTACCGCCTTGCCCCCATGGCCGGTATAAGGGGCGGAATGTCGGTGCTGCTTGACGACGCCGAGCGCTACGGCACCAACTTCGACCCCTACGGCGAGATTTACGCCGGCGTCAACTGGTACTACCGCCACGGCCTGCGCAACATGGAGCACAACTGGTACAGCCTATACCTGCAAATCGGCATAGCCTATATGCAGCAAACCGTCTTTCTGCCCGTGCGCATAGGCTGGCGCATGTAATCTCACTTCACCAACCGCTAACAACCAACCCATGCAGACCACACGCCAAAACAAAATATCGCGCCTCATCCAGCAAGACTTGGGCGAAATATTCCAGCGCGAGATGAAACCCACCCTGGGCCCCTCGATGGTGACCGTGACAGGGGTGCGCATAACTCCCGACCTCTCCATTGCCCGAGTGCACGTAAGCATAATGCCGCTCGGCGGAGCCCGCAAGGAAGAGGTGATGCAGCTCATACTGCAAAACAACTCCGACCTGCGACGCCGCCTCGGCCTGCGCGAGGGCAAACAGCTGCGCATCATTCCACAGCTCGACTTCTACCTCGACGACTCGCTCGACTATATGGAGAATATCGAGCGCCTGCTCAAGAACTGAGCGGCACACAACGCAAAGCCAGCAACCCGATAATACCCAACACAGCATGAAAGCTCCGCGACGATTCCCCCTCACCGCCTTCATAGCCTGGCGCTACCTCACCTCGCGGGGCAACCGCTCGGTAGTGCGGACCATATCGTGGATTTCGCTCATCGGCCTCGCCGTGTCGGCCATGGCCCTCATCGTGGTGCTCTCGGTCTACAACGGCATAGGCCGCATAACCCAGGAGCTTTTCAATAGCTTCGACCCGCCGCTGCTGGCCGAGCCCGCCACCGGCAAGACCCTCAGGCTCAGCCCCGAAACCCTTGGCCGGCTGCAGCAAACTGAGGGCGTGGCCACAGTGAGCCAGATAGTGCAGGAGAACGCATGGGCCACCTGCCGCGACCGCCAGGCCATAGTGACCCTGCGCGGTGTCGACACCGTTTACCACCTCGTCACAGGTCTCGACACCATGCTGTATCAAGGCACCTACACCCTCGGCACACAGCCCGCAGAGGACGAAATAGCCTCACTTATACTCGGGGCCGACATCTACTACGACCTCGGCGCAAGCCCCCACTCCAACAGCCCCGTCTACCTCCACATACCCCGCCGCGAGGGGCCGCTGGCAACGCCCTCGCCCGACGCCTTCCGCACCGCCACCACCATGCCGGCAGGCAACTTCCTCATACAGCAGGACATCGACCGCCGCTACGCCCTCACCGACATAGCCACCGCGCGCCGGCTGCTCGACTACGACAGCCTCACCTGCACGGCCCTCGCCATAAGCCTCGCACCCAAAGCCTCGGCAAACAAGACACAGCAACGGGTCAAGGAGGTCTTGGGGCCGGATTGCCGAGTACTCAACCGCTTCGAACAGCAGCCCCTCTACTACAAAATATTCCGTTCAGAACGGCTCGGCATATATATCATCCTGGCACTCATAGTCTTCATCTCAACCCTGAGCCTCGTGGCCTCGCTGTCGCTGCTCATCATGAGCAAACAGCGCGACGCCGGCATACTGCTCGCCCAGGGCCTCGGGCCGCGCCGCATGAGGCGTGTCTTCCTGGCCGAAGGGGCCATGATATGCGCCATAGCCGCCGCGGCAGGGCTGGCCGTGGGCTTCGTGCTGTGCTTTGTTCAGCAGCGTTTCGGCATAGTGCGTATGGGCGACGGCAACTTCGTGGTCAGCGCTTTCCCCGTGGCCATGCGCGCCACCGATTTTGTGCTCACCCTGCTGATGGTCACCCTCATAGGCACCAGCGCCGTGGCCCTCACTGTGCGAAAACAGCCTGCCAACGGCTAAACATCGCCCCCAAGACCTATAAGCGATAGTGTCCGTCGGCCCCTACCCGACGTTGACCCGACCTCAACCCGAACCTAACTTATCTAACAGACTGGTAATCACCGCATTACATTATATTTACCAGCCAACTGAAAATCAACGCATTGGCCCTATGGGTATGAATTATTTTGCCGTTTCGGAAAAAGTTTGTATCTTTGCAGTCAGAAAAAACTTTGTAGAAAATGGTAGATCAGAATAATCAGAGTAATCAGAATAATCTGAATATTCCGAGTAATCAGAACATTCCGAATACTCAGAAGCCAAAGCCTTACACTTTTCTGCCCCGTCACGGACACTACCGCAACTTGAGGGTCTATCAGGTTACTGAAATGATTTACGACATCACGTACTACTTCACTCAGCATTATCTACAACATGGCGATCGCACTGTCGACCAGATGGTTCAGGCCGCCCGCAGCGGCAAACAGAACATTGCCGAAGGCAACCAAGCGGCTTCAACTTCGAGTGAGACTGAAATCAAACTGACAAATGTTGCCAAAGCCAGCCTCGAGGAACTGCTCGACGACTATGAAGACTACCTGCGGGTGCGCAACCTGCAGCAGTGGGGCGATCTTCATCCACGCTATGAGAAAATGCGACAATATGCGCGGAGCGCAGAAATCAAGAAAAACTATGCCGCCAAAATACAGCAGATGAACGACGAGGAGATAGCTAACCTCTGCATCACGCTCATCCATCAAGCCTCATATATGCTCCACAAGCTGCTCGAAACCATGCAGAACCGCTTCGTCACCGAAGGCGGAATAAGAGAGCGTATGTACCAAAGCCGTGTCGATTACCGAAATAAGGCAAATTAACAACAAGCACAAAAAGACATGAAACATAAACTTACCTTTTTCGTCGTCCTGCTGATGGCCTTTTCGCTGCCCGATGTGGCATTGGCATACGATTTCAGCTACTCTTACCTGCCCGCAAGGTCGCGGTTGTGAGGTAGGTTTCGGATTATTCGGAACACTCCGAACACTCTGATAATTCTGAAAATTCTGATTAGGATTTAGCCCCCTTGGTTTGATGCAGGGCTTGCGCACTGCACTGTTTTCGTCGCTATCGGGGACAACTCGGTGTGCCATCCTGTGGCAGACCTATAACCCGACTTCTGACCCGTTTTCTTCTAAAGTGCGCGGGTGATCCGGCTTGATTGCCGGGCGACTAATCCTCCCGCATTCACGGGAAAGACTGTTGCAAAGTTACGAAATTTTTCCGGACCCGCCAAGCGACTGCAACGAAAAAACTAAAACTGCAACGAAATTTTTTGCCAAAGCCCCCGAGACTGCCGAATCGTTGCAGTTCGTTGCACTTTTCTATGGCCGAGAGTACCCTCGCACCTCATATTTAGAGGGGTTGGTATGATTTTTTCGGCAAAATCAAAAAAAAAATGTATTTTTGCATTTTCTAAAATTGTGCAACTATGAGTCATAAAACGGCGTTGAAAATATACGAATGGGCCTCCTACATACTCATTCTCGGGGCCACGGCAGTGTACTTCTGGCTTAAGTCTAACGGCGTAGCCATAGTGCTGATAATCTTAGTGTTGGCCGTCTTTATGAGGCTTATGATGGAGCGTACGCGCTACCGTGCCTGCGAGGAGGAGAACGACGAGTTGCGGGCCGACCTGCGCCGCCTCACCCAGCTGCTGGCCGAGGAGAAAAAGAAGAACCAGGAGCCCCAAAAATAGAAAAAAGCAAAAAAAATATTTACGAATAAACATTTATACCTATGGCAACAACCACTGACATCAAAAACGGTCTTTGCATCAATTTCAACAACGACATCTACACCATCATCGAGTTCCTGCACGTCAAACCCGGCAAGGGTGCCGCCTTTGTGCGCACAAAGATGCGCAGCGTTAAAACCGGCCGCGTGCTTGAGAACACCTTCCCCAGCGGAGCCAAGATTGACATTGTGCGCGTGGAGCGCCGCCCCTACACCTACCTCTACAAGGAAGGCGATATGCACGTGTTTATGCATACCGAGACCTACGAGCAGATCAACATCGACGAGAAGATAATCAACGCCCCTCAGTTCCTGCGTCCCGACCAGTATGTTGAGATAACCGTGCAGGCCGACACCGAGACCCCGCTGCTGTGCGAACTGCCGCCGTTTATCGAGACTGTGGTCACCTATACCGAGCCCGGTTTCAAAGGCAACACCGCCACCAACGCCATGAAGGACGCCACCGTGGAGCCCGGCGTGAGCGTGCGTGTGCCCCTGTTTATCAACGAGGGCGACAAAATCAAGGTCGACACCCGTACCTGCGAGTACAGCGAGCGCGTCAAATGACCCTGCCCTGGCTCATAAAAACTTTTAAAAATATCAATCCCATCAAACCCACAGTGGGTTTGATGGGTCTTGCTCTGCTTGCCTTGCTGTGGAGTTGCACTGGCAAGCGGCAGGCGCCGCAGGCGCCTGCCGCCAAAGACTACACGCAGGTGACCGCACCGGCTCCCTGCGCCGACTCTGCCATGGCATTTGCAACAGCCCAACTCGCCTTCGGCCCCCGTATACCAGGCAGCCGCGCCGCCGCTCAATGCCGACATTATATTGCCTCGAACATGGCACGATGGGTCGACACAGTGATAATGCAACCTTTTGGCGCCACCCTGTGGGACGGCACGGAAGTTCGCGGCACCAATATCATTGCCAGCCTCAACCCACAGGCACCGCAACGCGTATTGCTGGCAGCCCATTACGACAGCCGTCTATGGGCCGACCACGACCCCGACCCCAACAATCAGCACAGCCCCGTACCAGGCGCCAACGACGGAGCCTCGGGCTCGGCCCTGCTTATGGAAATGGCCCGCGTTATGTCACAGATGCCGCCCTCGGTAGGGGTCGACTTCATATTCTTCGACCTCGAAGACCAGGGCACCCCCGACTGGGCCGACAACCACGCCGACAACACCTGGTGCAAAGGTTCGCAGCACTGGGGACAAACCCCGCACACGCCGTTCTACAAAGCACAATATGGCATACTGCTTGATATGGTGGGCTCACACCAGCCACGTTTCACAAAAGAGGAGATAAGCCGCCACTTTGCACCGGGCCTCACCGACAAAGTGTGGCAGGTTGCCGCCGCCATAGGTCACGGCGCCATGTTTGTGCAGCAGAATACCGACCCCATACTCGACGACCACCTATACATCAACCAACTGACCGGCATTCCCACCATCGACTTGGTGCAGAACTCCCCCGAGTGCAGTTTCTTCACCCACTGGCACACCACCTCCGACAACCTTGACGCCCTCGACCCACGCACCCTCGAAGCAGTAGCCCGGGTGGTGCTGACAACCATATACGCCGACTACCCACAATGAAACGCCTCATGCTCATAGTAACTGCCGTGCTGGCCCTCGTGGCCGCCTGTCAACCCGAAAGCAACTGCCGGGTACCTTTCGGCACGGGCGGTTCAATCGACCTCAGTATGCCAAAGTGGTATGACCTCAGAACCATGGGGAATCCTGTCACCATTAACCGCGGGCACAAAGGCATCTACGTCACACGCCTCGGCGACGATTTGTTTGTAGCTTTCGAGTGTGCCTGCCCCAACGACAACGACGAATGTATGCTGCCCGACACCGAAGCCAATTTTGGCAACGACACCGCAACACACTACGGCGAAATGGTGTTGCGCTGCCCAGTGTGTAACGCTACCTACAACGCCCTTGACGGCCAGCCCATAGACAACGCCTCGTGCCCCCTGCACCAATACACCGCCACCCTCGACGGCAATATTTTGACAATCAATTAAGCAATATATCAAAAAACAAAAAATATGAAACGCCACACCCGTCACATCGTAGCCCTGATAGCCGTAGCCACAGTGTGCCTGCTGGCCGCCTCATGCGGCACCTCGCGTTCCAGCGAGCGGATGTATCCCCGCAAGCAGACCAACGCTCCTCAGAAAGTCAAATCGTCCTACAGCATCAGCGGAAGCAGCCGCGTCGAGGGCACCGACCAGAATCTGCGCCGCAAGACGTATTAGGCTCCTGCACGCCCTCGCGACCCACAGACTGCGCCACCTATGCAAAAAAGTGACGCTGCGATACACTAAACGCAGCATTTTTGCGTTATATTAATCATGTCAAACCTCTACAGCGACCGCAACCGCGTGGTGAAGATTATCTTCATCGTCGTTGGCGCCATATTTATTGTGCGCCTGGCCATGCTGCAGTTGTTCGACCCCAAATACAAGCAATTAGCCGACCAACAGTCGCTCCGCAACATCACCCAGTACCCCGCCCGCGGCTTCATCTACGACCGCCACGGCCAGCTGCTGGTGCACAACGAGGCCGTCTACGACTTGATGGTTATTCCCCGCATGGTGCAGAACCTCGACACCGCCTATTTTTGCGAGGCCTTGGGCATTACACGCGACGACTTCGACCAGCGCATGAAAAAGGCCCGCACCTACTCGCCCTTTGCCGCCTCTATTTTCATGAAGCAGATCTCTAAAGAGGAGTACGCGCTATGGGAGAACAAGGCTTTCCGGTTCAAAGGCTTCTATATCTCACAGCGAACCCTGCGCATCTACGACCGTCCCATCGCCGCCCACGTGCTGGGATATGTTGGCGAGGTGAACGAGCGCGACCTGGAGCGCAACCCCTACTACAAACGCGGCGACTACATAGGCAAGAGCGGCCTCGAACTGCAATACGAGGAGGTGCTGCGCGGAACCAAAGGCAAGAAGATTATGCACGTCGACGTGCACAACCGCGAAATAGGACCCTACCAAAACGGTGCTCTCGACACCCTGCCCATCGAGGGTCTCAATCTCTACACCACCCTCGATGCCGATCTGCAACAGTATGCCGAAGAGCTCATGGCCAACAAGCGCGGCTGCGTGGTAGCCATCGAACCTGCCACCGGCGAGGTTCTGGCACTGGTGTCGGCCCCTTCATACGACCCCAATCTGCTGGTGGGCCGTGTGCGCGGCGACAACTACCGCAAGCTCGAGTCAGATATAGCCAAACCTCTCTTCAACCGGGCACTGCAGGCACAATACCCTCCAGGCTCGATATTCAAGGTGGCGCAGGCCATGGTGGCACTCGACTTGGGAGTGATACAGCCCGGCACCGGCTTTGTTTGCGACAAGTCGCTCGTGGGCTGCCACAACCACCCCAGCGCCAGCTGCGTGCAGGATGCCATCAAGATGTCGTGCAACCCCTATTTCTACCAAGTCTACCGCCGCGTGATACAGCAGAACCGCCACCGCAACATCTACCGCGACAGCCAGTACGGCCTCAGCGTGTGGCGCAACTATATGCTGGGGTTCGGTTTCGGGCAACGGCTCGACATTGACCTGCCCAACGTGCAGCGCGGCAACATACCCGACACCGCTTTCTACAACCGCTGGTACGGCCGCGAGCGCTGGGCTTTCTCGACCATCTACAGCAACTCCATAGGCCAAGGCGAGGTCTTGGTAGT
Organism: Bacteroidales bacterium; assembly: GCA_024685285.1. Classification (GTDB taxonomy): domain Bacteria; phylum Bacteroidota; class Bacteroidia; order Bacteroidales; family P3; genus Colimorpha. Next base: position 54,263 of record JAIKVZ010000031.1, read on the forward strand.
GCCGCTACAGATGGCCAACCTTGCCGCCATAGTAGCCAACCGCGGCTACTACATCACCCCCCACTTGGTGCGCTACTACGGTCCCGACTCGGTGCGCGACGAGCGCTACCTGCAGCACCACGAGACGGGTGTCGACCACCGCTACTTCGACATCGCCGCACGCGGTATGTACGACGTGGTTCATGGCGCCGGCGGCACCGGCCACCGCGCCGCCGTGCCTGGCATAAGCGTGTGCGGCAAAACCGGCACCGCCGAGAACATAGGCAACGACCACTCGGTGTTCATAGCCTTCGCCCCACAGGACAACCCGCGCATAGCCTTGGCCGTCTATGTCGAGAACGCCGCCGGCGGCGGCGGCACATGGGCCGCGCCCATAGCGGGCCTGCTCATCGAGAAATATATCAACGGCGAGGTCAAGCGCCACGATGTTGAACGCCTATACCGCGAAGCCGCACCATGCCAGAAACTGCCTTTGGCGCGCAAAATAAAGAAAAGCAAAAAGAAACGACAATGAGAACCACTACCGAGCGCAAACACTACGACTGGCTCACCATCGGGCTCTACATAGCCATTGTGCTGTTTGGCTGGCTCAACATCTATGCCGCCTGCTACGACCCCGCCCATGCCGAGCTGTTCGACTTTTCGCGCCAGCACGGCAAGCAGCTGCTCTGGATTGGCATAGCCTTGCTGCTGGCGGTGGTGATACTCAACGTCGAGCCGCGCTTCTTTGCCAACACCTCCTATTTCATATACGTCATCGTTATAGGGCTGCTGGTGCTCACACTGCTCATAGGCAACGAGACCAACGGCGGCAAGTCGTGGATAAAGTTAGGAGCCTTCAAGCTGCAGTCGTCGGAGTTTGCCAAATTTGCCACCGCGCTGGCTTTGGCCAAATTCATGAGCGCCATCGACCTCGACATCAAACGCCTCAACACCAAGGTGGTGGCGGCGGTCATAGTGGCTGTACCGGCGGGACTCATCCTGTTGCAGCACGACACCGGCTCGGCGCTGGTGTTTGCCGCCTTCCTGCTGCCCATGTTCCGCGAGGGTATCTCGGCCAAGGTGCTCATATACGGCGCTATGGCCGCACTGCTCTTCGTGCTGGCACTGCTCATCAACAAGTGGCTGCTTATTGGCATTGTGGCGGCGGTGGGCCTGTTCTACCTCTTTGTGTGGCTCAACAAGCGCACACGGCGCGACTACTTCGGCGTGCTGCTGCACGTGCTGCTGGCCGCGGCCTTCGTCTTCTCGGTCGATTTTGCCTTCAACAACGTGCTCGAAAGCCACCAGCGCGAGCGCATCGACGTGCTGCTGGGCAAGACCGAGGACCTCTCGGGCGCCGGCTACAACGTGCACCAATCTAAGATAGCCATCGGTTCGGGACGCTTAATTGGCAAGGGGTTCCTGCGGGGCACCGTCACCAAGGCCAACTTCGTGCCCGAACAAGAGACCGACTTCATCTTCTGCACCGTGGGCGAGGAGTGGGGCTTCTTTGGCAGCACCCTGTTGGTAGTGGCCTACATAGTGCTGCTGGTTCACCTCATAAGCATGGCCGAGCGGCAACGCTCCACCTTTGCCCGTTTCTACGGCTACTCGGTGGCCTCGATACTCTTTTTCCACGTAGCTGTCAACGTGGGCATGGTGCTGGGACTGCTGCCTGTCATCGGCATACCGCTGCCTTTCTTCAGCTACGGCGGCTCGTCGCTGCTGGCCTTCACCATCCTGCTTTTCATCTTCATAAGGCAGGACGCCACCCGAAACCAGTTGCTCTGAACAACTACGACAAGAAAAATTTGGCCAATCCAGATAAAATGCATATCTTTGCATTTTGAAACAAAATGCTTCACTGCCGCCAGCAAATGTTAAAAATTCTTAAATATTGTTAAATTTTGAGCCGTTTTGGCCTTCTCGTCGTCTATTATATGTGAACTCCAAAATTTGCATTGTTTAAAAATAACAAAAAACATCATAAAACCATGAAAAAAACATTTACACTCATTGCATTTGTACTTGCTCTATGCTCGCTCAGCGCCCAAGACACAGTTAGGTTCGGCGACTGCAGGTATATGTGCTACCCAAGGCCCACAAATTATTACGAATGCAATACATGTGACACCGCGGATTGTTTATCGTCTTACGTTCTTTCTAGATTCATATACTATTCTGTTTATCACACAAGAGAACCAATCAATGTATATGGCATAGCTGTCACTGCCAGTGATACTTTGGATAGATATCTGAAAACTTATATATGCCAGACCCGTCACGACACATTATTTGTATCGACTCCACCTCCAACTGTAGGAAAAGAAAAATCTACGAATATGAAGCTGATAATAAACTGTCTTTAGTCCTTGACTCTCTGGGTAATATCTTGTGGGAGAGTCCCTACACACCTCTCCGTGACACAAACCCTGTCCCGTTTAGCGACTATTTACCATGTTTGGAGTTCTATTTTGACGCTCCTGTGCCAGTTACTGACACATTCTTTCTCTGTTTCTGCTCTAACCCTTCAAAACGCGCCACATGGGGACGAGTTTACTGTTCATATAGCTCCGATTGGCCTATAGGCTCTTTCCCCAATGGAAAATTACATCAAACCCAGACCATCCCAACTGGCATGGCATCAGTCATACCTGGATTTAGCTATAACTATGTAAATAACGGCTGCAGGGGTGGCGCCTTCCCGATAGTGGTGCTTGACGAAGACCTCATGGACACCACGGGCACCAACCCACCCGATACCACTGGCACAGGTGGCGGCGGTGACACTGTAGGTATCAGTGCGGTGACGGGGCAGGCCGCCATCGACATAGTACCCAACCCGACGGACAACGTGACCACGGTGAGCAGCGCGGTGCCGCTGCGCATGGTCGAGGCCTACGACGTGGCCGGCCGCCTGCTGCTGCGCCAACCCGCCACAGGCCGCACCACCAAGATAGACATGAGCGGCTACCGTCCGGGCTGCTACATACTCAAAATCCACACCACCTCCGGCACCGCCCACCGCAAACTACTGAGGAGATAGCCCTTACCGGAAAATCGGCACTTTATTCGCGGCCCCGCACAATAAAAACGGCGGGGCCGCGTTATATTAACACTTATGGCAAAAAAAGACACTACTAACGAGAGGCGCTGCTCGTTTTGCGGCAAGCCGGAGTCGAAGGTGGGGATGCTCATCGGCGGCAACGGCCACTATATATGCGACGAGTGCGGTGCCACCGTGGGCTCGATGGTGGGCATGACCTTCGCCGGTGAGGCCCAGGCCCAACCCGCCGGCGCAGCCAAGCCGGCCCCCCTTGCTCCGCAAACCGACATACCCACCCCAAAGCAAATCAAGGCCCATCTGGATCAGTATGTCATAGGCCAGGACGACGCTAAACGCGTGCTCGCCGTGGCCGTGTACAACCACTACAAACGCCTCAACTACAACGCCACCCACAGCGACGCCGCCGACGTGGAGATTGAGAAGAGCAACATCGTAATAGTGGGCGAGACCGGCACCGGCAAGACCCTGCTGGCCCGCACCATAGCCCGTATGCTCGCCGTGCCTTTCTGCATTGCCGACGCCACCACCCTCACCGAGGCCGGCTATGTGGGCGACGACGTGGAGAACGTGCTGGTGCGCCTGCTCCAGGCCGCCGACGGCAACGTCGAGGCCGCCCAGCGCGGCATTGTCTTCATTGACGAGATAGACAAGATTGCCCGCAAGGGCGACAACCCCTCCATCACCCGCGATGTGTCGGGCGAGGGCGTGCAGCAGGCCCTGCTCAAGCTCCTGGAGGGTGCCGTGGTGGGTGTGCCGCCGCAGGGTGGCCGCAAGCATCCCGAGCAGAAACTCACCATGATCGACACCCGCAACATTCTCTTCATCTCGGGCGGCGCCTTCGACGGCATTGACCGCATCATCACCTCGCGCCTCGGCAGCAACGCCATTGGCTACAGCAGCAGCAAGAGCCGCGAAGAGCTGGAACCCGACGCCATTCTGAGCCACGTCATGCCCATGGACCTTAAGAAGTTCGGCCTCATACCCGAGTTGGTGGGCCGCTTCCCCGTGCTCACCCACCTCGACCCCCTCGACCGCCAGGCCCTCCTGCGCATTCTCACCGAGCCCAAGAACGCCCTCGTCAAGCAGTACCAGGAGCTCTTCCACATCGACGGCGTCGAGTTGCACTTCGAGCCCGAGGCCCTCGAGGCCGTGGTGGACCGCGCCACCGAGTTCCACCTCGGCGCACGCGGACTGCGCTCGATAATGGAGAGCGTGATGAACGACATAATGTTTGAACTGCCCGACACCCGCCGCGACCAGCCCTTCACCGTGAGCCGTGACATGGTGCTGCAAAAATTCGGCCGCCTATGAAACTCCGACTCACCAAACAGTTCGTCTTCGAGATGGCCCATGCCCTGCCGGCCTACAACGGCAAGTGCGCCAACCTGCACGGCCACTCGTACCACCTGCGCGTCACCGTCGAGGGCGACGCCCCCAAACCCGGCACCGACGGCATGGTGATGGACTTTGCAGAGCTCAAGGTCTTGGTCGAGAAATGCATCGTAGAACCCTTCGACCACTCGCTGGTGCTGCCCGACACCGGCTGCGGAGCCCCCGACCTGGGGCCCTACAGCGCCAAGCTGCACCTCACCCCTTTCCAGCCCACCACCGAGAACCTGCTCATGCACTTCGCCGCCCTGCTCGAGCCGCAGCTGCCCCAAGGGGTGCGCCTGCACTCGATGGCCCTGAGCGAAACCGACACCTCAACCGCCGAGATAGTGCTGTAACGGCAACCGCTTGGCAATCAATCAATTAAACAAAACACACTTAACCACCTCGAATCCAGTCCGTTAGATAGGTTAGGTTCGGGTTAAGGTCGGGTAGACATCGGACAGAGGTCTACGGCGGCTATAGATTTTGCGGTCTTTACAGGTCTTTTCAATGGTTGCAGCCGCAGTCGCAGCCGTCGTGATGGTGGTGATGGTGGTCGCAGTCGCACTGCGAGGGGGTTCCCACAAACTCGGCCAGCCAGTCGAAATCGTGGTTGTGCGAAGGGCTGTCGCCCTCCCACAGGTCGGGGTCGACGCTGATTTCGAGCATCTGGGCGTGGCCGTCGGCGTAGAGCTCCACCTCGTCGGCCACGGCTGGCACCAGCACGCACTCGCCGGCATGAAGGGGCTCGGCATGGCCCAGGGCGCGCACAGCCCCCACGCCGTCGACACACAGGTAGGCCACAAACGAGTCGAGCTGCGAGAGGTCTTTGCGCACCGGCTTTTCAATGTCAACCAAATTCACGGTGAAGTGGGCGTTGCTTTGCAGGGGCATGGTGGCTCCATTGCGGCGTGTGTAGGGGCTGCGTCCGTCGGTCACGGCGCCAAAGTCGAGGGCTGCCAGCGCCTCGGCGGTGTGCAGCTCGCGCAGACGGCCGTTGGCGTCGGGGCGGTTGTAGTCATAAATGCGGTAGGTGCAGTCCGAAGTCTGCTGTATCTCGGCCACCATGAGGCCCTTGCCGAGGGCGTGGACACGGCCGGCGGGGATGAAGAAGCAGTCGCCCGCCACGGGGTGCTCAACGTGCATAATCTGCTCCAGTTTGCCGAGTTGCAGAGCCTGCTGGTACTCGTCGGGGGTGACGTCGGTGGCGAAACCGTCGATGATTTCGCTGCCCGGGTCGGCCTGCATGACGTACCACATCTCGGTCTTGCCGTTCTCCATGCCGCGCTCGCGTGCCAGGCTGTCGTCGGGGTGCACCTGCACCGAGAGGCGGTCGGCCGAGTCGATGAGCTTGACCAGCACGGGGAAGGTGTTGCCGAAATGCTCGTAGTTGCGCTCGCCGACAAGCTCGCCCATATATATTTCGAGCACCTCGGCCAGGTTGTTGCCCTCGAGGAAGCCGTTGGCCACGACCGACTCGCGGCCTTCGACCGACGAAAGTGCCCAGAGCTCGCCGCAGTTGGGCAGCGGCGAGTAGTCGAACCCGAGGTCTTTTATGCGGTTGCCGCCCCAGACAACGTTCTTGAAGAGCGGCATGAATTTCATGGGATAAAGCTTGGAGTCCATGGTATTATGCTTATGGTTGATGTTCGGTTACGGACTGCAAAGATACGAAAAAAATCAGAACCGGCGGAAAAAAGTCGGCGGCACCCCTGCGGGGCGCCGCCGACCACTATCGTTTCAAAGTAGTTGTTTAGAGGGCGTAGCCGGCACCGACGAAGAAGGCGTTGGCTTTGCGGACGGTCTTGTCGGCAGTGCTCAGGTTGAGCAGGCCCATGTTGTAGCCGCCAAAGATAAGGATGTTGTTGAAGTTGAGGCAGAGGCCGAGGGTGCCGCTGATGTCGAAGGTGTTGTTCTTGGCGTTCTCGTCATACCAGTTGGCGGTGCCGTCATAGAGCGTCAAACCCGTGCCGTAGCCGGAGGCATTGATCACAGTATGAGTGCTGCCGCTGAGGGCAAGACTGAAGGTGGGACCGGCCAGGATGGAGAGCTTGACACCGTTGGAGACATCAAAACCATAGTTGAGCAGCACGGGGATGTCGATGAGAGACTGGTTGTGCTCCTGCTTTGTGTAACCGGTGACGCCGAACAGGGTGCCCTGCGACTCCTTGGTGGAGGTGTTCATGCGATACTGCAGACCAACCGAGACGTTGAGGCCATTGCTCACGGGCAGGTTGTAGCTGGCGCCAACCATGAAGCCGTTGAGGCCGATGGTGTCGGGGGTGCCTCCGTCGTAGGAGGTGAGGATTTTGTTGGGTGCATAACCTGCATACACGCCCAGCTGGGCATTGGCGGTGCCGCAAACGAGCATGGCGGCGGCAACTGCTAAAACTGTGAATACTTTTTTCATTTTTTGATTAGATTTTTGTTAATGTTTGTGTCAATTATTTGAAAATGCAAAAATACAAAATTTATTTCAATGCGCGAAAAAAAACTTGTGGCGAAGTGTCAGCCATTGATACGGTTATAGAATTTCCACCACAGTTCGGGCAGCTCGTTCTGCATGGCGCACTCGTAGTCGCTGTGGTTGCAGGGAACCAGCAGGTGAGGTGCGTAGCGGGCGCGGCGCTCCTCGTCGAGACAGGGCACTTCCATCCACCAGCGGTCGGATTTCTTGCTTTTGTAGAAGACGATGTCGGTGCCTTGGTCGCGCAGTTCCACAGTGAAGCGCTTGTAGTTGTGCTTGTCGATATAGGGGTAGTCCTGCTTGCGGTTGTAGACGCCCTCGATGAAGAACCAGACGGCGTGGGCCATGGCGTGGGCGGTCATGCCGTTGAGGTCGTAGGCGGGGTTGAGTTCGGTGACGGCAAAGCAGGAGGTCTTGTCGCTCATGCCTGCAAAGCGTGCCAGCTGGCACACCTGCTCGCTGTGGAAGCCGTGGGGCGAGGGGTCGGCGTTGGCAGGGGCGTCGCTTTGGCGCATGGCGCTGACATCGACCGACACCAAGTCGGCATAGCGAATAAGGGGTTCGGCGCGCTCCATGGAGGGCTGTATGGTACCCACGCTCACGGCGTCGAATTTGAGCTCGTTCATCAACTGCACCATCTCGGGGCCCACGAAGTAGCCCTGGTAGCCTATGTTGGTGTAGTCGAAGAGGTAGTTGGGCTGCTGCATGACGATGTGCTGCAGGTAGTTGAGCGAGTTGGGGGTGGGGCCGCCCTCGAGGTTGAAGCGGGAATCGACAGAGCAGATATTGATGACGCGGCCTATAATCTCGTAGGCTTTGTAGATGGGCAGCACAAGGTCGTCGCCACCGCCGAGCACCACCACGACGATGCCGCGCTCGAGTAGTTTGTACATCACCTCGGTGAGGGCGAAATAGGTGTCTTCCTTGCTCTGGCCCGGAACGATGTTGCCGAGGTCGGCCACGTGCAAGCCATTGCAGGGCACGGCCAGTCGGTAGAGGTAGCGGCGCACACAGTCGGGGGCCTCGGCCGAGCCAGGGTTCTGCACCGAGCCGCGCCCCTCGCATACGCCAAGCAGGGCCACGTTGCAGCCGTCGAGGCCGGGCCAGGGACTGCCGGCGTAGTAGGTGCTTATGCGGTCGCCTATGCGCACCATGAACTCGTTGCTGCTGAAGCCTATGCGTTCTGGGTCGAGGGGTTCGAAGTAGGTTGATATATCCATGGCTGACGATTCTGTTGTTGGTGTATATAACAATAACGCAGTTTGCGACAAAATATTATGCGTCCCACGAGAGTTTTTCGTGTATGGCACTGAAAAAATGCTGGCTGCCCATACGCACTATGTTGACACTGAAGTTCTCGCGCTCGAGGCTCACGGTGGTGCCGGGGTTGAGCAGGCGATGTTCTGAATCGGCCGAGAGGTAGAACGGCTGACCCTCGGGGCTGGTCTGGAGGGTAATGCGGGCCGTGTCGGGCACTATGATGGGGCGCAGGGTGAGGGAGTGGGAGCCCACCGGAGTGATGACAAAACAGCCCGAGTTGGGTGTGAGTATGGGGCCGCCGCAGCTCATCGAGTAGGCAGTGGAGCCCGTTGGGGTAGCCACGATGAGGCCGTCGCCAATGTAGGTGGCCACGTAGCGGCCGTCGACACTGACACGTGTGCGCAGCAGCGGACCATCGAGGCAACGGTGCAACGACACCTCGTTGAGCACAGCGAGGTCTGCGCCGGCGTCGACATTGCAGCGCAGCAGGGTGTGGCTCTCGATGGTGTAGCGGCCGGCACGCAGGTCGGAGGCTAAAGTGGCGGTGTCTTCCGAGCCGAGGGTGGTAAGGAATCCCAGGTGGCCAAAGTTGATGCCCACCAAGGGCACTCCGCTATCACGCACCAGACCTACAGCCGAGAGCATGGTGCCGTCGCCGCCAACAGAGAGCACAAAGTCGTAGCTGCCTGGCTGGATTGGGGCGCTGATGATTTCGGTCTGCACCCCGTCGCGCTCCAAGGTGCGGCGCATTGAAAGGAACTGCGGATGGTCGATGGTCTCGTGGTCTCGTGCAACTATGGCTATTTTCATGGTTAGGTGACGTTTATCTTAATATTGTTATATTTCCGGAGAAGGTGTGTTCTGAGCGGTCGGCAAAGCGGCCATGCACTATGTATCGGTAGCTGCCCTGCGGCAGACGGCGCCCGCTGCTGTCAATGCCGTTGAAGCATTCGGACGGGTTTGTTGTATGAAAACGCAGGCGACCCATACGGTCGTAAATCCACAGGGCATAGCCCTCGGCCAGCAAGCCCACCATCTGGGGGCAGAATCGGGCGTTGACGCCCTCGGCGTCGGGCGTGATTACGTTTGGCAGATAGGCGGCTGGCTCAACGGGCGGCGGCATGACAAGGGCGAGGGTGTCTGAGGTTATGGCGGTGGTACCGCAGCCGTCGGTGGCGGTGAGGAGGTAGAAGTAGACACTGTCGGAACGCGAAAGGCCGCGGTCTTCATACTGCACCGTGCCGCTTGGGCTGAAGGGAATAGTGGCCAAACGCGCGAAAGGGGTTCTACGGGTGGCACGCATCAGGGTGTAGCCCGACGGTTGCGTTGGGTCGACCAGAAAGCGCACTATGCCGGCCATGGCCGAATCGCTGTACCAAGCCGTGTCGGCTCTGAGGTAGGCCGGATGGGCTGCTTCGGGTCGCTTGAAGGCGGCCCTGGCCGATGCCGACACCAATTCGCGGTCGCGGCTCACGGCTTCGACCCACAGCAATAGGCTGTCGGTGACGGAAGACACCGGCAAGATGGCAGAGAGGATCGATGGTGAGAGGGTGAGCAAGACGGCAGGCGGCTCGTTTTCGGGGTCGAGGCTGCCCAGTACACGGTACTCTCCCACCCCGCCGGGCATGGAGTCGTATCGGCTCCAACTGAGGGTAACAAAAGTGTCGCACACGCCTATAGAAGCGTTGAGCACCATATTGCCGAAGGGTGGTGTCATGGCGCTGGTGCGGGTTAGGGCGGTATCGAAGGCATGAACACAGTAGCGGTTGCCGAGAGAGGGATCGGAACCGGAGGGGTGACACACGGTGTCGGTGCGCGGCCTCAAGGTATCGGCCTGCAGCCAGCGACCGTCGTCGGAGAGGGTGCTCACACAGTATCCGGCCACAGCGCTGTCGGTAGCGGCCCGCCATGTCAATGCCACGCGCCCGTCGGGCTCCACGGTTGCCAACCATCCCTGCACGGGCTCGAGCGGGGCCTGTGCAGCCACCCTGACAGATACCGGCAGCAGAGCCGTAAAGAGCAACAGGGCGACCGCAGCGTGGCGCAGGGGTGTGTACTGGCGGTTCATAGCTGCTGCATATTGACTAAGTCTCGATAGCGTCCTGGGGTGGCCATCAGTTCGGCATGAGTGCCGTTTTGCACCACCCTGCCACGCTCGAGTACCACAATTTCATCGGCATTAGTAACAGTCGAGAGGCGGTGGGCAATAACCAGACAGGTGCGGCCGCGCATGGCCTGGCCGAGGGCTTGCTGCACATTGCGCTCGCTTTCGGTATCGAGAGCCGAAGTGGCTTCGTCGAGAATGAGTATCGACGGATCGGCCAATACGGCACGGGCAATGCTCAGCCGCTGGCGCTGACCACCGGATAGCGAACTTCCACCCTGCCCTATGTCGGTGAGGTAACCTTGTGGCAAAGCCTCGATAAAATCGTGGGCTCCAGCCACTTTGGCAGCATCAACTATTTGTTGCATCGAGGCTTCGGGGCGGCCAAAGGCTATGTTGGCAGCCACCGTGGTGTGGAAAAGGTCGGTGTCTTGGCTCACCATACCGATGGCTCTCCGAACCTGACCCGAACCTAACCCATGCAAAGGCTTGTCGTCGAAGGTGATAGAGCCACCCTGCGGTTCATAGAATTTTGCAAGTAGGGCGGCGATGGTCGATTTGCCGCTGCCCGAGCTGCCTACCACGGCCACAGTGCGTCCGCGGGGCAGGGTGAGGCTGACATGGTCCAACACCGGTGTGACGCCGTCGTAGCTGAAACTGACGTCGCGCAGCTCTATGCGGTCCTGCAACCCTGCAAATGGCAATCCGTCCAAATCTTCCACCGGCTCGGCCAGCAGGGCTTCGAGGCGGTCGGCGCAGGCACGGCCTTTCTTGATTTGGGCCGTGGCTGTTGAGATGTCCTTGGTGGGGGGTATCATGAGCACGAAGAGCATGATATAGCTCACAAAGAGTTCCGGGGTTAAGCCGTGGTCGCCGCTCATAACGAGCCACGAGCCGAAGAGAAGTATGCCCATCACCACCGCGCTGCCAAGGAATTCGCTCAGCGGCGATGCGGCGTCGATGCGCCAAAACATTGAGGTGCGACGCTTGGCGTAGCGACGATTGCACTGTTGGAAACGACTGTTGCAAAACTCTATTGCGGTGTAGGCTTTGATGACCTTGAGACCCGACATGGCTTCTTCGGTGAGGGCAGTGAGGTAAGCGTTCTGCTCCTGCACCTCTTTTGAGCGGCGGCGCAGCCGCCGCGAAAGGCCCGCGATAATCACCGCAATAATAGGAAGCATGGCCAGCACGAAGACTGTGAGTTTGAGATTGAGGAAGAAGAGCATGGCCATATACATAACCACACTCACCACTGCCGCCAGCAGCGATTGCAGTGAGCCCAGCACGCTCTCGTCATACTCCACCACATCGGCTCCAAAGCGGGCCAGGATGTCGCCTTTGCGGTGGGTGGCGTAGTACGAGGCCGGCAGACGCAGCACGCGGGCAAAGAGAGCCAAGCGCACATCGCGCACCACCTTGGCACGTAACGCCGCTATGGACAGTGCCGAGAGGTACGAGAAAATGTTTTTGAAAGTATAGACCCCCAGCAACAGAACTGAGAAAAGCACAATGGCCATCATCTGCCCAAAGGTCGCCAACCAGCTGTATAGGTCGCCAAGCCACTGCGCCACCACGTTGCCCTGTGATGTAGCAGTTCCAGTTCCGTCGTCGCCAAAAAGCAGCTTCAAAAAGTCGGAAACACTGAGTGCCGTGGCCATAGTCAGAGCCACCATGGCGGCGGTGAGCAGTGCAAAGAGCGCAAACTGCCACCTATAGGCCGCTATGATGGCCCGCAATCGGGGTGTGCTGCTATGTGGCCTGACGAGCGGCATGATACAAAGTGATTATAGTTTGTAGCCCAAATAGTTGTGAGGCGTGAGACGTTTGAGACGCTCTTTGACCTCTGGTGCCACGTTGAGGCCTTCGACAAAGGTCTCTATGGTCTGGGCCGAGACGCGCTCGCCGGTGCGGGTGAGTTGCTTCAGAGCCTCGTAGGGATTGGGGTAGCCCACCGAACGCAGCACGGTCTGTATGGCCTCGGCCACCACAGCCCAGTTGCGTTCCAGGTCGTCATAAAGTGCCTGCTCGTTGAGTATGAGTTTGCCAAGACCCTTTTCAAGCGATGCCAAGGCTATGAGCATATGGGCTAACGGCACACCAATATTGCGGGTGACGGTGGAGTCGGTCAAATCGCGTTGCATACGGCTCACCGGCAGCTTGTGGCTCAGGTGCTCGAGTATGGCGATGGCCAGACCAAGGTTGCCCTCGGCATTCTCGAAGTCTATGGGGTTGACCTTGTGAGGCATGGCGCTTGAACCCACCTCGCCGGCCTTGATGCGCTGCTTGAAATAGTCCATCGAGACGTATGTCCACACGTCGCGGCAAAGGTCTATCAAAATCACCGAAGTGCGTTTGCAGGCATCAAAATAGGCCGCCATTGTATCGTAGTTCTCAATCTGTGTGGTAAGCTGTTGACGCTCCAGCCCGAGGGTCTGCGAGAGGAAACGGTTGGCAAAGTCGCGCCAGTCGACCTCGGGGTAAGCGGCCAGGTGCGCATTGAAGTTGCCGGTTGCACCGCCGAACTTGCCTCCAAAAGACATATTCTCGAGTTGCTGCAACTGGCGACGCAGACGGTAGGCGAACACGCCCACCTCTTTGCCCAGAGTGGTGGGCGAGGCTGGCTGGCCGTGAGTGTGGGCCAGCATGGGCACCTCGCGCCACTCGGCGGCCATGGCGTCGAGTTTGGCCTGTATGGCGTTGAGTGCGGGCATAAGCACGTCGCGGTGAGCCTCCTTCATCGAGAGGGGTACGGCGGTGTTGTTGACATCCTGCGACGTAAGGCCGAAATGGATGAACTCTTTGAGATGCGATAGCCCCATCTGGTCGAAACGGCCTTTGAGGAAATACTCCACGGCCTTGACATCGTGGTTGGTGGTCTTCTCTATCTCCTTGATGGCCAAGGCATCGTCATCGACAAAGTTGAGATAAATATCGCGCAAAGCCTCAGCCTGGGAAACTACCAAGGCTCCGTCGGCTTGGTTCCATAGGCCGCGTGATGTAAGTTCGGCAGCCAAGGCTATGAAGTATTCAACCTCTACGCGCACACGGTAACGAATTAGAGCCCCTTCGGAGAAGTAGGCGGCTAAGGGTTCAGCCTTGGAACGGTAGCGCCCGTCGATGGGCGAGACGGCATTGAGGGTGTTCATGTTGATATATCTTTTATTTGGTTTGGCCGGTGTTGCCGGTTATTGTTATCGAGGTTTGTTTAAGGTCGCTCTCCTTGGACATGGGGCGAGCAAACTCTATGCTGAGACTCATGGCGAGGCCTGTGGTCGACATGGTGATAATTTTGGGATACGAAGCCACGCTATCGGCATTGGCTAAATAGGCTTGCACGGCGGCATCGAAAGCGGCCCGCGAGGTAAAATGGCGGGTGGTCGAAGTGGTATCGTATGGCTCATCAACTATGTCGCCTATGAAACTTGTCACTGCCGAATCGGGCAGCAGGCTGCGTTCTTCGGCAATATATGTCTTGAGGCGCGAGGCCATCTCGACATACGGGTACGGCTCCACGGCGAGCTGCTTGTCATAGCACATCACCGTCTGCCGTGCCGGTTCGAGAAGCACCACGGCCTGCCAGTTGTCTGCCAGCTGGCACACGTAGCCAGGCACTGTGTGCTGCGGCTCGTCATAATAGCCTGCAAATGTATAGCCCTCGCCGAGCAGTCGGTTGCCCCCGTCGGCACCTATGAGCGAAGCCAGGAACGCCGGCCCGGGCATTCCGGATGCACCAGGCAGTTCCTCCTCTTGCGGGGTGCAGGAGACGGCCATCAAAGCCAGAATCAAGGGCAATACAATGAGTTTGTGGCGCATGGTTGATGGAGTTAGAGTTGATTGTTGAGGAACTGATGACGCTGCAATACGCGCTGCACAGTGCGGTTGTGCGAGGCTTCAATCATGGCTTTGATGTAGATTTCGTTGTGGGTGTCGGTACCCAAAAACTCGCTCCAGCCACGGTCGACGAGGGTGATGGCTTTCTGCCGGGCATCGGGACCATAGAAGCCGCTCAACGACAGGATGTTGCACTGGAAGAGGATGCCGGCGTCCTTCATGCGCTCGTAGCGATCGGACGAGAGCGTTATGTACGGGTAGCGCTCGGGGTGGGCCAGTATTACGTCGTAGCCCTTCATCTGCATATCGAACAGCATTTCGTCGACCCCCATGAGCTGGTGGTGCAGAGATAATTCGACCAGCACGTAGCGGCCGCCTACTTTGAGGAACTGCGGGTTGTCGAGACGGGCCTGAAAGCCGGTGTCTATGCGGTATTCGCCGGCGATGCCCGCCAGCTCGATGCCCACACCGGCCTGCTTGACCTGGGTGCAGAACTCGCTGTATCGGCGCTCGATGTCATACTCCTTATTTTGGAAACGAGGGTACTGGAAGTGCGGTGTGATTATAGTGCGGCTAAAACCGAGCTGTGCCAAGGCTCTGAGGCAGTTGATGCTCTCGTCAAGGGCCTTGGAACCGTCATCAACGCCCGGCAGCAGGTGCGAGTGCATATCGACGCCAAGCACGTCGAAGATGGGGTTAGGTTTGTTCTTTTTGTTAAAAAGGTTTAAAAGCATAATAATTTCTTAGTCTATGCGTTTTATATCTGCTCCGAGTGCACGGAGGCGTGAATCGATGTGTTGGTAGCCGCGGTCAATCTGCTCGATGTTGTCGATGCGGCTGGTGCCGTCGGCGCTGAGGGCGGCAATAAGCAGGGCCACACCGGCACGGATGTCGGGCGAGGTCATGCGCAGGCCTTTAAGCCGGTGCTCGTGGTCGAGGCCTATGACGGTGGCGCGGTGTGGGTCGCAGAGTATGATTTGAGCTCCCATGTCGATAAGCTTATCGACAAAGAACAGGCGGCTCTCGAACATCTTCTGGTGTATCAGCACGCTACCCTTGGCCTGGATGGCCGTGACAAGGGCTATGGAGATGAGGTCGGGTGTGAACCCGGGCCACGGGGCGTCGGCCACGGTCATGATGGAGCCGTCCATGAAGCGCTCAATCTCGTAGTGCTCCTGTGAGGGGATGTAGAGGTCGTCGGCCTTTTGCCACACCTCCACGCCCAAACGGCGGAACACCTGGGGTATGAGACCCAAGTGCTGAACCTGGACGTTTTTGATGGTGAGGTCGCTTTGGGTCATGGCGGCCATGCCAATGAAGGAGCCTACCTCGATCATATCGGGCAGCAGACGGTGAGAGCATCCGTGGAGTTCTTTGACACCTTTGATTGTTAGCAGGTTGGAACCAACCCCGCTTATCTTGGCGCCCATGGCGTTGAGCATCGAGCAGAGCTGGTAGACGTAGGGCTCGCAGGCGGCGTTCATTATCGTGGTGGTGCCCTGGGCCATGACGGCGGCCATGACTATGTTGGCCGTGCCGGTCACCGAGGCCTCGTCAAGAAGCATATAGCAGCCTTTGAGGCGTTTGGCCTCGACGTGGTAGCCTCCACGTTTGTAGGTCACCGAGGCGCCGAGGCGCTCCATGCCTATAAAGTGGGTGTCGAGGCGGCGGCGGCCAATCTTGTCGCCCCCGGGCTGCGGCACGAAAGCACGGCGGAAACGGGCCAGCAGCGGACCCATAAGCATTATGGAGCCCCTGAGGGCCCCGGCCTGGGAGGCAAAGAGCGGGCTGTCGAGCATCTCGAGGTTGACGTCGGAAGCCTCGAACTCGAAAGTGCGGCCGTTGGCCGAACCGCTGTGGTACTCTTCGCGCACACTGACGCCGAGCAGCTTGAGCAGGTCTATCAGTTTGGCAATATCGCGTATGTCGGGCACATTCTCAATGCGCACCTTGTCGGCGGTCAGCAGCACTGCACAGAGCACCTGCAGAGCCTCGTTCTTGGCTCCCTGGGGTTCTATCTCGCCCTTGAGGCGGCGTCCGCCTTTGATTTCAAAACTGGCCATAGTGTCTGTTGGTTTTGGTTGGTTGCCGGTTAAGTTGCTACTCTATGGCCGCAGTGGCCTTTTTCTTCTTCTTTTTCTTCTTTTTCTTTTTTTGCTGCACAGCCGCCTGGGCACCCTTGCCGAGCATACCCATCTGGAAGAGGAGGTCGCGGCTCTCGCGGAACTGGAAGTAGGGGCTGACCTTGAGGCGGCCGTTGCTCATCTCGGCGAGCTGCTCGACAATTAGATTGTCGTCCACCGAGTCGCGGTTCCATATCAGATATGAGCGCTTCATGCCGTTGGCAATCATCTCGACGAGGTTGTCCTTCTCCTCGCCGTCGGGCATATCGGCCACCTTCTCCACCATTGCCTGCATTGAGCGGCCATAGTGCGGAAAGCGAATCTTGCCCGTGGGGTAGTGCAATGGGTGCGGCCGCAACTCGGCCTCGTCGCGCTTCACCACAGGGTAGGGGCAGTCGACATCGAGCTGCCAGTCTGAGAGCATGAGCATGTGGTCCCACAACATCTGCTTGTAGTCGGCGTGCTCGCGGCTCTTGGGGTTCACCTGGGCCATCACCTCCACAATGCCGGCAGCCATACGGTTGCGGCGCTGGCGGTCTTCGATAAGCATAGCCTGACGGATGAGCTTATAGACGTTGCGGCCGTAGTCGCTGATTTTGATATGTTCGCGTTGGGTATTGTATTCCACTGGGTTGTTATTTGGTTCAGAACAAAGTATATGGGTGATAGAAACGGCTGCAGGCATAGCGGTCTATGTCGTAGGGCAACAGCCGGGCCATAGGGCCGTCGGCCCTGGCATAGAGCAACATAAGCCCAAGTTCGGTGCCGCGGGAGGTCTGCCAGCGGGCCTGGCCCTCGACAACAAGAGCCCTACCCGACCTCAACCCGAACCCAACCCCGTCAAAAGGCTGACACTGAGCCATATAGAGTTTACCGCTGAGAATGAGGCCGTTGGCGGCGCGGTAGGAGGCTCCGGCCATGGCGGCGGCCACGGCGGCGCGGCGGCGCGGCGCAAAATCGCGACGGCCGGGATTGAGCGGCATCGCCACATCCAGACTGGCAGCGGCAAAACCGCCCTCGACACTGAGACGCGGCGAAGCCTGCACGCTGAACGCGGCACCGCTGCCCATAAGCGAACCGATGTTCGATACAGCCGCCACCCCGCCCACACAGAACGAGGGCTGCACACGCTGCTGGGCCTGCACGCCAAAGGCGCACAGCAGCAGGGCGGCGAGGATGACGATGGCACGTTTCATGTTGGGCTGCATTACGTTGCTATTTATAATGAACGCGAAAAGCAGCATATTATTGTGCCGCCGGTGCTATTTTTTTTAACCTATGGAATTTTAGTGGCTCAGAAGGTGTATGTGGCGCTGAGCGAGAGGCGCAGGTTGGCCACCGGCCCGAGGGAGACGGTGTACTCTATCTCGTTTTATTAATTATTTACCTGTTTTGAATCCGATCTGCTTTCGCGGTTGCTGTGAAGTGGACCGTAATTGGTCGAGTGCGTTGTTTATTGCCTCAATTTGGACAGCAATCTCATTGTTGGTCTGTTCTTGCTGCTCATTGATGTCGTTTTGGTCGTGGAGAATTTCATCAATATAGGCGTTCAACTGATCAACTTTGTGCGAGAGTTGTTCGTATCGCAAATCAGTAGCCTGTATGGCAGCCACTGCATGACGTATGGCAACAAAGGCTCGCATTATATTTATGTTCACTTGTACCGCCGTTTTGCTACGCAAAATACCAGACAACATTGCCACGCCTTCTTCGGTGAAAGCAAAGGGCATATATTTTCTGTGTTGCCCCCGTCCGCTCTTTAAGGTGCCATTTTGGCATCTTAAAGATACATATTCATCGTTAGTGATTTCAAACATGAAATCTTTCGGGAAGCGGTCAATATTTCTTCTCACCTGACGTTTCAACTGTGCCACCTCCACCTCATACAGTTCTGCCAAGTCGTAATCAAGCATTACCTTTTGCCCTCGTAAATCAAAAATGTTATTCTTGATGGTTTCAACCAAAGTATCGCTATTCATTATTGCTATCTCGTTCATGATAAATGCCTTTTCAATTCAACTTCTATTTTGGATTGACTCTCGGAAGTCTGCGGTGTTCATGATGTTTATGTCTGCCATCTGATTTGCAAAAATACAAATTTTTTCCGAACTGGCAAAAAGATTTTGCCAATATCTGGAAATCAACGCTGTGTCATGTGGCTCAGAAAGCGTATGTGGCGCTGAGCGAGAGGCGCAGGTTGGCCACCGGCTCGGGGTCGGCGGTGTACTTGGCGCAGGTGTACTCGGCCTCGGCGGTTAGGCTGAAAGCAGCACTGGCGGCATAGGTGAGACGCGGCTGCACCCGCCACAGGTAGTCGATGTCGTGTCCCCGGCCAAAGATGTGGAGGGCGTCGGCGTGGTTGCCGCTGTCGGTATTAACGGCATAGCCGGCAAAAATGCCCGGGCGCCAGCGGCCTCTGTTGCGCTCGATGCCAAGCCACACGGTGTTGAAGTGCCAGTCGGCAAACGAGCTGTCGGCCAACATCAAGTATCCGCCCAGCGAGCAGCCCTCGTAGAGGCTGTTGTTGAGCAGTGTCTGCGCCTTGACGGTAACGGGGCCGAGATTAATCTTTCCGAAAAGTGAATAGGAAAGTGAAGAATATTTTTGCCGTGAGGGTTGCCACGCTGTTGCAACCGACTGAACCATCGGCTGTATAGTCTTGGCGTTGACAGCTACGCCGACAAAGAGGCCACCGGTACGGTATCGCAGCTGAGCTGTGAGTTCTGGCACCACGCTGTGTCGGGCAAACAGGGTACTACTGGCCGGCTGGCCGTTGAGTAGTCCCTGACTCATGTTGTCGAGTTGCCATTGAGCAACGGCCACCGCCTCGAAACCACCTGCAGCATACTCGTAGCGCACCTGCGGCTGACGGGCATAGCAGTGGAACGGGGCCCCCATGTTGAGTGGGTTGGTCATGGGCATAATTTCGTGCACCACCATGGCATACCAATACTGACCGGCCAGCAGACGATGGTGCTGCCACCGCAGGTCGAAATAGGCGTGGCGCAAGCGCAGGTTGTTGATGGCTGCGTTGGTGGCGCCGGTGAAGTCGCCCTCGATATAGGCTGTGGCTTTGGCACCAAACACATCGGGTCCTTGCACACGAAGGCCGAGGCGGGCGGTGATAGCCAACAGGTTGGCCTGCCAGCCGTCGTTGATATCGTTGCCGTTGCTATCGAGGCTTACCGGCTTGGGGTAGAAAAGCATCATGTCTTCGCGACCTCCCACCACGGCGCGGCTGTCGGCGTAGTAGTGGGGGTTGACAAATCCCGTAAGCTGCCACGCGGGGCTCTGGGCCACCGCGGGGGTAAGCCACGAGACCGCTACGAACAAGACCGCCAAGGCCAGAAAGGGTGCATAGGAGTTGTGTTTCATAACCATCAGAATTGGAAATAGATGAAAGGTTGCAAATCGGCCGTTACAAACTGGTATAGCAGCACAACCGCCAGCACAACCGCAGGTACCATAAGCCACAGCGGCATGGAGGCGAACCAAAGGCGGTAGCGGCGTTTGAAGCGCTCGGGCAGCCAGTGCACAGCCATACCCAGCACAAAAAGCAGAAAGACATTGCGGTAGGCCCACAAGATGTCGGGCACTTGGCCCCACTGCCAGCGACTACCTATCTGGCCCACCATCTGGCTGGCGGTGCGCCAAGCCACTTCGTTGGCCTCGGCCGGATTAAGATTGGAACCGCTACGGAAAAAGAGACGTGTGAAGCTTATGAAGACGAAAGTAAGGGCTGTGTTCCACACAGTGGTTAGGCCCTGCTTGAAACCCGAGGAGCGATAGGCATCGCCACGCCACACCGGCACCAAGTTGAGCAGCAGCACGGCAACTGCCGTTACCACCGCAGCCAAGCCCAACATATTGCTCAATGGTCCGGGCAGCGCACGCGGCAAAACCAGTCCTGCTCCACCGATAAACAACGCCATGACAAGACGCTGCGACGGATTGAGTTTCTTCCACCATTTGTATACCAAGATGCCCAATCCGTTGAGGCCACCCCATGTCACAAAGTTCATCGAGGCTCCATGCCACAAACCACCCAAGAGCATGGTGTCCATATTGTTGACATTTGTACCCATCTCGCGGCGATGGGCCGGAAACAACAGATAGACCGCCAGCAGCACCACTGCCAGCACAATCCCCGTGACAGTGACCACCATACTCTTGGCCATGACGGCAAACGCAGCCAGCACTGCAGCCAGTATGAAGTAGGAAAGCCATCCAGCCGAACGGTTGCCGCCAAGGGGTATGTAGAGGTAGTCTTTGAGCCAGTTGCTGAGCGAGATGTGCCACCGTTTCCAGAAGCCGGCGGGGTTGGTGGCCTTGTAGGGCGAACGGAAGTTGAGCGGCAGATAGAAGCCCATGAGCATAGCCACGCCGATGGCAATATCGGTGTAGCCCGAGAAGTCGGCGTAGACTTGAAGCGAGTAGACCATCAGCGCCATAAAATTCTCAAACGGTGTGAAAAGGGTGGGATTGTCGAAAACGCGGTCGACAAAACTCACGGCTAAATAGTCTGAGAGTATTATCTTCTTGAATAGGCCGTTCATAATCCAAAACACAGCTATGCCAAACTGACGGCGCGAAAGGAAAAACGGCTTATAGAGCTGCGGCACAAACTGGTCGGCACGAACAATGGGGCCTGCAACCAACTGCGGGAAAAAGGAGGTGTAGAACCCGAAGTCGAGCACATTGGAGACATGGCGCACTTTGCGGTGGTAGACGTCGACAATGTAGCTTATATTCTGAAAGGTGAAGAACGATATGCCCACTGGCAACACTATGACCGAGGCATCGAAGCGTGCGGTTGTTGTGAAGTGGTTGCTCCACTGAGCCAAAAAATTGACCACCTGCACATTAGAGTGAGTGGCAGTGTTGTAGATATCGGTGAAGAAATAGGCGTATTTGAAGTAGCAAAGCACTGCCAGATTGATGACCACGCCGACGGTCATGAGGGCTTTGCGGCGACCCGAGGCGGTACCGCGATCTGCCAACGCATCCATACGCCATCCAAGCAAGTAACCCAGAAAAGTTGACAGCACAAGCAATAAAACAAACAGTCCCGACGTTTTATAATAGAACAGCAGACTCACCGCAAACAGATAGCCGTTGCGCAGCACTCGTCGCGTCGCATTCCACTTACGCCACGATGCCACCAAGCAGAACAAAGCATAGACCACTAGCAGGAACGCCCAGAAATTGAACTGGGTGAAAAGCAGCGGATGCTTATTGTCGAACGACAAAAGGCTAATAAGATATGTAGCGATATCGCTCATCTGCGGCAGGTATTGAGTTTTGTTTATGCTTGGTAAGACGTTGGTGCTCCAAATATTTGTTGTACGACTCCAGGATGGCATTGCTAAGCAGATCGGCCACCAACTCATAGCCTGCACGGGTAAAGTGCACCCGGTCATACTGAGCCAACTTGGCCTTGCGCCACTGCTCCATCGACTTGAGACCACCCATGACTTCGAACTGGTCCCACACAACCCCGTCGGCTTGTCGGGCAATACGATTCACAGCCTCGCGTACCAGCGGTCCGTTGTGGTTTACATGGTAGTTGCGGCGGCTCACACGGCGGTATGAGTCGTTGTTGGTGATGAAAATGAAGGCACAGTCGGGATTGACCGAGCGTATGGAGTCTACCAGCCGCATATAGTTGAGGTGGAACTGTGCAGTGTCGAAATTGGGACCCGAGGCATCGTTGATGCCAATGCCGCATATCACCAAATCTGGACGGAGCAGACGCAGATCCTGCGTAAAGTGCGGGCAACGTTCCAGATAATCGGGCAATGCCGCCCCGTTCACCCCAATGGAGTGGTATGTAAGTCCCGAGCGGCGGTTGCCAAGGTAAATCCCAGTAAGTGTGAAATCTTCGCCATTGCGGCAAGGCAAAACTACACTAAACGAATCGACAGGGCGCGAAAGGTTGAAAATAAAACGCCGGGTGGCAGGGTCGATGTATGAGGGTTGCACCTTGCGCTGCGACCCATCGGGTGTGCAGACCGACAGGTTGGGCACTACACCCTGGCCAGAATAACCAAAGACAATGATATGCTGCGTAGCATAGTCGACGCCTGAGTCACACAATGTTATACCTATTGTCGAAACTGTATCGTGGGCGGTAACCGCAATGCCGCATACACCAAGGGGATGTGCAGGCGGCTTGTGCACGTTGCGGGTAAGCTCCATCTTCTCGCGGCAACTCACCTTGTAGTCGGGCGGATTGTTGCATTTGGCGGCCGCCGAATAGGGGAAAATCATACCCCTCCCGGCCCTCATCGATGGGAATGCGGCCAACAGGTTGCGCCTCACACGGTTGGGCAATGTTCCTGCCTGAACGTGAGAGCCGCCGATGTGTAGCACGTTGATATTGCCAACACCCGTAGAATCAACCCTTTGCAAGCGGCGTAGAAGATGTTGATACGACCCTGACACGGTGTCAAACCGAATGTGATTGGCCTTATAGTCTATAAATGAATACTTTGGCAAATCGCGCAGCGGCACTTGTGCAGCGGCAGGCAGAACGGCGGCCAAAAGCAGTGACAGTATGGCCAAAGCCTGTACCGTGAGGACGTTGAGTGGTTTGTGGCATTTTGTCATTGCGCCACCTCCTTCTTGAGACGGTATATGTGGTAGAGATTCATCAATGCATCGGCCAAGCGGTCGCCCATTATGTCGGCTCCACGCTGCGAGAAGTGCACGTAGTCCTGTCCACCAAGTCCGCTTTTAACCCAAGCTACCATAGAGTTGTGCCCTCCCATAGCGTGGTATATGCTCCAGTAGGCCGCACCGTGACTGAGTGCAGTCTGACGCAGAGCCGACACCACCGAGTCAAGGTGTGGGTAGCTCTGCAACCGGCCGCCGACGGTGGTGGACATATCGCTCGGCCCTATGAAGAGAACTTTGGCCCCCGGGCAGCAAGCCTTAACGCGGTCTATCTGGCGCCCTATTGAATTGCAATAAGTTTCTAACGGCTTGGCACTGCGCAGATAAGGCACAGAATTGCCGCCAAACTGCATTATCACCAACCCGATGTCCATAAGACTGTAGGCCTGTGCCAGCTCAGCAGAGTCGACCAAAGTGAACTGCTGGCCTGAGCAGCCGCGCATGGGCACATTGTCAACCGCCACACCGCCAGCTCCATCGACCATTAAGCCATAAAGGTCGGCCTCGCCCTTAACTCTGATTCTCATTATATTCAGTGCCGAATCAAACTGCAGCGTAGCAGACAAAGCACCTGTCGAGTCGAAACGCATGACCGTGTCGATGCCAGCCTTGCGATTGACAAATGATGCCTCGAATTGGCCTCTCTTGTTGCGAGCCAACAAGGTGATACGGTTGAAAGAATGCAGCAATGAGTCGACACGGGCATTGGTTGTAGCCCTGACGGTGGTTGTTGCCTGACCGCTAAGAATAAAATCCTGAATCATAGGGCCATAGTTGCCGCGCCGAGTTCGGTGCACCGTGCTGTCACCAAACGGTGCATAGTGGCTCAAAGCTCCCGAGGCCGAAAGCGACACCGCCGGCGAGGCAATGATGGTGCAAAATGGCACCAATCCTGGCCCCGAGCCGCCAAAACGGTGCTGCAAAGCCGAGCGCAGGCGTGAACTCATGCGGTCCATCTCAATCTGCGAGTCGCCGTAGTGCAACACTCTGACGGTGCGTCCCTCGGCACGGGCCCGTTCAAAGGAGGCAAACAGAGGGTCGAAAAAGTCCTCGCTGGGTAGCCAGAAACGGGTATCGGCCGTGTCGGCCAAGCTTTGGCGGAAAGCAATGGAGTCTTTGCGGCTCTGCATGACTGGGTCTTCCTCGACCGCAAGATAAGCCTCAACATCCAGTGCCGTGCTGTCGGCATCTGAATTGAGCACTTTGGCCATTGTTGGCATACGCAGCGTGGCGTCGCTAAGCTGAACCCCGTCGGCAGGGAAAAACATCACCACCGCGGCCAGCAAGGCTATTACAGAGGCCATGAATATCAGTACGCGGTGTGCTTTCATTCGGTTTGGAGTGTGTTGTCAGTCTTTGAGTTTCTGCTCGAGCTTTTTAACACGGTCTACAATGCTCTCGATATTACGCAGGTAGACCTCAATCTTGCGGCGGCGGCGGGCGTCCTCGGCAGGGCTGCCGAATATGGTGGAGTCTGACGGCACAGAGTGCGTGACGCCGCTTTGGGCCCCGATGGTTACGTGGTCGCCAACAGTGATGTGACCCACAATGCCGGCCTGTCCGGCAATGATGCAGTGCTCGCCGATTTTGCTGCTACCCGCCACGCCAACTTGCGAGGCCATGGCAGTGTAGCGACCAACCACCACGTTGTGGGCCAACTGGCACAGGTTGTCAATTTTTACACCCTGGTGAATAACCGTAGAACCCATGGTGGAACGGTCTATGCAAGTGTTGGCACCAATTTCTACATCGTCCTCAAGCACCACGTTGCCAATTTGGTCAATCTTGTCCCATCCTCCGCTCTCGTTGGGGGCGAAACCGAAACCGTCGGCACCGAGCACGGCACCGGAATGGATTATGCAACGTGCGCCCACGGTGGTGTCGCGATAGAGGCGCGCTCCAGCGTATATAATGGTGCCATCGCCCACAATGCATCCATCGGCAAGGGTTGCACCTGGATGTATCTGCACGTCGTTGCCTATGCGGCAGCCACGTCCTATGGAGACGAAGGGGCCGATGTAGCAACGCTTGCCCACGTGGGTGCCGCGACCTACATGACTGCGCAGGCTGCGGCCGTGCGGCGGGCGGGTCATGCTGTTGAACATATGAAGTAACACTGCCACAGCCATATAGGGGTTGTCTACTCGGATTAAGGTCGCTTTAAGTTCGGATTCGGGTTGAAAATCACGGCTTACAATGATGGCCGACGACTGTCGCTCATATATGTAGTGGGTGTATTTGGGGTTGCCGAGGAAGGTTATGCCGCCTTCGCAGCCCTCTTCAATCTTGCAGGGACGGGTGATGACAACGCTACCGTCGCCCTCAACTGTGCCGTGCACTTTCTTTGCTATCTCGTTTACTGTTAGTTGCATACCTATGCTGATGTTTGTTTTAGTCGTTGATTTCTATGGTGCCGCGCTGGTGTATGACGTGCAGGTTGTCCATGCTCTCGTCGCTGTCAAAGCCGTCGCCATAGGTGACGCGGTGGCCGTTGACAGAGCGCACGGTGGTGTCGGAGAAGATGTGTCCGTCGACCTGGTTCCATGTTATACGGTGCATATAGGTTGTGTCGCCGGTGTGGTAGTCAATAGCCACCACGTTGCCATAAGCCTGCATTATTTCACGATCATCGTAGGATATTGCCGAATCGGCCTTGAGCCAGGCTTTTGGCGAACCATCGGGGCTCAAGAAGATGAGTTCCACCCCTTTGGGGTACAGGGTACGGCTGTCGGGTTGGCCATAGCGCTTGATAAGTGGCGATGAGAGGCGCATCTGGCGGTTGCCGTTACTGGTACGCGTCACTGTAGCGTCCTTAACGACCTGCACGGGGTTGTCGGTGCGGTCAAACGAGTGCACTTTCTCGATGTCGTTGGAGCATCCAGCCAGTGCTATGGCCGCTAATGCCAACAAAAGCCATAAGCCCCTGGTTGCAGGGGCTTTGGCTGCGGGGTTGCTGGCTGCGGGGTGTTGCATTATCCCGAAGCCGTGCTATTTGGTGCGGACTATAGTGCTTTCGCCAATCCAGCCGGGCACTGTGAAACGCTGACCGTTTTCGAGGCCTGCCATGAAGGCGTCGGCCTGTGCGGGGAAGTAGGCGCGGTAGCGTGCAATCTGGGCGTCGGCGGCCTCAACATTCTCCGGCGAGGGGTCCACCTGCTTGGCTTTCAT
Organism: Bacteroidales bacterium; assembly: GCA_024685285.1. Taxonomy (GTDB): domain Bacteria; phylum Bacteroidota; class Bacteroidia; order Bacteroidales; family P3; genus Colimorpha. The sequence goes on from JAIKVZ010000031.1 coordinate 80,314, forward strand.
AGCTTTGTCGACAGCTGCCCAATAAGCGCTGCGGCCGTGGATGTTGTCTTCGGAGGCGGAACTCGACGACTGGGCATAAAGCTGAGCTATCTGACGATAGGGTTCGCCCTTGGTGGGGTCTATTTCGGCAGCACGGTTGAAAGCGGTGCGTGCGGCAGAGTAGCTGTTGGTGGCACCGTAGGCTATGCCGAGCAACAGGTAAGCGTTGTAGCGGTCTTTGGTCTCGGTGAGGTCTTTGACAGCATCGTTGAGGTACTTGGCGGCTTCGCTGTATTTCTGCTTCTGGATACACATCTTGCCCATACGCACTGCAATGGCGGGCGAGGGTTCGAGGGTGTAGAGGCGCTCGGTGGTGGAGAAGAAGAGTTGTTCGCTTGTGCAGCCTTTCTTCATCAGGATGCCGGATATTTTCTTGAGCAGGTCGACGTTGTCCGGGTCGGCCTCGAACTTCTTGGCATAAATCTCAACCAGCTGACTGCAATCGGCGTAGGGCGAGAAAGCAGCCTCGACGCCGCCGATATAGCCGCGTATGAGGGCGGCCTTGGCGCTGTCGGCTGCGTTGGCTATGAGCTGGGCTTCAAGCACCTCGCTCACTGCGTCGTAGTTGTCGACCACTAAAGTGGGCTCGGCCAAACCGGCACGCACATATTTGATAGTGGCTTCGAGGTACTTAACGGCGTAAGCGGCCTCAAGGTCGGTGCCACCGGCTTCCACGGCCTGGGCATATATGTCATAGTAGCCTTTCACGTCGTCCGGTTTCAGGGCTTCATAGTCCATTGCCTTGCGGGCCAGCACCTCGGGACGCTCGCCGTAGTTAGCGATGCGGGTGTCGTACATGGCCATGAGCTCGGCCACCAAGCTATCGCGCTGACTAACGGTCTTGGCTTGGTTGATGAGGTATTTGAGTATCGTGGCACCGTTGAGGTAGAGGTTTTTACTCTGCTTGGGGCAGTTGGCCACGATGGTCTGCCAGCGAGGATACGTCTCTTCTAAATAGCGGCCGTCCTTGGAGGCTTTATACTGTTTCATGGCGTCCTGATAGAGCGACACGGGCTCCATCATCTGCTCCTGGACTTCGGGGGTGCAACCCCAGTTGCGCTGTGCTGTGGCGCTGAGGCTCAAGGCCACAATTGCCAGGCCTAAGGCCAGTGTTCTTACTTTCTTCATAATTATAGCGATTTCTTTTTTAGTGCGTTTAACTGTTTATTTATTGCAATTCTAATTATATTTTCTCTTCACAAACCATGTCTCGCAGCTACTCAATGCTATGCCGAATGTGAGGCTCTCCTGCAACAGCACGTTGGTCGAGCCGAGGTGAGAGTAGGCCACGCTGATGGTGAGTAGCGAGCGGCCTTTGCGCATGGGCAGAGTGGCTCCGAAACCGCAACCCCACTCGTCGAGACTCAGGTCGGCAGAGGCGGTGGTCATGGCAATCTTGCCGTGCTCGTAATGCACTCCAGCACTCCAGCTTATGCGGCTCAGATAGTTGGCTGCGTTGCGGTCTCCCTTGAGTTCGGCGGCCAAAGCGTAGCGCCCATAGGCAGCATAGCGCAGCGAGTTCTGTCCAAAGATGGAAAGGGGTGCCCCTTCGGTGTACTTGACACCGCTCCACGGTGCCGTAACGGCGTCGGCAGCAAGCAACCAGCGGCCACTCTCAAGCGAGAGGCCAAGACCAACAGTTGTGGGAATCTCTATGGTGCTTACAAACTGACCCGACTGGCCACGGAGAGGGAACACGGTGTCGCCCAGCGTGGAACTTTCGCTGAAATACGTATATATCACGGCCTCTTCGTCAATGTTCTGCTTAATCCCTGGAGCAAAGGTGAGACCTGCGCCCAACACACGGTTTCCGCCCAAGGGCAGACGCAGCTGCACGCCGGCATCGGCTTCAAGGTTGCGCACACGAGTGTCCTTGATTTTACGCGAACTCATTTTGTAGGTGGTTGCGGCATCAAGCTGCTCATAGCTTATGGCGCGTTGCTGTGAACCGGTAAGCAACTTGATGTTAAAGCCGGCTTGCAACGAGAGGCTGTCGGGGTTGTCGCCGCCTATGATGTTGAATGCACTGCCAATAAAAGCCTCGCTTACCGAACCTGAACCGTAGTAGCGCGTCTTGACAGGGCCGCCAACAGGATCTACGTCGCTGCTCACCGACTCGTAGTCGGTATTGCTGTAGGGCATGATGCCGCCGCCTATCTTCCACCACTTGGTGACGGGCATGGCAAAGGCAATGTACGCCAGCTGTGTGGAGAAATCGGTCAGTCGAGCCGAAGCATCGCTCAGCGAAGCGGTCTGCACGCTGAAAGCCATGTCGAAAACAAAACTCTGCGGCTGCACCGAGGCGTAGCTGGCGGGATTGAAGGGGTTGACAAAGTTGTTGCCGGCACGGGTTATGGCCACACCGCCCAAACGTGCCGTAAGGGGCATATTGTAGGGCTGGCTGCCAAGGCCTATACCGTACTGCGAAAACGGGGTGTTGCTACCACTCTGGGCGGTGACTTGCAGGGCTGTAAAAACCACTGTCACAAGCAACAATATTTTTTTGATATAATTCATACTATTTCAGATTGCATTGCGTTATTCTATATAGTCCGTAGAGTACTAACGAGGGTTGCAGCGAGTGCTCGCGACCCTGCCAAAGGCCGCAGCGCTGCAACATGGCGGCATTGCCGCCGGTGAGGAAGAGCCGACACTTCCCGTCGGCTTCGTAACGACTGGTTAGACCCTCTATGGCACAGACTGTTCCTTGACCTACTCCCAACGCTATCGACTGTGCCGTGTCGCCGCCAGCCGTGTTGTCCACGGCCATCTGCTCCATGCCTATCTGCGGCAGATGCGCGGTGTGCGAATGCAGAGCCTGCAACTGCATGGCAATGCCGGGCATTATGGCACCGCCAACATAGGTGCCGGAGCGTACCAGATCGACGGTTATGCAAGTACCGGCGTCTACTACCACACAGTCGGCACCTCCGGCCAGAGCCCAGGCTCCGCAGGCGGCAGCCAGACGGTCGGGGCCCAACGCGGCGCGGTCGTAGGCCACAGCAATCGGCACCTCGGTATCGGGACCCAACTGTTGCACATCGGCAGGCAGCCCGTCGGCCTTGCCACTCACACAGGCTATGGCGCGGTCGTAGGCCACGCCGTTGAGGCTCTCGACAAGGGTCATGCCACCATCGGGGCCAAAGAGGGCGGCCTTGGTGCTGGTATTGCCTATGTCGATGGTGAGCACTCTCATGGTTGCGGCTGGGGTTTGGTGTTGGTGAAGTTCATGGCGCGTTCTATGCCTTGGGTCACAAAGCGGTGTATGCCCTCGGCAGCGTGCTCTATGGCTTGGCGCAGCAGGGGCTCCTCTTCGGGTTTAAAGCGGCCCAGGACATAGTCTATCTGATGGCCTCGCGAAAAGTTGTCGCCCACCCCCACGCGCAGCCTGGCGTAGGCTGTCGAGCCCAGCGAGGCCTCGATGTCGGCCAAACCGTTGTGGCCTCCGGCCGAGCCGTTCTGTTTCATGCGCAGAGTACCCAGGGGCAGGGCAATGTCGTCAACCACCACCAAAAGCTGCTCCATAGGCACGCGCTCGGCCTGCAGCCAGTACTTGACGGCTTTGCCGCTGAGGTTCATGTAGGTGGTGGGCTTGATAAGCACCAGCGTGCGGCCACGATGGCGCACCTCGGTGCGGTAGGCGTGGCGCTCCAAGCTCCAGCGCGCACCGGCCTCGGCGGCCAGATGGTCTACAACCATAAATCCGCTGTTGTGACGAGTGCCTTCGTACTCCTCACCCACATTGCCTAACCCGACTATGAGGTATTTCATGGTCTCCTGCGTGGTGTCATTATCAATGTTACGCTTTGTAACACAAAGCGTTATCAACTTTCTCAAAAAGTTCATCAGCCCACAAAGATACAAAAAAATCGCGACTTACACCTATATTATAAAAAATATTTGTATTTTTGCAAAATGAAAACAACCAAGAAATCATAAAAACAACATATTATGGCAACAATGACAATAACCTACGACGGGCGCAACTAGACTGCCCGCAGCATTATAGAACTGCTCCGCACGATGGACATTTTCCATATCAACGAGGCCCCGGCCAAGCCGCGCCGCAAGAGCGGCATAGAGCTGGCCTACGAGGACGTGGCCGCCGGACGCGTCACCGAGTGGCACGGAGGAATAGACGAAATGATTGAACACATACTTTCAGAGAAATGAAGTATATCGTCAGCTATTCTAACCGCTTCGAGAGATCGTTGCGCCTGTGCAGCAAACGAGGTTTGCCCATATACAAGTTGACCGAGGTCATTAAACTGCTGGCAGAGAGTGGCACACTACCACGCAAGTACCGTCCGCACAAGCTGTCGGGCTTCAAGGGTGGAATGACGTGGGAGTGTCACATCTAGCCGAACTGGCTTCTTGTCTGGGAGCAGAACGACACGCACCTCACCCTGCTGATGCTCGACACAGGCACCCACGCCGACCTGTTCTAATGGCTGAAAAGCGTGTCGCGCGGCATTTCCCTCAACCACTGGCAACTACAAAAAACACTGCGGCCCCGCACAATAAAAACGGCGGGGCTGCGTTATTTATACTGTAACACTAATTTCAACCTCTACCGATGATGAAAAAGACTCTGTTTCTGGCCCTTGCGGCCCTGATAATCGCCCCGGCGGCCGTGGCCGACGAGGGTATGTGGATACCCATGCTGCTCAACCGCAACGAGGCAGCCATGCAGAAAGCCGGTATGCACATCTCGGCCAGCGACATCTACGACGTGAACCAAGCCTCGCTCAAGGACGCCGTGGTGCTCTTCGGCAGCGGCTGCTCGGGCGAGTTTGTGAGCCCCGAGGGTCTGCTGCTCACCAACCACCACTGCGGCTACAGTTACATTGTGAGCCACTCGACGGTGGAGCACGACTACCTCACCCACGGTTTCTGGGCCATGGACCGCAGCCAGGAGCTTCCCTGCCCGGGCCTCACCGCCACCCGCTTAGTGCGTATGGAGGAGGTGACCGCCGAGGTGCTGGACGGAGTGGAGCCCTCGATGAGCGAGAGCGACCGCCAGACAGTGGTCGACAACAACATCAAGGCTGTGAGCGAGCGCCTCACCCAGGGCACCCATTACCGCTGCGTGATCAAGCCTTTCTACTACGGCAACCAATATTTCGCCTACATCAACGAGGTCTTCACCGATGTGCGTTTGGTGGGCACCCCGCCGAGCAACATAGGCAAGTTTGGCGGCGACACCGACAACTGGATGTGGCCGCGCCACACAGGCGACTTCAGCGTGTTCCGCGTCTACGCCGGCAAGGACAACAAGCCCGCCGAATACAGCAAGGACAACCAGCCCTATCATCCGCTCAGGCACTTGGAGATAAGTCTTAAAGGAGTCGACGAGGGCGACTTCACCTTCGTGTTCGGCTACCCAGGCACCACGCGCCGCTACGTGACCCACGACGCCGTGAACCTCGCCGCCAACGTGGAGAACCCCATACGCATAGCCATGCGCGACATACGCCTCCGCAACTACAAGGCTGCACAGGAACTCTCGCCGGCACTGCGCCTGCGCTATGCCACGCCCGTGGCCAACATTGCCAACGGCTGGAAGAAGTGGCAGGGCGAGACCCTCGGCATCAACCGCCTGCACGGCGTTGAGCAGAAGAGGTCCCAGGAGGCCGCATTCCGCAGATGGGCCGCCGGCAAGCCCGAGTACCGCAACGTGCTCGGCCAGCTCGAGAGCCTCTACAAACGTCTGCGCCCCGTGGCCGAGCGGCGGGTGTGGTTCAGCGAGGCCATACTGGCTTCGGACCTCATGCAGCGGGCTCAGCTGCTGCACAACCTCTACATGGCCGGCAACGACACCGACCGCCTGCTCAAGGCCGGCGGCGCCATCGACCGCAGCAACGCTCGCCTCTTCGATGAGGACAGCATCTGGCAGGCTCACCTCAAGGTCGACCGCGCCATATTTGTCGAGACCTTCATAGCCGCCTGGCGCGCCGGCCAGGCACCCTATATGGACAAAAAGCACAAGAGCGAGGCCGATGTGCGCAAGACCCTCAACCGCGTGTTCGACCGCTCCATACTCAACAACCCCGACCGCTTTGCCGCCTTTATGGACCAGTACGACGGCGAGAACAAGGCCGACCGCAAGACAATAAGCAAAGACCCGGCTTTCGAACTGCTGAGCGTGGCCCGCAGCTATGCCCTCGGCCGCTACAACGGCGCGGAGGACCAGAACGCCCTCTACAACCGCATGACCGACAGCATCAACCTGCTTATGCGCACCTACGTCAAGGGAATGATGGAGATGTATCCCGACAGCAACTTCTTCCCCGACGCCAACCTGACACTGCGCGTGGCCTACGGCCATGTCGAGGGCTTCCGCCCGAGGGATGCGGTGCGCTACACCCACTACTCGACCCTCGACGGCATTATTGAGAAAGAGAACCCCGACATCTACGACTACGTGGTCGAGCCCCGCCTCAAAGAGCTCTGGCGCAGCCGCGACTACGGCCCCTTCGCCAACGAACTCGGCGAGATGCCCGTGGCCTTCATTGCCACCAACCACACCACGGGCGGCAACAGCGGCAGCCCGGTGCTCGACGCCGACGGCCGCCTCATTGGCATAAACTTCGACCGCTGCTGGGAGGGCACCATGAGCGACCTGCTCTTCGACCCGGCCTACTGCCGCAACATATCGCTCGACGTGCGCTACTGCCTCTTCATCATCGACCGCTTTGCCGGCGCAAGCCACCTGATTAACGAGATGACCTTAGTGCGCTGACCATCAGGGTACTGACGGGCCAAGGTCGCCCTCTGTCCGGAGCCCGTGCACCCAGCCGCGAGGCCTGCCCGACCCAAACCCGACCTCAACCCGAACCTAACCCGCACAACAAGCTGGCATACAGACAGATAAAACGAGGCCGCCGCAGAGTTCTGCGGCGGCCTCGAAATGTTTGCGCAAGTGGCTGGTTTACTGGGCCTGCTGGCGGTAGCGCTCCACTTCGCCCTCGGTCTCGCGCACGGTCTGGCCGGTGGCGTCGACTTTCTTCTGGGCGTCGTCCTTCTTGCCCTGCTTTTTCTCAATGCCGGCCTGCAGGTTCTTGATGTCCTGCTCGCACTCGGCTATTTTGGCTTTGTATTTCTCGATATCCTTCTGCTTGTCGGCAATCTTCTGCTGGTCGGAGGCAATGTCTTTCTCCAGGCTCGACAGGGCCGAGACGGCGGCGTCCGAAGCCTTCTGGGCCTTCTTCAGGTTGTCCTGCTGTGCCTCCATGTTCTGCTGTGCCTCGTAGCGCACCACGTAGCCGGCAAAATCCTGGAGGAAGAGGCGCACATTGGCCTGCACGGTCTGCTGGTCGATGGTGAGGTCGTTGGTCATGGCGCACACGGTGACCATGGTGGTGCGGTCTTTGCGTTGGCCCATCTCTTCAACCTTGGTGTAGAAGTTCACGGGGGTGGGGGCAATCTGCTCGAACTTCTGGTCCAGTATGGCCACATAGCCGTCGACGTTCTTGACTTTGAGCTTGGTGTCTTTGAGGCGCTGGCGCATAGCGTCCTGGGTCAGTTTGACATCCTTTTCTATAGACATAACTAATGCCGGGGCAATAAAGTCGCCGACTTTGCAGGTGGTCTCCATGATGGTTTGGGCCTTGAGGCCGAAAGCCAGCACCATGGCGGCCGAGAGGATAAGTACTTTTTTAAACATAACTAACTGGTTTTAAATTGTTTTTAAACTAATTTCGGTTCTTTGCGGCTGATGCACGCCCTGCAAAGTTACGCAAAAAATTTCAATATGGCGAAAAAAACTGCACACCCTTCGCCGCAAAGCCCGTCACAAGAGACAAAAGAACTATTCGCCGCCGTAGTAGTCGGGGAAGAGGCGCAACATCGAGGTGTCTTTCTGCATAAGCGACAGCAGCGAATCGGTAACCGTAAGCCGGTAGGTCCAGTACGCCTTTTCATGTTTGATTATATCAAACGTGCTCGTTACTTCTACAAAACTGTCAATATCACTGTCTCTGCAGTATAGACCTTTACCCAACTCGCCTTTTTTGATTGATGTAGTGTCCTCCAAATTGTATATTTTCCATACCTCAATATAGGGCTCATCGTAGTGACAAGTATATTCATCAGCTTCCTCATACCTAATCAATTCGAGTATTGAATCAGTCGGAGTCAATGGGGGGATGTAAAACTTGGTCAGTCTACGCCAATATTTGTTCTGATGGTTGTCTGTATACAGAGTATCTATGGTGTCATAGGTGCAACTGTTTGATAGAATACGCACTTTGAAATATGTTTTTGAGGTATACACTATTGCAATCTCTTTATCGGTGTCATTGCCTACAAAATACTCGCCAACGTTAGTACATGTGCCATTGCTGCACGATGAAAAGCATATGGCAATAAAGCCACAAATCATAACAAAGATATATCTAAAGTCTCTCATAATCCGTTATTACTGAAAATTCGGTACAAGGTTGTGTTGAAGACTGGCTCTCCGGCTCGTTTTTCGTGAATAAACTTTTTGCAAAGTTACGCAAAAAATTTCAATTGGAGGCCGCTTTTGGCAAAAAACTTTGCGCAGAGGGTGGGATTTCAGTAGATGAGGTAGCGCTGGCGCACGGCTTTGAAACGGTCGAGGGCGGGCTGCCAGGTGGCGCGTATGGCCTCTTCACTCATTCCGGACTCTATCTGACGGCGGAGGTCGCCGTTGCCGGCCAGTTTCTCGAAGAAGTTGCTCTTCTGGAAAAACCGGCCCTGGGGCACGCGCCTGTACATCGCTATGAGATACTGCAGGCTGAAGGCCGCCGGGGCTTGCGCCTGACGCAGGTCGAGGGTGTCGGCGCCGTAGGTGACCCACTCGAAGGGGTAATCAGTGCCTCGGCCGACGCCGCAGTTGGTGCCCTCGAAGAGGCAGAGGCTCGGGTAGAGGGCTATGGCGTGGGCGTTGCGCAGGTTGGGCGACGGCGGCACGGGCAGCTCGTAGCCCACGCTATCGCGACGGTAGCCCTGCATGGGAACGACGGTGAGGCGACATTCTATGCCGCCTGCCAGCCAATGTTCGCCGTTAATCATCTTGGCATATTCGCCGATGGTCATGCCGTAGACCACAGGCACGGGGTGCATACCGACAAAGGAGCGGTAGCGGGCCGTGTCGAGCGCCGGGCCGTCGACGTAGTGGCCGTTGGGGTTGGGGCGGTCGAGGACAGTGAGCGGTATGCCAGCTTCGGCGCAGGCCTCCATCACATAATGCAACGTGCTGATATAGGTGTAGAAGCGGCAGCCGACATCCTGCAGGTCGAAGAGGACACAATCGACATCCTTCAGCTGCTCCTGCGTGGGCTTCTTGTTCTTGCCATAGAGCGAGACGATGGGGATGCCGGTCTTTGGGTCGACGCTGTTGTCTACGTGTGCACCTGCGGCTGCGGTGCCGCGAAAGCCGTGCTCGGGACAGAATATCTTCCTTATATCTATGCCCAGCGCCAACAGGGTGTCGACGAGGTGGGTGTTGCCGATTATAGAGGTTTGGTTGGCGACAACGGCGACGGTTGGGAGTTGAGAGTTATCGTCCAGAAACACTTCGGCACCGGTGCGAAAGGCTGCAGCCTGCGGCGCAGTGGCGGTTTGCGCATGGCAGGAGACCAGCGACAGCACAATGCAGAAAAGAACACTATGCGCCAGCCGTTTCATAGTTTTCAGTTCTTGCCGGTGTGGCCGAAACCGCCGGCGCCGCGCTCGGTGTCGGTAAGCTCCTCGACCTGGATGACCTCGGCCTGCTCGTGGCGGGCTATGACCATCTGGGCTATGCGCTCGCCGTCGTTGATAACGAAATCCTCATTGCTGAGGTTGATGAGGATGACGCAAATCTCGCCGCGGTAGTCGGCATCGATGGTGCCAGGGCTGTTCAGTACAGTGATACCCTTCTTGAGAGCCAGGCCGCTGCGGGGCCTCACCTGCGCCTCGTAGCCCTCGGGCAGCTCCATGAAGAGGCCTGTCTTGACGAGGCCGCGCTGCATGGGGGCGAGGGTGACGGGTCCGTCGGGCAGATAGGCGCGGAGGTCCATGCCGGCCGACTGGGAGGTCTCGTACTTGGGCAGCTGGTGGTGGGAGGTGTTTTTGATTTTGACTTGCATAGGGCTTAAGGGAGCTATACGTTATTTCTTAGTCAGAACTTCGTCAATCATGCCATAGGCCAGAGCCTCGTCGGCGGTGAACCAGTGGTCGCGGTCGGAGTCTTTCTCGACCTGCTCGAAGGGCTGTCCGCTATGCTTGGCAATAATTTCGTAGAGCTCTTTCTTGAGCTTGAGAATTTCGCGCACGGTAATCTCCATGTCGGTGGCCTGGCCGTCGGCGCCGCCCATGGGCTGGTGAATCATGACACGGGCGTGCGGCAGGGCACAGCGGCGGCCTTTCTCGCCGGCGCAGAGCAACACGCTGGCCATCGATGCGGCCAAGCCGGTGCAGATGGTCGAGACCTTGGGCTGGATGTACTGCATGGTGTCGTAGATGCCCAATCCGGCATATACCGAGCCGCCTGGCGAGTTGAGGTAAATCTGTATGTCCTTGGTGGGGTCAACGCTCTCGAGGAAGAGGAGCTGTGCCTGGATGACATTGGCGGTATAGTCGTCGATGGCGGTGCCGAGGAAGATGATGCGGTCCATCATCAGGCGGCTGAAGACGTCCATCTGGGCCACATTGAGCTGGCGCTCCTCGACAATGTAGGGGGTCAGCGAACTATTGATTGCCGAGGTATACTTGGCGTAAGTGGTGCTGCTTATGCCACGGTGACGGGTGGCGTATTTCTCAAATTCGGTCATTGCTGTTTTGTATTTTTATACTAAAGTAACGCGCAACGGCCGAAAATATTGTGCCACGTGTCGGCATGATATGAAAAAAAAGTGTAACTTTGCAGAACGTTTTGAACCCAACCAAACACCGAATACCAGAGTTATGGATTTCTTACTCAACACTATAGACGAAGCTATTGAGGATTTCAGGCAGGGCAAATTTGTCATCGTGGTCGACGACGAAGATCGCGAAAACGAGGGCGATTTTATCATGGCCGCCGAGAAAATCACTCCCGAACACGTCAACTTCATGCTCAAGAACGGCCGCGGAGTGCTCTGCGCTCCCATTACCGAAGACCGCTGCCATGAACTCAACCTCGATATGCAGGTGCACGACAACACCTCGCTTTTAGGCACCCCCTTCACTGTGACGGTCGACAACCTGCTCGACGGCTGCACCACCGGCGTCAGTATGCACGACCGCGCCAGCACCATCCGCGCCCTTGCCGACCCCGCCACCACAGCCGACCAGTTGGGACGCCCGGGTCACATCAACCCGTTGCGCGCCCGCAACGGCGGCGTACTGGTGCGCGCCGGCCACACCGAGGCCGCCGTCGACTTGGCACGCCTGGCCGGACTCAGGCCCGCCGGCGCTCTCATCGAGATTATCAACGACGACGGCACCATGGCCCGTATGCCGCAGCTGCAGGAGGTGGCCAAACGGTTCGGCATCAAAATCATTACCATCAAAGACCTCATAGCCTACCGCGTGGCTCACGAGACCCTCATACGCAAGGAGGAGGACGTGTTCCTGCCCACCCAGTGGGGCAACTTCAGGCTCATAGCCTACACCCAGCTCGACAACGGCAACACCCACATGGTGCTCAAAAAGGGCGAGTGGCAGGAAGGCGAGCCGGTGCTGGTGCGAGTGCACAGCAGCTGCGCCACCGGCGACATATTCGGCAGCTGCAAGTGCGACTGCGGCGACCAGCTGCACCGCGCCATGGAGATGGTGGAGCACGAGGGCAAGGGTCTCATCGTCTACATGAGCCAGGAGGGTCGCGGCATAGGCCTGGTCAACAAGCTCAAAGCCTACCACCTGCAGGAGCAGGGCTTCGATACCGTCGACGCCAACCTCAAACTCGGCTTCAAAGCCGACGAGCGCGACTACGGTATCGGCGCACAGATTCTGCGCGACCAAAAGGTGAGCAAGATGCGCCTGATAACCAACAACCCCGTGAAACGCACCGGGTTGGAAGGCTACGGCCTCGAGGTAACCGAGATTGTGCCCATAGTCATCGAGCCCAACAAATACAACGAGCGCTACCTAAAGACAAAGCAGGAGCGCATGGGGCACAACCTGCATATAGACTGAACTAAATGACGTTGCTGACGCGTCCGCCCAGAGCCTCGGCAACCTGGGTTTGACGGTGCTTGCGGCCCCAAAGGGAAAGCACGGGTTTGCGCAAACGGCTTTCTACCTGTTTGACGGCCAGCGAGTCGACCACCGTGGGACGCACCTCGGCCAACGCTTCAACCACATCGATGCCGGTGCGCACATAGTGCACCTGGCAGCCAGCCCTGAGGGGCAACAGCAGCTCGTTGACCACGGTGTCGGTGCTCCATGGCGGCAAAAGTGCCAGAAGAGAATCGCCGGCGGTGAGGCCAAGCGAGGCATCGGCAGCCGTAATGCTATGGCACAGAGTGTTGTAGCTCACCACCAACCCGTCGGGGCTAACAATGGCGGCTACCGTGCCGGCCGCACGACGGAAACGCAGCGTGGCCGGAGTCAGGCCGCCACTATATAGAGCATTGAACCGCTCTTCGAGCCCCCTGCAAGCCTGGGCCACCACCGGGTCGGCGGCGTGCAGCAGACTGAAATCGTCGAGAGCCAGCACACAACGCATGGCTTTGACCTCGGTCTCCATGACAGCGAAACAGGTCTCGTCGGCCAGCATAATGCCGCACCCCTCGGGGCAGTGGCCGTGGGCACAGTTGACAACGGTGGCACCGTATGTTATCACGGCAAGCAGCGCCACCGAGCGGCGCGCCGAAGGTGCGCCGCAAACAGCCACGTGCTCGCCCTCGCGCACTCCAAGTCCTTCAAAAAGCAGGTGCAGGGCAGCCACATGGGCAGCCACGCGGCCATAGGTCAGCTCCTCACCCCCGTAGTTGCTCAGCGCAACATCGTGCCAGTGTTCGGCAAAACTGGTCTCAAGACTATCAAGATATGTATTCATATTGTTCTGAATTAAATTTTCGGCTGCAAAATTACAGCCTTTCAGGGCACCGGACAGAAAAAGAGTGAGTGGGACGAAAAAGTGGGACGAAAACGGTCGTTTTGGTGCCGAAACGGTCGTTTTTAGGGACGAAATTACGGTTTCTAACCATTCATCCCACCAATTTTGGGACGAAATCCGGCACCGTAGACACCCTTGTAAGAGCCGTTTTGGAGGCGGTTCGGGAAGGCTTTCGACAAAAAAAATTGGGACAGAAGTCTCGCGTTTGCAAAAAAATTCTTACCTTTGCATTTTGAACAACACAACACAAGAAGATGAAAAAAACAATCCTTTTTGCAGCCGCCGCGCTGCTGCTGGCCGCCTCGTGCTGCCACAAGAACGCCACAACTACCGCCGATGCCGTGATGGCCAACATCCTGAGCCGCAAGAGTGTGCGCTCATACACGGCCGACAGCGTGCCCGCCGCCGTGATAGACAACCTGTTGCGCGCCGCCATGGCAGCTCCGTCGGGCATGGACATCAGGCCCTGGAGCTTCGTGGTGCTGACCGACAAGAGCCAGTACGACAGCGTGTTTGAGGGCAACTTCAATATGCGTATGTTCAAGGAGAGCGCCGCCGTCATAGTGCTCTGCGCCGACACCACAGTGACCCGTCCGCCGCGAGACAACCCCGAGGGCGCCGCCGTAACCATGCCCAACCCCATCTGGCGCGACGACATGGGTGCCGCCACCGAGAATCTGCTGCTGGCCGCCGAGGCCCACGGCCTGGGAGCCTGCTGGACAGCCTGCTACCCCTTTGCCGACCGCATGGACCCCATACGCCGCGCCTTGCAGCTGCCGGCCAACGTGGTGCCCTACAGCGTGGTGCCCGTAGGAGTGCCGGCTGGCGACAACCAGCCCAAGGACAAGTGGGACCCCTCGCGCATACGCCGCCTCTAAAAAACCCATCAAGGTCGGGTTAAGGTCGGGTTAAGGTCGGGTTAGGTTCGGATCAACATCGGATAAAGACCCCTTTTAGGCGACCTTGACCCGACCTCAACCCGACCATAATGCTACGGCCGTCTATGGAAACACCGGCTTTGTGGCCGGTGCGGTAAATAATTTTTTGCGATAGTGACCCTGCTGCGATTCGAACGCAGGACCTACTGCTTAGAAGGCAGTTGCTCTATCCAACTGAGCTACGGGGCCTTGCATTGCGCGGCCGCGTGGCGGCCTTTCGCTTTCTTTGTCGGGACACCCAGATTCGAACTGGGGATCTCCTGCTCCCAAAGCAGGCGCGATAACCGGACTTCGCTATATCCCGATAGGGCTCACGGCCCTGTTGACACTTTTTGTTTCCAAAAAAAAGTGAAAGTTGTGAATTGATTGCGCCAATCTCTAACTTTCACTTTCCTTTGCCTTGGCGGAGAAGGGGGGATTCGAACCCCCGGTACCCTAATCGAGTACGACAGTTTAGCAAACTGTTGGTTTCAGCCACTCACCCACCTCTCCGTTTGCGTTTGAAGCATTCTGATTTCTCCGCGAAAAATCTCACTTTCCCGTCAAGCGAAATCGGCTGCAAAATTACTAACTTTTTGCGAACTGGCCAAATTTTTTTCTTTTTTTCTTTCCAATGGCAATCTATGTTTTCGGCTTTACGCTGATTTGCAATTTGTTATATTGAAAAATTGAGGCGGTGCTATTGGCACCGCCTCTGTCTGTTTAGCTCGCAACCATCTCTTTTCTTGCAGAGTGGTCACCGATTTTTACCATATAGACACTACTTGCGCTTGGCCTGGTTGGCAACGCTCTGCATCTTGGCGGCGATGACATCGGGGTCGCCGAGGAACTTGTCCTCTACAAGGTTCATGCGCTCGTCGAAAGTGAAGACATAGGGCACCGCTGTGGGCAGGTTGAACTTGATAATCTCGTCGTTGCCCATACCTTTGAGCTCCTTGACGATGCCACGCAGCGAGTTGCCGTGGGCAACGACCATAAGGGTGTTGCGGTTGTCGAAGGCGGGCATGATGGTGCCGCGGTAGTAGGGCATGAGGCGTCCGATGGTGTCCTTGAGGCTCTCAGTGAGGGGTATAAGGTTGTCGGGTATCTCATTGTAACGGGGGTCCATACGCGGGCTACGCTCGTCGTGCAGGTCGAGTGCCGGGGGCTGTACATCGAAAGAGCGACGCCACATAAGCACCTGCTCGTCGCCGTATTTGGCAGCGGTTTCGGCCTTGTTGAGACCTTGGATGGCGCCGTAGCTTTTCTCGTTGAGGCGCCAGCTTTTCTGCACCGGCAGCCAGTCCATATCCATAGCGTCGAGCACCTGGTTGAGGGTCTTTACAGCACGTTTGAGGTACGAAGTGAAGCACAATTCGGGGCGATAGCCCTCGGCCTTGAGCAGACGACCCGCCTCATAGGCCTCTTGCATACCGGCCTCGGTAAGGTCGACATCGGTCCATCCTGTGAACAGGTTGAGTTTATTCCACTCGCTTTCGCCGTGGCGTATCAATATTAAGGTTTTCATTTCTTTGGGTTCTCCTTTTTATTCGTAAACGTTGATTCTGGCAATTTATTGTGGTGCGAAAGCCAAACCATGACCAAACCTCCCAAAATGAACGGCAGGCTGAGCAGCTGGCCCATATTGAGGGTCATGCCGGCCTCGAAAGCCACCTGGTCTTCTTTGACAAACTCTATCAGCAACCTGGCGCCGAAGAGGGCCACCAACCACCAGCCAAAGAGGCGGCCGTTGTGAAGCTTGCCCTTCTTTGACCAGTAGACTATGGAACTGACAATGAAGATGATGAGGTATGAAAACGACTCATAGAGCTGCGTTGGGTGTTTGGGCACAGTCTCGCCGTTGCGCTCGAACACAAAACCCCATGGCAACGATGTCTCGACACCGTAAATCTCACTGTTGAAGAGGTTGCCCAAGCGTATGAAAGCACCGCCCAGGGCCACCACAATCACAAGGCGGTCGAGCACCCACAGCACATTGAGGTGGTAGCGCCTGTTGTAGAGCCACAGGGCCAACAGTATGCCAATGGCAGCGCCGTGGCTGGCCAACCCTTGGTAGCCTGTGAATTGGCCAGTTTTCAGATTGAAGGGCAGGAAAATCTCAAGCCAATGTTCCGCGGTGCAGAAATAGTCTGGCTCGTAGAATAGGCAGTGGCCCAAACGGGCTCCAATCAGCACAGCAAGAAAGATGTAGACCACCAGTGCGTCGAGCAGCTTGGCCTCCACCTTCTCCTTGGCGAACATACGGCTCAGAATGAAGTAGCCGAACAGGAATGCGCAAAGGAACCCCATGGAGTACCATCTGAGGCCGTAGGAGCCTATTTGGAACATGATAGGGTCGACATTCCAGTTTATGAAGAGCTGTGTTAGCATGGCTTACTTGGCGTAGTTGATGGCACGTGTTTCGCGTATCACAGTGACTTTGATCTGGCCTGGGTAGGTCATCTCGTTCTGAATCTGGCGCGAGAGGTCGTAGCTGAGTTTGGTGGCCTCGGTGTCGCCAATCTTGTCGGCACCCACAATAACGCGCAGTTCGCGGCCGGCCTGGATGGCGTAGGTCTTGACCACACCGGGGTAGGTCATGGCCATCTCCTCAAGTTTGTTGAGTCGGTTGATGTAGGCCTCGACTACCTCGCGACGGGCTCCCGGGCGGGCGCCGCTTATGGCATCGCACACCTGTATGATGGGGCTGATGAGGTTGGTCATCTCCACCTCGTCGTGGTGAGCTCCGATGGCGTTGCACACATCGGGGTGCTCTTTGTATTTTTCGGCCAACTGCATGCCGAACAGTGCGTGAGGCATTTCGGGATCGGTCTCGGGCACTTTGCCTATGTCGTGCAGCAAACCGGCGCGCTTGGCAAGTTTTGGGTTCAGACCCAGCTCAGAAGCCATAGTAGCGGCCAAGTTGGCCACTTCGCGGCTGTGTTGCAACAGGTTCTGGCCGTAACTGGAACGGTACTTCATGCGGCCTACCATGCGCATAAGCTCATGGTTCATGTTTACAATGCCAAGATCTATACAGGTGCGTTTACCCACCTCGGCAATCTCCTGCTCAATCTGGCGGCGGGTTTTGGCCACCACCTCCTCGATACGGGCCGGGTGAATGCGGCCGTCGGTGACAAGTTTGTGGAGCGAAAGACGTGCAATCTCGCGGCGCACGGGGTCGAAGCCGCTGATGATGATGGCATCTGGCGAATCGTCGATGATGATTTCGACACCGGTGAGGCTTTCGAGGGTGCGTATATTGCGACCTTCGCGACCAATGATACGGCCCTTGACATCTTCGTTCTCAAGGTTGAAGACGCTCACAGTGTTCTCGACGGCGGTTTCGGTGGCGGTGCGCTGGATGCTTTGTATGATAATCTTCTTGGCCTGCTCGTTGGCGGTGTTTTTGGCCTCCTCGATTATGTCCATAATGCTGTTGCTGGCCTCGGCGCGAGCCTCGTCTTTCATGGACTCCACCAGCTGCTGCTTGGCCTCGTCGGCGGTCATGCCGGCTATGTGTTCAAGTTTGCTTAGGCTTTCTCTGTAAACCTTTTCAACCTCGGCCTGGCGCTTGTGCAGGGTGTCTATCTCGCTGTTGAGCTTGTCGCTCACACCTTTGAGCTCTTCGCTTTTTTTCTGCAGTTCGCCAACCTTCTGGTTCAGGGTCTGCTCGCGTTGCTTGAGTTTGTTCTCCTGGTCGCGCAGTTTGTTGTTCTGTTCGTTGACTTGCTTGTCATACTCGCTTTTGAGTTGCAGGTATTTCTCCTTGGCTTGGAGCATTTTTTCTTTCTTGAGCACTTCGCTTTTCTCTTCGGCGTCTTTGAGCACTTGCTGGCTCTTGCCCAAGAGTCTGTTGCGCATTACGGTGGTGGCGAGCCACAGTGTGAGGCCACCTCCTGCAACGATTCCGATAATGATTCCTATAATCATGGTGTTGGGTTGGGTTGTTTGTTGTGTGGGAACGCCGTCGGCCGCTGTGCCGTGCTTGGTGCTTTTTAGAAATCCTGCACCGCTGTCCCTCCGGGAGTTATGGTAAACTCTGCAAAGGTAGGATTTGAGCGCCGGGCGTATGGGCCATACAGCTTACCCGCCCATGAGCAGACTCGGTTTGTAAATGGTGTTGAGTTTACAAACTGTTTTGGGTGCGGTGCAGGAGGGAGTCGAGGCCGCTGTCGATAGCACCGAGGCGCCGCTCGAGGTCGGCGCTCTTGGCTTTCAGCGTGCCCTGGGTCTTGACCAGTTGGGTTATCTGCGTCAGGGCCACCATGGCCAGCAGATCCTGATTGTCCTTGTATGAGTAGAGCTTGCCGTAGCTCCTGGCCTGGCTCTCTATGAGCTCGGCGGCGCGCAGCAGGTGTTCGCGCTCCTCGTCTGATATGCGGAGGCGGTAGCTGCGGTCTAATATGCTGACTGTTGTGGTGTCTGTCATGAGCGTGTGGCGGTGTCTGCGAGGTCTGGCTGCCCTTCAATGGGTTGGCCCATAAGGGCCAAAGTCTGGTCTATAGTACGTATCAACTGGTTGATCCTGTTCTGTATCTCTGCGGTGTTGCCCGTTGGTGCCGGCTTGTTCCCTGTGGTTAATAACTTGTTTTCTTCTCTTAATTGGTTTATTATTATGTTTTGTTTATTTATGGTTTGCTCCAATGCTTTGCAACGGCTTTCGACCACTGCGCCGCTCGGGCCGCTCTCGGTTCCGAGTTGCCGCAGCTTTTCTTCGATTGAGGATAGGGTTGTCTCGTAGTCGAACATGGGTCAATTCGCTGCATTGCATTATTAAAAGCGGTTGCAAAGTTAGCAATTTTTTCGCAAATGCGCAAATTGTTTTTTGCCAAAGAGGGCTTTATAACGCCCATAACGCTAAAAACCAACACGTTGTGCGCGCTATTTATTTTATATGGCGACGTGGCTGGACATTGTTTTTTGGCGGTTAGCGATTTTTTTTGTACTTTTGCAAAACGATTTTTCGCAAAAACGGACGCTATATGACTGATACCGTAGACCCTATGCCCCGGCGGCGTGCCTGGCTGCCTGCCGCGCTGGCGCTGGCCCTTGTGGCGGCGGCGGCGTGGAGTGCCTGTTCTGGCGTGGTCAAGCTGAGCCCGGCCGAGCTGCTGCACAGCGACATCTTCCTCAACCTGCGCCTGCCGCGCATCGTGGCGGCCATGTTGGTGGGGGCGGCGCTGGCGGCCAGCGGGGCGGCCTATCAGTCGGTATTCCGCAACCCACTGACCGACCCCTACGTGCTCGGCGTCTCGTCCGGAGCCTCGTTGGGCGCGGCGGTGGCCATAGTGCTGGGCCTCGAGCATAGCGTTTGGGGCATAGGTGCCATGGCACTTGTGGCGGCCCTGGCCACGGTGTGGCTCATCTACCGCGTGGCCTCGTCGGCCCGGGGTCTCAACACCCCCACCCTGCTGCTCACCGGCGTGTGCCTCACCCTGCTGCTGGGCGCGGTGGTCACCTTCCTGATGGTGCTCCACCAAGACAAGATGGAGCGCATAGTGTTCTGGACCATGGGCAGCTTTGCCTCGGCCTCGTGGCTCGACGTTGCGCTGCTGGCCCCCGCTACCGTGGCGGGCTCTGTGGCGGTGCTCTTCTCGGCACGCGACCTCAACCTGCTGCTGGCCGGAGCCGACACGGCCAAAAGCCTCGGCGTGGAGGTGGAGCGTGTGCAGCGGCGCCTGCTGCTCTTCACCACCCTCATGGTGGCCGTAGCCGTGAGCACCTGCGGCGTTATAGGCTTTGTAGGTCTCATTGTGCCCCACGCCGTGCGTCTGGTTGCCGGCCCCGACAACCGACGCCTCGTCCCCTCGTCGCTATTGGCCGGAGCCCTTTTCATGCTGCTGTGCGACACCGGTGCCCGCACCCTGCTGCAGCCCGCCGAACTGCCCGTGGGAAGCCTCACCGCTATAGTCGGCGCGCCACTGTTCATATACCTTCTCTACCGCAACCGCCGTTAAACCCTCTGCAGCCATGACAAACACCATCGATACACCGCAACCCGCCATAGCCATAGCCGACCTCTCGGTTTGCTACGGCCGCAAGACCGTGCTGCAGGGGCTGAGCGCCACCATCGAGAGCGGCGCCTGCTACGCCGTCATGGGCCCCAACGGCTGCGGCAAGACCACCCTGCTGCGCTGCATCGGCGGCCTCATGGAGCCCGCCGGCGGCAGCGTCGAACTGTGCGGCCGCCCCGTGCACTCATACCCCGCTCGCGAGCTGGCTCGCCGCGTGGCCTACGTGCAGCAACATCCGTTGCGCGACATAGAGTTCACCGCCTACGAAACCGTCATGACGGGCCGCAACCCCTACCAGCGCAACCTGCACGGCGAGAGCGAGGCCGACCGGCAAGCCGTGGAGCAGGCCATGCTCCAAACCAACACCTGGCACCTGCGCAACACCCGCACCGACCGCACCAGCGGCGGCGAGCTGCAACGCATTGCACTGGCCCGCGCCATAGCCCAGCAAACGCCCGTCATGCTGCTCGACGAACCCGTGTCGAACCTCGACATAGCCCACCAGTTCGACATCCTGAGCCTGCTGGCCGGCATCGAGGGCAAGACCGTACTCATAGTGATTCACGACCTCAACCTAGCCCTTCGCTACTGTCCGCGCCTGCTGCTGCTCAGCGGCGGTGGCGTAGTCTACCAGGGTTCCACCGCCGACGGGCTCACACCCGAAAACATCAAACACGTCTTCGGCGTTGAAGCTGAAGTAGATAACGGCTGGGTTCGCATACTCGGTCGCAGCAAAAAACAACCGGCAACGCAAACCGCAGACAACCAACCGCTTAAATAGGTTAGGTTCGGGTTAAGGTCGGGTCAACATCGCCCCACCTTCACACATCAGCCCTTAGGCCCCGAATAATGCCCGATATTACAGGGTGCTGGCCTCGATATTCCACACAAAGGCGCGTATGCCCACCTCCTCGTTGCGGCGGTCGAGCTTGCGCACAGCGGTGAGGAGGTCGTCAACGCGGGCATCGTCGACCACCGTCATCACGGCGTTGTTCATCTCGGGCCATGTGTGGGTGCCGCGGTGCGGGTCGCCGTTCTCGTGGCCACGACCTTGCACGTTCTCCCAGAAAGTGAAGCCGCGTATGTTCAGCATATCGAGCATATACTCCACACGCTCGGTGTTGGCTTGGTTGAAGACTATGAGGACGGATTTCATACTAATTCTCTAAGTTGATGTTCATGAATACAAATTTCTTGCGCTGGCGTTCAAGGCGTTCCTGGTCTCCACGGCGGTTGAAGATGCCGTAGAGCACCGGCACCACGATGAGGGTGACGAAGGTGCTGACCGTGAGGCCGCCGATGACGACGATGCCCAGCGTGGTCCACATCTCAGAGCCCTCGCTGGTCGAGGTGGCCATGGGTATCATGCCGAGGATGGTGGTAAAGGCGGTCATCATCACCGGGCGCAGACGGCTCTGCCCACTCAAGGCTATAGCCTCGCCGAGGGGTATGCCGCGCTCGCGCATAAGGTTGATGTAGTCCACCAACACGATGCCGTTCTTGACCACAATACCGATGAGCAGCACAATGCCGAGCATACCCACCATATCAAGGTTCTCGCCGGTAATGAGCAGCGCCAACACCGTGCCAGTCAGGGCGAAAGGTATGGCCATCATGATGATTGCCGGCTTGCCGAAACTCTCGAACTGCGAGGCCATCACGATGTAGACAAGCATGAGAATGAGCAGTCCGACGAGCATCATGGCCTGAGTCGACTCCTGCTGGTCCTCGAAAGAGCCTGCGAGGCTGACGTGCATTCCGGCAGGGACTCCCATTTGGTCAACCTCGTTCTGCACAGCCATTGCCAAGTCGCGCAGCGAAGTGCGGTAAGGCATCACCGAGAGAGTGAGGTAGCGCTGGCGGTTTTTGCGCTCGATGGTGGGCGGGCACCAGTATTCGCTGACAGTGCCGAGCTCCTCGAGCTTGATAATCTTGCCGGTGGCCGTGGGGATTGAGAGTTGCTCGATATCGGAGATGGCGTCACGGTATTCCTCACGCAGGCGCACCACTATCTTGTACTCTTCGCCGTCCTCCTTCAGGTTGCCTGCCGTCATGCCGTTGACGCGGTTGCGTATATACATGGCCACGGTGCTTTCGTTCAATCCGTGGAGGGCCAATTTCTGTTTGTCGAGGTCTATCTTCAGTTCGGCGCGGTCTTCGTCACGACTTATGCGGGTGTCGCGGGCGCCTTTGACATTCTGCTCAATGCGTCGTTTGAGTTCCTGCGTGAAAGCTGTGGTTTGGTCGAAGTCGTAGCCGTAGATTTCGACCGAAAGCGAGTTGTTGCTTCCGCCGCCCATCATACCGCCCTGGTTTACCTGATAGGTGACCAGCTCGGGATATTCGGCGAAGCAACGGCGCAGATCCTCCTGCATCTCAAAGATGGTGCGTTTGCGCACATACTTCTTGGTGCAGCGTATGTTCATCGAAATCTTGTTGTTAGTGGTGCTGTTGAAGAGTGCGGCGAAACCGGCGTCGTCGTTAGAGCCGGCGTTGGTGGAGATAACCAGCAGGTCGTCGCCCAACAGGCGGCGTATGTCCTCCTCCATGTGGCGGGCGGTCTTGAGGGTCTCCTCAATGCGGGTGCCACGCTGCAGCTCGGCACTGACACTGATTTGGCCGTTGTCCTGCTCCTTCATGAAGTCCATACCTACCTTGCCCATACCCACGGGAATCATCGACACAACAAAGAATACCAAGGCTATGGCCAGCGTCAGTTTCTTGTGGCCTAGACACCAGCGAAGCACATTGGCGTACCAGGCCTCGATGGCGCTGAACACTCGGCCGATGGTTTTGTCGAAAGTGAGTTTTTTGGAAGCCTGTTTGGCCTCGCTCTCCTCGCGTGCCTCCTTGGTCAGGAAGAAAGGTTTCTCCTTCAACATATTGCTCGAAAGCATGGGGATGAGCGAGATGGCGGCGGTGGTTGATACGCACACCACTATGGTGATAATCCAGCCCAGCTCTTTGAACATAATACCCATCATGCCGGGCACCATGGTAAGGGGTACAAACACCGCAACGAGCACCAAAGTGGTGGCGATAACCGAGGTCCACACCTCGTTGGTTGCGCAGATTGCCGCCTCGCGGGGCGACTCGCCGCGCTCTATATGCTTGGTGATGTTCTCAAGTACCACAATAGCATCGTCGACCACCATGCCAATTGCCACGGTGAGCGAAGCCAACGAGATGATGTTGAGCGAACTGTCGGCCAACAGCAGATAGATGAATGATGTGACAAGCGATATGGGGATGGTGAGCGCTATGATGAGCGTCGAGCGCCAGTTGCCGAGGAACACCAGCACCACCAACACCACAAAAAGCAAGGCGTAGAAGATACTCTCGGTGAGGCCGTTGATGGCGTTGACAATCTCTTCAGAGCCATCGCGGATGAGGGTCACCTCAATGTCTGGCGGCATGGTCTTCATAATCTTCTCCATCTCTTTTTTCACCTGGCGGGCAATGGCCACGGTGTTGGCACCGGTTTGCTTGGTGATGATGAGACGGGCACCGTCGCGGCTGTTGATTTTCTCGTCGAGCGAGAGGTCCTTGATGGTGTCGCGCACAGTAGCCAAGTCGCGCACAAAGACCTGTTTGCCTGTTGCTGTGGTGGTGACCACGATGTCGGCTATTTCTGAGCTTTCGACATATTCGCCTTTCACTCGCATTTGGTACTGCTCCTTGCCCATCTTGACCGTGCCGCTGGCAAGGTCGAGGTTGTTGGCGCTAATAGCGTTGCCCACAAGTTCCAACGGTATGCCGTAGGAGTCGAGTTGCTTGGGGTCGAGGTCGATATAGACGTAGCGCTGCGGTGCGCCGCTGACGGTGATGTTGCCAATGCCGTCGACGCGGTTCAGCACATTCACCACGTTGTCTTCAAGAATGCGGTCCAGCCCCGGGTAGCTCTCCTTGGCGGTGAAGCCAAACTGGAGAATGGGCATGGCCGACGAGTTGAGTTTCAAGATCATCGGGCGGCTGACGCCGTCGGGCAGGTTGTCGTAGAGCAGGTCAACGTAGGAGCGTATGTCGTTCAGTGCCTCGTCGATATTCTCGCCCCACTCAAACTCCAACGTTACAACAGACATATTGTCCTGCGAGTTGGAGGTGATGTTCTTCAGTCCATCGACCGAGTTGAGCGAGTTTTCGATAATCTTGGTGATATTGGTCTCTATGTCGCTGGCGTTGGCACCGGCATAGGTGGTCATCACCGTGACATACGGCGGATCCATCTCCGGCATCTGGTCGATGGGCAGACGTGACAGCGAGAAAAGGCCCAGCACAATGACGGCCACAAAGATAAGGCCGGTGGTGATGGGGCGCTCAATAGCGGTTTTGTATATTGCCATTATTCTACAATTTCAAGGGTAACACCATCAACTAATCTTGCCTGGCCGGTAACAACAAGCTTGTCGCCAGCTTTTAGGGCGCCGGCCTCGACCGGAACAATCTCAATATTGTCGTCGAAACGCTGGCCCAGCGTGACGGCCACGCGGCGGGCTGTGCTGCCGTCGGCCACAAACACATAGCGGTCGTTGCTGCCGGTGAGCTTGAGCACACTCTGGTATGGGACCACCATGGCATCGGTTTCGCCCACACCCAGACGGGCACGCACATACATGCCGGGACGTATCTTCTCAGCAGAGTTGGGTATGTTGAGTTTGGCCTGGAAGGTGTGGCTCTGGGGGTCGACGGTGGGGTAGACAATCTCTATTGTGGCCGGGAACACTTTGTCAGGGTATATGTCGCTCTCTACCTCGACCTTCATGCCCTGTTTGACGAGGGGGAAGTAGGTCTCCGGAATATTGATTATGGCCTTGAGGCGGCTTATCTGCGTGAGGGTGAGGATGGGGGCTCCGGTGTACATCTCGCCGTCCTCGTAGTTCTTGGCAGCCACAACTCCGCTAAACTGGGCACGTACAAAGGTGTTTTGCTCCAGGAACTTCTCGTTTTCAACCAGCTGGTCGTAGCCGGCTTTGGTCTGGTCGTAGACCTGTTGGCTTATCGAGCCGCTCTCTTTGAGGGCGCTGACGCGCTCATACTCTGTCTTGGTCGAGGCCAGGTTGATACGGGCGGTGTTGAGTTGCGTCTGGTCCATACGCACCAACATAGAGCCTTTCTGCACACGCGAACCCACTTCGACATAGATATGCTCGATGTGGCCCGTGACCGAGGGCGATACGTTCATTGTCTCGTAGCCCTCGAGGGTGGCGCTGAGCTCCAGGGTCTTGGCTATGCGCTGAGGTTCAAGGGTCCGCACTTTAACCTTCTCGACCTCTTTCTGGGTGGTGGTGACGCCAGCCTGGCCACGGCCGCCGCACGACGATGTGACGCCGGCCGCCAGCAACAGCGCGGCAACGGCAAGTATGGTGTTTCTTTTGCTGTACATATACTTTTTTGGTGTTTTATTCGTTATTTAAGAGGTTCTCGAGTTGTATCTGGGCGTTCACCACGCTCATAACGGCCTGGATGTAGCTGCTTTGGGCGTTGATGATGTCGGACGAGGCGTTGGTGACCTCGAGGCTCGAGGCCCGGCCATACTGGTACTTGGTGGCAATGTTGTCGAACACGCGCTGCGTCACCGCGAGGTTTCGGCTCTGGATGTCGTAGGTCTCGAGAGCCGAAGCCAGGTCGTAGCTCAGCTGGTTGTACTGCACCCGCAGCCCGTCCTCGGCCTGTTTGCGGCTGTTTGCGGCTTCCTGCAGGTCGATTTTGGCGCTCTTGACGCCAGCCATGCGGGCACCGCTGCTGAACACCGGCACCGAGATCGAGGCGCCGACCATGTTGGGCGGGGTCATGTTGAAGCCCTCGTCCTTGCCAAAGTAGGTCTTGGCACTGTACTGGTAGTAGGCCGACACGGTGGGCGTGAAGTCCATCCACGCCATGGTGACGTTATGCTTGGCCACCTGCTCGTTCTGCTCAAGCAGACGGTAGTTGTAGTTGCGCGTAATGTCGAAACCCTGCGCCAACAGCTGCGTGGCGGCGTCAACGCTGAGCACCTCGTCAAGGGGTGTGGTGAGTTCGAGATCCGAATTCACGTCGGCGCCCAGCTGCAACAACAGCGAGTTGCGCAGAGCCTGCAACGAGCGACGGCTGCTGCTGATGCTGCTCTTGAGGGTGGCCACCTGCACCTGCAGCTTGTCGGCGTCGACCTGCTCGGCGGCACCAACATCAACCGAGGCCTGGCTGGTGGCGGCCAACTGCTCGAGGTTGGCCAAACTCGAATCGAGCAGGCCCACTGTTTGCTCCATGGCCAGAATGCTGACGTATATGTTCTTGACGTTGGCGCGGGTGGTCTGCTCGGTTTGCTGGCGCGAGATGTCGGTCATGTCCATGGCCACCTTCTGCAGCATGGCGCCCACAATCTGCGCGCCGGTGACGGCCACCGACACCGTGAGGCTCAGCGTGCCGCTGGGATTCATGGCAATGCCGCCCGAGCTCTCGGAGGTCTCGGTCTGAGCGGTGCTGGCCGGCACCGTTATAGCCACCGGAATACCGTTCACCAGCACAGTGTCGGGCCACATGGTTCCCATGCCGCCTCCCATGCTGCCAGAGCCGAAATTCATGGTGTATCCGCACATATTCTGATAGTCAAAGCCGGCCTTGACCTGCGGCAACATCGAGGCCAAGGTCTTCCAGCGGCTCAGTTCGGCCTTCTGCACCTCGAGGCTGGCGTTGAGCATGGCCGCGTTGTGCTCTACGGCATAGCGCTGTGCCTCGGCAAGCGAGAGGCTCAAAGTGCCGGCAGGACGGCTCTCCTGTGCCGGCAGCAGCAGGGGCAGGAGCAGCAGCAGGAGTGTTAGGTGGGGTGTCTTCATTGCAGTGTTGACGGGTTGTTTTGGGGTTATTAATGAATAAGTTAGTATCGTTGCAATGCGGTTTATTGCAGTGCCTACGGTTTTTTTTCGCCTTTTGGCCGGCATCGGGCGGGCGGTGGGCGACGGTGGTCCGAACCCTACCCGACCTCAACCCGAACCTAACCGGTTCAACAGGCTGATTGCTAACGTCTTTTGGGCACCGGCACTGGGCTGAGGGTGCTTAGCTGCACATGCCAGCGCACGCCCTCGGCCACCTCTATGGTGGCCTGGCCCTGCGAGGCGCTCACAAAGCGGGCGTGGATGCCGCCTTGGGTCATCACCTCGTCGCCCGGCTTGAGACCGTTGCGGTAGGCGGCCTCTTTCTTGGCCTGCTGGCTCTGTGGGCGGATAAGGAAAAAGTAGAACACGGCTATCATGAGCACTATCATGATGACCGTTTTCCAGCCGTTGGGAATGTCTAAAAGTAGCATAACTATCGGTTGTGTTTGGTGTGTTTGAGTGTTGTTTTTACCTGTTTTCGACGTGTGTCAATCTATATATAACGCAGTCCCGCCACATTTATTGTGTCGCCGCCGATTTTTTTGAAAGAACATGCCCATGACTGCTTATGAATCATGGGCATGGCTTTTGTGATTTGCGGTTGTTAATTTTGGACGAGCCTTACGGAGAGTCGGCAACACCGCGTCCATGTTTCGTTCAAGTCAAATCTGTGAGACGAGAAGACGAGAGCCCACGCACATCGGTCTATATAGTCAGGCGACGAGGATGGCGTAGATGACCAATATTGGCCATAGGTCCCTACTTCGTAGACACCGGGATTGTATTGATTGTCTTCGCAAAAGCGAAAGCCCGCGGCGGGCAGCACTATGGAGTTGCCGTTGGGGCCGGTCACGTTATATCCATCGCCTGTCCATGTCCATTGGCAAGAATCTATAAGTTCCCCATATTGCTCATAAGTGGGAATTTTGTCTCCAAACTTTTCCATTGCCTCGTCGTAGGTGAAGTAATCATACTCGGCATCTGCCTCGTTCACCTCGTTGACGTCTTTCCACTTCGTTCCGCTCCGGAGCCCCAGATCCACGTATGTGGCCGGCTTTACACTGTCGTTGTTATTATTTGCATCGTCGGGAGTTCCATTTTCTTTGTCGCAGGCCACGAAAGCCGCCATCGTCAGTGCCATGAGGCACATCATGCTGAAACCAAAAAGCTTTTTCATTGTTTGTTATTGCTTAAATGAGGCTGCAAATATACGAATAATTTTAAAACTGGCAAAAAATAATTTTGCCAGCGTCAGGTGGCGGCGATGAGGCGGTTGAATTCTTGTGGCACCGGGGTGCTGAAGCTGAGGGTGCGGCCGG
The DNA here is from genome assembly GCA_024685285.1 of Bacteroidales bacterium. Classification (GTDB taxonomy): domain Bacteria; phylum Bacteroidota; class Bacteroidia; order Bacteroidales; family P3; genus Colimorpha. Next base: position 108,508 of record JAIKVZ010000031.1, read on the forward strand.
TGACGGGGTGGGTGAAGCCGAGGCGGCAGGCGTGGAGGGCGAGGCGCGCAATGGGCGAGACGTCGTCTTTGTAGCCGTACATGGGGTCGTGTACCACGGGGTGGCCGAGGTCGCGGGCGTGGACGCGTATTTGGTTGCGGCGGCCAGTGTCGAGACGGAACTCAACCAAAGAATATCGGCGCGAGGTGCTGAGTGTGCGGTAGTGGGTTACGGCCAGCTTGGCGCCGCCCGGGTCGGTGGGTGTTGAGACGACGCTGAAGGGGCCGTCGGAGAGATAGGAGGTGTGAGTGCCCTGCGGCGGCTCGAGGTGGCCCCACACCAAGGCCACATAGGCGCGGTCGTTGACACGTTCTTTCCAGTTTTCCTCGAATTGGCGCGCCACGTCTTTGCTTTTGGCCACTATGAGCAGACCCGATGTGTCGCGGTCGAGGCGGTGCACCACATGGGCGTGCCACCGCTGGCCACGGCCTTCGGCCATACGGTTGAGTTCGGCTATGAGGGTCTGGTCGCGCGGGTCGGGACTATTGGTAAGCAGACCGCTTTTCTTGTTAACAACCAGCAAGTAACGGTCTTCGTAGACTATCTCGGCCCCGTGCAGCCGGTGACGCTCGGCGGGTGTTTCGCGGGTCACAGTCACCACCTGACCAACAACGAGCTGATGGTCGTGACGGGTTATGCGGCGGTCGTCGACCATCACGCTGTGGGCCAACATTTCTTTGACGGTGGTGCGCGAAGTTGAGGGGAAAGCCTGCTGCAACGCCTCGATGAGGGTGATGGGTTGGGTTATCGTTATTTCTGTCTTTTTCATACGGTCGGGAATGTTCCACGTGGAACATTTTTTTGTGCGTTATCAACAGTCGCGGCTGTACAAATCAACAATTTGGTGGGGTATCTCAAGAGCCTCGACAAAGTGCATCATGTCGTCGCGCGAAATTACTAACGAGGCACGGTTGTCGTTAGGGTGGAAGCTGACTCGCTCGGCCTTCATCAGCCCGCTGTCAATAAATAGGAAGACGTTGTGCTGCGGGTCGTTGACGAGGGCAAAAAGCGAGACAGAACCTGGCCTCACGCCAAGGTGACGCATCATGCGCTCCTCGCTGGCAAAGCTGAGTTTGCCCTGATGCAGACGGTGTTCCATGTCGTGTATGTCCATGGGGTAGCGGCTGTCCATAATGACGAGGTAGTGGCGGTTGCCTTTGTGGTTGCGGAAGAAGAGGTTTTTGCACAGCGTGGTGCCTTCGCCACGGTAGAATTGCGCCGCTATCTCGATGGTCGGAGCCTCGGGATGCTCGTAGTAGTCAAACGGTATTTGTAGCCGTTCAAGCGTTTGGTACACAAGTGGTTGCCCTATCATACCGGAATTGGTTTAGCTCATTTGACAAGGCCGAGCTGGCGGCTCATCTCGAGCATGCGCTCTATTGGGCGGCGGGCGGCCTCTATCATCTCGTTGCTCATCAATATCTCAGGCTTTTCGTCGCTCAGACAGCGGTACAGTTTCTCCAGAGTGTTGAGCTTCATATAGGCGCAGTCGTCGCAGGCGCAAGAGCGGTCGTCGCGCAGGGTGATGAATTCCTTGCCAGGGTTTTCTTTCTTCATTTGGTAGAGAATACCCGTCTCAGTGGCCACAATGAAGCGGCGGCTGGGACTCTTTTTGATGTAGTCGAGCATGGCTTTGGTCGAACCGATGAAGTCGGCCACCTTGAGCAGGGCGGCGTTGCACTCGGGGTGGGCGACGACCGGCGCGTCGGGATTCTCGGCCTTGAGCTTGAGTATGGCTTCGGCCTGCATGGCATCGTGCACGGTGCACACCCCGTTCCAGAGCACCATCTGGCGGCCGGTGATTTGGTTGATGTAGGATCCAAGGTTGCGGTCTGGTGCAAAGATAATCTTCTGGTCTTCAGGCAGCGAGCGCACCAGCTGTTCGGCGTTGCCGGAGGTGCAGATGAGGTCGCTGAGGGCTTTGATTTCGGCCGAGCAGTTTACGTAGCTTATCACCATGTGGCCAGGGTGCTGGGCTTTGAAGGCGGCAAACTCGTCGGCTTTGCAACTTTCGGCTAGCGAGCACGAAGCCTCCATATCTGGCAGGAGTACTTTTCGGGAGGGGTTGAGTATTTTTGCAGTTTCGGCCATGAAATGAACACCGCAGAACACAATGATGTCGGCTGTGGCCTGCTGGGCCTGACGGGCGAGGGCAAGGCTGTCGCCAACATAGTCAGACAGTTCCTGTATCTCGTGCCGCTGGTAGTAGTGACCCAGAATCACGGTGTTTTTTTCTTTTTTTAGTTTCAGTATTTCCTGTTTAAGCTCTTGGTCTGTCATCGTTGCCATAGTTTTTATTCAATACAGATTGAAATTGCAAAGATACAAAAAAAATTGAACCTTCCCCACCCTTTTGGCCCAAAAAATTAAAAATACCTTTTTTATTTAAAACCTTTTTTATTTATTTTTATAAGTTGTCAGTTTGGTTGAAAATGCCACAACGTATTGAAATTCAAAAATTAATAATTTAAAACCGTTGTTAATTCAGTACCTGAAATCATTTAAAAACTTGTTCTTTTTTAACATCGGAGAGCCTGTAGAAAGTTGTTGTTTTTTTGTCAACATTTTTTTGTTCGGAGATTTAACAGCAGTTTAAACATATTGTGTTAGTAACTTTATTTGCCCTGAATTTATTTTTTGACTATCTTTGCCGAAAAATTTAAAACCGATGACAAATATAATACCCATAGCCTCAGACCACGCCGGCTACGAACTGAAACAAAAAGTCATAGATCATTTGCAAAAACGTGGATTGCAAGCAAAAGACTTCGGCACCCACTCCGACCAAAGCGTTGACTATCCAGACTATGCCCACCCTGTGGCACAATCTGTCGATGGCGGCGAGTTTCCCCGCGCCATCCTCATCTGCGGCTCGGGCAACGGTATGCAGATGACCGCCAACAAGTACCCCAACGTGCGCTGCGCCCTTTGCTGGGGCCGCGAACTGGCAGCTTTAGCACGCCAACACAACAATGCCAACATCCTTTCGCTACCGGCCCGTTTCATCACTGTCGACGAGGCTTTGGCCTGTGTCGATGCCTTCCTCGACACCCCCTTCGAGGGCGGCCGTCACCAACGTCGTGTCGAAAAGATTAAAAAATCTTAAAATTTACAAAATTTAACACAATTTTTAAGGTTTCAAAACCCTTCCCAACCCCTTTGCAACTACTTGGCGCACCTCAGCAGGCAAAAAACAGGTACCTTACAACATTTTGACACACAATATATTGAACGCTCCAGTAGAGACAATGTCGCACGCGTAACAATTTTTTAACAAAAAAAAGTGCCGCAGATTAAAAAAAAAATTGTTATTTTGCACACTTAAACATACACAAGCCAGATGAAGCCATTACAGAAAAAGTTATCGCAGTACACAGCCCCGCAAGAGGCCAAGGCAAAAGGCATCTACCCCTATTTTACACCCATAGAGTCTGAGCAGAACACCGAGGTCATCGTCAGCGGCCGCAAGGTGCTCATGTTCGGCTCCAATTCTTATTTAGGTCTCACCAACGACCCCCGCCTCAAAGAGGCCGCCAAAAAGGCCATCGACAAGTACGGCACCGGTTGCGCCGGCTCGCCATTCCTCAACGGCACCCTCGACATCCACATCCAGCTCCAGGATCGCCTTGCCGAGTTCATGGGCAAGGACGGCGTGATGCTCTTCTCGGCAGGATTTAATGCCAACGCCGGCGTAATACCCTGCATCACAGGCCGCAACGACTACGTTGTGTTCGACGAGCGCGACCACGCCTCGATTATGGAGGGCAAGACCATCACCTTCGCCAAGGCATACAAGTACCGCCACAACGACATGGCCGACCTTGAGCGCGTGTTGCAGACCCTGCCCATCGAGGCCTCCAAGCTGGTGGTCTCCGACGGCGTCTTCTCAATGGAGGGCGACGTGGCTCCGGTGGACCAGATGGTCGAGATATGCAATCGCTACCAGGCCACACTTATGATCGACGAGGCCCATGGCCTGGGCGTCTTCGGGCGCGACGGCCGCGGCACCTGCGACCACTTTGGCCAGCTGCCCAATGTCGAGCTCGTCATGGGCACCTTCAGCAAGAGCCTCGCCTCGGTGGGAGGATTCATAGCTGCCGACAAGGACACCATCAACTGGATGAAGCACAACGTGCGCCCCTACATCTTCACAGCCTCCATCCCGCCGGCCTCCACCGCCTCGGTGCTCAAAGCCCTTGAGATTATGCAGACCGAGCCCGAGCGCCGCCAAGCTCTGTGGGACATCACCAACTACGCCCTCAAGTCGTTCCGCGACCTCGGTTTCGAGATTGGCAACACCCAGTCGCCCATCATACCGCTCTACGTGCGCAACTACGAGAAGACCTTCCTGCTCATGCACCTGCTCTTCGAACAGGGTGTCTTCGTCACTCCCGTCATACCGCCGGCCGTGCCCAACGAGGAGACCCTCATCCGCTTTGCCCTCATGGCCACCCACACCCGCCAGCAGGTAGACTACGCCGTAGACCATATCTACAAGACTTTCAAGCAATTGGAAATTTTATAATATCCTTTCTCATGTCCACCATCGAAGTCAGGCCCGTCAAAGGCTGCCGTCAACTCAACCAGTTCATAGCCTTCCCCAACCGTCTGTTCAAGGAGGTGCCAAGCTACATCCCGCCCCTCAATTTCGACGAGCGCAACCTGCTCACCGACAAGAACCCCTCGCTCGATCACTGCTCGCGCGAGCTCTTCCTTGCTTGGCGCGACGGCAAGATAGTGGGCCGTGTGGCCGCCATCATCAACCGCACCGTCAACGAGCACTGGAACAAGAAGGCTGTGCGTTTTGGCTGGTTCGACTTCATCGACGACTACGACGTCTTCACCGCCCTGCTCGACAAGGTGGTGGAATACGGCCGCGCCAACGGCATGGACGAAATCGAGGGTCCCTTCGGTTTCACCGACATGGACAAAGAGGGCTGGGTGACCGACAACTTCGACGCCCGCCAGAACATCTCAACACTCTACAACCCCGAGTACTATGTCCGCTTTATCGAGCGCGCCGGCTACGAGGTCAAATGCCGCTGGCAGCAGTACTCCATGCAGGCCAACCAGCCTGTGCCCGAGAAGGTGGGCCGCCTCAACAAGCTCATCATGGAGAAATACAAGCTCCACCTCGTCAAAGTCAAACGCCGCAAAGAGATATACCCCCACGCCGAGAAGTTCTTCCGCGCCATCAACGAGAGTTTCAAGGACCTCTACGACTTTGTGCCCATGACCGACAAGGAAATCAACGTCTACATCAAAGAGTATATTCCTTTTGTCGACCTCAACTTCGTGCAGTTTGTCGAAGACGAGCAGGAGAACCTCGTGGCTTTCGGCCTCTCCATACCCGACCTCACCAAGGCCTACCAGAAAGCCAACGGCCGCCTCTTCCCCTTCGGGTGGTACCATATTCTGCACGCCCTCAAGCACTTCGACACCATCGACCTGCTCCTCAACGGCGTGCTGCCCGAGTGGCAGAAACGCGGCGTGCACTCCATCTACTATTCAGATATGAACGAGGCCGCCATCCGCTTTGGCGTCCACACAGCCTATACCAACCCCCAAATCATCGGCAACGAAGCCGTAAAGATCTGGGAAACACAGTATCACACCAAGCCCCTTATGCAGCGTGCCGTCTTCGGCCATAAATTGTAGATTTACAGCACATTGCATAGGTTAGGTTCGGGTTAAGGTCGGATCAACATCGGAGGTGTCCATAAATAAGGGCACCTTTTTGTATACTTTACCTATTGACACCCCCTACCGTAGCACTTGTAGAATGGTGCGCTCGGCGCGCTGTATCTTGCGGCGGAAGGCGTCGGCTTTGCTCTGGCGCAGGGTGCACTGCGGCGAGCCGAGGAACTGGAAGAGGGCGTCGGGGCGCACCATGCTGCCGTCGGCGTTGCGCCAGCGTTTCTGCTCGGTGTATATTGAGCGCACGTAGAGCGGCAGCCGGTTGTGCTCGAAACGGGCCGGATACCAGCGCTCCAGCTGCTCCATGAAAGCCGTGGCCTTGGTTGTGGCGAGCATGTTGTGCTGCACCAGCACGTAGTAGAGCACAAAGAGCTGGTTTTTCTGGCGGGTGTCGATGCCGTCGTAGCCGTCGTCGAAGAGCGAGCCTATGAGCTCGCGCAAGGTGGCGGCTCGTGTGGCGTTGAAGATTATGCGGCGTGCAAAGATGTGGTCGGTGAGGTCAACAAGAGCCGCCTCGTCGCCCGGGTTGGAGCGTGAGGCGGAGAACTCGCTGTCGATGGCGTCGAGCAGCTCGCGCTGGGCTATGTACTCGTAGCAGTACTTGAAGTCGTCGTCGCTGTATGTGCCTTTGCGTACCTGCACACAGAACTCCAGCGGGTTGCCGGCAAACTTGCGGTACAGGCGTGCCACCGGCAGGGCCTCGTAGTCGGCGTCGAGTTCCTCCATGAGGCGTGTCACGTCGGTGGGTTTGATGCGGTGCAGGGTGTCGCGGCGGTAGGTGAGCAGCAGGGCCTGGCCTTCGCTGCTGTTTTTGTAGGCCTCCAGCTCATCCTCGAAGTTTTTGAGCAGGCGCTGGGCGTCGTAGTTGCGTGGCAGGTCGGCCAGGCGCTGCATGATGGCGGCAGTCTCGGCGCGCATTTTGGCAAAGGCTTTGCACACCACGGGGGCGTTCTGGCGCATGAGCTCGGTGAGGCTGTAGAGCCCCTCGGAGTAGAAGGGCGTGTGGGCGTAGCGGCTCATGCGGCCCACGGTGGCCGGCAAGGCCTCGATGGCGCTGAGGTCGAGGCTTTGCAGCCGCTCGTCGAGGCGCGAAAAGTTGTCTTTGTAGCGGCGGTGCACCGCGGTGCGCAGCCGCAGCGACGCCCGTTGGGCCTCGTAGTAGGGCAGCAGGGCGTCGAGGAACTCGCTGTAGGACGAGCAGAGGCTCATCAGGTTGAGGGCCTGCTGCACGGGGTGCTGGCGCTGGCTTTCGAGCAGGGTTACGAGCTGCTCCATATTGTTGAGGAAACGTTTCCACTGGATGTCGAATTGTTGTGTGGTATCCATAATGTTGCAAAGTTTTTCAAAAGAGGGTAATATGCTGCAAAGGTACGCTTTTTTTCAATACGCATAGCGGCAGTTTATCAACAGGCTGCAACCCTCTGCAACCCCCTCGGCGGTACCTGGGTTGATAATCATGCACTTCGCCAAATCGTTGCACTTTTTACTGCAACGAAAAAAAGCAAAGTGCAACGATTTTGCCCTCTGCCCTACCCTTCCGGGTGCAATCGTTGCACTTTATTGCAGTCACTCGTTGCATTGGTTGCACACGGGGTGCCGATTGCGTTGCAGTCGTTGTAATTGGCTGACGATTAGTGATTTGAAACCATTGCTACGTCTCGAAAAGGGCGTACTTTTGCAAAAAATTTCAATCAGCGGCCACTGTATGGAAAAGTCAAAAAACATTGTAGAATTTAAAAACAGAAAGAAAATGAAAAACACAATCAACAACACAATCGGAGCCACCATACGCCAGGGCATTTTGGGCGGTTTCAGTGGCAGAATAGGCAACGTGGTGGGCTCATCGTGGAAGGGCCGTGCCGTCATCAAGGCTCGTCCGCTTCATGTGCACGACCCCAAGACAGCCAAGCAGCTGCTCAGCCGTGCCCGTTTCGCCATGGTGCAGAAGCTCCTCAGCCTCATTGGCGCCTCGACCGCAGCCGCCGGCTTCAAGTCCAAGTCGCGCAGCATAACCGAGGCCAACTACTTTGTGCGCACCAACTACGACGCCATTACCGGCAGCGAGCTCGACAACCTCAGCGTGGACTACTCGTTGGTAAGTGTTGCCGAGGGCAAACTGCCCGGCCTTGAGCTGCGCGGCGCCATAAGCAGCGACGATCCCGCCACGGTGCATGTGGCCTGGAACGACAACTCCTCGCTCGAGCTGGCTTCGGCGGCCGACACGGTGCGTTTCGTTGCCGTCAACCCCGAGGCTGGTGCCTCGATGCTCTTCACCTCCTCGCGCAGTGAGCTGAGTGCCGACCTTGTGGTGCCCACCGCGTGGCAGGGGCAGGCTGTACATCTCTATGCCTTCGTCATCTCAGTGTCGGCTGCCAACAACAATCTGGTTTCCGACTCGGTCTATGCCGGCAAGGTCACCGTAGCCTAAGGTTCACATTTCTAAAAACCAAAGTCATGAAAATCTTCAGCAAATTGTTCCACAAGACTTCGGCCAAGCCGCCCAAGGCTGGCAAGTTCGACCCTGCCGATGGGCAGACTGTTGTAAGCATTGCCATTGCCGTGCTCACCCTGTTGGCAGCGCTTTCGGGTTGTGAGTTCGGCCTGCCTGGCGGCGATCAAGAGCCTCGTCAGCTTGCCGACGAAACCAAACCGGACGGCAGCGGCGACGAGCCGTTTGACCCCGGCTCGGTGTCAGACCTTTAGTCTGTGAGGGTGCAGGTGGCTGTGCATGGCCGCCTGCACCTTATTATATTAATGGCAACGGGGTCAGCACTTGTAGTAGTCGCGCAGTATGTCGACCATCCAGCGTCCCGGGATGATGCGCTTGAGGGCAACCGAGGCCCACTGTTCGAGGTTGGCCACCACATAGCGCATGGCGGGGCGGCGGCAGTCGACAATGCGGGCAATGCGCTGCGCCAGCACTTCGGGCTTCAGGCCGCCATTCTCCTCTTTTTCAATAAGGCCTAACGAGCGGCTGAATATGGGGCCGTAGTCGGGGTCGTTCTTCGTAGCCTCGGAGTTGCGGCGGCTGGCCGTGAAGCCGGTGGCGAAGTCGCCAGGCTCGACCATCGACACGCTTATTCCGAACCCTTTTACCTCTGCCGCCAAGGCCTCCGAGAAGCCCTCGATGGCGAACTTCGAAGCCGAGTAGAATCCTTGGTATGGCAGGCCCATGACGCCTCCTATCGAGCTAAGGTTCACGATTTTGCCCTCGCGTTGGCGACGCATGACAGGCAGCACGGCGCGGCACATATTGACGCAGCCCATGAAGTTGGTGCCCATCTGCAGGTCTATCTCCTCGTCGGTAGCCAGTTCGAGAGCTCCGCCAATGCCCATTCCGGCGTTGTTTATGAGCACGTCGATACGGCCTTCGCGCTCGGCTATTTCGGCTACCAACCGGCCCATGGCAGCGGCATCGCGCACGTCGCTGCACACGTGGTGCACAGCGCCCTCTTCGCCACCGCGGCGGCTCAGGCCGTAGACTGTGTGTCCTTTCGAGGCCAGCAGCTCGGCGGTGGCTTTGCCGAAGCCTGAACTGGCGCCTGTTACTATGATAATTTTGCCCATAACAGTGTTTCTATTTTTTTGCAAAAATACAAAAAATATTCCACTCTCAGCGCAAAATACAAAAAAAAGTCGTACTTTTGCAAGTTCTTTCGACAGCCATGAGCGACCGCAACACCATACTCGACAGCCTCGATGCTTTTATACGCAAGTATTACAAGAATCTTGTAATCAAAGGCTTGTTGCTTTCCATCGCTTTGCTGCTCACCCTCTTCATCATCGCTGTGGCCGGCGAGCATTTTGCCTATTTTGGCACCGCTGTCAGAACTGTCATCTTCTGGCTCCTGATCCTCTCGACAGTTGTCGTGCTAGCTGTGTTGGTGGTTCGCCCGTTGCTGCAGATGTGGAGCCTCGGGCCGCGTTTGAGCCGTGAACAGGCTGCGCGCATTGTGGGGCGACACTTTCCCGAGGTGAGCGACAAGCTGCTCAACCTGTTGCAGCTCCAGGGGCAAGCCGGCAGTGCCGAGAGCGACCTGCTGGTGGCCTCTATACGCCAGAAAACGTTGGAGCTGAAGCCCGTGCCTTTTGCTTCGGCTGTCGACCTTCGCCGCAACCGTCGCTACCTGCGCTATGCCTTGCCTCCGCTTCTCATCCTTGTCGTGGCTTTGTTGGTGGCTCCGCGTGCCGTTACCGAGCCCACTCGCCGCATTGTGAACTACAACACCCACTTCGAACCGCCGGCCCCATTTGTCTTTGTGGTGCAGAACGAGTTGCTTCAAGCCGCTCAACAGGAGGATTTTACGCTGCTTGTGTCCACCGAGGGCGATGCGTTGCCAGCCGAAGTGTACATTACGGCCGATGGCCGACGTCAGCGTTTGCGCCAGCTGGGTCGTGGGCAGTTTAGCCACACTTTCCGCAACCTGCGTCGCAGCTTCGATTTCACCCTTGATGGCGGCGGTGTGACCTCGCAGCCTTACCGCCTCGAGGTCTTCCCCAACCCCACGGTGGTCGATTTCCAGGTGGCCCTCACCTACCCTACTTACACCGGCAAGGCATCCGAGGTGCTCTCAAATGAAGGTCAACTATCTGTTCCTGAAGGAACTACGGTGCGGTGGCTTTTCCAGACACGCGATGCCGATTCGCTCATCTTTTTTGTTGAGTCCAAGGCTACAGCCTACGCTCCCGACCAGAGCGGCCGCATAGCCGTGAGCCGACGCGTAATTTCTTCGGTGTCATACGGTTTCAGTGTCGTCAGCAGCCGTGCCCCGGCATCAGATACCCTTACATTCGCCCTCTCTGCCATTGCCGACGCCGCACCCCTTATTGCTGTGGCTGAGATGGTCGATTCGACCATGCCGGAGCGCAGTTACTTCCAGGGCCGTATAAAAGATGATTACGGTTTCTCGCGGCTCGAATTTGTGACCGACCTCACCAACGCCGCCGACACCTCGCTCCACAATCGCCAAACCTACCCCGTAGCCCTCGGCAGCGATGCTGTTCAGGAATTTACTTATATGCTTAACCTCAACGAGATAGCGCTGCAGCCAGGCGATAGGTTCAGTTATTGGTTCGAGGTGTGGGACAACGATGCCATCAACGGCCCCAAGCGTGCTGTCTCGCAACGGTTTGAGCACGCCGTGCCAACTGCCGAAGAATTGGACCAAATATTGGCCCAGAACAACTCGCAGGCACAACATCAGGCCAGTGAGTCAATGTTGGAACTCAAGCAGTTGCAAGAAGAAATCAACGAGATGACGCGAGCCCTCATAGACAAGAAAGAGCTTACATACCAAGACCGTCAACAGCTAAAACAAATTGCCGAAAAGCAGGAACAGGTGCGCCAAATGCTCAACCAAATGCAGCAGCAGATAAAAGAGAACAATCGTTTGGAGCAGAAATATAAAGAGCAGAGCGACAAGTTGTTGGAGAAGCAGCGCGAACTTGACCGCCTCTTCAACGAGGTGCTCGACGAGAAGATGAAGGAAACCATGCGCGAGATAGAGCGCATGATGAACGAGGCCGATAAAAAGAAGGTGCAAGAGCAACTTGACAACCTCAAGATGACCAACGAGGACCTGGAGAAGCAAATAGACCAGGACTTGGAGCTTATGCGTCGCCTTGAAATTGAAAAACACGTAGAGGAGACGATACAGAAAATGGATCGCTTGGCCGATGAGCAGCGAGCCCTGTCGGAACAGACAGAAAAAGCCAGAAAGTCTGATAAAGAACAGCTTGAAGAGCAACAGGAGCAACTGTCGCAACGTTATGACGAGTTGCGCCGTGAGTTGGAAAAAATAAAGCAGGATTACCGCAATCTCGACCCTTCATCAGACTTCAAGACCGACAAAGACCTTGAGCAGAAAATCAGTTCGGAACAGCAGAAAGCCTCGCAGCAACTGCAAAAAAACAACCCTAAAGATGCTGCCAAAGAACAGCGCAAAGCTGCCGACGACATGAATCAGCTCTCGGAACAAATGGCTCAGGCTCAAATGGATATAGAGCAATCAGACCTGGCCGAAGATGCCGAGCAGGTGCGTCAGTTGCTCAAGAACTTGGTGCGCCTCTCGTTCTCGCAGGAGGACCTCATCGGCTCGCTCTCCACTACTTATATTCAAGACCCACGTTACCAGACTATAATATCGGGTCAGGGTCGTATTAAGGTCGACTTTGTGATGGTCGAGGATTCGTTGCGGGCTCTTGCAAAACGACAATTGGCAGTGGCTTCGGCGATAAACCGTGAGTTGGACAAGGTTGACCAAAACCTCAGTCGTTCGCTCAACGACCTGCTTGACATGAACCAAACGTTCTATGGGTCGTACCATAATACAAATGCCTCATCGTCAATGCAATATTCAATGACTTCGTTCAACAACTTAGCGCTAATTCTCGCAGAGTCGTTAGACAAGATGCAGAACCAGATGAGGCAAAACAACCAGCAACGCAAATCGGGCAGTTGCAAGAACAAGGGCAACAAACAGTGTTCATCTCCGGGCAAAGGGAAACCCTCGCCAAAGTCGATGAAGCAGATGCAGGACGAGCTAAACCGCCAGATGGAGGCCTTGAAAAAGCAACTCGACAAGCAGGGCAACAAGCAAGGTGGTCGGTATAAAATTGGCGAGCAAAACGCTATGAGCGAGGAGTTTGCACGTATGGCCGCACAGCAGGAGATGATACGCCGCATGATGCAGGAATATGGCCAGGAACTCAAGCAACAGCAGGCCGGCAATGGCAAACTGGCACGTGAGATCGATGAGATGTTGAAGCAAATGGAGCAAACCGAGACCGACCTTGTGAACCGCACCATCACCAACCAGACCATCAACCGTCAGAAGCAGATTCTGACCCGTATGCTGCAGCATGAAAAGGCCGAGATGGAACGCGAAAAAGAGCAGCGTCGCGAGAGTCGCGAGGCTACCGACATGAGCGGGCAGCCCTCTCAAAACGAACTCGACAAATACAAACGTTTGCAGGAGCAGCACCGCGAGCTCTTCCGCTCGGTACCCCCTGCCCTAACCCCATACTACAAAGCCAAGGTGGCCGATTATTTCTACCGCCTGCAATAATTTTTACGCGAACTATTAAAAAAATTTGTATCTTTGTAATAACAACAATTAGCGATATGCCTATGCAAACACTTACAATACAGTCTGTTAGCGAAAATTTGCCGCAAGTTGAGGCCCTCCTCACCCATTTCTGCGACGAAAACCGTATCGCCAATTATTCCGCCACCATTGCCATGGCGGTGCTTCAGGCGGTTCAAAACGCCATGCAACATGGCAACGGCTCAAATCCCGACAAAAAAGTGAACATATGCTGCGGTTACTGCAAGGGCGGCGTCTATTTTGAGGTGAGTGACCAAGGATCGGGTTTCGACTTCAACAGTCTCCTTGCCGCCGACATCAGCACCCCGGGCACAGGTACCGGCCTCTTCATCATGCGCTCGCTGGCCGACAGGCTTACTTTTAGCAATGGAGGCAGCACCGTCCGTATGGAGTTCCTCATCCGTGGCATCGACAGCGAGGTGGCAGGTAGCCGCCAAGCCACGTTGCAAAAATTCTTTGCACCACGCACCGTCAGTGTCTGAGTGGGACCGTGGTGGTGCCAGAACGAAACGCTCTACAATCGTCTACAGAGGGCGGAAGGTCTGCCACGACGCAAATAAGCCATGCATTTTGGCCTAAAAGTACCTTTAAAAGTATTTAAAACGCTGATTACTAATAGATTAAGTGGCCGTTTTGGCCAAACAACTCACGGGCTCAGAAAATCGGATTAACCCTCAAATAACGCAACTATGGCCATCAATTTTGCCACCGAGGACATAAAATTCAACCTGCCACAAAAACTCAGGCTCAAACGTTGGATAACCCGTGTGATTGCCGACAACGGCGGCAGGGTGGGGGAGGTCTGCTACCTCTTTTGCAGCGATGCGCACCTGCTCACCATCAACCAGACCTATCTGGACCACGACACCTACACAGACATCATCACTTTCGACTATGTCGAGGGCAACCGCATCTCGGGTGATATCCTTATCAGCATCGAGCGCGTGCGCGAGAATGCCGAGACATTCAATGTCAGTTTCGAGCAGGAGTTGCACCGCGTCATCATCCACGGTGTTCTCCATTTGTTGGGCCAAGGTGATAAAACTCCTGTCGAGGCAAAGCAAATGCGTAGCCGCGAGGAGCAGGCCCTCGCTCTGTGGGAAACTCTGAAATGAACAATGTTCCACGTGGAACGTGATACCTAACTTGCATAAAAACAGCATCTAATGGGCACAACAAAACTTCAGGGCAACTCTTTCGACGTCATAGTGGTCGGCGGCGGCCATGCTGGCGCTGAGGCTGCTGCTGCCGCCGCCCATCTTGGTGTTTCAACGTTGCTCATAACGCAGAATTTGGACACCATAGGCCAGATGTCGTGCAACCCAGCAATGGGCGGCGTGGCCAAAGGCCAGATAGTGCGCGAGATCGATGCCCTTGGCGGCCTCTCGGCTTTGGTAACCGACGCCTCCACTCTTCAGTACCGTATGCTCAACCGCTCCAAGGGTCCGGCAATGTGGAGCCCGCGGGCGCAGTGCGACCGGATGCTCTTTGCCGCTAACTGGCGCCGGCAGCTTGAGCACGTGTCAGGGCTCTCGCTGTGGCAGGACGAGGTGGTCGACCTTACCCTCAATGGCTCGCAGGTTTCTGGAGTCGTCACCCGACTGGGGCTCGTTTTCACCGCCCGCGCCGTTGTGCTCACGGCTGGCACATTTCTCAACGGGCGAATCTATATTGGCGAGCAGTCGTGGCCGGCCGGCCGCATTGGCGAGGCTCCGGCCGTAGGCCTCAGCGACCGTCTGCGTGGCCTTGGTTTCGAGGTGCAGAAACTAAAAACCGGAACGCCCGTACGCATCGACGGCCGAACCATCAACTTTGCCGCCCTAACTGTTCAGCCGGGCGATGACAATCCCATGCCATTCTCATTTCTCAACCCAGCGCCGCCAGCCAGCACACCACAGAAACCCTGCTTTATTGCCAATACCAACTTGCACACTCACGACGTGTTGCGCACCGGATTCGACCGCTCGCCCATGTTCACAGGCCGTATTCAAGGTCGCGGACCACGCTACTGCCCCTCCATCGAAGACAAGATTGAGCGTTTTGCCGATAAGGATCACCATCAGCTCTTCGTCGAACCAGAGGGTTGGCATTCAGAGTCTTACTATCTAAATGGTTTTTCTTCGTCGCTTCCGCTCGAGGTGCAACTCGAGGCTTTGCATACCATCGAGGGCTTCGAGCAGGCCGCCATCTTCAAGCCTGGCTATGCTATCGAGTACGATTACTTTCCTCCCACGCAGTTGGGATACACCCTTGAGACTCGTGCCGTCGAGGGTCTCTACTTCGCCGGCCAGGTCAACGGTACCACTGGCTACGAGGAGGCTGCCTGCCAAGGGCTTGTGGCTGGCATCAACGCCGCCCTCAAGATTCAGGATCGCGACCCGTTTGTACTTAGCCGTACCGATGCCTACATTGGCGTTCTTATCGATGACCTCGTCACCAAGGGTGTCGACGAGCCGTATCGTATGTTCACTTCACGTGCCGAGCACCGCATACTGCTGCGCCAGGACAACGCCGACCGGCGCCTTACACCGCTCGGTCACGCCATAGGGTTGGCTTCCGACGAGCGGATGCGTCGCGTCGAGCGCAAAAGCCAACTCATCGACAACCTCAAGACCCTCCTGGCACAAACGCCGGTGCTCCCCTCGCAGGCCAACGCAATGCTTGAGCGTTTGAGCACGCCCCCCATTCAGCAACGCGTACGCCTCGAGAGCCTGTTGCTGCGTCCCGAGGTGGCTTTGGCCGACCTCGAAACAGTTTCGCCCGAGCTCGCAGACAGTCTTGCAGCCATACCGTCAGAGATAAGAGCTGAGGTTGCCGAAGGTGCCGAAATTGAAATGAAATATAGCCGCTATATTGAGAAAGAGCAAGAGGTGGCCGCCCGTTTGCTCAAGTTCGAGGACATCCTGCTGCCTCCGTCAATCGACTACCACGCTCTGCACGCCTTGAGCTACGAGGCTCGCGAGAAACTTTCGCGTATGAAGCCGCACACTCTTGGGCAAGCCTCGCGCATCAGCGGTGTCTCGCCGGCCGACGTGGCCGTGCTCATGGTAATGCTTAAGTAGGGGTTAAGGTCGGGTTAAGGTCGGGTTGAGGTCGGGTTGAGGTCGGGAATTACCCTTGTTAAGCTGGTTTCTACATCCACTTTTTCCGAACATTTTGCCTCTGTAGTATCTCTCTACATTGGGCGTTTCTTGACAGTGTTCCACGTGGAACAGTATGTCTAAGTGTCTTGGACTATGAGTTTTACGCTTTGCAAATAGTCTTTGCTGTCAGGTCCGAGGTTGCACAGCAAATCTATCGCACTCAGGTTGGGTTCGAACCGATGGCGGTCGGCAAAAACCTGTGTGTAGGGCAGGCATTCTATCGCCACTTGAGAGTGCTTTGGGCCAAAGGCTTGCCGCAAGTCTTCAGATTTGCCGCAGGGTGGCTCAAAATCGGTGCTCTGGGCTATTTGACACTCAATTTTGAAGAGCCTCAATAGTAGTTTTGTCAGTGCAGTGTTGAGTTCTATCAGGGTGGGGTAGGGAGTTAGCAGGGTTCGCTCGATGTCGTCGCGGTAGTAGAAATAGTAAGGGCTTGCTGAGTAGGCGGCATCGAGGGTGCGCAGATGGGTGCGTGCCCAGGGGCGACTGTTGTCCACCGTCATGCGTGATGTAATGGTATGGTTGCCATCGGGGCGCGAAACGGGCACTGTCAAGTCCTGTAAACCGTTGGCTGTCATTATTATAGCACGGTTGCGCAAGGTCTGCTTCGGGTAGGTTTCGTATACCTCAACGGTGACGTCTGTATTCTGCGCAAGGCAGGCCATATAGGCCACTGGTGGCAGATAGGCCGTGGGCAGCAACGGTGCGCTCATTTGCCAATGCTCACCGAGAGCAGCGTGTCGTCCTCGAAAAAGAAGTCAACATTGGCTTCGCCGAATGATATGCGGCGTTCGCCCCAAAGCTCGTCCTCGATGTCCTGTTCGCAGAAATGGTGGCTCACCATGAGTTTCACAATTTCTTGTTCGTTTAAATCGAAAATGTTTTCACCAAGCATTGTGGCCTCTTCGTCACACACGTC
Source organism: Bacteroidales bacterium (assembly GCA_024685285.1). GTDB lineage: Bacteria > Bacteroidota > Bacteroidia > Bacteroidales > P3 > Colimorpha. Next base: position 125,412 of record JAIKVZ010000031.1, read on the forward strand.
AATGCACTGTAAACGAGGATTTTCACCCTCGAAAAAGAGAGTCAGGCCCTCGTCTTCGTAACACAGTACGGTGGTGCTCTCGTCGTCGGCGTTGTCGATGTTTTCAACGCTGTCGGCTTGGCCGAGCAGAGCCACAGCCTCTTCAACGGGCATATCGAAATGGAGGTCGCCAATGCCCTGTTTTATGATGATATTGTGTTCCATTTTAGTCGTCATTTCTGGCCACAAATATACACATTTTTTTTAATATAGCAAAAAAAATATTTCAAAACCGGTTATTTTGCAGATTTGTCGAAGCCCTAAAATGAGTGTCGATAGGCATTTCAATAGCCGTTTTACACCAGAGTGCAATGCCGCGAAACCCTTCGAAAACATTGGTGTAAATATCTGAAAACTAACAATAAAGCCTAAACAGACAAATAAATTATCAAATAATTTTTGCGTATTGTAAAAAAAGTAGTACTTTTGCAAACTCATTTAGGGGCGCAAAAGAGGCGTCACAGTGGTCCGACTCAGTAGCTCAGCAGGTAGAGCACATCCCTTTTAAGGATGGGGTCCTGGGTTCGAGCCCCAGCTGGGTCACTGTTGTTTAAATGATAATTGTACGGAGACTCAGTAGCTCAGCAGGTAGAGCACATCCCTTTTAAGGATGGGGTCCTGGGTTCGAGCCCCAGCTGGGTCACTAAAAAGCCGGAACCAAATGTCCGGTTTTTTTGTACTATGCGCAAAGTCATTGCCCTCATTGTCTGTGGTTTGGCTCTCGTGTTGCAGAGCCAGGTTCTTTGTGCGCAGCAAAGTGACGACGAGCAGTTGGCAGCTCAGTATTATGCTGCCGGCGAGTTGCAGCAGGCCGCCGAAATCTACGAGGGTCTCTATCAGCGCACAAACAACAAATACCACTACCAGATGTTGCTCCGCACCTATATGGCTTTAGAGCAATATCGTGATGCTGAGCACCTTACAGAGCGCCGTATTGCCAAGTTCCCCAAAGAGTTGTATCTATATGTAGACCTTGGCAATACGCAGCTTGCGCGCGGCGACAAGAAAAAGGCAGAGCGCACTTATCAAAAGCCCATCTCGCTCCTCAAAACCGACCTCCGTCCGGTTCCAGATTTGGCTATGGCTTTCGAACAGGCAGGACGTCTCGACCTGGCATTGCAGACCTATCTTACAGCACGGTCTAATACTCGTAGCAAAACGCTGTATTTCAATGAAATTGCCGCGCTGCATGGCCGTTTGGGCGACTATGACAAGATGATGTTGGAGTATTTCAATCTGCTTGACAACTCTCCTGGTTCGCTTTCATCTGTGCAGCTCTCACTACAGCGTACCCTTAGTGAAACTTCCGATTCTCGTTTGGCAGAAGGGCTGCGCCGTGCTTTGATTTCGCGGGTGCAGGCAGAACCTAACAATCGAACCTACCTCGAAATGATGATATGGTTCTCGCTGCAGCAGAAGGATTTCCGCTTTGCCCTCACGCAGGCTCAGGCTGTCGATGCTCGTTTTCCTGACCTTGGTGGCGAACAGGTCTTGCGTGTGGCACGTATCGCTCAGGCCAACGCCGACTACGATGTCGCCCTCGACGCCTACAACTCACTCATTGCCAAGGGGCAAGAGTCTACACAATATTTCGAGGCCCGTGTTGGTGCTCTTGAGGTTCAATTTTTGCGGATCAACAATAACTATGCCATCGCCAAAACCGACCTTGACAACCTCAATACTTTATATATCAATGCGTTTGACGAGTTGGGAAAGAATATTCGTACGGTGCCGCTCATGCGCAACTACTCCAAATTGATGGCATACTACGCCAATCAGCCACAGCCTGCAGCCGACATACTTTACGATGCTCTCGAGGTGCCTCGTCTACCAGATCGCACACGCGACGAAATAAAACTTGAACTGGCTGACCTTCTGCTCTTTGCAGGCGAGGTTTGGGATGCTTCACTGCTGTATATGCAGGTTGAGAAAGCCAATAAAAACGACCTTCTCGGTGCTCAGGCAAAATTCAAGAATGCCAAACTCTCTTATTACAATCACGACTTTGGCTGGGCCAAGTCTCAGCTTGATGTATTGCGTGCCTCAACAAGCAAACTAATTGCCAACGATGCCATGGAACTTTCGCTTCAAATATCTGATAACATGGAAGATGACAGCACCTATGGTATGCTCGAAATATTTGCAGATGCAGATCTTCTGCTCTATCGCAATTTGCTCGATTCGGCATGGACAACTTTCGACCTCATCCCTAAACGTTCGCTTTCCCATCCGTTACTTGACGATGTACTCATGAAAAAGGCTGTAATACGCATGAAACAAGCACGTTATGTTGAGGCCGACTCCCTTCTTTCTCAGTTGGTTGACTTTTATCCTGACGGGCTTCTGGCTGATGATGCTGTTATGCGTCTTGCAGAAATTAATGAGCTTCACCTAAATAACATAGAACAAGCACTTTACTACTATGAGAAACTTCTCATAGATTATCCCTCGAGTCTATATACAGACCAAGCCCGCAAACGCTATAATAAACTGAAAGCAAGATAGATGGAAGTCAAAGCAAAAAAGTATCTCGGTCAGCATTTTCTCACCGATGAGTCGATAGCTTCGCGCATTGCCGACGCTTTATCGCCCACCTGCCATCGTGCACTTGAGGTTGGTCCAGGCATGGGGGTGCTGACCAAATACCTGATTGCCAGGCAGCAACTTGATTTCCGCGCCATAGAGATTGACTCTGAATCCGTAGACTATCTTCATAGCCATTATCCAGATTTGAAAGTGATTGAAGGCGACTTTTTGAAGATGGACCTAACTACCTTGTTCCATGATACTTTTGCCGTTATTGGTAACTTTCCTTATAATATTTCGTCGCAGATCCTGTTCCGCGTATTCGATTACCGCAATTTAGTGCCAGAGGTGGTGGGTATGTTTCAGAAAGAGGTGGCAGAACGAGTCGCCGCCAAGCCCGGTAGCAAGACATATGGTATATTAAGTGTCTTGTTATCAGCCTTCTATAATATTGAATACCTTTTTACTGTTTCGGAACACGTCTTCAATCCGCCACCAAAGGTCAAGTCGGCTGTTATTCGTCTTGTGCGAAATGGTGTAACTGCTTTGGAATGTGATGAAAAGCTCTTTGTCAAGGTGGTAAAAACCGCGTTCAACCAGCGCCGCAAAACGCTACGCAATGCCCTAAAACCACTGAGCATCCCTCTTGATGGCATTGACGAAGGTCAACTTGCAAAACGGGCCGAACAACTTTCGGTGGATGAATATATTTACATAACGAAAATATTGTCTGCAAATCTATGATTATCGCTGCAATAGTTATAGCTATTTCTCTGTCTGTAAGGGCGTTGCTTGTTATACGCGGATGTGCGTGGGGCAATCAGATGAAACTGTTGTCGGGACTTGCCATCTCGGTCGTTTTAGCTATAGTTCATACTGTGCTGTTTTATACAGGACTGCTTACGGGCGATATTCTTCGGTTCGATGAAAGCCTGTATGATACTGCTAATGCACTGGTTTTCATGGGAATATCGGCTGTGGTGGCTCTCCGTTGGTTATTTCAGGTGAGACGCAAAAGCGTTGCCTTGCCGTCCTATAACTTAAGTAGGGTCAACGCTGTGTTGGCATTTGCTTTTGCATCCGGAATAAGCGTGTTCATGGTTGGGCTGGGTTTCGGCTTTGTATGCAAGGAGCCTCGTTGGTTTCTTGCCATCCCACTGTTTGTGCAGACCTTGGTCGGTGCCTATTTTGGCGTTATGTTCGGGCGCCGTCACGTCGAGATGAATGTACGCCGGTGGCAACTCCTTTCGGCGCTACTGCTGTTGAGTGTAGCGGTGTCATTCTTGATTTAATTTGACGAGCATTTGGCAGTTTTTGCAGTCGAATGTCAGTCGGAGCAAGCGTCCGTTGTTGCGTAGCAGAAGTGACGTATCTGTAGGCAAGTTGTTTGGTTTCAGCTCTTTAAGGCACTTGCCAAGTTCGTGGCGTAGACAGTATTTGGTTGTCATTAAAGCTTTGTCTGCGTAGTCGTGGCTGAGGTCAAGGCCAGGCTCTGTCACTTTGGCATGATGACGTTCATAGAAAGCTTTGGCACGGTTGTTGATGACATTGGCGTGATAGTCTACTTCTGGCTCGGAGTACGGCTCGTCGTTTGGAGTTGTTTGACACGGTTGAGGTTTGTAAAGAGCTGTACGTATGTTGTTTAGCTCAGCTACTGCGGTTCGGCGCAGTTCGTTGATTACAGCTGTTGGCAGAAACGGAGTGGGGTTGCAAAGCACCTTTATACTGCGAGCTTCATAGATTGTGTCGCCGAGTTTAGAAAGCTGGTTTTCAATTTGTTTTAGAGCCAAATCTGGCTTGTTGGCGACTGCTGCTTCTATTGTTGCTATGGAGGTTGCTGTATTTCCGTCAGAGTCGGTTATTTGCAGCGAAACGCCACTGCAACTATCTGATAGTATGATGTCTATGCCTATTTTACGACTTGCTGTACTTCCTTTCAGTTGCTTCTCGAAAGCAAAATCGTTATTGCGCCACAATTGAGTGCCTGGCTTGATATCGGGATTACGGTTTGGGGTAATAGTTTTACCGTCTACATGGTTTATCAAAAAGCCCTGAAGCTGTCCGCTCGAGTCGAAAAAGCAGAGGCCATCGCCTGCCACAAGCGATTCTATACTATTGATAACAAGATTGTTGCGGTTGATGCTGACCAACTTGCCAATAGGTTTGCCAAGCGATTTTTGCGTTGTGTGCGATGCCATAGGGTGGCGGTATCGCAGAAAATAATCGGTGTAACCCCTGTTGAAAGTACGTTCTGGGTCGGGTTTGAAACTGAAAGTGGTATGTCCGCTCGAAGCTGGTGTGTGCTCAGGGTGTGTAGATAGATAGGAATCAAGTAGTTGACGGTAGTATGCGGTGATGTTTTTCAGATAGGCCATATCTTTGAGGCGGCCCTCGATTTTGAACGAGCGAATGCCGGCAGATATCATGGAATCAATATGTTGTGCTGCCGAGAAGTCGCGAAGCGAGAGTAAGTGTTGGTTGCGTATAAGCACCTCGCCCGATGGCGAGAGCAGATCGTAGGCCGAGCGGCAGGGTTGGGTGCAGATGCCGCGGTTGCCGCTGCGTCCGGTGATAGCAAGGCTGAGATAGCACTGACCGCTGTAGCATACGCAAAGCGCGCCATGAATGAAGGCCTCGAGGTCGATGTTGGTAGCCTCCCTGATGGCTTTCATTTGCTCCAGCGAGGTTTCGCGGGCCAGTATAACACGTTTGAAACCTACTGATTCCATGAATTTTATGCGCTCAACTGATGCGTTGTGGCATTGTGTGCTGGCGTGGAGTTCTATGGGCGGAAGGTCGCATTCCAACAAGCCCATATCTTGTATGATTAGAGCATCGACACCGGCGTTCCACAGTTGGCGTATCATCTTCACGGCAGGCTCTAACTCATTGTCGTAGAGTAGGGTATTTACCGTCGCGAAAACCTTGGAACGATACAGATGGGCGTAGTTTGCCAATTGCTCTATGTCGGCCACTGTGTTTGTGGCGGCAGCACGGGCACCAAAAGCCGGAGCACCTATGTATACTGCGTCGGCGCCGTGGTTAATGGCCTCAATGCCATGTGTGAGGTCTTTGGCAGGCGAGAGTAACTCAAGTTCCATGCTGCAAAATTACAACTTTTTTTTATTTTATAGGCAATATTTGCCCGTCGATTGCGTTTTTGGTGTATGACAACTACACGATTGATAACCCCAACGGTTCATTCCACGGCTTTGGCAAGATTGTCCAGAGTGCTGAAAACCAGTGCTTTTGGCGATGCAAAGTTTTTTATGATCGTTGATTCTAACACGTTTGACCACTGCCTGCCCGAGGTTGTGGCGGCAGTGCAACCCTTGGAGCAAGCCGAGTTTGTGGAAGTGCCTGTAGGCGAGGATTGTAAGAGTGTAGAGATTGCCTCGCAGGTTTGGCAGGCTATGATTGAGAGCGGAGCCGACCGCAACAGTGTGGTTGTGGCTGTGGGCGGTGGCGCCGTGTGCGATTTGGCTGGCTTTGTAGCGGCAGGCTACGAGCGTGGTGTGCGTTTGGTGAATATCCCCACAAGCCTCATCGCAATGGCCGATGCTGCAATTGGTGGCAAGACTGCTGTGAACCTTGGCGGCGTGAAAAATCCTGTGGGCTTCTTCAAAATGGCTGATATTGTGTGTGTTGAGCCGTCGCTTCTTGCCTCCCTGCCAAAAGCCGAGTTGAAGTCGGGTGCTTTTGAGGTGGTGAAAACCGCTGCCGTGGCCGACCCAGAGCTCTTCTCGGAGCTTATCGGCGGCGCGCTCGAACCCTTCTCGGCTCAGGCCATAACGTGCGTTGCTGAAATAAAGCAGGCTATTGTTAAGGCAGACCCTAAAGACCATGATATCAGGCATATACTTAACTTTGGACATACGTTTGGCCATGCCATTGAGGCCTATTCAGTGCATGGCGGCATGCGTATGAGTCACGGCGTGGCTGTGGGTATAGGTATGGCTATGGCCATGAGGCTGTCGGTACTCAAGTTGGGACTGGCCCGCGAAGTGTACGACAGCTATTGCCAATATCTGACGCAACGTATTGAATTTCCGCAGTATACATTGCGCGATGCAGAGCAAATGCTACCGTTGATACATCACGATAAGAAGTGTGCCGGTGGACAGGTGCTGGCTGTGTTGTTGAGAAAACCGGGTGAGGCTGTGATTGACGTGGCTTTGAGCGATAATGAATTGCTCGACACCCTGTTGAGTGGCATGGCTCTGTAACGCCTTTTGTTCGGGTGCAAGGCTGGTATAAGTGTCTTATTCTATGGTGTTTAGCGAGCTTTGTCCGAGCCAAACCCGACCTTAACCCGAACCAAGTCGGTTTTAACCCTCAGTCACAAGCACTTGCACGGTCGAGCGGCTGCGTTGCTCAAGCAGTATGGGGCGGTGGTTGACAATGCTGTCAATGACCTCTTGCGTATAGTTGCGGATGGTGATGAGCTGCAGGCCTCGGTTATATCGCACCCGGAACTGATGGCCAAGCTTTGTTGTCATGCTATCAAGTAGTTGCGTGTTGTCGTCGACTACCACCGAGAAACTCAGGGCCGAGTTTTGCATCATGTTCACCCTTACCCCAATGTCGGCCAAAGTCCCGAAGATTATCTGCAAGTTGTCTTCGGCTATGAACGAGAAATCTTTGGGCATTATCGAGAGTAGAACTTGCTGATTGCGAAATATATACAGCGGTGTGACGGGCTCAATGCGGTCGTATGGCCCCACCGTCGACCCTTCGGCCTCGGGCTCCACAAACGAGCGTATGTGCAGCTTGATGTTGCTGTTTTGTAGTGGCTTGGCTGTCTTTGGATGTATGACGCTGGCTCCGTAGTAAGCCAATTCAATGGCCTCATTATATGGTATTTGCGATATTTTTACGGTATTGTTGAAGTATTTCGGGTCGGCGTTGAGGAAGCCGGGCACATCTTTCCATATCGTCATGCTTTCGGCGCCGAGGCAGTGCGAGAGTATGGCGGCCGAGTAGTCGGAGCCTTCGCGACCCAAAGTGGTAGTGCTGCCGTCGGTTGCTCCGGCAATGAAGCCCTGTGTGACTATCATTATGCCGCTATCTATCATGCTACCAATGACTTTAGTGCGTTGGCGTGTAGCTTCCCAGTTCACACGACCCTCTCGGTGGTGGGTGTCGGTGATGATGATTTGGCGCACATCGACCCACTGGTTGTGAAGACCTATGTAGTTGAGATAGTGACTGATAATAGTGGTTGATATAAGCTCTCCGAATGAAACCACGCGGTCGTAGTCGGCGTTGTAGCCTTGCGGGGTGGGGGAGGGGGCACTGTCGACGGCGTGACGCAACTGTTCAAACAGTTCGTTCACAGCGTTATACACTTCGTTGTTACCGTCGTCAAAGAGCTCTTTCACAATTGCCATGTGATACTCTTGCAGTTCGGCCAATAGTTCCGGCACTTCATCCGGATTGGCGACCCCTGGCACCATGCGTTCCAGGCGGTTGGTGGTTTTGCCCATGGCCGAAACCACCACGGCCAGCCGCTGTTCTTTGTAGCGGCTCACTATATCGGCCATGTTGCGCACGGCTGCGGCACTGTTGACGGAAGCTCCTCCAAATTTGAAAACTATCATAGAATAAGCTATTTACGAATTTCACGTGCCAATTCGCGGCGAGAGTCCTTTTCTTTAAGCGACTCGCGTTTGTCGTAGTGGTGTTTGCCCTTGGCCAAGGCTATCTGCAGCTTTGCAAGTCCCTGAGGATTAACGAATAACATCACTGGGACGATAGTGTAGCCGCGCTCTTTGATGCGGTTTTGAAGTTTGTGCAGTTCGCGTGCGTTGAGCAGTAGTTTGCGGTCGCGCTTGGCGGTGTGGTTCAGGTAGGAGCCAAAGCGGTATTCCGAAATATGCATCTCTCTGACAAATAGTTCGTTGCCAACAAAAGAACAATAGGCATCGTTGAGGTTGGCACGGCCTTCGCGTATCGACTTTATCTCAGTGCCCATGAGTACTAATCCAGCGGTATACTCATCGAGCAGAAAATATTCATAATCAGCACGTTTGTTCTTTATCTCTATGATGTTTTTTGGTTCCATACAGTCTATCTAACGCAAAAAAGGCTTTTTTATTGTCCATAGCAGTTCTTTTTAGCCGAGAGAGTCCTCAATTTGATCAAGTACCGCTAAAGTTCCAGCCAAGTCCGTGGTTTCTACAAGCTTGATTCTATGATGTTTGAAGTTTGGCAAACCGCGGAAATAGGCAGCGTAGTGTTTGCGCATTTCAAACACCGCGGTTCGCTCGCCTTTGAATTGTGCCGCCGCGAGCAGGTGCCTACGGCATACCGATACCCGTTCAGCAACCCCTATAGTCCTGATAGCATGACCTTTAAAAGCATCCAAAGTCTGTTCAAAAATCCATGGGTTGCCGATTGCTCCGCGTCCGATGAGTATGCCGTCGACGCCATAGCGGTTGTATGCCTCGACAGCCTGGGCCGGAGTGGTTATATCGCCGTTGCCGAAGATAGGAATGGTCATACGGGGGTTGTTTTTCACCTCACCGATGAGAGTCCAATCGGCTGAGCCCGAATACATTTGTGTCTTGGTGCGGCCGTGGATGCTCAGTGCGGCGACCCCTATGTCCTGCAACCTTTCTGATATTTCCACAATGGGTTTTGAATGCTCGTCATAGCCAAGACGCGTCTTGACTGTGACAGGCAACGAGGCACGTTTAACAATGGCCTCAGTGATTTTCAGCATTTTAGGTATATCGCGCAGTATGCCGCTGCCGGCACCTTTGCCTGCCACTTTGCGAACAGGACAGCCCCAGTTGATATCGATGAAATCGGGCTGTGCTTGTTGCACAATATCCAAACAATCAAGTAGTTCCGTCTCATTGGCTCCGAAAATCTGGATGCCTATGGGGCGCTGCTCGTCGGTGAAGCGCATTTTGCGCAGGCTTTTCTCGGCATCGCGGTTAAGTGCCTCAGATGCAATAAATTCGGTTATAAGCAGGTCGGCGCCGAACTCCTTGCAGAGGCTGCGGAAGGGGAGGTCGGTGATGTCGTCCATCGGCGAAAGGCCTATCAACGGGCGGTTTGAGTGTATGGGTAGACTCAATTTCACGCTGCAAAATTACAAAAAAAATTACAATTTTGCTTTGTCTCGGCACAATAATCTGGGTTGTTTTGCGTTAAAATAGAGTCTAACATACTGGTTCTATGGATAAAACATTGACAATTAGCTATTGCGAATACGGTAGTGTCGACGAGTTGTCGGCGGCCGACCGCGAGTTGCTGCTCCGGGCAATGGAGTCGACCACCGGTTCTTATTCGCCCTACTCCCACTTTGCTGTCGGTGCCGCTGTTCGTATGGCCGACGGCAACATAGTGACCGGCAGTAACCAAGAAAATGTGGCTTATCCGTCGGGGCTCTGTGCCGAGCGTGTAGCCCTGTTTGCCGCTTCGGCACAGCACGGTCCTGATTCAGAGATAATTGCCTTGGCTGTGGTTGGTCGCAACGCCGAAGGGCATTGGGTCGAGGCCTCTCCCTGCGGAGCTTGCCGCCAGGTGATGGCCGAAATCGAGGGCCGTCAGAAACAAAATATGAGGGTTTTGATGTACCTCGACGGGGGCAAAATTAGGGTCGTGAAGAGTGCTTCGAGTCTTCTGCCATTGGCATTTACTGCCCAATTAGGTTAAAAAACACCACATTGCAAAGTGCTTACAATCAGAAGGGTACAAAAAATCGACAAATATTTTTCATAAAAAATTTTGGTACACAGATTTTTCTTTGTACTTTTGCACGCTTTAAAAAGTAGAAAATCAATAAAAAACTAATATGGGAATAATAGGAAGTATCAGAAAACATTCGTGGGTGGCCGTCTTGATAGTCGGCGTGGCCATCGTGGCTTTCATCCTCGGCGATTTGACTAAAAACAACCGCACCCTGCCCGATGTGGGCAAAGTAAACGGCAAGACTCTTACCTATCAGCATTTCAACAGCTTGGTAGAGGACATGGAGAACAACTACCGCCAGCAATCGGGCGGAATGCAGGTGCCTGCCGATGTAGAGTACCAAATTCGCGAACAGGTGTGGCAGAACTACGTTGACGAGCAGCTCCTGGGCGAGCAGTTGGCAAAGCTGGGTCTCACAGTGAGTCCTGCCGAAGTGAGCGATATGTTCACCGGCCAGTTCATCCATCCCTACCTGCGTCAAACTTTCACCAACCCCCAGACCGGTCAGTATGACTACCAGCAGGTGAGCTATTTGGCCGATAACTTTGACCAGCTCGACACCAATGTGCGTGAGCAGTGGGTTGAACTTGAGAATTATGTCACTCGCGATCGTCAGCAGCAGAAGTACAGCGCCCTCGTGGCCGGAGCTTTCTATATGCCAAAGGCCATAGCAGCCAAGGTTGCCGAGATGGGTTCGACTTTGAGCAACGTGCGCGTTGCCGCCATGCCGTTCCAGTCCGTGGCCGACGAGGAAGTTCAACTCACCGATGCCGATTACCAGAAATACTACGACGAGCACAAAGTTGAGTACCGCATCCGCGAGGAACTGCGCGAGGTCGACTTCGTGGTCTTCAACGTTAGCCCTACCCCCGAGGACCTGGCCAACATACAGACCGATGTGGAGAGGACATGGGAAGAGTTTCAGACAACCGCTGAGGACGAGATGGCATTCTTCGTCAATGCAGAGAGCGACCGCAGCTACGATTCCACTTTCGTCAAGGCCTCTTCATTCCGCGCTCCGTTCGACTCAGTCATAGCCCATAGCCGCAAAGGTGACCTCATCGCCCCACGCATTATAGGCAATGAGTGGATGATGGCCAAGGTGCTTGAGACCGGTATGCGCCCCGACAGCCTGCGTGCCAGTGCTATATATGTTCTCAACAGCAACGCCGGCGGCAACATCACCCGCAGCGAGGAGCAGGCCGAACTTCTGGCCGACAGCATTGCCAATATGCTCAAAGCCAATCGCATGACCTTTGAGGAGGCTGTAAAGCAGTATTCCGACGACCCCCAGAAAGAGCAGACCGGCGGCGATATGCAGTGGCAGCTCGACGGTGGCTATGGCTACCTCAACGAGCAGATAGTCAACACACCAGAGGGTGGAGTCTTCACCTTCAAACACCCCAGCGGCGTCGGCTACTTTGTTATCAAAGTCACCGGTAAGACCACTCCCAACCAGAAATACCGTGTTGCCTTGGTCACCCGCGAAATAGTACCCTCCGATGCCACCAACCGCTCCGTATACAATGCAGCCAACCGCTTTGCCGGCCAGAACCGCACTTTCGAGGCCATGCAGCAGGCCGCTCAGGAGCAGAATATGCAGGTGCGCAACGCCTTGGTCAACATGATGGGCAACCAGATTGCAGGCATCAGCAACGCTCGCAGCATAGTGCAGTGGCTCTATAACGAAAAGACCAAAGTCGGTGCTGTTGCCGATCAGGTGTTCCAGTCCGACAATATGTACATTGTGGCCGCCCTTAAGGAGGTCTACAAGAAAGGTCTGCCCACTTTGGATCAGATGCACGACATGATAGAGCAGCAGGTGCGCCTCGACAAGAAAGGCGAAATCCTTATGGCTCGCGCCACCGAGGCTAAGCAAGCCGCCAAAGACCTGCCTTCGATAGCTACCAAGCTGGGCGTCAATCTCGATACCATCGACAGTGTTTCGTTCAACGACTACTATTTGAGCCGTTACGGAATGGAGCCCAAGGTGCAGGCCGCCATAGCAGCCGCCAAACAGGGTGCTGTGGTTGGTCCCGTCAAGGGTGCCGGCGGAGTCTATGTGCTTCAGGTTGATGCTACCGCTCCTGCCCAGGCCGCCAATACCGATGCCATGCGCGCCAACATGGAGCGTGGCTATTCGCAGAAAGTGCGTGCCATCACCCAGGTGCTCAAAGACAATGCCACCATCAAGGACCAGCGCAACAAGTTCTTCTAATCGGCTGGCTGAAACATTGAAACAATGACTCTACGGGCGCAGCCATGCGGCTGCGCCCGTATTTAAAAATAACGGCAGATGAACATCAAGGAATGGTGGGCGCAGGTCAACAAGAAGGCCCTCAACGACGTGCTGCGGCGCAAACAGCGCTTAGTGGTGATGGACACCGAGACCCTCAAGGAGAAATTCTCCTTCCAGCTCTCGGGCATCAACCTCTTTGTAGCCGTCGGCCTCACCATCATCGTTTTTGTGGCTCTCACCACGGTGCTCATCGCTTTCACGCCGTTGCGCGAATACATACCAGGCTACACCAATACCGACATGGTGGAGCAGACCTACCGCAACGAGCAGCTCATAGACTCGTTGCAAAACCAGATTGAAGACCAGGAGTGGCTCATTGCCACCATCCAGCACGTGCTTTCGGGCGAACCCTTTGAGGGCGAAGCCGCCGAGCTGGCCGCCGACTCCACAGCAACCCTGCGTGCCGTGGCCGGTGCCTACCGCCATTCGCGTGCCGACAGCCTGCTGCGCGAGGAGGTGGAGCGCGAGGATAACCGCTACCAGGTCAAGTCGACGCCACAACAGTCGTCGTTGCCTGCAGCCGCAACGGCACAGGTCACACCGCTGCCCGAACAGATCTTCTTCTGCCCCCTCAAGGGTACTGTGGTGGCTCCATTCGAACCCGCCCGTCAGCATTTTGGTGTCGACGTGGCTGCCGCCGCTGGCGAGATTGTCAAGGCCGTGGCCGGCGGCACGGTAGTGATGGCCAATTTCACGGTCGAGAGCGGACACACCCTTGTCATACTGCACCCGGGAGGCGCGGTGTCGGTCTACAAACATAACAGTTCGCTCCTCAAGCACGAGGGCGATGTGGTACGTACAGGCGAGCCAGTGGCCTTTGTAGGCAACTCGGGCTCACTGTCAACGGGCCAACATCTGCATTTCGAGCTATGGGTCAATGGCCGAGCCGTAGACCCGCAGCACTATGTGTCGTTTTAGCCCTTAACCCTTTGATTCTATGAACGAAAACACTACCAAGCGTTTGGCTGTCTTAGGCTCTACGGGCTCCATAGGCACTCAGACTCTCAACGTGGTGCGCCACCACCGCGACCGCTTCGGTGTCGAGGTACTCTGTGCCGGCTCCAATGCCGACTTGCTCGTGCAGCAGGCTCTCGAGTTCGACCCCAATGCCGTTGTTATTGCCGACGAGTCCAAATACCCCTATGTGCGCGACGCCCTTGCCAGCACCGACACCAAGGTCTTCGCAGGCCGCCAGTCAATGGTCGACCTCATGGAGATGAGCACCGTCGACGTGGTTGTGGCTGCCATCGTGGGCTTTGCAGGCCTCGAGCCAACCCTGCGCGCCATAGAGTGCGGCAAAACCATAGCCCTTGCCAACAAGGAGACCATGGTCGTGGCCGGCGGCATTGTCACCGCCCTGGCCTCGCGTCATGGTGCCGCCATCCTGCCGGTCGACTCCGAACATTCGGCTATCTTCCAGTGCCTTATGGGCAACCTTGGCCAGGAGGTCGACCGCATTCTGCTCACCGCTTCAGGCGGCCCGTTCCGCGGCATGACGCGCGAACAACTGGCCAACGTGACCCCGTCCGACGCCCTGCGCCACCCCAACTGGAATATGGGCGCCAAGGTGACTATCGACAGCGCCACGCTGATGAACAAAGGTCTTGAGGTTATCGAGGCCCGCTGGCTTTTCGATGTGCCGGCCGAGCGCATAGTGCCTGTGGTTCATCCGCAGTCGGTGGTGCATTCAATGGTGCAGTATGTCGACGGCAGCGTCATAGCCCAGCTCGGCGTCCCCACCATGGAGACCCCAATCATGTACGCCCTCTCCTTCCCCCACCGCCTGCCCACCCACATGCCCAAGCTCGATTTCGGCACCTTGGGCTCCCTCACCTTCGAGATGCCCGACCGTAGCACCTTCCGCTGCCTCGACCTGGCTTTCAACGCCCTGGCCCGCGGCGGCAATATGCCCTGCGCACTCAACGCCGCCAACGAGGTGGCGGTGCAACGCTTCCTCGATGGCAAGCTCTCCTTCCTCGGTATTGCCGATTGTGTAGAAAAATCTATGGAGCGGTGCAATTTTATTGCCAATCCTACGTTATCTGATTTGATAGAAACCGATAAAACCATTCGCGCTTTATGAAATTATTAGCCCTGCTGCTCAGCCTCTCGCTGCTGGTGTTCACCCACGAACTCGGCCACTTGGGCTTTGCCAAGCTTTTCCACACCCGTGTACGCCGCTTCTACCTCTTTTTCAACCCCGGTTTTTCGCTCTTCAAGGCCAAGAAATTCGGCGGCCGCTGGCACTTCCTCTTTTTCAACGCCAACGAGCCCGAGGAGTGGCACGAGGACAACCTCGCCGAGGCCGACCGCGACAACACCCTCTGGGGCATTGGCTGGCTCCCTCTGGGCGGCTATTGCGACATTGCCGGCATGATTGACGAGACCAAGGGCGTCGACGACCTCGAGAGCACCCCCCAGCCGTGGGAGTACCGCACCAAACCCGCCTGGCAGCGCCTCTGCATCATCTCCGGCGGCGTGTTGGTCAATTTCATCTCGGCCCTGCTCATATATACCGCCATCTTCGCCCACTGGGGCAAGGACGAGCTGCCTCTGCGCAACGCCACTTTGGGCTACGCCTACAACGAGATGTTGATAGACGAGGGCTTCCAGGACGGCGACATTATCTATAGTATCGACGGCTGCGATATGTACGACTTTGTCGAGACCCAGCAGCACCTTACCCTCGACAACCCCTCCGAGGTGGTTGTGCTCCGCAACGATTCGCTCGTAACCCTCAACCTCTCCGGCCAGCTGCTTTCGCGTCTGCTCGAGGTCAACTCCAAGGACCTCGTGCTCATGGCGCCGCGTATGCCCTTTGTTGTCAAGGACTATGTGGCCGGTTCGGCCGCCAAACGCGCCGGCGTGTTGCCTGGCGACCGCGTGGTGGCCGTCGACGGCCAGCCCATGCCTGTGGCCACCGACATCATGGCAGCCCTGCAGGCCGCTGCCGGCGACTCGCTCACCCTCGGCCTTGACCGCGACGGCAACCGTGTCGATGTGCGCATGGCCATACCCTCCGACGGCAAGATTGGCGTCCAGCTCGTCACCGAGCTCGGCAGCCTCTTCTCGGTGCGCCACGTCAGCTACAACATCTTCCAGGCCATACCGGCCGGCATAAGCTACGGCTGGCACACCTTGGTCAGCTACGTATCGTCGCTCAAATTGCTCTTTGCCCCCCACGGGGTGCAGGCGTTGGGCGGCTTCGGCACCCTCGGCTCGCTCTTCCCCAACGAGTGGCACTGGCAGAGCTTCTGGTCCATCACCGCCTTCCTGGCTGTCATTCTGGCCTTTATGAACGTCATACCCATCCCGGGACTCGACGGCGGCCACATAGTGTTCACACTCTGGGAGATTGTCACCGGCCGCAAACCCTCCGACCGCTTCCTCGCCACCGCGCAGAACGTCGGCATGGCTTTGCTCATAGCGCTCTTAGTGCTGGCCAACGGCAACGACATCTGGCGCTGGATGAGAGGCTTCTTCTAACCTTGTAATAACCTTAATGAACCTTTGAGCCATGAAAAAGATTGACCGACTGCTGCTGCGCTCCTTCCTGGGCCCGTTGGCGCTCACCTTCGCGGTGTCGGTCTTCGTGCTGCTCATGCAGTTCATCTGGAAATATATCGACGACCTTGTGGGCAAGGGCCTGCCCCTCAACGCCATCGCCGAGCTGCTCTTCTACGCCTCGGCCACCTTTGTGCCTATGGCGCTGCCCATCGCCGTGCTCTTTGCCTCGATAATGACCATGGGCAACTTTGGCGAGAAATACGAGCTCGTGGCCATGAAGGCCGGCGGCATCAGCGTGCGCCGCGCCATGATGCCCATGGCCGGTGTGGCTGTGGTGCTCACCGTGGCGGCATTCCTCTTTGCCAACCACGTCATGCCGGTGGCCATGCTTCGCTACCGCTCCATACTCATAAGCATTGCGCAGAAGAAACCCGCCCTCAACATACCCGTGGGCGAGTACTACCACGACATCGACGGCTACGTCATACGTGTGGGCGAGAAGGACCCCGACGGCCTCACCATGCACGACATCGTCATCTACGACCACACCGACGTGGGCAACACCCAGACCGTCATCACCGCCGCCAACGGCACCATGCAGACCTCGCCCGACGAGCGCTACCTCATCTTCACCCTCAACAACGGCCACACCTACACCGAGTCGACACGCGGCGCCGACTACTATACGCGGCCGCTTCTCTCTATGGACTTCAGCCAGCAGGTGCTGACTTTCGATGTCTCCTCTTTCGCCTTCAACCGTGCCGAGCAGATGACCTCGTCGACCTACCACCTGCTCACTGTCAAGCAGTTGGCAGCCACCATACGCGGCCTCGAAGGCAACTTCGACGAGCGCTGCGGCGATTTCCGCAACCTCATCTACAGCTATCTGCCGGCCTACAACCAGATTGTGCGCATACACAACGACAGCGCGGCGCGTGCCCCGGCGGCCCTCCACCCGGGCTCCATATCGCACCGCCTCGACACCATGCCCCACCGCCAGCGAGTCAACGTCACCCTCCGTGCCCGCAACGTGGCCCGGCAGAGCCTTGAGTCGTCGGCCTCATACAACCAGATTTTGCGCGGCGAGCGCCTCTGGATCAACAAGCACCATATCGAGTGGCAGAAACGCTACACCCTCTCGCTGGCCTGCCTGCTGCTCTTCCTGGTTGGCGCGCCCTTCGGCTCCATAGTGCGCAAAGGCGGCCTCGGCCTGCCGCTGGTGGCCTCGGTGGCTTTCTTTGTAGCCTACTACGTGGTGGGTATGATTGGCGAGAAGGCTGTGCGCGAGAGCGCCCTCGGCCCCGAGGGTATGTGGGTCTCGACCCTCTTCATGCTGCCCATAGGCATTGTGCTCACCCTCGAGGTGACCACCGACAGCCGCATCTTCGACTCCGCCACCTGGCACAAACTCTTCAAACACAAGAAATCTATAGACTCTACAGACTCTATTGACCCTGTAAAATCATAGGCCATGGACCTCCCCTCCGCCATACTGCAACAGGCTGTCGACCAGCTGCGTACCCTCCCGGGAGTGGGGGCTCGCACCGCTTTGCGTTACGCTTTGCACTTGGTGCAGGGCACCGAGCAGGAGGCTCGCGACCTTGCCGACTCGCTGCTGGCTCTCAAGACCGAGCTGCACCACTGCCGCCTCTGCCACAATATTGCCGACAGCGACCTCTGCCCCGTCTGCGCCAGCCCCAAACGCCAGCGCGGCATCCTCTGCGTGGTCGAGAACGTGCAGGGCGTCATGGCCGTCGAGGCCACCGGCCAGTACAACGGGCTCTACCATGTGCTCGGAGGCGTCATCTCGCCTATCGACGGCGTGGGCATCAACGACCTCGAGCTCGCCTCGCTCACCGACCGCGTGCGCCGCGCCGACCCCGAGCCCGTTACCGAGGTCATCCTGGCCCTGCCGGCCACCATGGAGGGCGACACAACGGCCTACTACATCTACCGCCAGCTCAGCCCCTTGGGCGTCAAGGTCACGGCTATAGCAAGGGGTGTGTCGGTGGGCGACAGCCTTGAGTATGCCGACGAGGCCACCCTGGGTCGCTCCATAGTCGGCCGCAGGCCGTTCAATTCCGAGGGCTGACCGACCTCAACCCGACCTCAACCCGAACCTAACCCCTTCAATGGGTTGTCTCTCAGTGTTTTAGTTGCTGCTTTGTTTGGCGCACCCTCGCGGCGGCGCGGCGCACCGTCTGCTCGTCTATACGGCCCTGGCGCACAAGTTGTTCCACTATGTCGATGGTCTGCCGGGCCATATCGGGGTTGTATGTCGAGCTGTTGTTGCCGAGGCACAGCAGGTCGGCGCCGGCGTTGATGGCTAAGGCAATGGCGTCGGCGTAGCCGTAGTGCGAGGTTATGGCGCCCATGCCCATGTCGTCGGTGATGACCAGTCCGCTGTAGCCCAGCGTGTCGCGCAGGCAGGCGTAGGCTTTGGCCGAGAGCGAGGCGGGGAGGCCCGAGGGGTCTATGCGGCGGTTCACCACGTGGGCCATCATCACCATGGGGGCCTCGGCGGCCAGCTGGCGGTAGGGCTCCAGCTCGCTGCGCTGCCAGGTGTGGCTCACGTCGACAAGGCCCTTGTGGGTGTCGCCGCCGGCACTGCCGTGGCCGGGGAAGTGCTTCAGGCAGCTCAGCACGCCGCGGCAGCCCTGCTCCTCGACCCAGATGCGGCAGCACTCGGCCACCTCATGGGCGTCGGCCCCGAAACTGCGGCCCATGGCGCCGATGACGGGGCAGGCGGGGTTCACGTCAACGTCGGCGCAGGGGGCGAAGTTGAGGTTTATGCCCAGCGCGGCCAGCTGTTCGGCGCAGAGTGCGGCATAGCGGCGCACCGTGTCGGCACCCCCCTGGGCGCTGGCCTTGGCGCTGCGGTTGGGCCCAAAGCCGTAGTCGGTGCGCAGGCGGCTCACGTTGCCGCCCTCCTGGTCAATGCCTATGAGCAGCGTCTCGGGGCTCAGAGCCTGCAGGGCGGCGCAGAGGCCGCGCACCTGCTCGGGGTTGCCTATGTTGCGGTGGCGTTTGCCGGTGGGGGCGTCATAGTCAAACAGAATCACGCCGCCCACCTTCAGGTCGCGCACCATGCGGGTCACGGCGCTGTCGGCCGTCTGGCCGCGGAAACCGATGATAATCATCTGCGCAATGTCGTCGCGCAACGGGCGCAGGGTGTCGGTCTCGGCGGCGGGCTGCGGTGCGGCGGTGTCTATGGCGGCTGCATTGGCGCGGCTGCCGCAGCCGGCCAGCAGGACGGCTGCCATGCACAGGGCCGTCAGCAGGCCCGTGCGGCGGGGGTGTGTGCTCTCTTTCATATCACTATAACGCCGATTTGGCCCGTTTATTGTGTGGCAAAAGCACCCTGGAATTGTCAACAAACTGTTGAGAAAAAATGTCAACATACAACATGCTGAAAGAAAGCTTATTATAAATTTTTACACATTTTTTAACATTTTTTTTATGGGTTTATAAACATTTTTTCTTACCTTTGCATATTGGCAAAATAGTGCGCAATAGCGCATTATGCGCTGTAATGTATTGAAAATAAATGACAAACAAACCCAAATTATTAACCAAATCATTAACAACTATGAGACGTTATTTACAAAGATTGTTGCTCATAGCGGCACTGTGTGTGCCGTGGGCTATGGGCGCACAAGAAACGTTGACCGTTGCTGACGGGACTAACACGAGTACTACGATGCCTGTGTATCAGACCTGGATGGACAGTCAGCCAAGAACACAGCTCATCTATCCAGAGGGTAGACTGGTAGACATGATTGGTTCAGAGATAACCAAAATCAAGTTCTACTACAACACCACATCCACCCCTGGTTGGAGTGCCCAGGATCTGACGATCAGACTCGGCATTGTGGACGACTCTGTTTTTTCGTCGAATACCTATTACGACACAACCGGTATGACTGTGGTCTATACTGGCCTGTTCCCAAACAACAACGGTGAATGTGAATTAGTGTTCACCACTCCGTTTGAGTATAATGGAGGTAACCTCCTGTTCGCCATCAACGACAATGTTTCTGGCGGCAGCTACTCGCCCACCGTGCCATTCAAAGGAAAGACCACTGCTTCAGGTACCAAAAACGGACTCTATTCTTATTCTACTTCTATCTCTTCTACAAACTTCCTCCCCAAAATCACCTTCACCTATGAGGCCGGTGGTTGCGGCAACCCCCGTAACTTTGTTGTAACCGCCCAGACCTCCTCGTCTGTCTCGTTTATCTGGAACAAGTCCAAGACCGGTCTCGAAGAAGGCACCGGCTACCAGTATGTGGTAGTGCCGGCCGACTCAACGCCCAGCTGGACCTCCCCCCTCACCACTACCGACACCTTCTGCACCGTGTCCGGCCTTGCCGCCAACACGGCCTACGACCTCTGGATCCGTTCCAACTGCGGCACCGAACAGAGCCGCGGCACCGTTTTCTCGTTCCGCACCGGCTGCGAGGCTATGAACATACTGCCCTACAGCTGCAACTTCGACGACTCGCCCGCGGGCAGCTCCAATATCACCAACCACCCCAACTTCGCCTTCTGCTGGAGCCGCTACGAAGCTCCTTCGGCCGATGCCGCCTATCGCGCGTATCCTTATATATATAGTGGTGCCAACGCCTACAGCGGCACCAACGCCATACTGTTCAACGTTGCCACCTCCTACAACGCCAACTATCCCGCCTCGGAGTTCGCTTCGTTCCCGCAGATTGCCGGCTCTATAGCCCCCAGCGGTCTGCGCGTTTCGTTCTACGCACGCACTTCCAGCACCACCTCGACCGATATGGTTGTGGTTGGCGTTATGACCGACCCCCACGACACCACCACCTTTGCTCCCTGCGACACCGTTATGGTCACAGGCAATACCTACCACCGCTACTTCGCCTCGTTGGCAAGCTATAGCGACATCACCGGCGGCGACTATGTCACCCTCCGTGTGCGTCGTGTCCAGACCGGCGGCTCCGACCTCTATGTCGACGACGCTGCCCTCGAAACCATGCCTACTTGCTTCGAGCCTCTCAATCCTGTCGCCACCGGCACCATCTACAACAGCACCTCTCTGAGCTGGACCCCCCAGGGCACCGAGACCGAGTGGCGCATACAGTGGCGTCATGTCGACAGCACCGAGTGGAACACCGTCACCGGTGTCACCACCAACCCCTACACCGTTACCGGTTTCGACGGCCTCAACGAATATGAGCTCCGCGTGGCTGCCGTGTGCGGCAGCAACGTGAGCGGCTACAGCGAGGTGCTGACCATCTCCACCCCCTGCGCCCCCGTCAACGTTACCGAGGACGGCTTCGAATACAACTTCGACAATTCGGCCTACAACGGCACCAGCACCACGAGCGACTTCACAATCCAGTGCTGGCACCGCCTCCATAACAGCACATCCACCTATATATATCCCTACCAGTACAGTTACGCATCCTATGCCCACAGCTCTCCTGGTTTGCTCTACTTCTACCTCTCCACAACGGCGAGCTACGCCAGCAGCCAGTTTGCCGTGCTGCCCGAAGTGGCCGAGGATGTCAACACCCTGCGCATGGCCTTCTACGCCCGCGTCTCTGTCACCGGCATCAAGTTCGTGGTTGGTGTGATGACCGACCCGACCGACTCCACCACCTTCGTGGGTGTCGACACCATACAGTATACCGTCACCGGTAGCTACACCCGCACCGTGGTCGACTTTGCCGACTACGTTGGTACCGGCAAGTACATCGCCATCAAACTCAGCCGCGAGTTCAGCGCCACTGGCTATCTGTACCTCGACGATGTCAGCCTGAGCGTCAAGAGCTCCTGCCCCACTCCCACCGGTTTGGTTGCCACCGCCGCCAGCCCCGAGACCATCCAGGCCTCGTGGAACGCCGCCGCCGGTGCCACCAGCTACTCGGTGCGTCTGTATGAGTCGAGCCTCTACAACCCCGAGAACCCCGACCAGAATGCGATGATCACCATCAACGCTGGCACCGATACCTCCATTCTCCTCACCGGCTACGGCCATGATGAGACCACCGATATGGATATCACCGTCTCCGACCAGAGCATACGCTACAACCACGAGTATGTGGTTGTGGTGCGCGCCAACTGCGGTACCACTCCCGCCGACTGGTCTGCCGGCGTTAAGGTCAGCACCCCGTTTGACTGCGATGGCGACGCCTACCGCGACATAACCGTGGGTACCGGCACCACCAACTCGTCAGCCTCTTCCATGGGCTACACCTACCTGAGCTCTTCGTATCTCAGGAGCTTCGGTGTCCAGCTTCTCACCGGCGCCGAACTCAAGGATATGGATATCTACGAGGGCGACATCCGCTCGGTGGCTTGGTTCATGCCCAGCGGCGCAGCCCTTAACAATGTGCCCATGCGCATCTATATGGCCCACACCGACACCACAGGCCTTGCTGTTGCCGACACCGGCAGATTCAACCCCCGCACCATGCAGCTTGTATGGCAGGGCAATATGAACTGGCGTCAGGATCAGTGGCTCGACTTCGAGTTGACGACCCCCTTCCACTATGCCGGAACCGACAGCAACCTCGTCATCCGTGTCGAGATTGACACCTGCCTCTACCGTATGCGCGCCACTGGCGAGACTGGCACCTATTCTTATATACGTACCACCTCGCGCACCGGCCGCAGCCTTTATAGCTACACCAGCACTTCGCAGTACTGCTACTCAACCGCCAACTTCGCCAACGTGCGCCTCAAGATGTGCGTTGAAGAGCCCTACTGCTTCCGTCTCCTCAGCCTCAAGGCCGAGGCCATCGAGGACCAGCCCACCGCTGTGCGTCTGACCTGGAAGAAAGACCCGCGCGACCTCAACAACCAGGGCTTCCTCATTTTCTACGGCCCCGACACCCTCGAGGGCAATCCTGAGACCACCCTCGGTTTCACCGACTACACCGGCCTCAACCCCATTGCCGCCACCGACACCACCTGCGTGGTCACCGGCCTCAACTCCAACTCACAGTACCGTTTCTTCATCCAGAGCTATTGCGGCGCGGTTGAAGACGGCGTGAGCGAATTCGTCGAGAGCAACGTGGTGCGCACCACCTGCGCTCCGCAGGAGTGGCCCTACACCATAGGCTTCGAGCGCACCGCCGATGAACTGTCCTCCAGCTCCAGTGCCGCCAACTTCGGCGTCTACTGCTGGAACCGCCTCACCAACTACAACCGTCCGTATGCCTACTCCAGCTCCAGCTACGCCCACGAAGGCACCTACTCACTCTACTGGTCGTTCGACACTATCGACACCAACTACGCCATTGCCGTGCTGCCCGAGATGGAAGAGAGCCTCGACGAGGCACAGATGGTCTTCTGGGCACGCACCAATGCCGGCGACACCGCCCGCCTCATCTTCTGCTCCATCATCGACGATAGCCTCGCCAGCCTCGAGCCCTTCGACACTGTGTTGGTTATCGGCAGCACCATGACCGAGTACAACAAGGTTCTTGCCAACATTTCGCTGCCCACCGGCTACGAGCGTCTCGCTCTCACCGTTGCCAAGGGCGACGTCCTCTGGCTCGACGACATCACCGTGCGTGAAGACCCGGGTACCCTCAAGCCCAAGAGCTTTGCCATAGTCGACGGCTCCCTCAGCCAGTTCGGTGCCGACTTCGTCTTCGTCGACGTTGACAACAGCCCGCGCGCCCCGCAGTACCAGATTGGTATCGTTAGCGGCGAAGAGTGGGATGCCGAGGACGAAGAGATGGTCCTCATCAATATCACCCGCACCGACGACAACGACACCGTTTATGCTTCGGCCACCACGCTCGATCCCAATGTCCGCTACGTTGCCGCCGTCCGCGCCATCAACCCCAACCAGGAAAACGAAGCCAAGCGCACCTCGGAGTGGAGCGACCCCACACCGGTCTTCACCACCCTCTGCGAGCCCATCAGCGCTGCCGAACTTCCCTATTATGAAGGTTTCGAGAACGTCTACAGCAAGGTCTACACCAGCTATAACGCTACCGCCACCGCCTCTACACCGGGAGTAACCTACGCCCTTAAGAACAGCGATGTCTCCTGCTGGGATTTCGCCGTCACCGAAGGCACCCCGATGGCCTACATTGGCAAAAACGCCACCTACCGCTACGATGGCGACCAGTACCTTGTGCTTGCCTCCAACAGCGCCCAGGCCTACGCCTACGCCGTGCTGCCTATATTCGACAACCCCGTCGAATACCTCCGCATGTCGTTCTACTATCGCAACCACAGCACCACCAGCAGCAACTACGCTCTTGAGCTGGGTTACGTTACCAACAACCAGTACGACAGCACCTTCGTAAAGATTGCCGACTTCCCCGTCAACAATACCTACCAGTTTGTTGACTATATCTTCAATATGGACACCGTTGCCGTGCCCAACAACGCCAACGTGCGTCTGGCCTTCCGTGCCCGCTACTACAGTGTCTATATCGACTCCATCACCGTGTTCGAGGCTCCTGCCTGCCAGTATCCGCGCTACTTTGCCGCTACCGGCGAGAACACCGCCTACACCATGCCTCTGCGCTGGGTCAACTCCGACCTCGGTGCCGACGGTATAGTGCGTTGGGATGTTATGTACATCGGCGGTGAGGACACCCTCATCCGCAGCATCGATGCCGATGTCGACAACGATTCCGTGATACGTCTGCAGGGTCAAATCGTCTCTTGCGACACCGTCTGGACCGACACCACTCACACCGAATACTCCCTCACCAACATCGTGCGCGAGGCCGACACCATGGCTTTCGTCCTGCCCAACCTCAACGCCAACACCACCTACACCCTGCGTATCCGCTCGGTGGGTGAGTACAGCGGCGAGACCTTCGTCAGCGACTGGAGCCAGCCCATCAGCTCTGCCCTCACACGCACCCTCAGCGACGCCACCGACATCATAGTGGCCCGCGCCACCTATCCCGAGGGCGTCTGGGTTGAGACCAACACCGACACCGCTACCCGCGAAATCACCGTGACCGTCGACTACGGTACCCCGCTCAACGCCATCAAGCTCACCCTGCTTGGCAGCCCGAGCAACACCGGTATCTACATCGACAACATGGCTACCCCGTTCAGCGACACCATCAGCTACAACTTCGTCATTGAACGCACCATCATAGTCCGCGCCGAGGATACCAACATCACCGGCGAGTGGACCCTCATCGTCGAGCCCGAGCTCTGCACCTATCCGCGCAACATTGCCTTCAGCAATATTGCCCGCCGCACCTTCACCGCCAGCTGGCAGATCCTCGATTCGCGCATCTACCAGTATGACATCTGGGCCGATACCCTCACCCTCACCGACGAGGCTCTCGACACCCTTCCCTTCGTCACCGTTAACGACACCACCTACAACTTCGAGGGCCTGCGCCGCGCCCACACCTACAACGTCTATGTGCGCGCCCACTGCTCCAACGGCGAACTCAGCCGCTGGGCCGTGGCCGAAGTAACCACCGAAGATATGCCTTGCTCTGCCGAGTCGCAGCCCATCATCATTGGCACTGCCACCACCACCAGCAAGTATCTCCCCATGACCACCAACTACAATTACGGTTACGGCCAGATGCTCTTCAAGGCCAGCGAACTTGGCCAGACCGGCAAGATCAACAAGATATCCTTCAACGTCTCTGCTTTGGCCACCTCGACGAGCTATGAGCCTCACTATATCTTCTATGTGGCCCTTACCGACCTCACCGAGCTCACAGCTTCCAGCTATGTGCCCGCTTCTGAGCTCACCCAGGTGGGCGTCGTGACCGAGATCACCCAGACCGGTTGGTACGACATCGACCTGCCCGAGGATATCGTGATTGACGGCACCAAGAACCTCGTCATCGCCGTAGCCAACCAGTCCGGCGTATGGAGCGGTGGTCCCAACTTCTACTATTCTTCATCCTCTGGCACCGTCGTTGAACGTCACAATGACAGCTATTCAGAGTATGGCGACCCGTTCAACACCTCTTACGCTCTTTCGGCCACCACATACCGTCCCAACATCAAGTTCGGTTTCTGCATACCTGGCGATCCCTGCCCCGCCGTCGACACCCTCTATGTTGAGAAGAACCTCGACGACCCGACTGAGGTCACTCTGCACTGGACTGCCGAAGGCGACTATGCCTCGCTCTACCACCTCTATGTTATTACCGATACCAACAACTTCAACCCCGACAGCTCTACCGGTTACATCATCGTGAACAACGCCGACTCGGTGGTTGTTGAAGAACTCGATGCCAACACCCAGCACTTTGCCTACCTCAAGGTGTTCTGCCAGGCCGACGGCATCGACGACGGCTCCAGCAACTGGGTGCCCCTCACCTTCAAGACCAACAGCTACTGCCGCGTGCCCGAGAACGTGGTCATGACCAAGACCGGCAAGAAGACGGTCAACCTCACCTATGACTTCGACGCCACCCAGGCCGCCAATTACCGCTACATAGTCTCCACCTCGGTCCTCACCGACAACGCTCTTGAGACTGCCACTCCCACCATGGCCCATATCGATACCAACGACATCAATATCGAGTTGCCCGAGTACAGCACCTTCTACCATATCTATATTGGCAACGACTGCGGCGGCACCGACGGCGTGAGCCCCTACTACTACGCCGGCACCGTGCGCACCTCCGACGCCTGCCCCGCTCCCGAGAACCTCAAAGTAACTGAGATCGACGTCACCGGTGCTTTGGTCACCTGGAAACCCGCCCAGTTCACCGACGAGACCACTTGGCAGGTCAACGTCACCGGCACCGGTGTCAACCAGACCTTCACCGTCACCGACACCTTTGCCGTTGTCACCGGCCTCATGCCCGAGCAGAACTACACCGTGAGCGTGAGCACTATGTGCAACGAGACTCCCGGCACTGCTGCCACCCGCCAGTTCACCACTATAGCCTATGTGCCCTGCACACAGATTGGCGAGGGTACCTCTGCTTACTACTATGTGCCTTCATCTGGCTACTACCACTACAGCTACACCCAGACTGTCTTCACACCCGGAGAGCTGAACAACGTGGGTGAAATAGCCTCCATAGCCTACAACTACATCATCGACAGCGGCACCGTGCACCACCTCGACATCTACATGGGCACTACCGCCGGCGATGTGAGCAGCGCTTTTGCCACCGTGACAAACTTCCGTCACGTCTTCAGCGGCCTGCACCACTTCACCAACGCCAACGGCGGCTGGAGCTCCATAGCCCTCGACAGCACCTTCACCTACGACGGCTCTGCCAACCTCGTCATAGCTGTCTACCGCAACAACGTCGGCGAGACCAACTACGGCAGCACCGCCCGCTTCGGCTACCACAGTGCCACCGGCATGACACGTTACCGCCAGAGCGACTCTGAGTTCCAGATTGCCGCCGACGGTAACAACAGCGGCACTACCGCCGGCACAGCCACTGCCAACCGCCCGAACATGAAGATATGCTTCAACAACGAGTTTGGCGGCTGCCTGCCTGTCACTCACCTCGTAACCAGAGACATCACCACCAACTCTGTCACCGCCAGCTGGTACAAGGGCGGCACAGAGACCTCTTGGGAATATGTTAACGTCGGGTTAGGTTCGGATGGCGATGCTTCGGCAACGACCGACAGCGCCCTCAACGCCAACGCCCAGACCACTACAAACTACACCCTCACTATCAACAACTTGGAGCCCGACCATGCCTACACCCTCTATGTGCGTCCGGTTTGCACCGACACCGCTGCCGACCAGCCCGCATGGCGCGCTGTGAGCTACATGACCAAGATATCCTGCTACGCTCCCAACGCCGTTGACACTTGGCGCAACACCGATGTGCCTGAGGATTCGATTGACTACCGTCACATCGCCCTCATCGCCCGTCACACCGACAGCGTCAACAACAACCTCGACCTCGAGAACTTCGAGTACCAGGTATGGCCGTATGCCAACCCGCAGGCTGGCGACACCGTCACCTTCCTTGCCGGCGACAGCGTGACCATCGGTGCCGAGCGTATGCGTCCCGGCTACTTCATGGCTTGGCGTGTGCGTGGCATCTGCCAGCCCGGCGATTCTTCGCGCTGGGTCCAGTCCTACGCCTCCATCTTCGACAGCTTGACCCTGCCCTACTACGAGAACTTCAACCAGAACAACACCGTTACCCGTATGCTCTGGCGCGGTCACAGCGACATCGACGATTCAACTGCCACCTATCCCAATATTGCTGCTACCAGCTACTACTACATCCGTTTCCACAGCGGTGAATCTACCACTAATATCTCGCACGAGCAGTATGCCGTCGGCCCCATCATGAGAGATCCTGTCAACACCATGATGCTCACCTTCCACGCTTGGCAGAGCAGCACCGCTTCGGCCGCCACCAAGACCCTGATACTGGGCTACCCGGCCAACGACACCACCTTCGTGCCCATCGACACCCTTGAGGTTACCGCCACCGCTGCTGCTTCGGCCAACCTCTTCGAGTACTACCTCGACGAGCTGCCCGACAGCATCCACCGCATTGCCTTCAAGTGGCTCAACACCGGTACCGCTACCTATCAGTATACCTATGTTGACGACGTCACCCTCGACACACTGCCCGCCTGCCGCAAGCCGGTCGACTTTGCAGTGGCCGAGAACAACAAGGCCTATGCTGCCACCCTCAAGTGGCGCGCCATCAACGGCGAACAGAACTGGCTGCTGCGCTACAGAGCCTCTGCCGACACCGTCGACACCGACCTCAACATAGCCGCCGCCGACGCCACCCTTGACGAGGGCGTATACTACTACGAGCTCACCGGCCTCAACACCCGCACCGCCTATGTGGCCAATATCTACAGCCTCTGCGGTGAGGACACCTCGCTTGTGGCCAACAACACCGTGCGTTTCACCACCCTGAGCGACACCGCCTACATACAGCGCATGAGCATTGCCTCGCCCGCCGGTGCACAGATTGGCAACGCCGTCTTCGACCACGCCAGCAAGCGTATCGACATGGTTCTCCGCGCCGGTGAAGACATCACCGATGTGGCCCTTGCCTTCGTCCTCAACCCCGCCAGCGGTACCTACATGATGTGGGGCAACGACACCGTGGTGAGCGGCGACAACAGCTTCGACTTCACCTACGGTCAGCTCTTCACCGTCTATCCTCCCGCCGCCGACGCCCAGCCCTTCAACTGGAATGTCTACGTCACCGAGGAGGCCTGCCCCAGCATCTACGACCTGCGTGTCACCGATCTGGGCCGCTCCTATGCCGAGCTCGAGTGGAAGGTTGGCCAGGCCGCCAGCATGGCTGCCCCGCAGACCCAGTTTGTGCTGCAGCTCAAGCATAACGCCGAGGTCCTCAGCACCGACACCATCACCGTCGAGGCCGACAGCATCGTCCGTGCCTA
This sequence comes from Bacteroidales bacterium, assembly GCA_024685285.1. Lineage (GTDB taxonomy): Bacteria > Bacteroidota > Bacteroidia > Bacteroidales > P3 > Colimorpha. The sequence continues at coordinate 154,825 of JAIKVZ010000031.1, forward strand.
CCGCCTCGAGGGCATACACCGTGCCACCAACTACACCGTAAGCATCAAGTCTGTCTGCAAAGACACCTGGAGCCAGAGTGTCGACTTCACCACTCCCGACCTGCCGTGCGATCCCACACAGGGTGGCGAACCCATCACCATCGGCACCGGTACCGGCACCAGCCGCTACTTTGCAGGTAGCTGCTACTACAATTATGGTGCTACTCAGTTCCTCTTCACAGCCAGCGAACTTGGCAGCGCACTGCCCATCAACAAGTTCTACGTCCATGTGTCTACTCCCGACGAGGATTACCTACCCGACTACCAGATCTATATGGCCAACACCACCCGCACTTCTCTCGCTGCCAGCACATACCTGACCGCGAGCGAGCTCACCTATGTTGGCTCCTTCGCCTCGGCCATCGTAGACACTGGCTGGCTTGAGATACCTCTCGAGAACACCTTCAACTACGACGGCACCTCCAACCTCGTCATTGCCATGTTCAACCAGACTGGCGAATACTCCAGCTCACTCTACATCAACTACACTTCCGCCAGCGGCAAGGGTCTCTACCGTTATGATGACGATGAGGAAAGCCGTGGCGATGTGAACACCGGTGGCAACTACACCGCTACCTCCTATCGTCCCAACATACGTTTCGAGGGTTGCGTGCCCGTGGCTCCGTGTGTGGCTCCCGAAGGCTTGACTGTCCAGCTCACCGGCGAGGGTACCACCTCTGCCGCCTTCACCTGGCAGCGTCCCGACAATGACGGCGACTCTATCTACCGCGCCGTTGTGCTCCGCGCCGACGACACCGTTGAGATCGACTCCCTCACCGTCTTCAACTACGAGGGCAACGGTTTAGGCTTCAGCGTCGACACCCTGGTGCCCTACACCGACTATGTGGTCTATGTGATGAGCGTCTGCGGTAACGGCGACGGCAACTCGCCCACTTGGAGCGAGCAGACCTTCCGTACCAACAGCACCTGCCGCACTCCCAGCAACTTGGTTGCTACCCTCACCGGTAAGAACCAGGTCACCCTCACTTGGGACGGCGACAACACTGAGGACACCACCGTCACTCTCCAGGCCAACAACTTCTCGGTAATCGTCTCCTACAGCCCGGTCGAGAACTTCGACAGTGCCGTATTCGACACCACCGGCCTTGATGCTACCACCTATGTCATAGATGGTCTGGCCTACACCGACACCGTCTATATCTACATTGCCAATGTGTGCGAAGATGGCTCCTACTCGCCCTTCGTCGGCACCAGCATCGTCACTGCCGAGCAGTGCGCTGCCCCGGTCAACTTCGCAGCCTCCGAGATCGGTCTCACCGGTGCTCGCCTGAGCTGGGAGCGTGGCTACATGAGCGACGAGACCCAGTGGATGGTCCACCTCACCGACTTCGGCCTGATAGACACCACCTATGTGGTCGACACCAACAGCTTCGTCGTCACCTCGCTCTACACCGATATGGACTACGAGGCCACCCTAAGCTATGTCTGCGGTGAAGACACCATCATTGGCGACACCATCGAGTTCCACACTCTCGCCCGCCAGGCCTGCATGGTTGTCGGCACCGGTACCAGTGGCGCAGCCTACCTCTTTGGTGCCAACACCAACTACAAATACGGCTATGGTCAGTCGCTCTACACTGCTGAGGAGATTGGCAACACTGGCACCGTCAGTTCAATTGCCTTCAAGGTCACCTCGGCAGCCACAGCGGCCTACAACGCCAATACCAACTACACCGTCTATATGGCCCTCACCAACCTCACCACCCTGTCGGCTTCCGACTTCGTGCCCTACAGCAGCCTGACCCAGGTTGCCACCATCACCGACATGGGCGACACCGGTTGGTATGAGATTACCCTTCCCGATCCCATCGAGCTCGACGGCACCCAGAACGTGGTTATAGCCGTGGCCAACAACACCACCGAGTACTCCGGTCACCCCAACTTCAGCTACACCAGCGTCACGGGTATGACTGTCTACCGCCAGAGCGACGGCACTCCTGCCTACGGCGATCCTACCAACGTCAGCTACGCCATGAGCACCACCAGCACCAGAACCAATGTCCGCTTCTGCTTCGACCTGCCAGAAGAGTCTGACTGCGGCGCTGCTGTGTCCAACCTGGCCTTCAGCGGTTCCACCGACACCACTGCCACCTTCAGCTGGTACTCCGGTGCACGCGAGACCGAGTGGGTCTACTACGTGGTCAACGCCGAGACCGACGAGGTTGCCATAGACACTGCCATTGCCTACACCTCCAACCTGACCGTTACCGGCCTCGAAGCCAACAACGACTATGTGTTCTATGTGGCTCCGAACTGCGCCGATAGCGTCGACGCTTGGTCGCACGTGGCATTCTCCACTGTCTACAACTGCTTCCAGCCCATCGCTGCTGTTGCAACCGTCGACACCACTGCCAATACCGTCACCTTCACTGTCACCAACGACAGCCTGTGCGACGCCACCACCTTCATCTACACCTACTGGCCCGTTGGCGCCGACAGCCTGGCCGTCACCGTCACCGCCGGCAACAACTACCAGCCGCAGAACCTGCTGGGCTTCACCCGCTACCAGTGGAATGTGCGTGCCGTCTGCAGCGAGAACGCCAGAAGTAAAGCCACCGCTGGCAACAACTTCAACACCTTCGGCACCCTCGCCCTGCCGTATGTTGAGGACTTCGAGGATGCCAACGGCATTTGGAACTACTGGGTCAACAACGTGCTTGAAGGTCCTGGTACCTACGGCTTCGGTCGCTACACCACAGCTGGTACCCTTATCCATGCCGGCGCAGCCAGCTACTGCTTGAGAGACCAGGGTAGTTCCACCGACATCACCCGTAGCAGCTGGGTCTCGCCCGAGTTCTATGCCGAGCCCGGCACCAACTACATCTTCTCGGTCTGGATCTACCGCGGCAATTACTCCACATTGAAACCCAACGAAGGTATCCACATCTGGACCAGCGCCGACAACACCCTTGACGCCAACGACAACGAGCTGATGTACATCCATCGTGAGTACACCCTCGATCCCGCCGTTGAGGAAACCGGTTGGTACCAGTACAGCGCCTTGCTGCCCACCAGCGGCGCCCAGCGCATCATCTTCGAGGGTATCAGCGAGTACGGTGCAGCCACCTACTTCGACGACTTGGTCATCCGTCCGCTCACTGCTGCAGACTATGCCACCGTCACCCTCCTCACCGACAGCCTTGGCACCGTCTATGGCGACACCACCGTCTTCCTCGGCACCGAGGTTACCATTGGCGCCACCGCTGCTGAGCACTACCAGTTCAACAAGTGGAGCGACGGCAACACCGACAACCCGCGCGTGATACGCCTCACCAAGGACACCGTCCTCACCGCCGAGTTTGTGCCCTATCAGCACCTTGTTAGCGCCGAACCCGACGACGTGAGCCACGGTATCATCACCGGTACCGGCCGCTACGCCTACATGACCACCGCCACCCTGTTGGCTCGCGCCGCCCGCGGCTACGAGTTCTACATGTGGAGCGACAGCATCACCGACAACCCGCGCGAACTGCTCGTTGAAAGCGATACCAGCCTGGTGGCCATCTTCGGTCTGAAACGTGCCGCCGTCGACGTGATAACCCTCGTTGGCACCGACACCGCCCAGATTGCCGGCATCACCGGCACCGGCCGTTACCTCTTTGGTGACAGCGTGACCCTCACCGCCACCGACGTCCACGGCTTCAACTTCATTGGCTGGGCCGATGACGACCAAGACACCCTCGAGGCTACCCGCACGTTCATCATGGGTGCTTCCGACACCTCCTTCACCGCCATCTACGACACCGCCGAGTTCACCCTCACCCTGCTCACCAACAATGACTCGCTCGGTACGGTCACCGGCGCAGGTACCTATAAGTATATGCGTCAGGTAACCATCTCGGCTGTGGCCACCGGCAACAACTACTTCAGCCAGTGGAGCGACGGCAATGCCAACGCTACCCGCACCATAAGCATTGACTCCAACATCACCCTCACCGCTATCTTCAGCGAAGTGCGGACCCACATGGTTACCCTCAACGCCAACAGCGCTCAGGGTACCGTCGAGGGCGCCGGCACTTACAACGAGGGTACCACCGTTACCGTGACTGCCACGCCCAACTACGGCTACATCTTCGCCGGTTGGAGCGACAGCAGCATGAACAACCCGTATAGCTTCGTGCTCACTCAGGACACCATACTCACCGCCAACTTCGTGTTCGACACCTTCACCGTGACTGTACAGAGCAACAACGGCACCATGGGTACCGTGAGCGAGAGCCAGCGTGTGAACTACACCGGCAGCGTGACCATCGCCGCCTACCCGGCAGCCGGCCACCGCTTCGTGATGTGGGACGACAGTGTGCAGACCAACCCGCGCACCATCACCAACGTCACCGAGAACATGACCTTCACCGCCATCTTCGCCACCAAGCAGTTCACCATCAACGCTCTGGCAATCAACGGTACTGTTGAGGGCACCGGCACCTACGACTTCGGCACCACCGCCACCCTCGTGGCCACCGCCAACACCGGTTACCACTTCGCTGGCTGGGCCGACGACACCGCCAACGCCTTCACTGCTACCCGTAACGTTGAGGTCGACACCAACCACATCTTCACCGCTCTCTTCGAGCCCAACGTGCACACTATCGCTCTCTCGTCGGCCGATACCAACATGGGTACCGTCAACTTCAGCGACAGCACCACGTTCTTCAGCGCTCAGGTGGTTCTCCATGCCAAAGCCAAACACGGCTATGAGTTCAACGCTTGGAACGACGGTAACACCGATTCTATCCGTGTCATCAATGTGGCCGACAGCAACTACACCTTCGTAGCCAGCTTCAAGGCTCGCAAGTTCCATGTCACCACCACCGTCAACAACACTGCTATGGGTAGTGTGACCGGCGCAGGCGACTACGACTACAACACCGACGCTGAGATTACCGCTATACCTAACGAGCACTTCGACTTCCTCTACTGGTCCGATGACAATACTCTGACCGATGCCACCCGCACCATCAGAGTGGTCAAAGACACCACCATCCGTGCCATCTTCGCTCCGCAGCGTCACCGTCTGCAACTCACCGTAAACGATACCACTCTCGGTTCGGTTGCTGTTACCGGTACCAACGTCACCGACACCACTGTTGCCTACAACTCCAGTGTCAGCGTGACCGCCACTCCTGTTACCGGCTACCACCTCGCCTACTGGAGCGACGATACCACCAACACAAGAGCTACTCGTAACATCATAGTCACCGAAGACATGACCGTCACCGCTGTCTTCGCCATCGACTACTACACTCTGGCTCTTGAACCTAACCGTGCCGAGCGTGTCGACACCCTCATAGGTGGCGGTCGTTACGCCTACAACACCACTGCCACTATCGAGGCCGAGGCTGCTGAAGGCTACTACTTCCGCTTCTGGGTCAAGTACGGCACCACCGACACCATCTACGACAACCCCGCTACTGTCACCATCACCGCCAACACCCGTTACATAGCTCACTTCGACGCTCGTCCCGCTACCATTAACGTCAGCGTCAACGACGCCGCCATGGGTGTGGCCCTCATCAACGACAGTCTCACCACCTACACCACCATCTACGGCCAGCAGGTCAACCTCAAGGCTGTGGCATTCGACGGATACCGCTTCGTCAACTGGAGCGATGCCGACACCAATGCAGTGCGTGTGTATGTGCTGAACAGCGACAGCGTGAACCTCACTGCCAACTTCGAGCTCATACCTCCCACCACTGGTGTTGTGACACTCAACGTCAGCGGCAATGGCAACGGCGAGGTGTTTGGCGCCGGTGAGTATAACCTTGGCGACACCATCACCATCATCGCACGTCCTGCCGCCCACAGCCACTTCGTGACCTGGAGCGACGGCGTGACCGACACCCTCCGCACTCTCGTTGTGGTCAGCGACACCACCATCACCGCCGAGTTCGTCCTCGACCAGCACACCGTTACACTGCTCGCCGTCTGCGACAGCGCTAACATGACTGTTCCTGCCGAACTCTACGATGGCGCCGGTATCTTCGACTTCAACACCATGCACACCATCACAGCCCGCAGCAACGAGCACTTCCACTTCGTGAAGTGGGTCTGCGGTACTGTTGAGCGCACCGACAGCGTAGTGACCTTCATGGTCACCAGCGACACCACCTTCACCGCCGTCTACGAATACGTGAGCGGTGGTAGCCACGAAGGCATTGACGACGTCGAGGAAGGCCTCAATGTCGACATCTATGCCGCCGAAGGCCAGATCTTCGTACGTGGTGCCGAGCAGCACATGGTCTATGTGTACGACGCTGTGGGTCGCCTGGTGATGAGCCAGAAGGCCAACGCCGAGCTCGTGGCAATGCCCATGAGAGCCACCGGAGTCTACGTGGTCAAGGTTGACGGCGCTGCCGCCCGCCGCGTGGCCGTGGTGCGCTAAGCACTCGGAGTAACAACTGCAACCTCTTGGGAGACAGATAATCCCAACCGTAATACACCCCGCGGGGGCCGTGCCGGAAAGCACGGCCCCCGCTTTTTACTGCCAACTTTTCAGAAAATTCTGCAACAATTGGGGTTTCCCCTGAAAAAAAGTTCGTACTTTTGCAGCAGAAAACCAAAACAAAGAAAGGAGATATTATGAAAACCACCAAGCTCTTGTCAATCATGCTTCTCGGCGTAGCCCTGAGCGTAACCCCCGCCATGGCACAACGCGGCGGCGGCCACGCCAGCTCATCGAGCCGCAGCAGCAGTAGCAGCTCCATGTCGTCGAGTCGCAGCAGCGGCAGCTCTATGTCGTCGAGTCGCAGTAGCAGCTCCATGTCCTCGTCGCGCAGCAGTTCGTCTTACAGCTCGCCGCGCAGCAGCAGTTCGTCGAGCCGCAGCAGCTCCTCCTACTCGCCCTCACACAGCAGCAGCTTCTCTGGCAGCCGCTCGGCCACCAGCAGCCGCTCTGTCTACAGCGGTAGCAGTTCGCGCAGCAGCGCCTCCTCGTCAACCCCCTCGCACCGCACTGAGGTCGGGTCAAGGTCGGGTCAAGGTCGGGTTAAGGTCGGATCAAGCACCTCTTCGGCCGACCGTAGCGTGTCTCACGACGCAGCCACCCGCACCACCCCCGGCACCCGCACCTATACCCCTCCCTCGCGTCGCCCCGGAGGTTCGCACTATAGCCCCGGCTCTGCCTCGGCCGCAGGCCCCGCCGTCAAAGGCGCACGCCCCTCGGCAGGCAGCACAGGCGTTGTGGGCCGTCCCACCGACAGCTATGCCCGTCCCGGCCGTCCCGGCGGCGTAATGCCCCGCTCGGACCGCCCCATGCGCCCGGCACCCTACTTCCACCACCCGGTGCATCACCACAGAATACACTGCCACCCCATCTACTGGCACCCCGTGCCTCCGCGCCCGTGGTATTGGCCCGGCTTCTGGGGCTACTGCAACAGCTACTGGTATGACTACCATGTGACCGATGTGGTTGTGGTGCGCGAGTATGTAAACCGCACTTACGGGGTCGATATGATAGACTACGCCATGTCGGGCGACATAATGTACGCCCTTGTCAGAGACGGCAGCAAGGTCTACCTGCAAATCTACGACCGTGAGGACCACCTGCTGGCCGAGCAGCCCATACACCGCAAATACTGCAAGCTGGCCATCGACAGCGAGAACGGCGGCTGCTGGGTGCTGAAGAACAAAGACAAAGACCCCCTGCTCTTCATCTACTCCGAAGGCGAACTCCTGATATACGAAGCCGACTAAAAGAAAGCATACATTTCGATACTGCGAGGCGCCCGCACTGATGTGCGGGCGCCTCCGTTGTTATTTATATGTTTTCTGCTCTGACTTATTGCAGCTTGGCCAGGGCCTCTTTGATGCGGCGGAGGGCTTCGCGCAGCAGGTCCTCGCTGGTGGCATAGCTGAGGCGTATGCAGCTGTCGTCGCCGAAGGCGCTACCCATAACGGTGGCCACGTTGGCCTCGTTGATCAGGTAGAAGGCCATGTCGGTGCTGTTCTCAATCTTCTTGCCGTTGAAACTCTTGCCGTAGTAGGAGCTGCAATCGGGGAAGAAGTAGAAGGCGCCCTGCGGCATACGCACCTTGAGTCCGGGTATGTCGCACAGCAGTTTGTAGACCATGTCGCGACGGCGACGGAAAGTCTCGCGCATATCGATAATGTCTTTCGATGTTGTGGGGTCCATCAGCATGGCCTCGACAGTGGCTTTCTGGGCAATGGAGCAGGTGGCGCTGGTTACCTGGCCCTGCAGCTTGTTGCAGGCTTTGGCGATGACGAGGGGGGCTCCGATGAAGCCGATACGCCAGCCGGTCATGGCGAAGCCCTTGGCTACGCCGTTGACGGTGACAACGCGCTCCTTGACCTCGGGGAACTGGGCTATGCTCTGGTGCTTGCCCACGAAATTGATATGCTCGTATATCTCGTCGGATACAACAAAGAGGTTCTCATGCTTGGCGACCACCTCGGCGATGCCTTTCAGCTCCTCTTTGGAGTAGAGCATACCGGTGGGGTTGCTGGGCGAGGAGAACATGATGAGTTTTGTCTTCGGGGTGATGGCGGCCTCGAGTTGCTCAGGGGTCACCTTGAAGTCGTTCTCCAAAGATGTCTTCACGTAGATGGGGATGCCGCCGGCCAGACGGACGAACTCCTTATAGGAGACCCAGTAGGGGGTGGGGATGATGACCTCGTCGCCCGGGTTGACGAGCACCTGCACCACCTGGTAGAGAGCCTGTTTGCCACCGGTGCTGACAACAATCTGCTCAGGCTTGTATTCCAGCCCGTTATCGCGGAGGAATTTGGCACTGATAGCCTCGCGCAGGTCGGCATAGCCCGGCACGGGAGGATAGTGGGTGAAGTTGTCGTCGATAGCCTTTTTGGCGGCCTCTTTCACCTGCTCGGGCGTGTTGAAGTCGGGCTCGCCTATCGAGAGGCTGATAACGTCCTTGCCTTGGGCCTTGAGTTCGCGGGCCTTGGCGGTCATGGCCAGAGTCTCGCTCTCAGCCATATTGATGATTCTATTAGAAAGAATTTCCATGAGTTGATATTTTTGGTTTGGAAGTGCAAAGGTACGCATTTTTTTTGAACCAGCCGAAAAATTCTTTCCGAGGACGAGAGGCAACACCTTAAATGTGGCGTACCTAACGCAGTTTGACATACCCATTTAGGTTTTGGCAGACGGTTTAGACGCGAAAAAAAATCCACAATTCAGAATTTATTTGTATCTTTGCAGAAATTATTCCGAATATAAAAACAGCACAACAATGGCAAAAGATGTGAAAGAGACGCCCGATGCGCGCACCGAAAAGCTCAAGATACTGCAAACCACCCTCGAGAAAATTGAGAAAAACTACGGCAAAGGCTCCATCATGAAGCTTGGCGACCGTCCCGAGGAGGAGGTAGAGGTCATACCCACCGGTTCCATCAACCTCGATGCCGCCCTTGGAGTGGGCGGTTTCCCGCGCGGCCGTGTCATAGAGATTTACGGCCCGGAGTCGAGCGGCAAAACAACCCTTGCCATACATGCTATTGCCGAGTGCCAGAAACAGGGCGGTGTGGCCGCTTTCATCGATGCCGAGCACGCCTTCGACAGCACCTATGCCCGCAAACTTGGCGTCGACATACGCGAGCTCCTGGTCTCGCAGCCCGACAACGGCGAGCAGGCCCTCGAGATTGCAGACAACCTGATACGTTCCGGCGCCATCGATATTATTGTTATCGACTCGGTGGCTGCTCTCACCCCCAAGGCCGAAATCGATGGCGAGATGGGCGACTCGAAGGTGGGTCTGCAGGCCCGCCTCATGAGCCAGGCCATGCGCAAGCTCACGGCCACAATAAGCAAAACCAACTGCTGCTGCATATTCATCAACCAGTTGCGCGAGAAGATAGGCCTCATGTTTGGCAATCCCGAGACCACCACCGGCGGCAACGCCCTCAAGTTCTACGCCTCGGTGCGTATTGACATACGCCGCATCCAGGCCATCAAGGACGGCGACCAGAATATCGGCAACCGTGTCAAGGTCAAGATTGTCAAGAACAAAGTGGCCCCTCCGTTCCGCGTGTGCGAGTTCGACCTCATGTTTGGCGAGGGTATTTCCAAACTTGGCGAGATTATAGACCTGGGTGTCGATTTCGACATCATACACAAGTCGGGCTCGTGGTTCAGCTACGGCGAGAGCAAACTGGCCCAGGGCCGCGAGGGTCTCAAGCAGATGTTGCGCGACAACCCCGAACTTTGCGACGAGATTGAGCAGAAGATACGTGCTGCCCTTAAACAAAAAACAATGACCAACGACGAACTCTGAGAGTGTCGCACCTCAACCAACACTACCGCTATATGAAACGTTTTATGCTCACCCTTCTGGCCGCTGTGGCTTTGCTGGCGGCTTCGGCCCAGGCCCCGGTGGAAGCGGCTGCCGACAGCGCCACCCCCGCCGTTGGAGTGGCCATAGACAGTGTAGCCCCGGTTGCTCCGGCCGCCGCCGCTGTGCAGCAGCCCGACACCGACGTGCTCTACGAGCCTTTTGAATACCAGCGGCCGCGCCATAGCGTCATGCGCTACTTCGGCCACGATTTCTGCACCGTTTTCGGCGAGTTCGAGTTCCTCATGGGCAACGACTTGGCAGCAGGCTTCAACATTGCCTATGTGCCCAACGAATGGGGCGTTTACGGCAGCTATATGTACGGCATAGCCTACGACTGGTTCAGTATCGGAGCCGTGAGGCGCCTCTCGCATTCGTGGAACAACACCGACTGCCAACTCTTTTTCGGCCTCAACATTGGCGACGGCCTTGGCTACGAGGTCGGTCTGCGCTTTGCCGGCGACCGCCGCTACAACATAGGCTCCTTCTGCTGGAACTCTGTCTCGTTGGGCCTGACCCGCAACTACGGCCACACATACCTCATGCTTGGCCTCAGCCTTGATGTCACAGGCTTCATGTTCTTCCCGTTATTATTCTGGTAAACACAATCCGTCAAACCGCAACGCCTGCCGCCATGACCGCCGCCGCCGACCCCAATGAGCAACAAGAGATACAGCGCCGCTACGAGGAGCTGGTCGAAGCCTGCCGCGAAGTGAAACCCCTCACGAGGCAGGAGGAGGAGTCTATTTATCGAGCCTTCTCCATAGCCAACAAGGCCCATGCCGGCACCCGTCGCAAGAGCGGCGAGCCCTATATCTACCACCCCCTTGCGGTGGCCTTGATTGCCGTCAAAGAGGTGGGTTTGGGACCCATAGCGGTGGTGTGCGCCCTGCTGCACGATGTGGTTGAGGATACCGACATAACTCTCGACGAGCTGCGCTCGGTTTTTGGCGACCGCGTGGCGCGAATTGTCGACGGAGTGACCAAAATCGAGGATGTCATCGAGTTGCAGACCGGCCGCTCCAAGCAAGCCGAGAACTATCGCAAGATATTGCTCTCAATGTGCGACGACGCCTACGTCATCTTCCTCAAGATATGCGACCGTTTGCACAATATGCGCACCCTCGACTCGATGAAGGACACCAAGAAGCTGGCCATCTCGAGCGAGACGCAATACCTCTACATACCTCTGGCGCACCGCCTCGGCCTCTACAGCATAAAGACCGAACTTGAAGAGTTGGTGATGAAATACACCAACCCCGTGCCCTACGCCGAAATATCGGCCAAGATTGCAGGCAACGCCGGCACCGAGCTGAAACTCAAGCAATGCCTCACCGAGCCTATTAAACAGTTGCTCGACGCCGAGGGCTACCATTACGAAATCAAGACCCGTGTCAAGTCGGTTTACAGTTGTTGGAAGAAGATGGAGAACAAGGGAGTGGACTTTGACGAAATCTACGACCTCTACGCCATGCGTATCATCCTCGACGTGCCGCCCGAGCACGAGAAAGAGGAGTGCTTCCGCGTCTACGCACTTATTTCCAAGACCTTCCCGCCCAACCCCACACGTTTCCGCGACTGGATTACCAACCCCAAGAGCAACGGCTACGAGAGCTTGCAGACCACCGTCATGACCCCCATAGGCCGCTGGGTTGAGATACAGATACGCACACGGCGCATGGACCAGATTGCCGAGAAAGGCATGGCCGCCCATTTCCTCTATAAGGAGGCGCACCCCGAAGAGGCCGTGGCCGACAGCCCCGTCGAGGAGTGGCTGCAGCAAATCCGCACCTCGCTCGAAAGCACCGACAAGAACGCCCTCGACTTGGTCGAGGAGTTCAAGGAGACCCTATACACCAAAGAGATATACCTCTTCACACCGCAGGGCGAGACCATCAAGCTGCCCTCGCGCAGCACCGTGCTCGACTTCGCCTTCGCCATCCACACCGACCTCGGCCTGCACTGCATCGGCGCCAAGGTCAACGCCAAGGTGGTGCCCATAGGCTACCGCCTGCACTCGGGCGAGCAGGTGCAGGTGCTCACCTCGCGCAGCACCGTACCGGCCGAGGAATGGCTGGACGATGTGCAGACGCCCCGTGCACGCGAATCGATCAAGACCTACCTTCGCGAAAGGAAGAAAGCCTACCACGACCGCGGTTTGGAGATGCTCACGCAGTACGCCAAGCACCTCGGCGTGCGAGCCAACCAGGAGAACATGGTGCGCTTCAAACGCTTCCTGGGCATCAACAGCAGCATCGATATTTACTACAAGGTGGCCACCGGCCAGATAACCGAGGAGCAGGTGGCGCAGTGCTTCGGCAAAGCCCGTCCCAAACCCAACCTCATATTCCTTGAACCCTATAAGGAGCTTTTTGACGACCAGTCAGACTCCAACGGCGAGCCCGCACCCTTGCCTGAAAGCGGTGCCTTCCTGCTCGACGCCGAATATGCCGACCTGCCCACCGAGGTGGCTCCCTGCTGCAAACCCCTGCCAGGCGACCAGGTGATTGGCATTGTCGACGGCGGCCATATACAGGTGCACCGCACCAACTGCAAACGCGCCATGGACCTCATGGCCAACCAGGAGAACCGCATTGTGCGTGCCAAGTGGCGCACCGGCGAGAAACTCTCGTTCCTCACCGGCATAGCCCTCACCGCCATCGACCGCAAAGGCCTCTTGCAGGATGTCACGCGTCTGGTCTCGGCCGAGATGGACCTCAACATCCGCGCCATCACCATCGAGGCCTCCGAGGGCATAGGCCGCGGTATAATCATGGTTTACGTGCACGACACCGACAACCTCACCCACCTCATCGACAAACTGAAGACTATTGATGGAATCGAAAGCGTCCGCCGAATTTGAGCGCCTGAGCACTATTCTCGACACCTTGCGCCAGCGCTGCCCGTGGGATCGTGCACAGACCCTGCGCTCGCTGCGCTACCTCACCGTCGAAGAGGTCTACGAGCTGAGCGAGGCCATACTGGCCGAAAACCCCGCCGATATGTGCAAAGAGCTGGGCGACATAGCCATGCACATATACTTCTACGCCAAGATAGCCGAGGACGAAGGGCTCTTCAGCATGGCCGACGTGCTGCGCTCGGTGTGCGACAAACTCGTGGCACGCCACCCCTTCATCTACGGCCACGAGCAGGCCGGCGCCCAGACCTGGGAGCAGCTCAAAATGCGCGAAGGCCGCCGCTCGGTGCTGCAGGGGGTACCTGCCTCGCTGCCGCCGCTGGTCAAAGCCGTGCGTATGCAGGAAAAGGCCGCCGGCGTAGGCTATCCGCTGCCCGAAGAGCTGCCGCAGCTGCCCGCCGATGCCGACGAGGAACAGCTGGGAGACTATATGCTGGCCCTTGTCAGTTGGGCCCGCCGACGCGGCCTCAACGCCGACGATGCCCTGAGCCGTGCCAACCAGCGCCTGGCCGAGAGCGTGCACCAGTGGGAAGAGCAACAAAATCAGTAACTTAAGTAATTAACAGATAACAACCTGAAACCCAGCCGTTAGCATGGGTTAGGTTCGGGTTAAGGTCGGGTATGGTTCGGATATAATATAGGGATTATAGATTCTATATAGTCTATAGTATCTATAATCCCTATAGATTCTATCTAACTATCAGCTTGCGAACACTGTTCACGTCGCTGCCGTAGATGTGCACAAAGTAGGCTCCGTGGGCCAGACTGCCGATGTTGAGTCGTTTGTTGCCTTCGTCGGCAAGCATGGAGGTCCTGAGCACGCAGCGGCCGTTGAGGTCGGAGACCTCTATCTGCAGACGGCCTGTGGCACCGCTTACACTCACCGTGGCTTCGCCGCTGGCGGGGTTGGGGTAGAGGCTCACAAGGGCGTGCGAGGCCACATCGTCGATGCCCAGAGTGGTGAAGCTGACTGGGCCCTGCCAGTAGCTTGTGGCACCGTCGGCGCAGAGCACGCGGCAGTAGACTTCGTAGGAGGTGTAGATGGTGAGGCCCTCGACAATTACCGAGGTGTCGCTCACAATGCTGTCGATGTAGGGGCCGGCCTCGCGGTCGAAGCCTGTGGCGCCCACACGCACCTCAAAACGGGCTCCCTGCACGCTGTCGGGGTAGGACCACTCGACCATGGCTGCCAGCGAGGCCACCGAGCCCATTTGCAGGCCGAGCACGGGGTTGCAGCCGTTGGCGGCTTCGGTGGTGCCGAATGTGGAGCTCATGCTCCAGTCGCTCTCTTCGTTTCCGCACAGGCCGCTCACCCGCACCTCGTAGGTGCTCACGGGCATGAGGCCGCCCACGAACAGCTGCGGGATGTTCACGGTGCCGGCATCGACCCAGTTGGGCGAGTCGGTGGGGCGGTACTGCACGTGGTAGCGCTCAGACATACCGCTCCAGCTCAGCATGGCCGAGGTGTCGGCTATGTCGCTGGACACAATGTTGGTGGGCACCGGGCAGCCGTGGGCTATGTCGACCACCAAGCTGTCGACGTAGGCGCTGATGTTGGGTCCGTGCAGCACTATGCGGCCGGCGGGGCCGTTGTAGGCGTTGAAATAGACGTTGGTGGCGCGCCACACGGTGTCGCTGCGCACAGAGGTTACAAGTTGGAAGGTGGAGGTGTCGTTGGGGTCTGACATTATTCCGACCTGGAGCATAACGCCCACATCGCTCAGCGAGCGGGTGTAGAACGAGAGTTGCAGGCGGTGCAGCTCAACATCGATGTCGGGCAGCACCAAGTGGCAGTTCTGGGTTACGGGGAATTGCAGGCTCTTGCCGCCGCTGTGGTGGTAGAAGGTGTTTACAAACGGGTATGAGCGGCCGCTGTTGACGGTGCGCAGCCAGCAGGGGTCGATGGTAGAGGTGGCCGAGGCGTTATAGTCTTCAAAGTCGTCGACAAGCGGCAGGTCATCCTCGCTGAGCACGGGGCAGGGGGTGGTGAATATGGTAGTGGCCACCGCACTGGTGTCGGCCGGGCCGCAGATGGCGCGCAGGTTGAAGGTGTATTGTGTCTGTGGCGAGAGTCCGGTGATGGTGTAAGAACTGTCGACAGTGGAGTAGTT
Source organism: Bacteroidales bacterium (assembly GCA_024685285.1). GTDB lineage: Bacteria > Bacteroidota > Bacteroidia > Bacteroidales > P3 > Colimorpha. The sequence continues at coordinate 170,220 of JAIKVZ010000031.1, forward strand.
GTGAGAGCCGTAGCCCACAATCCACTCCTGTCCCAAACCTCCCTGCCATCTGAGGTTGGCCTCGGAGCCTTGGGCAGACTGTACTATTATGCCTTCGGGTGCGGGGCAGTTGCTGCGTTTAACAGACACATTGTCTATGCAGGCACCCGGGGGCGTGGGCGAGGTGTATGAGCTGGAGCTGTTGCGCCAGAAGAACACGAGGTAGTAGCGGCCCTCGCGCTGTATGTTCACGCGGGCATAGTGGGTTTGCCAGCCGTGGGTGGAGTAGGTGCTCCAGCCGCTATCGGCCACTATGGCTGACGAGGGCAGGCTCCATGCGCTGTATGACGTGTTGGGGGTGAGGGTGGTTCCCACGGGCACCACGGCCACGCGCAGGTAGTCGCTTGAGTTGCCGCCCACGTTATAGTCGTAGTTCACTATGTAGTTGTCGGCGGTGAAGAGGAATTCGCGGTAGGCGAAAATGTTGGCATATTCGTCTTTGCTGTATGTTGCCGAGTCGGTGGTGGTGGGCGAAACATACAGGGCGTGGGTGCCTCCGTTGTTGATGGCCGAGCCTATGCGCCAGCGGCTGTAGTTGACGATAGTCGACGTGCGGCCGTCGTTCTCGTTGTTAGCCAGCACCCATCCGGCGTATGAAACGCTGTCCTCAAAGCCATCGGTGAAGGGTGGCACGGTGGGCATATAGGGCAGTGTGGCGAACTGGGTGTAGGCATATTCCGACGAGCCATCGAGACCGCAATCGGCCTTGACGCGCACATAGTATACTGAGTTGCTGTCGAGGCCCGTGATCGAAGCGCTGCCGTTGGTGGAGACCACCGAGCGGTAGCGGTCCTCATCGTTGACGATGGGATATTTGGAGTATTCCACAATCCAGGCCGAGGCTTGATCGGAGAGGGTCCATTGCACGGTGGCTTCGTGGGTGGTTATGGAACTCACACCCAGGCCGCTCACACGCGGGCATGGCGGTATGAGACCCACACGGATGTCATCGATATAGGCCGTGGCCGACGAACCCTGCTGCACTGCAATGGCAATGCGGCCGTATAGGGCTCCAAGGTTGTTGAAATCGAATATATGCTCCTCATAGTCGGTGGAGGTGAGGGTGACGGTGAAGAGCTGCATGTATGAGGCTGTGCGGCTCACATCGCCTATGATGCCTATGCTCAGCGTCACCGGGGTGGTGCTACTGTAGGAGGCGGCGTAAAACGAGAGCTCGAGCGAGTCGATGGGGGTGACAATCTCGGGCAACACCAAGTAGTTGTAGTTGGTACTGGAGGAGTTGAGGCGCATGGCATAGTTTCCGCTGTGGGCGTTGGAGGTGGGGTAGGGGGAGCTGCTGTTGCCAAGCAGGTCGTAGCAGGGGTTGATGGTGCCCGACGATGAGGCGGCGGTGGCATCTTCGAAGCCGTAGGTGTAGGGCAGGTTCTCAATGGCTTGGCAAAGGGTGGTTGCCTTGGCACTGACGGGGTAGGAGAAGTCGTCGACATCGCAGGCTGCGGTGACGGTGAATTGGTAGGTGGTGGAAGGCTCGAGCGAGTCGAAGTTGAAGTGCGACACCCATGCAGTGTCGACAATCGAGCCGCAGGTTACAATCCATTTGCTCTCGCTGCCAACGGGGACCCAGTTGAGTTCGGCCGTGGTGGCTGTGATGTTATTCACCGTGACGTTGATGGGCGAGGGGCAGGTGTTGAGGCGCATACGGATGTTGTCGATGGCGCCGGCAGGGTCGGAGCCCGCACTATAGTCGTTGCGCCAGAAGAACGCCAAGCGGTAGAGACCTTGGTCGGTGATGTCGAAGCTGACATTCTGTGTTTGCCACTCCGAGCTGAGGTTGAGTTTGCTGCCGCCGTCGAGGGAAATGGCGCCGGTGGGCAGGGCGGTTGTGGTCCAGTCAGAGTAGCTGAACGATGTTGAACTTGGTATCAAGGCCACGCGCAGATAGTCGTAGGTGCTTTCGCCGTAGGCAATCCAGTCGAAACTCATCAGGTAGTTGCCTGGGTCGAGCGAGAAGTCGCGGTAGGCCCAGCTATAACTCGAGTTACTGTTATTGTAGGAGTGGGTGAGTCCGTTGTTGGACGAGATGTACATTCCGTGTGTACCGCCGTTGTTGGCGGCAGTGCCCATGCACCACTTGTTGTTGCCGCTGTAGGTGTAGACCTCCCAGGCTCCGTAGGTGGCGGTGTTCTCAAAATCTTCGTTGAACGGCAGCGACGCCGGAGAGTGTGCCAGGGTGGTGAAGGTTGTGGGCGTAGAGGGCTCTGCGGTGTCGCCTACAGAGCAGATGGCGCTAACGGTCACATTGTAGGTATGGTTGGAGTCAAGTCCGGTAATGCGGCACGGGTTGAAGTCGGCAATATAGGTGCTGTCGCCCACCTTCACGGCCCAGGCTATGGGCGAGGCGTTGACGGTGTCGGTCCAACTCACCGAGGCATAGCTGGCGCCGAGGCCACGTACCTGCACGTTGCTCACCTTGAAACAGGTGGGAGGGTTGATGAGGCGCACATTGTCTATGTATACGTATGAGTTGTGAGAAACCACTCTGATGGCCAAACGCACCTCGGCGGTGTCTGTATAGTCGATAGGCACTTCGAAGGTGTTGTATTCGTTTGTGGTGGCAAGCTGCAGCGAGCCGCTCAACGGCACAAAGGTGCTGTCGGGGTTATTGGCGTCGGTAACGGTACCAACAACAGCATAGGGCGTTGTGGAACTTGAGCGCATATCGAAATTGAGCTGCACGCCGTAGTAGTCGGAGTTGATTTCGGGCAGCACTATGTAGCCGTCGCCGCTGAAATAGCTGCTAATCGAGCGGTTGTAAGAGGTGGTGTAGGTGCTGCGTCCTATGTTCCAGCACTCAAGGTTCTCGGGAGAGTCGAAATACTCGCTGAACGGGAAGTTGTATACGCCGCACAGAGTGCGTACAGGTATTGTTGAGCTTACGGGCTCGTCGTTGCCCGGGCAGAGGGTGCTCACGCGCACCTCGTAGGCTGTGTTGGGTTGGAGGTCGGCAATCTCGGCCTCGTCGGTGTTGGCGGAGTCCAGAACCATGTGCCATGCAGTGCTGCCTATGGCGTGATACTCAACGCGGTAGAGGGTGCTGTCGCCCATGTTGCCCCAGCGCACGCTCACGGTATTGGCGTCCACACTGTCGCAAAACACCAATGGTGCATAGCACGACGAGGTGTCATCGCACGACATGGGGAACTTGATATTTGGGCGGTTGCTTACGCGAGATGGAGTTGAATAGCCGCCAGTGGGTATGCCGTTGAGAGGCGAGGCAAATTCAGGATAGTCGTCGTTGTGAAACCGGAAACCGGAATTGGAGGCCGCGGTGTATCTGAAATAAGGCGCTGTAGACCAGTCGGTGGACCATCCGGGTATGCTCTGGGTGAAAACTATCACAATGCTGCTAACGCCGTCATAGTAGAACGGGGTTGTGAAGTTGATGACATTCTCGCCCAAAACATAGTGTGTGGTGCGGGTGGCCACCAAGGTAAGTATTGAGCCGTCAATAATGTCTTCGTTGCTGGTGAAGTTGAGTTTGGACGTGTTGCCCATATAGAAATTGTAGGTGACGTTGAGTCCGGAGTAGGGTGAGACGGGTGCTTTGGCACAGTCGAGGACAAGGCTGTTGATGTAGCCGGCCGGCATATTGAGTTCGGCAGCGGTGTAGATATACTCGTATGTGGAGTATACGTAGTTGTCGCTGGGGCCTATGGTGTAGCTGCTGTCGCGGCCGTCGCCTATCGCCACTAAACATCCTGCTGTGGTGAACGACAGGTGCACAGCGGTGGCCGTGTCGATACCGCACACGGTTCGCAGTTCGACGTTGTATAGGGTTGTGGCACTAAGGCCGTTCAGCACGGCATAGTTTTCTGTGGTGCTTATAGTTTGAACTTGCGCACTGTCATGCGAGTAACTCATTATCACCTCGGTGGGGTCGTTGAGGGCACCGGTGCCGAAGTCCCAGCGTATCAGTGCCGAGTTGCGGTTCACCATTTCGGTCCGGGCGTTGATGACCTTGGCACAAGATATTTGGGTGGTGAAAGATACGAAAGGAACCCACGTCTGGTTGCAAATGGAACGAACCCAGGCGTAGTAGGTGGTGCCGTGTCGCAACCCGTTGAGTGTCACGGAGGTGGCGGTAGAGTCGGTCATGGCGTAGTCTTGTGCGGTGGTGGAGTCGTTTACGGTGGAGTAGCGCAACGCGTATTTGGCACCAACCATACCAGCCCACGACAGGGTGACTTCATGGTCTAAAACGTCGGTAACCTGTAGGCCGGCAGGACTCATGCAGGCGTTTTGCGTAATACTGATATTGTCTACTGCTGCGGGTGGCTGGTTGCCTCCTGTGGGGTTGTTGACCCATACAAACACTAACCAATAGCGTCCCGAATCGGCAATGCCGAAAGTCGATGTACGCGAGGTCCAGTTTGTAGTTGATCCGTCGCTCAAGCGGTTGCCGCCGTCGAGGGCCATCCAACCAGTAGGCAGGGCGCGATTGGTTATGCCTGATATTGAACTGGCGGCCTCAACGCCGTTCATATCGTCGTCGGACACCAAGGCCACACGCATATAGTCACTGTTTTTCTGGGCTTTGCAGAGCCAGTCGAAAGTTAGTGTGTATTCTGCCAGCGGCAGGTCCAAGCTGCGCATAGCTATTACCATCTGTGCCGAAGTGGCCACAGTGTAGTGGTGGCTGGTGCCGCTGTCGTCGCTAACATACAGGGCGCTGGCTCCGCCGTTGTTGGTGGCCGAGCCTATGACCCACTGGTTGGTGAAGGTTCCATTGGAGAATGTCCACTGCAAGTTCTCGGTTGCGTCTTCAAAGTCGCAACTGTAGCTAAAACTTTGAGCCATACTTGCCATGGGCAGGCACATAAGTGCCATGAGTATCAAGGGTAAGTGTCTGTGTGTCATACCTATAGTTGTATTATTTATAAAAAAGCTGATTGCAAAAATACGTTTTTTTCGCGAAGTGGCAAAAAGTTTTCATTATTTTTAACAATGGTTTAATTATTTTTATGTAATTTTGCACCGTATGAAAGAGATAACCGATTTTATCATTGAGGCACGCGAACAGCGTGGCGACCAATACTTTACACTAACCCTGAAACACCCGTCGGCAATGCAGGAAATATTGCCGGGGCAGTTTGTAGAGGTGCTTGTCGAAGGTTGCCGCGAGGTTATGTTGCGCCGACCCATATCTGTTCACGATGTAGACCCCGAGCGTGGCACCCTCAAGTTGCTCATCCAGGTGGTTGGCCGCGGCACCCGTCGCCTGTCGTCCCTCAAGGTGGGCGAGAGACTCAATGTGGTGTACCCGTTGGGTCATGGTTTCAGTCTTGATGTTGCACAAGGCTCGAGGGTGCTGCTTGTGGGCGGCGGAGCTGGCGTGGCACCGCTGTTGCACCTGTCCAAGGCATTGTCTGCCAAGGGTGTAAGTCCCACAGTCCTCATAGGCGGCCGCACCTCTTCACTGATACCGGTGAGTGCCGAGTTTGAGCCTTACGCCAACTTGCAGATCGCCACCGACGATGGTTCGTTGGGTCATCACGGTTTGGTCACCGAACATCCATGCTTTGCAGAGCCTTTTGACCGCATTTACACCTGTGGCCCCACCCCAATGATGAAGGCTGTGGCACAGGCTGCAACGCAGCGCGGCGTGTGGTGCGAGGTCTCTTTGGAGAATATGATGGCCTGCGGTGTGGGAGCCTGCCTTTGCTGCGTGGTCGACACCGACCAGGGTCACCTCTGCGTGTGCAAAGAGGGCCCAGTGTTCAACGCTACCCGTCTCAAAAAATTGTGGAACTTCTAATCGCCCAAATTGCTATGCTCGAAGTTAAGATACATAACCTCACCCTGCAAAACCCCGTCATGACAGCCTCGGGCACCTTTGGCTACGGCCCTGAGTTTGCCGATTTCATAGACCTCAACCGGCTGGGAGCCATAGTGGTCAAAGGCACCACCGGCGAGCGCCGCCAGGGCAACCCCTATCCCCGTATGGCCGAAACGCCGTCGGGTATGCTCAATGCTGTAGGGCTGCAAAATGTCGGTGTCGCCAACTTTTGCCACGAGGTGTATCCAAAAATCAAAGACCTCAAAACCAATATAATAGTCAATGTCAGCGGCTCGTCTATCGAGGAGTACTGCTCCGTGGCAAGCCAGATTGACGAACTCGGCACCGTGCCTGCCATCGAGCTCAACATCAGTTGCCCCAACGTGAAGAAAGGCGGCATGGGGTTCGGCACCAATCCCGAAATGGCCGCACAGGTGGTCTCGGAGGTAAGAAAAGTATATCACAAGACGCTGATAGTCAAACTTACGCCCAATGTTACCAGCATTGTCGACATTGCCAAGGCTGTGCAGGATGCCGGGGCCAACAGTGTCTCGCTCATCAACACCATGCTTGGCATGGCCATCGACGTTGAGAAAAGGCGTCCGTACCTTAGCACCATAACCGGAGGTCTGAGCGGTCCGGCTGTGAAGCCGGTTGCGGTGCGTATGGTGTGGCAGGTGGCCCATGCCGTGCAGATTCCCGTCATAGGTCTGGGTGGCATAAGCTCGGCAGCCGATGCTCTCGAGTTTCTCATGGCCGGTGCCCGTGCTGTGCAGGTGGGGACCGCCAACTTTGTAGACCCTGCCGTGACCATGAAGATTATTGACGGCCTGACCGACTACTGTTTGCGCCACGGCGTGGCCGATATCAACGACATTGTAGGAATAATATGATACTTATAGCCGATTGCGGAGGCAGCAAGTCCGACTGGGTTGCTGCGCGTGAAGACTGCGAGGCGGTGGGCCGTTTCGCCGGCCGGGGCTACAACCCGCGCTGGATGGGGCAGGAAGAGCTCGAAAATCTTCTTGCTGTGGTGTGCGGCGCACTCAACGTGGCCACAGACAATGTAAGGCGTGTGCACTTCTACGGTGCCGGCTGCGGTTCGGCCGAGGCTGCCGCCAAGGTGGCAGCAACACTGCAAGGCGTTTTCAACGTTGCAAGCTGCGAGGTGGCAGGCGACCTGCTCGGTGCCTGCCGCGCTGTGTGGGGAGCCAACGCCGGTTTGACAGGCATATTGGGCACTGGAAGCAATTTCTGCCACTACGACGGCTCGGCAATCGACTGCCAAACCCTCTCGACCGGTTGGATTTTGGGCGACGAAGGGTCGGGAAGCCACATAGGTCGCAAACTGATAAAGGCTTTTGCCGAAGGCCGTATGCCTGAGACTTTGCGCAGCGGTTTCGCCAGCCTCTACGGGCGCACTGCCGAGCAGTGGATTGCCGAGGTCTACGCCTCGCCAACCCCCAACCGCACCCTTGCCTCGGTGGTGCCTTTTGCCGCCGAGAATATAGAGCACCCATACGTCAAGGGGTTGGTCGACAGCTGTTTCAACGAATACTTCGAGACACACAAGGCCGTTGCCGGCCGCTATGGCTGTGCTGTGGGCTTTGTGGGCGGTGTTGCCGCTGCTTTTGCGGCCTCGCTGCGCTCGGCTGCCCTGCGCCACGGCCTCACCGTGGCCGACGTGCTCTCAAAGCCCATCGACCGCCTGGTGCGCTTCCATGCAAAAAATTAGTTTGCACCGGCACAATAATTGTGCCAAATCGGCGTTATAGTTACGCTAATATTGTTTTTATAAATATTTCAAGAGACAAAAATGGACTTTTCGAACATCTTAGTAGTGGCCGGCAAGCCTGAGCTGAACGAGTTGGTGTCGCAAACCAAAGGCGGCGCCATTGTCAAGAACCTTGTCAGCGGCCAGAAGTTCCCCGTATTCAGAAACGACCGTATCAGTGCCTTGGGCGAGATACGCCTCTTCACCACCGAGGGCGACAAGCCCCTCGAGGAGGTGATGGTTGCCCTGCGCGACAGCCTTGAGGGCAAACCCACCCCCTTCGACCCCAAGAAAACCTCGACAGACGACCTTTTCGGCCTGCTGGCCAGGGCTCTGCCCACCTACGACCGCGAGCGCGTGCACGCCTCCGACGTCAAGAAACTATTCGCCTGGTACAACGTGCTCCTCGCCTCCGGCAAATTGGAGGAGACCGAGCCCGACAAACCAGCCGAAGCCGAGACACCAGCCAACTAATCACCATTCACTATTCGCTAATCACCAATGCTTTATACCGATAAACAATACAAGCGCTTCACCGTCACCTCGGCGCTGCCCTATGCCAACGGTCCGGTCCATATAGGCCACCTGGCCGGCGTCTACGTGCCTGCCGATGTCTATGTGCGCTACCTCCGCGCCCAGGGCGCCGATGTCATGTTCATCGGCGGCAGCGACGAGCACGGTGTGCCCATCACCATCAAGGCCCGCAAAGAGGGCTGTACGCCGCAGGACATAGTGGACCGCTACCACAAGATTATCAAGGACAGTTTTGCCGAGTTCGGCATCTCGTTCGACATATACAGCCGCACCAGCAGCCCCGAGCACCACGCCACCGCCTCGGCCTACTTCAAAAAACTCTACGACGAGGGCAAGTTTGTCGAGAAGGTGTCTATGCAGTATTACGACGAGGAGGCCCACCAGTTTCTGGCCGACCGCTACATCACAGGCACCTGCCCCCACTGCGGCAACGACCGCGCCTATGGCGACCAGTGCGAAGCCTGCGGCACCAGCCTCAACGCCACCGACCTCATCAACCCCAAGAGCGCCCTCAGCGGCAGCAAGCCCGTGCTCAAGGAAACCAAGCACTGGTTTCTGCCCCTCGACCAGGACGAGCCGTGGCTGCGTCAGTGGATCCTCGAGAGCCACAAGGCCGACTGGAAGGTGAACGTCTACGGCCAGTGCAAGTCGTGGATCGATGCCGGCCTACAGCCCCGCGCCGTCACCCGCGACCTCGACTGGGGTGTCAAGGTGCCCATTGCCGATGCCGACGGCAAGGTGCTCTATGTATGGTTCGACGCCCCCATTGGCTACATCTCCTTCACCAAGCAGCTCAAAGGCGACGACTGGGAGAAATGGTGGAAAGACCAGGATACCAAACTGGTACACTTTATCGGGAAGGACAACATTGTCTTCCATTGCATCATCTTCCCCTCGATGCTCCACGCCGACGGTTCCTACATACTGCCCGCCAACGTGCCCGCCAATGAGTTCCTAAACCTCGAGGGCGACAAAATAAGCACCTCGCGCAACTGGGCCGTGTGGCTGCACGAATACCTCAAGGACTTCCCCGGCAAGCAGGATGTGCTGCGCTACACCCTTTGCAGCAACGCACCCGAAACCAAGGACAATGACTTTACCTGGAAGGACTTCCAGCTCAAGAACAACTCGGAATTGGTGGCCATACTCGGCAACTTCGTCAACCGCACCCTTGTGCTCACCCACAAGTTCTACGGTGGCAAAGTGCCGGGACGCACAAGCGGCACGCCCATGGACGACGAGGTCGTCAAAGAGCTTGCCACCTTCCCCGAGCGCATTGGGCGCAGCATCGAGGCCTACCGTTTCCGCGAGGCCCTCGCCGAGATGATGAACCTGGCTCGTCTGGGCAACAAATATCTCACCGACACCGAGCCCTGGAAGCTCGCAAAGAGCGACCCCGAGCGCACCGCCACGGTCTTGAACATCTCGTTGCAGATTTGCGCCAACCTGGCCATAGTGTGCGCGCCCTTCCTGCCCTTCACGGCCGACAAGATGCACCGCATCATGAACCTGCCCGCCATGGGCTGGCGCGATGCCGGCCGAGCCGACCTCCTTATGGAGGGTCACCAGATTGACCAGCCCGAGCTACTCTTCGAACAGATAGCCGACGAGACCATCCAGGCCCAGGTGGACCGCCTGCTCCGCACCAAGGAGCAGAACGCCCTCAACGCCTGGCAACCCGCCGAGGTCAAGGACAATGTCACCATCGACGACTTTGGCCGCATGGACATACGCGTAGCCACCGTGCTCGAGTGCACCAAGGTGCCCAAGGCCGACAAGCTGCTGCAGTTCAAGCTCGACGACGGCATGGGCGGACGCACCATAGTTAGTGGCATAGCCAAGTACTACCCCGACCCGCAGGCTCTGGTGGGCCGCCAGGTATGCTTCATCGCCAACTTCCCCCCGCGTAAGCTCAAAGGGGTCGAGAGCCAGGGCATGATACTGAGTGCCGAGGACAAGGACGGCCGCTTGGTGCTCCTCAGTCCCAGCGACCTCGTAACCCCCGGCTGCAACGTGGGCTGAAACTCCAAAACACATTGAAAACCAGTAAGTAAGGGCGCGAGCTGGAGGCTCGCGCCCTTAAAATGCCTAAAACACAGCGTCTTAAAGGGGTTAGGTTCGGGTTAAGGTCGGGTATGGGTCGGGCATAAGACGGAGTACCTTCGCAAATTGCCGTTGGTTGCACGTTTGAAGCACGTTTGATGTACGTTCAATGGCCGAAGGAAGTACCTACAAAGGCTGACGGTCAACCTATTGCGCCACGTACCATTTGATGAAATCCCAGAGCGTCTCGCGGTTCTTGTACTTCGATTTCCGTTCCGCGGCCGGCATGTCAAGGTCAACGGCTCCCCAGTTCATGCGCTGCCTGATGATTTGGCTCTGCTGTTTGAAATAGGGTGTCTGCGAAGCCGGGTTGCGTTTGAGCGGCGAGGGCAGCGTGGCCGCCAGCTGGGCGGCCTCGGTGGCCGAGAGGGTGGCGGCCGGGTGGCCGAAATAGTGTTGTGAGGCCGCCTCGGCGCCGTATATGCCGTCGCCGAACTCTATGACGTTGAGGTACACCTCCATAATGCGGCGTTTGCCCCATATCTTCTCAATCAGCACTGTGTAGTAAGCTTCGAGAGCCTTGCGGAGCATGGTGCGCGAGTGGGGCAGGAAGACGTTCTTGGCGGTTTGCTGGCTGATGGTGCTGCCGCCGCGTATGCGCCGCCCACGCCGGTTTTCGTGGCAGGCCTTCTTCATCTGCTTGACATCGAACCCGTGGTGGTACATGAAAAGGCCGTCCTCTGAGTAGACCACTGCGGTGACGAGCCGGGGCGATATGTCGCCGAGGCGCACATAGTCGCGCTCGAAGTGCGCGGAACGTCCTTCGGTCGAGAGCTGTTGGCCCAACCGTTGTACCATCAAGGGTGTGAACGGGGGCAGCACCAAGGCGCCCAGCACCACCTGCAGCAGCGTGAAGAGCCACAGCCCTGCCGCCGCCATCCACACCACGCGCGCCACGCGCCTCCCGTGGCCTATGGCTTTCCACGGCTTCAGCCCACACGTCTTCGGTTTGTTGCCATCCTGTTCCATGCGCCTCTCATTTTTCATATAAATAACGTTGCAATCCGGAAAATATTGCTGTGCAACGAAAAATGCCGGAGGCGCTGTGCGGCTCCGGCATTGGGGCAAGCGGGCGGCTCGTTATTTGTTGTAGCGCTCCTTGTACTTCTCTATCTGCACCTTCATGGCGTCGACGCACTCGGCCACGGCCTGCTCAAAGGTGTCGGCCTGCTTGGCTATGAAAAGGGTCTGGCCCGGCAGGGCGAGCGATATTTCGCCTATCTTGTTGTTGGCACTCTCGGGCTTGTCTACTTTGAGGGTTACCTCGCAGGTGGTCGCGGCGTCGATAATGCGGTCAAGTTTTGACACTTTGTCGGCGACGAACTTCTCAAGCTTCTCGTCGGCTCTGAATTTCACTGCATTGATGGTTGTTTTCATAATATGTCCTCCTTGTTGTTATGAGTGGATGAATTGTTGCTTTGTTTTGTTGCGCGCGGATGGGCGTGGCGGTACACCTCGCCTATGCGTGAGCGCGAGAGGTGTGTGTAGACCTGAGTGGCGCCGAGGCTTGAGTGGCCCAGCAACTCCTTGATGGCCAGCAGCTCGCCCCCTTCGGCCAGCAGGTGGGTGGCAAAGCTGTGGCGGAACACGTGGGGGCTGATGCGGTCGGCGTTGCTCAGGGCGGCCATGTGCTTGTGAACCACATAGTAGACCGTGTTGCCGTTGATGGGCTCGCCCTTGGGTGTCACGAACAGGGCGGGGCTCTGCCTCGGCAGGGCGTGCTTGAGCTCGAGGTACGAGCCTATGGCTGCGGCCAGCTCGGGCTCGATGGGCACCAAGCGGTGTTTGTTGCCCTTGCCCAGCACCTTGATGTATAGCGAGCGCAGGTCGGCGTCGGTCTCGCGCAGGCTTGCCAGCTCGGCACGCCGCAGCCCCGTCTCGTAGAGCATCCGCAGCATCAGGCAGTCGCGTTGCCCGGCAAAATCGTCGGCAAAGTTGGCGGGGTCGTATATGCGGCCGGCCTCGCTCTCTTTGTAGCATACCGGCAGCCTTTTGGGCAGCTTTGGCGGTGCCATGCGGGCGGCCAGGTCGGTATTGGTGATGTGGTTTTGCCTCAGCCAGCGGCAGAAATGGCGCACCGCCGAGACCCTTTGGCGTATGGTCGACGGTGCCAGTCCGGCCTCGGCGAGGCTCATCTGCCACAGGCGCAGGTCCTGGCGCGTAATCTGCCCAATGTCGGCAATGCCAGAGAGTTGCAGGTGCTCGTTGAGTCCCTCGAGGGCGCGCCGGTAGTCGGCCACGGTGCCCTCGGCGCGGCGCAACTCGGTGCCCACGTGCTCCAAAAAACGTGCTATGGCGTCGGTGGTTTTCACGTATGCAAAGTTACGCCTTTTTTTTCAAACGGCAAAATATTTTTTGTCTTATTTTTTTCGGAACCCCCAAGAGCCTATGGCTGACAAGGATTTCGGCCGTGTATGTCAGCGCACTGTCAGCTTTTTGGTGGTGGTGCCGGCGGTGGTGACCAAGCGCACCAAGTAGCTGCCCCGCGGTAGGGCCGTGCAGTCCACCGTGGCGGCGGTGCCCCGTGCCGGACGGCTCTGCACCAAACGGCCTGCGGCGTCGTAGAGCTCGACGGCCTGCAGGTGGAACGACGAGAGTACCGTGGCTGTGCCGCCAGCCTCTACCACGCTGGGTATCAGCTGTGTGTACCTCTCGAGCAGCTGCGGCGAGTAGATGTTGGCGCCCGTGGTGTCAACACCCGTGGTGTCACCTCCTTGCCCCGTGGTGTCTGCGTTAGGGTCGGGGGTGAGTATCGGAAACATCAGGGTGATGTAGGCCGATATTTGGTGTGGAAGTTCTTGTGGAATTGTTAAATATGTTACAGTATCGTCCACAATAAGACCTGAGCTTGGGTAGTAGTCCCCCAGACCGGTATCATCGGAATAGTTGGTGTATATATTTCTTGAGTGGTATGACTCTGAGAATCCCGTATCAAGGGAAGTATAAAATACTAAGTTGCAACGGCACGAATCCGAAAAAAGGGTGCTTATAAAAATACTGTCTGCTGTGGCAGTATATGGTTGGCTGAAATAGGACTCATATATTGGAATGTCTAATGTGGAGACACCGAGCACGTAACTAAAAGGTATTTGCATAAGCATATATGTGGGCTGCAAGGCGTTGAAACTGCTCTCGGAAACCTTTTTCATGGCAATGTGCGTTATGTGGGCTGGTGAGATGTATGTAGATTTGATGCACATAAGTGTCTTAAAGCTCTCGCAGGAGACTTGGGACGGAACATAAGACCAGGTGTTTGTATCGTATATAAGTGTTAGTACTGATGTTGCGATACCGTATACATCTACAGGAGGCTCTATGGGTATGGGATGAAATAAATTCGGCCAGTCATATATTGGATACTCTAAAACTGTTGCTTTTAAAGAGTCGTGCCCATGCCCGCTCCAAATGGAATGCCACCCCTCTGGCAGCAGGTAACAGCTGTCGGCATGGTTTAGGAATATCCGGGTGTTAGCGGGCTGTGCCGACAATGCAAATGTTCCGGCAAACAGGATTAATATCAAGACAAAACGTTTCATAGCGGTTGTAGTTGAATTTAACGGCATATTGACAAATATGTTTTAGAAACCACTGGTTTTTGGAATGAGGACACTGTGGGGACAGCCATTACCGTAGGCATTTGTTCTTCGTAGTTATTGTCGAGGTCCAATGTCGTATTGGTAAATGGCATAAGGTTGTAGCAACTGGATGGGGTTGTATGATATCTACTATAAAAAAGGGCAAGATTGCCTGAAGTAGAAATTCCCGAAGCAAGTGTCATATTAGGGATAGTAAAATATGAACTGACTGAATTCAGGGAATTGAGATTTGTCCCAGAGAGATTGTATTTGGTTGTCATAGGAGCAAAAGAAGAAAGATTAACAATCAGTTCCGACCAGTTCGGATTTGACGAAACGGTTAAATCCTGAACTATGAACAGTGTGTTTCCCAACATATCAACAGTAATATCTTTCACCGGGCCTGAAAAATTTGCCGAGGAAAGCGTCAGGGCTTTTCTCATTGTATTTGAATAGGAAGAAGCGTCATATAGCGAGAGAATCAACTCGGAGTTCCCCGAACTTCCAATGAAATGCGTTGCGCAGACGAACTTATCGGCCTCTGTATTCTTTATCAAAGACGGTGTTGTCGATGCATACGGACTTTCGCAATAATGTATATAGGGGGTAGTGGAGAATATACTGGTAGACCCGTTGGTTGGGCGGTTGAAAAAATAAACTCTTTGGCGCATATCGTAGTCCCTTCGACGGGAACTAACACCTATGAATCTGGATGATTTATCAACATCATCGAACTGTAAATAGTATTTGTAATAGTTGGTGGCTGTGAGTTGCCAGTTGTTGCTTGCTATATCTGCTGTGTAACAGTCAATAATGCAATAGTAGGTGGTGGGGTCTCCATAGGCGTTATATTTGCCTTCACCCACCATAATTACGTGGTATCCTGTGTCCGCTGCGGTATTATAAGCCGTTAGTTTTGTCAGGTTTGTAATATGGAAATCATTTAGAGGGTTCGGTATGTGGATAATATTGTAAGTGACATTCGAACCCACAAAATCATTTATGTTGAACCATACAAATACAGGAGCCCCCCAATTTTTGCCGCAGAAAAAAGCGATTTCACCCTCAACAATCTCTATGTCATTAACAATGCCACACCCCATAGGTACTGAAGCTGAGCGGAAAGTTGACGTACCATAGTCAATGCCAAAATTGCCAGAACCTGACAGTTCATGATATACCAGGAACCGGTTGGCTGTTATGTTTCTTACCATCGTTTTATCTGTAGGATATGCCGGGACTTCTCTAATTGAGTCTTGTGCATTTACAGATGCAGTGGTCAGTACGGTTGCAACAAAGGCAAAAACAATATTTATTCCGTACCTCATGTGTATATTTTTTTTGCAAATATACAAACGTTTTTTCTACTGTGCAAATATTAATGTTTTTTACATTTTGTGCAGTTTTGCGGTGTCAGCGCACTGTCAGCTTTTTGGTGGTGGTGCCGGCGGTGGTGACCAAGCGCACCAAGTAGCTGCCCCGCGGCAGGGCTGTGCAGTCCACCGTGGCGGCGGTGCCTCGGGCCGGACGGCTCTGCACCAAACGGCCTGCGGCGTCGTAGAGCTCGACGGCCTGCAGGTGGAACGACGAGAGCACCGTGGCTGTGCCGCCTACCTCGACCACGCTGGGTATCAGCTGTGTGTACCTCTCGAGCAGCTGCGGCGAGTAGATGGCGGCGCCCGTGGTGTCAACACCCGTGGTGTCGCCTCCTTGCCCCGTGGTGTCTATTATCGTGGTGTCGATTGCTGTGGTGTCGAAATAGCTCAGCACCGTGTCCACTGGCGTGGGGGTACTCCTGTTCGGGTCCGGCGTAAGGATGGGGAACGCCAATAATATTCCTGGACGGTATGGGAACCTGCGCCACCTTACGTAATCTCCTGAATTGTATACTTTTATAGTTGTAGCTATATTTGTGTTCACGGGATATTCTATAGAAAATCCATTCAGGCATAGTCCTCTGGCGTGAATGCCATCAGCCAATGCTCCATTGTGGTTTGTCGTTCCAAAATAGAATGAGTCGGTAACATAATATGCCGTATCAAAATATGTTTCGAATAATGGTGGTGTTATTAGTGTGTTGTCGTTGGGGTCAACGTACATACTATCCATATATGGGGCAATGCGCGAGTGGTGTGGAGGCATAATGTATGTAGGCTGGTCAAACTGGCTATAGGCAGAACTACCTAATAGCAACATACTGTCTCCGATAGGTTTATATAGGCAAGTGTATTCCCTCCAGTTTGAGCGAGACGTATCAAGAGAGAAATCGTCCCACCCAGGGAAATTCAGATGAGCAAAACAAGAAGCGACTCCATAAACAGTTAGACCCGCATCCGAACTATCAAGGATTACACACACGTCACTGTTAAAATGGGCTTCTGAATAGGGCCAACCCCAGGTGTATTCTAAAGATGTGTCGGATAGTAATTCATCTATGTTGGGATTGCTTACATAATAATTGTCCAACCCTTCAATAGGAACAAGGTCATAGTTTTGAGCAATGGATAAAAGTGCAGTCTGCAAGAGAAAAACAAAAAAGAATAGAGTCTTATTTTTCATAATGTGAGTGTATAAAACTGATAATTCTAATCAATAACATATAATTTGTGTCGTATTAGTGGTATTTCTTTCTTTATATGGGATTAGATGTACTGCAGAAATGAATGGAACCATTCTCGTTTCTTCTATAAAATCCCTCGGAACAGATACTTCAATTATTGGTAGTGTTTTTGAGCACGTTGTGTCACTGAGAGAAAAGTCGAACCTGTGAAGAGACAGATCCCCATTGTCTAAAACACCTGATGCTATGACTCTACAAGTGTCTCTATAGTCATGATCAAGAGAGGTCAGGTATCTTTCAACAATATTGTAACGGCATTTTGAACCAATTGATAGACCTATTTGATACACTGCATTTATTTTATTGGCCGAAGAGTCAGTCATGTCTTGAAGAACAAACAATTTATTTTTGTGCCAAGCAAAATCTTTGATACCATTGATAAAATTGTATCCCTGTATTGTGGGATTTATTACTTTTTGTAATATGGTATTTGGGAAGCGGTACACAGAAACCATTAAGCCATCAAACGAACCTTGGTCTACTACATGGCATACGGTGGCAAATGTATCCTCATTGCAATGAACTATAGCTACGCTGTCTAATGCTGTGTAATTGTTGCTTATATACCACACTGTAGGGTCGTTGAGAACATACTTGTAGTACTAACGGTGGTTTATTGAAAAAATATATGCGGTGTGGTCTGTTGCCTTCCAATGTTTGCCCTGCAACAGCTATATAATTATCTGATACTGCAACGTCGTGGAATTGCCAGTCGGGTTTACCTAAAGTATACATTTCAATCGCCCATGATGGAGATGTTGGATTTGTGGCGTATGCGTCAACAATACATGAGAATAGTACATTGGGGGTATCCCTGTGGTAACAAGCACCAGTCATTATTATATGCACACCACCGTCCGTGGTCTTATAGGCAGTCAATCTGTCCAAGGACGATACTATATATGGAACAAAAGCAGGCAATGCTGTTGACATAGCAATAGAACTGGGGTAAGATAATGTTTTATAGCCGAAGTATGCATTATATGCCGAGGGTGCTCCACAGAAATATGCCAAGTTAGAAGATGACAATGGTAATATGTCATTAACATATTGAGGACAGGGTAATGAGGACTCCTGGACGAGAGAACCATTTAATAAATGAGAGAATATAAGACTTGCCGCCGCCCCCGTTTCGTTGTATATTATACAGGAATCACCTGAGATATATCGAACTATTGAATTTTGAGAATTATATCCATTAGTGTTTCCTAAAAAAAATTAACAAATAGATATGCTATCCAAAATTCAAGGACAACTGGTTGAATGGAGCACACTCGCTGATGGGCTGGGGTGCTGTGGACAACAATTCCATCATGTTGTCTTTGACGAGCAACGA
>JAIKVZ010000036.1 GCA_024685285.1 Bacteroidales bacterium
ATTGACCTATATCTACGGTATTGGACGTAGCACTGCCAAGGAGATTCTGGCCAAGGCTGGTATCGACGAGGGCAAGAAGGTGCAGGACTGGACCGACGACGAGCAGAACGCCCTGCGTACCATCATCAACGATGAGTACAAAGTTGAAGGCGCCCTTCGTTCCGAAGTTCAGATGAACATCAAGCGACTGATGGATATCGGCTGCTACCGCGGCATCCGTCATCGTCTTGGTCTGCCCCTCCGTGGTCAGAGCACCAAGAACAACGCCCGTACTCGCAAGGGTAAGAAGAAAACAATCGCTAACAAGAAGAAAGCTACCAAGTAAGTAATGGTCGTAGCGCCCCAATCGCGGATTAGATATTGACACAGGAGCGGTTGGCAGTAAGAAACAAAGAAAATCAAGCAAAAAAGAAATGGCAAAAACTTCAAAACCGACTAAAAAGAGAGTCGTTAAAGTTGAACCTCAGGGAAGAGCATGCATCTTTGCATCCTTCAACAACGTCATCGTTTCGTTGACGAACAATGCCGGTCAAGTGATTTCTTGGTCGTCAGCAGGAAAAATGGGCTTCCGCGGATCGAAGAAAAACACTCCGTATGCTGCACAGATGGCTGCGGAAGATTGCGGCAAGGTTGCTTATGATTTGGGCCTAAGAAAAGTCAAGGTCTTCGTGAAAGGACCTGGTTCAGGACGTGAATCTGCAATCCGCGCAATCAATGGCTGCGGCATTGAGGTAACTGAGATCGTAGACATCACCCCGCTGCCCAACAACGGCTGCCGTCATCCCAAACGTCGTCGTGTCTAATCATTAATTCAAACACCAAAACAGTAAAACACAATGGCAAGATACACTGGTCCGAAAACCAAAATCGCAAGAAAATTCCACGAACCGATATACGGTCCCGACAAAAATTATGAGAGAAAGCCTTATGCCCCCGGTATGCACGGCCAGAACCGCCGCCGCAGCAAAGTGTCGGAGTATGGCACCCAGTTGCAAGAGAAGCAGAAGGCAAAATACACATATGGTATACTTGAACGCCAGTTCCGCAAACTCTATGCCGAGGCTTCGCGCCGCGGTGGCGTTACCGGTGAAGAGTTGATGAAACTTATCGAGGCCCGCCTCGACAATGTGGTGTACCGTTTAGGTATTGCCCGCAGCCGCGCACAGGCTCGCCAGCTTGTCTCTCATCGCCATATAGCCGTCAACGGCAATGTTGTCAATGTCCCCTCCTATTCGCTCAGAGAGGGCGATGTTATCTCGGTGCGCGAGCGCTCAAAATCGCTCGAGGTGATAACCGATTCGCTGGCCTCCCGCGCCAACAACTATAGCTGGTTGGAATGGGATGCCGCCTCGATGTCTGGCAAGTTTGTAAACTTCCCGCAGCGCAGCGATATTCCTGAGAACATCAACGAGCAGCTTATCGTCGACCTCTACTCCAAGTAGTAGTTAATCCGGTCAGGCTCTGAACCCAAAACAAAGAAAGGAACAAAAATGGCAATATTATCATTCCAAAAACCCGACAAGGTGGTTATGCTTGAGGCCAATGACTACAGAGGCACGTTTGAATTCCGTCCCCTTGAGCCCGGCTACGGCATCACCATCGGCAACGCTCTGCGTCGCGTGCTCCTCTCGTCGCTCGAAGGATTTGCAATCACTTCGGTTCGCATTGAGGGTGTCGACCACGAGTTCTCGTCGCTCCCCGGAGTGGTCGAGGATATGACCGACATCATCTTGAGCCTCAAGCAAATCCGTTTCCGCCGTCAGATTGAGGATGTCGACTCGGAGAAGGTCTCTATCGAGGTGATTGGGCAGACTGTGTTCTCAGCCGGCGATTTGAACGCTCATCTCAATGGTTTCCAGGTCCTCAATACCGACCTCGAGATTTGTCACATGGAACCCACCACCTCCCTCAAAATCGAGCTCACCATTGAAAAGGGCCGTGGCTATGTTCCTGCCGACGAAAACAAGAAAGCAAGCGACCCCATAGGCGTTATCGCTATCGACTCGATACATACCCCCATCAAGAACGTCAAGTTCGAAGTTGGCGACTACCGTGTCGAACAGCGCACAGACTATGAGAAGCTCACTTTCGACATTGAGACCGACGGCTCCATACATCCCAAAGAGGCTCTCAAAGAGGCCGCCAAAATCCTCATTCAGCACTTCATGCTCTTCTCCGACGAACGCATCTCGCTAGAGGTGGAGACCAAGCAGGCTCCCGAGGAGTTTGACGAGGCCACTCTACATACACGCCAATTGCTCAAGACCAAATTGGTCGACCTGGACCTCTCGGTACGCGCCCTCAACTGCCTCAAGGCTGCCGAGGTCGAGACCCTGGGCGAGCTGGTGGCTTTCAACAAGGCCGACCTGCTCAAGTTCCGCAATTTCGGCAAAAAATCACTTACCGAGCTCGAAAACCTCGTGGCTTCGAAGAACCTGGAGTTCGGTATGAATATTTCAAAATACAAATTAGATAAAGAATAAGACAAAGATATGAGACACGGTTGCAAAGTAAATCACCTTTCAAGAACTCACGCCCACCGCGTGGCTATGCTTTCCAATATGGCCACCTCTCTCATCATGCACAAACGCATTGAGACCACATTGGCCAAAGCCAAAGCCCTTAGAGTCTACGTAGAGCCCCTCATCAACCGTTCCAAGGAGGACTCTACCAACAACCGCCGCATTGTTTTCAGCTACCTGCACAGCAAAGAGGCCGTCAACGAACTCTTCCGCGAGATTTCGCAGAAAATCGTCAACCGCCCCGGTGGCTACACCCGCATCCTGAAAACCGGCATACGTCACGGCGACAACTCCGAAATGGCCATCATCGAGCTTGTGGACTACAATGAGAATATGCTCAAAGAGCCCAAGGCCAAGAAAGCCAAGAGCACCCGCCGCTCGCGCAGCAAAAAGGCCGAGACAGTGGCCGAAGTAGCCGAGGCTCCTGTTGCTGAGGCTCCCGCTGCAGAGGCCGCTACCGAAGCACCTGCCGCCGAGTAACATGACAGCGATTGCCGTTGGCATTGCCGCGGCGCATAGTCATATACAAAATCAGTATGGCGTTTCCACTCCAAAGAGTGGAAACGCCTTTTTTGTATTATTGCAAAAGTCAAACAATTCTTGTAGAGTTACAAAAAAATGTGTATCTTTGCAACCGATTTCAAATTATATTAACAATGCAGACCATACAGAAAAACATACGCTGTTATCTATCTCGTCCTCGGCTGGGCAGGGTCTGTAGCCTAAAGAGATAATGACAGAAACTGAGTTATACAAGGAACTTGGAGTGCTGACGAGAACAAAGGGGCGATGGGAGGAGAGCATTCCTTACGTCGCGTCCATGTTGGACCAAAGTTCTACCAAAGTCAAGGCCAAAGCCCTATGGCTGTTGGGTGAGATGGGGTTGTCGTTTCCGGAAGCCATCGTGGACAGCGTTCCTCTGGTTGCCATTTTCCTTGACAGCGTAGAGCCGCTTTTGCGTGAACGCGCCATGAATGCTCTCGGCCGGATTGGACGAGGCTGCTATCACTCCATCGAGCCGTATTGGCCAAGATTGTTCCGTTTGGCCCACGACGAAGTGCCTAATGTCAGGCTGGCTTTCATTTGGGCATCGGAAAACATCGCCACCAATACACCGGAGCAATTCCGCGACCGTATGCCAGTGTTCGCGGAATTACTGCACGACAGCGACGACCGTGTACGTATGGAAGCCCCAGAAATGTTCCGCGTAATCGGCAAGCGCAGGCCGGAGTATGTGTCGCCATATCTTGACCTGTTGCGTACCCTTGCCGAGACTGATAGCAACCGCGTGGTTCGCATCCATTGCCAGGGAGCTATTAAAGTAACAACTGCAATATGAGTAATATGGAGTCAGAGAGAATCTTGCTTCGCCCGTGGCACGACGATGATGCAGAGGTGTTATTCAAATACGCCTCTGACCCCGAGGTAGGAACGCGTGCCGGTTGGCCACCGCATAAGAATGTGGAAGAGAGCCTTGAGATTATCAGGACAATCTTCCACAGCGACCACATCTGGGCTATTGAGTTGAAAGAAACCGGCGAGCCGATAGGATGCATTGGCTATTACACCTATGGCGAAAGCAACATAGAGATAGGCGAGAATGATGCCGAGGCCGGTTATTGGGTGGCGCGCCCCTATTGGAACCGCGGCATCTGCTCCGAGGCGCTGCGTCTGTTGATAGACTACTGCTTCAATGTCAAGGGCTTCCGCACACTGTGGAGTGACTACTTCCCAAGCAATCCCGCGAGCGGCCGTGTAATGGAGAAGTGCGGTTTCCGCGACACTGGCGAGGTCAATTGCTGCAGCCGCCTCCAAATTGGCAGCGACCAACCTGTAAAAATCATGAAATTAGAAAGATATGAGAAAGTATTGGATTGACAATCTGCGATGGGTAACGGTGCTTTTGGTGCTGCTCTACCATGTTGTCTATTTCTATAACAACAAAGGTGTCTTTGGTGGTATAGGTGGTTTCGGCGACGGTCCGCAGTACCAGGACGTGTTGATGTATGTGCTGTACCCTTGGTTTATGCCGCTACTGTTCATTCTGGCAGGTATCAGTGCACGCTATGCCCTGGAACGCCATAGTGCCAAAGAATGGTTTAAGTCTCGTACACGCAAACTGTTGGTACCTGCCACTGTCGGCTTGCTGGTCTTTCAATGGATGTCCGGCTACTTTAACACCCACGTGGCTGGCACCGATGTGCTGGCTGCTGTACCACAACCTGTTAAGTTCATCCTTTGGGCTTTCAGTGGTATTGGACCTCTGTGGTTCATTCAGGATCTTTGGCTGTTCTCGCTAATCCTTTTATTGATTCGTAAATGCATACCTCGGTGTGCGGCCAAGCGGTTTGAAAAATGGGCGTACACGGGGATTCTCCCCTACGTTTGGATTTTCCTTATGGGGGTCCTCTTCTGGATTGGCGAGCAGACCCTTGTTTTCAACCCGCGTCCAGAGAGTTTAGACGGTTTGTGGAACCTCTATAAACCAGTTTTTTACGTCATACCTTTTCTGTTGGGCTACTATGTCTTCTCGTGCGACGAGGTTCAGGAAATTCTCGGCAAAGCTTGGATAGCGCTCATGGCTTTAGCAATCGTCAGTGGTACTTTGTTGACAGTTACAACTTTCGGGCAAAATAACACAACTCCGCAATACCTCTCCACACCCCTCAACTGCCTCTATGGTTGGCTCATGTGCCTTGCCATGATGGGATGGTTCAAGGCCAAGTTCGACAAAACTAACGCTTTCGCCGCTTATATGACCCGTTCCAGCTTCGGGATCTACATTGTTCATTATCTGGTCATCGCCAGTCTAGGCTACATGATGAAGGTCTACACCCAGCTGCCGCCGGTAGCCATGTACGCAATCCTCACTGTTGCGGTCTTCACACTCTCGCCTCTGATTTACGAGCTCATCCGTCGCATTCCCGTCCTCAGATGGTGCGTGTTTGGCGAAAAGTGATTGAAAACTTTGTGCTCTGAGAGCAAGTTTATTTTGTCATGTGAAATAATTATAGTATTTTTGCAATTGTTTTAAGAGATAATGACTATGCGGACACTTGTTAAGAATATCAAGGAGATAGTGCAGGTCGAGGCGACGCCGGCACTGCGCGTTATGGGCAAAGATATGGCCCGACTGAACACTGTCAAGGATGCCTATTTGGTGGTCGAGGATGGCCGCTTCTCCGCTTTCGGACCTATGGCAGAACTTGCCGAGCAGCGTTTTGACAAAGAGATTGATGCAGGCGGCGGAATGGTTTTCCCATCGTTTTGTGACTCGCACACCCACCTTGTCTACGCCGGTAGCCGTGAGATTGAGTATTGCGACAAAATTCGCGGTCTCTCCTATGAGGAGATTGCCAAGCGCGGTGGCGGTATACTGAACAGTGCCAAGCGTGTGCAGGAAGCCACCGAGCAGCAACTCTACGACGACGCGATGGGCCGCCTGAAGCAGATGATTGCCTTTGGCAGCGGCGCTGTAGAAATCAAGAGCGGCTACGGCATGACCGTGGAGGCCGAGATGAAGATGTTGCGCGTTATCCGCCGCCTGCGCGAAACGTCGCCCCTCACCATCAAGAGCACCCTGCTCGGCGCCCACGGCGTGCCCATGGAGTACCGCGGCCGCCAGGGCGACTTTGTCGACTTGGTTGTTCGCGAGATGATTCCGCAAGCCGCGGCCGAAGGTCTGGCCGACTTCATCGACGTGTTCTGCGACCAGGGTTTCTTCACCGTCGAAGAGACCGACCGTATGCTCGAGGCCGGTGCCAAGTACGGGATGCGCTCCAAGATTCACGCCAACGAGTTGGCCTACAGCGGCGGCATACAGTGCGCTGTGCGCCATAACGCCCTATCGTGCGACCACTTGGAATATACCGGCGATGCCGAAATTGAGGCCCTGCTGGGTAGCGAGACTATGCCCACAGTGTTGCCGGGTGCCGCCTTCTTCCTCGGAATGGTGCACGCACCGGTGCGCAAGATGATGGATGCAGGCCTCGGCGTGGCTATGGCCAGCGATTGCAATCCCGGCTCGTCGCCATCAACCAATATGCAGCTCATCCTCAGTATGGCCTGCATCAACTATCGTATGTTGCCTGAGGAGGCAATCAACGCCGTGACCATCAACTCGGCATACGCAATGGGTGTGAGCCGCGAGTTGGGTAGCGTAGCCGTTGGCAAGCGTGCCAACTTCTACATCACCAAGCCCATACCCAGTTACGAATATATGCCCTACGCCTATGGCGAGAACAAGGTGGCGCGTACCTTTCTCGGCGGCGTGGAGGTCTGACACTATTAAACGCAGAGACCAAATGCCATGATACAAGCCATCGAAATCAACAAGAGCTACGGCAACCTGCACGTGTTGCGCGATATTAACCTCACTGTGCGGCAGGGCGAGGTGGTCTCCATAGTCGGGGCCTCGGGTGCCGGCAAAACAACTTTGCTGCAAATTCTCGGTACCCTTGACCGGCCCGACAGCGGCCATGTGATGCACGGCAGCACCGACGTGACGCAGCTGAGCGACAGCGAAGCCGCCCGCTTCCGCAACCTCAATATCGGTTTCGTCTTCCAGTTTCACAACCTACTGCCGGAATTCACCGCCCTCGAAAACGCCGCCATGCCGGCCCTCATAGCCGGTGTGCCCATGGCCGAGGCTAAGCGCCGCGCCATGGAACTGCTCTCGTTTCTCAAGCTCGATGAGCGCGCTGACCACAAACCGGCCCAGCTCTCGGGCGGCGAGCAGCAGCGTGTGGCTGTGGCCCGTGCCTTGATAAACAAGCCGGGAGTGGTGCTGGCCGACGAGCCCAGCGGCAACCTCGACTCGCAGCACGCCCGCGAACTGCACCAGCTCTTCTTCACACTCCGCAACCAGTTCAACCAAACCTTCGTCATAGTAACCCACAATGACGAGCTGGCCAATATGGCCGACCGAAAAGTAACCATAAAAGATGGAAAAAACCAATAGCCGACAGCAGACCATATACGGCCTCCGACCCGTCATCGAGGCCCTCGACGGCGACACCCACATAGACCGCGTGCTTATGCTGCGCGACCTTTCAGGTCCTTTGGCGGGCGAGCTTCGTGCCAAAATCAAAGCCGCCGGAGTGCCGGTGCAGTACGTGCCGGCCGAGCGCTTGGCCCGCCTTGCGGCTGGCAACCACCAAGGCGTGGTGGCCACCATTGCGCCCGTGCGCTACCGCGACTTCACCGAGTTTCTTGAAGAGTCGGCCTCAAACGCCCTGATAGTTCTTCTTGACCACGTAACCGACGTGCGCAACATGGGCGCCATAGCACGTACCGCCGAGTGTGCAGGTGCCACAGCCCTGGTGGTGCCCGACCATGGCAGTGCCGCCATCAACGACGATGCCGTGAAGACCTCGAGCGGCGCCCTGCTGCGACTGCCCGTGTGCCGCGAGCAGAACCTCAAGACAGTGGTCAACGTGGCTCGTCAATACGGCTTGCAGGTTGTGGCCGCCACCGAGAAGGCTGCGCAACTGTACACCGAGCTCGACCTACGACAGCCCACGCTGCTCATCATGGGTGCCGAGGAGAACGGCATATCGCCCGAACTGCTGCGTATGGCCGACCACCGCGCTAAACTGCCCATGATGGGGCAGGTCAAGTCGCTCAACGTATCGGTCGCCGCCGGTATATTCCTATACGAAGCCCTTCGCCAACGCGGCACGGAGGGATGAACCCCCCAAAAAGTATTAAATATCACAGAACCAGTCTGTTAAATATATTATATTTAACAGACTGGTTATTAGTGCTTTAGATGGGTTGGGTTCGGGTTAAGGTCGGGTTGAAGTCGGGAAGGCCTCGGTGTTCTCCTCACACCATCCGAACAAATGCCGACGACAGCCCTATGTAAGAGTATTAATATGCTGTGTTGTAGGTTATTACAGTATATTTCCCAACTGCTCTTTTATCTTTTCGAGCTCGTCTTTCATGGCCACCACCAATTTCTGTATCTCGACGTGGTTGGCCTTGGAGCCGGTGGTGTTTATCTCGCGCCCCATCTCCTGTGCCACAAAGCCCAGCTTCTTGCCACAGGTGGCTTCGGTAGCCATGACGTTGCGGAAATAGTCGATGTGTTTGGCCAATCGCACCTTCTCCTCGGTAATGTCGAGTTTCTCAAGGTAGTAGATTATCTCCTGTTCCAGGCGGTTGCGATCAACATCCTTGATTGCGAAATCGGCCATATAGTGCTCTATGCGCTCGCGGGCTGCGGTTATGCGCTCCTGTTCGTATTGCGGTATGGCGTTGAGCAGCTTCTCAATAAGGTCAACGTGGCGGTGGAAATCGGCTTCGAGCACGTCTCCCTCATGCGAGCGGAAGGCGTCGACCTTGTCTATTGCGGCTTCAATGGCTGGACTCAGCTGTTCCCAGTCTGAGTCGCTCAGTTCGTTGGCTCCGTTGCTCGCCCACACGTCGGGTTGGCGCAGTAGGGTGGGGAAGAGGTCGGTGGCCGCGGCGCCTATGCGTGCAGCCAGTTCTGAGGCCTGGGCATAGCGCAGAGCCACGAGCTCGGTGTTGAGGGTGGCGGTATCGTCGGTGCCAAGTTCTTCGGTGAGCAAGAAGTCGACCTTGCCGCGCTCGAGGCGGTTGAGTTGCTGGCGTATGTCCAGTTCGCGGCTGCGGTAGGCGGAGGGCAGTTTAACGTTGAGGTCGAGCTGCTTGCTGTTGAGGGTCTTGATTTCGATGTTTATTTTTTTGTCGCCGATGGTGCATTGCTGCTTGGCGAAGCCGGTCATTGATTTCATGGGTTTGCTTTATCTGTTTATTCTGTAGTCAAGTGGTTGGCATTACAGATTTTTTCATTCTTCAATTATCAGTTCCTGGAATTGTGGTGTGGCATAGGTCTGGTAGTTGCCGTCAGAGTCGGTGTAGATAAAGAGGGCACGCTGCACATTGGAGTCGTCAGGGTGGTGCGCAATGAAGGCCAACGCACTGTCGAGCCCCATCACCATAAAGGCGGTTGCCAGGGCATCGGCGCGCCAGGCGTGGTCGCTGACCACTGTTGCACTGAGCAAAGTGTGGTCGACGGGGCGTCCGGTGGTGGGATTGATGGTGTGCGAGTATTTCACACCGTCTTTTTCATAGTATTTGCGATAGCTGCCGGAGGTTACCACAGCCAAGTTGCTCACTCCTATAACCAACTGAACCTCGCGCTCGGCATATCGGTTGGCGGCGGGCCTCTCAATGCCTACAAGCCATGGCGAGCCGTCGGGCTTCGGGGCGCCGGTTATCACCTCGCCACCCACATCGGCCATATAGCTTTCTATGCCGTGCTCAATAAACATAGCCTTAATCATGTCTGATGTCACGCCCTGTGCTATTGCGTTGAAGTCCAGTTCGGTCTCCGGGTATTGACGGAGCAGGCGGTACGAGTCGCCACTGTCGGCGATGCTTACGTTGCCACGGGCGTAGGTAAGCAGACTGTCGATAGCTTGCTGGGCGAGATCCTCGCGACTTTTGAAACTGAACCCCCAGGCGCGTACCAGGCGTCCCACGCGGCAGTCGAAAGCACCGTTGGTATAGGCGTTCATACAAAGTGAGAGGTTGGTAACGTATGCGAAGAGGGGGCTAACACTGTCGGTGAGACCTTCGTTGACACGGCGCAGCAGCGAGCTGTCGTTCCAAAGCGAGAATGTTCGGTCAACCTCGTCGAATATCGAATTGACATTCGACTGCATATTGCGGTTCTGATGGTCGTAGTAGGCAATGCTGTAGTAAGAGCCTTGTGTTTCGCCGCGTAGAGTAACCTTGTCGTCTTGCGAGCATGAGACAAAGAACACCATGGCTGCAAGGGTGGCAAAAAAGCGTCCGGAACCGAAGTGGCGGACGCTTTGTGATGTTATCGGCTCATGCATTGGCTGTTATTTCGAGACAATGAACTTGCGTACAATGGTTTGTCCGTCGGCCAAGGTGATACGCATTGAGTAGCTGCCGGTGGCGAACTGACTCAAATCGAGGGTTGCTGCGGTGCCCAGGTTGCTGCGTAGGCTTACGCGCTGACCGAGGTTGTTGAATATGGCCACTTCGCTCACAGGCTGCTCGCAACGCAGATTGAGATAGGCGGTGGTGGGGTTGGGATAGAGCTCAACGGCAGTGGTCTCAACCTGGTCGATGCCAATATTGTCGTTAGCCATGACGGTGATATACGAGGTGCGGGTGCAGCCGCCTTCACCAATCGATACCAAGGTGATGTCAATGTTCTGGGTAACATCGGGAATGGTGAGGTTGGTGCCGTGCGAGTTGTCATAGCTCCATGTGTGGGTGGCGTTGGGCTGGTCGCATTCGTAGCTCAAGCGGGCGGTGTCGTGGATGTTGAGGTCCCAGTCGCCGACTATGGTAACCACTGGTGTGTGATACACGGTGAGGTTGAGCATAGCCACACTGTCGCAAGAATTCACATCTTTGCCGAGCACTATAGAGTCGGAGGCGGAGCGGGTATAGATATTGTACTTGGTGGAGTCAATCTCCCAGTGCCACAGAGTGTCTTGTATGCGCACGGTAGCTCCGTTGATAATGGTGTCGCGCGGGTTGACGATATCGTCAACAACTTTCTTGTCGCTATAGTACCATACGTAGCGGTCGCACACGTTATAGGTGGGGTTATGCGGGGTTGTGTGAGTCTTGCCGTATACTCTGAGGTTGACGGTGGCAGTGCTGTCGTAGCAGGAGGCAGCGGTCTTTCCGGTTCTCTTGATGCGAACAATAGAGTCGGTGATGTTGCCTTTAAAGATGAAGTTGGTGTCGCCCAAGTGCAGGTGGAGTGCCTCACAGGTGATAGTGTCGATGTCGATGGAGCCAACAGACAACGGCAGGATAGTGATGTTATAGGTACGCTTGATGTTACATCTGGTGCTGTCGTTGTAGTTATACATCTCACGGAACTGGGTAGTGCGGATTGTATCGACAATGGTGTCTGCGACGGAGAAGTTGGTGACGGGATCTTTCTTGTAAGAGACAAAAGAAAGCGGATAATAGTCGCACCGAGTCTCGGTGGTGACAGGAGCCACACTGTCGGACACAATGTTGAGCTTGAGCTGGCGGTAGGTACGGCATATTGAAGCGGAGTCGCCTCTAATGGCCAGTGTAGAGTCTTTGGAAAGGGTGATGATTGTGTCTCCCTCGTAAAAACGGGTTCTATTCTTCCTCCAGTAGTAGGAACCGCAGAAATACTTGTTGGTGTCGACCTTATAGTTGTCTGCAATTATGAGGTGCAGTTTGTGCTCGGTTACGCAGGAGTTTCTCTTGTTGGTATCGTTGACGGCAAGGTCGGTAGAGGCGTAGTATTTGTTGGTGTCGGTGTAGGAGGAGAATGGCTTCCAATTGGTATAGGCACCGCATTTGGTAATGGTATCGGCTTTTACATTGTTGACAATGGTGAGCACAAGACCGTAGATGCTGTCGCAAGGCACATTGGGGTTGGTCGAAGCTCTCACGGCGGTGGTGTCTACCGAATTATGGAGGGTCTTGCCAAGCCATTTGTAGTCGCCGCAGTTCTCAACGGTGTCGTATTTGGTGAAATTATTCACTATCTTAAGGTTGAGAAGCAACTGGCTCACACAACCGTTGGTATCGGTCTCAACAACTGCTATAGTTGAGTCTGTGGTTATGGTATCATTGCCATTGATGTAGGATTGGCAGACTTGTCTCTCGGTGGTGTCAGTGTTGGTGAAGATTTTCAATTTGACATTGTAAACGGTGTCGCACTTCCTATTGCTGGTTATGATAACGGTGTCATTCATGTTCTCGCGGAACTCTCTGCCACGGAATTTGAACACAGTGCAGGCAGCGGTATCGATGTCTTTCTTGCCAGTCATGCTTTTGAGTTTCAGGGAGAGGCGAATCATGGTGTCGCACATGGTTGTGGAATCGATGCGGTAGATGCTGTCGTGGATTATAACCTCAGAACCCTTGGCACTGTCGGGACGGGTGTAGACAATGTTGCGTATCTGGTATTGGTTGTTACGCCAAGTGTAGGTGCCGCAAGCCGAGTCTTGGAAGTTTACTTCTGGGTGAGTGATTTTGAGTACAAGTTTTTTGATAACAGTGTCGCATTCACCGACAGTGGAGACAACCTGGCGTATGACGGTGGTATCATGATAGAAAACCTCATTGCCGGCATAGGACCATTTGTAGGAGCCGCAGCTTTCGACGTTGGAGGTTTCGGTGGTAGCCTCGACTTTAAGATCAAGGTGGAGAATGGAGTCGCAGTTATTTGCACCGTGGTATATGGTGTCGTATATGCCGGTGGCGCTGAACGAGAAGCCGTTCCACTGATATGAGCCGCAAGTGGTTCTCTTTACATTTTGTTTAACATCGCTGATGGTTACACGTATGGTGTAGATGGTGTCCATATAGAGTCTCACCAAAGAGTCGCGGCCGGCGATGGAGTCGTTACCATCAAGGGTGTACTCATACACGTTAGTGTCACCTAACGAGGGGTCTTTGTAGAAAGTGGTGTCAATAATAGTATATTTGGCCACCTCACGGGTACGGTAATAAGAACCTGTTGTGCTGTCACCATAGTAGGTGTAGGTGGTGTCGCGGGGCAGAGTGCCGTAGCGCTCCACACGCCAGTGGTACGAACCGCAAGCCTTAATATCGATGGTCTTGGAACGTTTCTGGTTGATAGTGAGGTTGATGATGAATGTTGAGTCGCATTGGTTTATGGTGTCGGCAGCGATATGGTGAGTGTCTATAGTACTCTCGGTATAGGTGCTGTCGAACCACACATACTTGTTGAATGCGGCAATGGCGGTGTCGTGAGTATAGAGGTGTGTAAACGTCAAGTTGACGGTTGCCACACTGTCGCATCCGCCCGACACTGTTTTGAGGGTGTCAGTGAGGGTGGTGTCGGCCATCACAGTGTGTCCCTGCCAAGTGTAGCTGCAACCAGCCTCAATATCCACAGCAGGTATATTGTAGTAGGCATGGTTGATAGTGAGGTTGAGCAGGTACACAGTGTCGTTTTTGGCAAACATCACTGTGGTGTCGGAGGTGTAGACCTGGTTGTTTACCCACGCCAATGAGTCGCACGCTACGGTGTCGAGCGTGATTATTGTGCGCGGTGCTTTGGTCTGAGCCATTGCGAATGGCAGGCATAAAACTGCTAAAAGCAAGCTGAATAATACTTTTTTCATCTCGATGTTAAGACTTTAGTTTTATACTATTTTTTATTTATTCTATTGTTTGTCAGCGTGTTGTAGTAGTCGAGTTTTCAGACTTAGACACTATAACAACTTGCAAAGATAACATTTTTTTTTGAATGTGAGTTATTTTGCAAGAAAAAGTTCAACAATATTTTCTACGTGTTGTGTGTGTGGAAACATATCCACGGGCTGTATTTTGCCCACGGTATAGGTTTCCGAGAGTAGCTGCAGGTCGCGTGCCTGGGTGGCAGGGTTGCAGCTAACGTAGACTATTTTGCGTGGCCTCATAGCTATGAGTTGCTTAACCACACTCTCGTGCATTCCAGCACGAGGTGGGTCGGTTACCACTACATCCGGTGTGCCGTTTTGGGCTACAAAGTCGGGAGTGAGTACCTTGGCCATATCGCCGTCGTAGAATGTTGTATTGTCCAAACCGTTAGCGGCAGCGTTGAGGCGAGCATCGGCTATTGCCTCTTCAACGTATTCTATGCCAATTACCTTGTGACATTTGTCGGCCAAAAACAGGGCTATGGTGCCAGTGCCGGTGTATAGGTCGTAGAGGGTATCTGTTGGCTTCAATTCTGCCAGCTCGGCGACATAGCTGTATAGACGTTGAGCCTGAACCGAATTGGTCTGGTAGAACGATTTAGGATTGATCTTGAATATGAGGCTTTTCGAACCTTGATAACCTTCCATGCGCTCTTCGATGTATCCTTTGCCGCGATAGGTCACAACCGGCAGGTCGGAGTATGAGTCGTTGAACTTGCTGTTAATGACGTAGTGCAACGATGTAATTGACGGGAACTGTTCGGCAATGTAGTCTAACATGGCGTGTAATTCGGCTTCGCGATCTTCGGCTACAATCAGGATCACCATGAGTTCGCCGGTCGATGAGGTCCGTATAACCAGGTTGCGCAGGAACCCGTTGTGGTTGCGAATGTCGTAGCAACTCAGGCCGTGCTTTTCGGCGTATAGTCTCGCAGCGTTGCGTATTGCATTGGAGGGGTCGGCCTGCAGTGCGCAGTGGTTTATAGGGAGAACTTTGTCGAACATGGTCGGCACGTGGAACCCCAAAGCGCCCCACGTCGACGGCTCCTCGTCGGTGCTGGTGAGCCATTGGCGCGACGAGAAGGTGAATTCTAATTTATTACGATAGTAATAAATGTTGTCGGCTCCGCATATAGGCCTCATCTCCGAGCAGTCTATGCCACCGAGGCGTTCCAGACTGTCGCGTACCTGTTTTTGTTTGGCTTTTAGTTGGCCGTCATAAGCAAATGTCTGCCATTTGCATCCGCCGCACACACCGTAGTGGGGGCAAGCGGCCTCTACCCTCTGCGGCGAGGGCGCAACCAAGCGTTGCAGGCGTCCCTCGGCGTAGCTCTTTTTCTTTTTGTACAGTTGAATGTCAGCTATGTCGCCTGGCACGGCGAAGGGTACGAATACCACCAGCCCGTCAACCCTGGCAACCGCCATGCCTTCGGCTCCGGCATCGGTTATGGTGACATTCTCTATCAAAGGGAGGCTTTTGTTGCGACTCATGTTGCTGCTATATTCATTATATTAATAATGCAAAAAGAAGTACTGCTGTTTTGCCAATACTTCTTTGTTCCTTTGCAAAGGCTCTATTTCGTATGCCCACTTAACAGGGCTTTGAATGTGCGGTTGCTTAGCGCTCGTCGGAGACGGACAGTTTCTTTCTGCCTTTTCTGCGGCGTGCAGCCAACACTTTTCTTCCGTTGGCGGTGGACATTCTCTTACGAAATCCGTGCTTATTTGCTCTTTTTCTGCGTGATGGTTGGAATGTTCTCTTCATTTTTCACTCAATTTTGGAAGTGCAAAAGTACATAAAAAATCAGAACTGGCGAAAAAAATCTTTTTCAATTGTGAATATTTTTTCGCAAAACACTGATAATTAATGCTATAATAATTGAAAATAAATTATTGTTTTGTTAATTTCAAAAAAATATGTATATTTGCAAACTCTTTTTGAAGTGAAATTTTGACAATTTATGGATAAAATCAGATTTGCCGAATTGGTGCGAGAACCGGTTGCTTTCAAAGCCGGCGACTGCGATGCTTTGCAACGCATGGCCGAGGCGTACCCATTCTCGGCTCCGGTTGGGTTACTGGCTATGTTGGCGGCCAAAGCCGAAAGCAACGAACCGAATGACGGCAAGGCAGTGTCTTTGATGTTGCCGCACACGGGCAGGCTTGGTGAGCTTATGGCTGCCGTAAAGCCCCTGCCTGCCAAGGAGGATGAATTCGATGTGCTGAAGGCCATCAACTCATACAAGGAGGTATCGTTCAAGACAGCTCCGAAGAGCGTGATTTTGTCTAATTTTCTTGCCGCCGACGATTTCGACACCCCTTCGGAACAGCAGGCCGAGGCTCTCTCGATTGCCGAACTTGGTAAAAATAGCATTTCCGATGAGGGCGTGTTAGAGTCTGAGACTCTGGCACTTGTGCTCGAAAAACAAGGTCGCTATGAAAAGGCTGCCGAGGTCTATAGAAAATTAATTCTCAAATATCCCGAAAAAAGTAGTACTTTTGCAGCCCGAATTGCAGAACTTGAAATATTAATAACTAACAAACAATAAACATGTACAATTTCATCGTAATACTAATTCTGATTGTTAGCGTTTTGCTCGCTATTGTTGTGCTGGTGCAGAATTCCAAAGGCGGCGGATTAGCTGCCAACTTCCAGGCTCCCACTCAGGTTATGGGTGTGCGCCAGACGGCCGATTTCCTTGAGAAAGCCACTTGGTGGCTGGCCATCATTCTAGTGGTGCTCAGCTTGGCTGCCACTATCGCCATACCGCGCCACAGCGACGAAGAGACCCTCTCGACCAACGTTACCACCACAGAGAGCCCCGTGGCGCCCCAGCCCACACAGCCTGTGACCGCACCGGTCGAGGCCGAGTAAGCAAGCATCTGAATTTTAACCCGATAAGGGATTTGTCCGATTGGGCAAATCCTTTTTTATACGTTCTATGGCACTGATTGACGACGTTGAGAGGCTCATTTTCTCGCACTTCCCCCACACTCCCACCACGGGGCAGAGCGAGGCCTGTCGTGCCATAGCGCGTTTCCTCTTTGCCGACGACCCCCGCTCGGCTTTTGTTCTCAAGGGCTACGCCGGCACTGGCAAGACCTCGTTGGTAAGTGCTCTTGTCAAGGCTGCCCCGCAGCTGCGCCTCAGCACTGTGTTGCTGGCCCCCACCGGCCGCGCCGCCAAGGTTTTTAGCGGTTATTCGGGCCACACGGCGCTCACCATTCACAAGAAGATATACATGACCGTGACCGATGCCACCGGCGCTGTTCACATGGCCAAAGCCATCAACCGACACGCCTACACCCTCTTCATCGTCGATGAGGCTTCGATGATAGGCCTCGAGGGTGCCTTCGGGCGGCGAAGCCTGCTTGAAGATTTGGCCGACTACGTTTATAGCGGCAGCCATTGCCGACTGCTGCTGGTTGGCGACACGGCGCAGTTGCCACCAGTGGGCTCGGCCGAAAGTCCCGCCCTGGACTTGCCCACACTTGAGGCATTGACAGGCCTCTCGGCAGCACAGTATGAGCTCACCGAAGTGGTCAGGCAGCAGTCGATGTCGGGCATATTGCGCAACGCCACGGCTTTGCGCCGGGTGGTGGCGTCGATAGGCAACGGGCAGACGCCGCAGCTCCCCCTGCTCGACTTCGGCGGCTGCAGCGACGTGAAGCGCCTCGAGGGCGATGATGTCATGGACACCATCAATGCCTGCTACGCTACGCGCGAACTGGGACAGACCGCCGTGGTTACCCGCTCCAACAAGCGTGCCAACCTCTATAACCAGGGCATACGCAACAGCGTACTCTGCCGCGAGGAGGAGGTTGGAGCCGGCGACTATCTCATGGTGGTGCGCAACAACTACTACTGGCTCGGCCCCGACTCTCCCATGGGTTTTATTGCCAACGGCGACATTGTTGAGGTGATGGCGGCGCGCAATTTCCAGGAGCTCTACGGGTTCCGCTTCGCCGACGCCACGCTGCGTTTTGTAGACTATGACGGCGAGCCCACCATCGACTGCAAGCTGTTGCTCGACACGCTGCACTCCGAGTCGCCGGCTCTGGGTCAGGACGAGAGCCAGCGACTCTTCGAGGCCGTGATGGAAGACTTTGCCGACCTTCCAAACAAGGCCGACCGCCTGCGGCAACTGCGCCTCAACCCCTACTACAACGCGCTGCAAGTCAAGTTCTCATACGCTCTAACCTGCCACAAAACGCAGGGCGGGCAGTGGCCTAACATTATTATAGACCAGGGCTACTTTGTTGATGATATGCTTGACAGAGAGTATCTTAGGTGGCTATACACGGCCTTTACTCGGGCCACCGGCCGTGTCTACCTTGTGGGTTTTGCCGACAGTTTCTTTGCGTAGCCGAAGGGTACCCGATGTTGCCCCGACCTTAACCCGAACCTAACCTATGTAACAGCCTGAAACAGAGAGGGTCGCGATTTTGTATTCGCGACCCTCAAAAAATCAGTAGTAACTCGCTGGTTTAGAGGAGTTTCTTGCTGGCTTTGAATTTTGCAACCTTCTTGGCGGGAATCTTGATGGCCTTTTTGGTGCGGGGGTTGATACCGGTGCGGGCTTTGCGTTTGGTGACGCTGAAGGTACCAAAGCCAATGAGGGTGGTGCTGTTGCCGGCTTTGAGGTCGGCGGCGAGGGCCTGGAGGGCGGCATCGAGGGCTTTGCGCGAAGCCACTTTGGTCAAACCTGCTTTACCAGCGATTGCATTAACGAGTTCGGTCTTGTTCATAGTGCTATACTTTAATTGGTTAATAATTGATGAACTTTCAGTGTGCAAATATATGAAATTTTTTTTATTCGCCGCCAAATTTTTTTTGTTTTTTTTTGGCGATTTTGATAAAGATTTTTATTATGCTAATTTCCAATCTGTTATATTTCGACCACGCAGAAACTCTTCTGCTGTCATCCGCTTCTTTCCGCTCATTTGCAGGCTCAAAATGTTGATGGTTCCGTGCTTTGCGGCTATTTTTATGTATCTCTTGCCGTCGCATAGCAGGGTGCCTGGGGTGTGGCTGCAGGCCGGCTCAATCTCTACTTGGTATACCTTGAAGTCGGTTACGGTGCCCTCGGGGTCGGCCAGGCGCATGGTGGCGGCGGGGTAGGGCGAGAGGCCGCGGATGTGGTCGGCCACGCGTTGTGCTGGCTGGTTGAAGTCGATGGTGCAATTGGCCTTGAATATTTTTGGTGCCGGCTTGAGGGTGTCTTGAGGCTCTTGGGGCTTGGGGTGCAGGTTGCCGTTGGCCAGTCCGTCGAGGGTTGCCACCACTGCCTCGCGGCCCATTGCGGCAAGGCGGTCGTGCAGGCTGCCGGCATCGTCGTCGGGTTCTATGGGGGTGCTGCGCTGCAGCAGGATGCTGCCCTCGTCGATGTGTTCATTGAGCAGGAAGGTGGTTACGCCGGTCTGCCGCTCGCCGTTGATGATGGCCCAGTTGATGGGGGCGGCGCCGCGATACTGCGGCAGCAGCGAGGCGTGCAGGTTGAATGTGCCGCGCGGCGGCATGGCCCACACTGTTTGCGGCAGCATTCGGAAGGCCACCACCACAAAGGCGTCGGCTTCGAAAGCTCGCAGAGCGTCAATAAAGGCCTCGTCGCGCAGCCGCTCGGGCTGCAGCAATGGCAGCCGGTGCTCGAGGGCGTATTTCTTTACAGCACTGGCTATCAGCTTTTGGCCGCGGCCGGCCTGGCGGTCGGGCACTGTGACCACGGCGGCCACTTGGTGGCCGGAGTGCATTATGGCGTCGAGCGACTGCACCGCAAAATCGGGGGTGCCAAAGAACACTATTCTCATAACTGTTGTTACATTTCGGCTATGCGGCACATTTTCAGCGCGGTCACGGCTCCCTCCACGCCTTTGTTGCCGTGGCGGCCGCCGGCGCGGTCAAGGGCCTGGTCCATCGAGTTGCAGGTCAGCACGCTGAATATTATGGGTTTGCCGGTTTTCAACGACACATTGGTGAGCCCTTGCGACACTGCCTGGCAGATGAACTCGAAGTGGCGGGTCTCGCCTTGTATGACGCAGCCTATGCACACCACGGCATCTACGGCCTTGTCGGGGTCGGAGGCTAATTTCATGGCGGCGTAGGTGAGCTCGTAGGTGCCGGGTACGCGCAACTCTATCAGGTTGCTGCGCTCTACGCCGTGCTCGAGCAGTGTCTCGACGGCGCCGCGGTGCATGGCGTCGGTTACACTGGGGTTCCATTCGGCCGATACCACCGCTATGCGGTAGGGTTTGCCGTTGGGCACGCTGGCGGGGTCGTAGGCCGAGAGGTTGGTCTTCTTCATCATGGTGTGTGTGCGTTTTATTTTACTATTATTAATAACGCGCGAAAGCTGCTATTATTGCCCGTCGGGGCAAAAAAAAGTGAGAGCCCCCGCGGCTGCAGGGGCTCTCTATGGGTGGGTTGACGAGCAACCTGTGGCTGTTTAGCGCACAATGAGTTTCTCGACTTTGCTGAACTCGTTGTTGGTGACGCGCACAAAGTAGGCACCCTTGGCCAGGCCGTTGAGGTTGAGGGTCTGTACGGCCTCGGCATCAACCGACTTGTTCATCACAACGCGGCCGCTCATGTCGAGCAGGGCGAAGTTGACCTTGCCGGTGACACCCTCGATCTTCACGTTGGCGCTGGTGTTGGCGGGGTTCGGGAAGATGCTGAGCTGCACATCGGGACGGACGGGGTCGATGCCATTGGGGACGAATTTGTAGGAAGCCTTCAGGGTGTGGTTGCCGCTGATGCGGGTGAAGGTGTAGACGTAGACCTCATGCTGGTTGAGGTAGGTCTTGGGCTGGCCATTGGCATCCTTCACGGTGTCGCCGTTCAGGAGGTAAGGAATCTGGCTGGTGATGTAGTCCTTAACCAGGTCGGGATCGCCGGCGTCACGCACGGGGTCGTAGGGGCTGATCTCATTGCCATCGAGCCACACTTTGTCAACCTTGTAGGAGTTGAGGCTGTTGAAGGGGTTGAGGGTGATCTTGGGGCTGGAACCCTTAACCGGGGTGATGACGCGGCAGAGGGAGTCCATACCGTTGTACTGGAAGCGGCCGCCACCGTTGAGGAGCTCCTCGTCGCCGTTCATAACGGTGTCGCAGAGCAGGGTGACGTTGACGCGCTCAACAGGCTGGGCGGGACCCACGAGCATACGGATAAGGGGCTGGTTCAAGCCATAGCCGAAACGGCCGGAACGAGAGGTGTTTGTGGGGTCTTCAAGATAAATACCATAGGTGGTGGTGCCGAAGTTATAGTAGAAGGGGCGCATGGGGTCGGCACCGGTGGAGTCGGTGTAGATGCTGGTCCAACCAGTGACGGTGTCGCCGTTGAAAGCACTGGCATAGCTGGTGCCGGTGGTGGCCACGGCAAAAGCGTGCTCTTCCTCAAGCTGGTAACCCACGCGGTAGGCCATGTTGGGCATGAGCTTGGGCTGCTCGGGGAACATGATGCGGATGGTGGGGTAGGCACCGGGGCGTTTGAAACCGGGCTGGGTGGTGATGTCGGTGCTACGCACATCGTAGACGTTGGCACCGGTGTTGACGAAGATGGTGTCGCCACGCTGCAGCGGGGTGTCGTTGGAGAGGAAGTATACAGAGTTGCCATCATAGAAATCGGCGGTGAGGGTGGCGCTGATACGGGCACCTTCGTAGTTGCTGCTGTTGGGGGTAATGGCGGGTACAAGTTCCACGCCACGGATCACCCAGCCTTCGGGCACATTGTTACCAGTGGCGAAGCGGTTGCTAACGCCATAGCCGGCCTTGGTGTAGCCGCCTTCAGAGTCGGTGCTGTAGGTGTTACTGTTCTCGATGACATAACCGGCCGAGAAGTAGTTACCGGCAAGGAGCAGACCGTTGTCGACAGCCCAGGTGTAGATGTCGCCGGCTTCGACACCCTTGACCTCATAGGGGATGGTGTCGTAGGAACCGTTGATCTCTTCGTCGTCAGTGGCGACGGTGGTGGTGGCGTAGTAGCGGCCGGCAACAGCGGTGTAGAGACCGTTGTTGGTGTAGTTGGCATTGCCGGGTTTGAGGTAGTTGGTGTCGTAGCCGAGCCAGCCGTTGTTCATAGCAACGTCGGTGCGGCCGTCAACCACGAAGGTGTCGGCAATAGCGGGCTCGAAAGGCATATCGGCGTGTTCGCCGGTGGCGACGGTGCTGATGAGGCTCTTGTCGCTATATTTCAGCACATCGGTCTGTATTTCGATACCGGTCTGGGTTTCGATACCGTTGTTCTTGACGGGGGCAAACCATGAGAGGGGGAGTTGCAGACCCTGGGGGATCATGCCGTAGGCACCTTCCACATAGTGGTCGGTGTAGCGATAGAGGCGGCTGGCCTTACCGGCGCGGATGTCGACATTGTCGATGGCCCAAACATAACCATAAGCAGCCTGATTGGCGCCATAGGGCTGGCTGTACCAACGGAAACGGAGTTTCAACTGGTCGTGGCCGGCGGCAGCGACGGGCAGGGTATAGAGCTGACGGCCGCGGCTCCACTCGTTGATGTCCTCGACATCGATGCCGTTGACGTTGATTTCGATAGAGTGCCAAACACCGCTTTCGTCAGTGTAGTCGATGTAGCAAGTGTCGTAGAATTTGGAGTAGAACTGTACGAAGCGCACGTCAACAACGGGGGCCTCGGTGGCGTCGATGGGGCCGAGCTCAAAGTAAGCGTTGAAAGGCTTGGCGGGGTCGACAGTCTGCTGGTCGAGGCAGGACATGAGCATGAAACCGTCGTTGCCGGTAACTCCCCAGTGGCCAGCGGTGTCCATGACATACCATACATACTCGCGGAAACGAGCATAGTCAGCACTACCGAAGCTGGGATAGTTGCCTGCAAAGGTGGTGGAGTTCATCTCCTGGGTGTTGTTGATGCGGTGCCAGGTCGACGAATAGATGGTCTGACCGTGAGGGTTGCGGCCGAGCACAGTGGAAGGGGCAGCGTTACGGGTGTCGTACTGGCCAAGGACGGGCTCGGTGTTGAAGGTGAAGGTCTGCAGGGTATCATTCTCTTTGGAGAAGATGGAGCCCTGGTAGCTAACCTGAGTGTTGATAGCCTCAAGGTTGGCTACGGATTTGGCTTTAGCAGCCATGTCGCGAGTGACGACTTTGCTGGTTTGCGCAAATGCGAAAGAAACGCACAGTGCAAAACTCAAAACCATTAATGTTTTTTTCATCTTGTTTTGATTTAAATGATTAATAATTTGTTTTTCTACTTTCGTCGTTACTGTTTGTTTGTCAAAATGTTGCACGGTTATGCCTATTTTGTGTGCATACCTTTTGACGGTGCAAATATATATTTTTTTTACGAAAGCACTTGTTTTTTTTTTATTTTTAACTTTTTTTTTGACTTTTTTTGGCTTGTGGCGGGCAATATTTTTGGCCGATGTCAGTTATTATTTACAAATGTTAGTACGCGAAATGAATAAAAACTTGCTGTTTGTGGGATGTTTTGCCGCCGTGCTGCTCTGGAGCTGCGGCGGAGGGCGCAAGGCAACGGCTCCGGCCGATGCCACCCGCAAACCTGCTACCGATGTGACGGAGGAGACGTTGCGTGTCGACGGTCTTATTATCGATGCCAAGACGCAGCAAAACATAGGCAACGCCAACGCGGCCGCACGGCTGTATGAAGCTGTGCTCCAGGCCGACAGCACTAATGCCGCCGCCCACTACGAGCTTGGGCGCATCATGTACCAGCAGGGTTGGACCGAGAGCGCCCTGACCCATGCCCGGGCCGCTTGGCAGGCCGACAAGGGCAACGTGTGGTACGGCAGACTCCTTGCCGAGGTGTACAAGCAGGCAGGCAATGCCAAAGGTCTGGCCGAGGTGTGGAAAGATATGGTTGAACGCAATCCCGAAAAGATAGAATTCTACTACGAACTTGCCAACGCACAAATGGCCGGCGGCGATGCAGCTGCCGCTGTGGCTACCCTCAACCGCGTAGAGCGCATGATTGGGGTCACCGAGGAGGTTTCGTTGCAGAAGCAGCAGATTTGGACCTACGCCAACAATCCCGATAAGGCTCTGCGAGAGATTGAGGCCTTGGCCGAGGCTTATCCGCAAGAGAAACGCTACCAGGCAATACTGTCAGAACTATACCTCAAGCAGGGCAAACGCGACAAGGCCCGCCGTTGCTATGAGCGCATTGCCGCCATCGACCCTGAAGACGAGTATGTGCACATATCGCTTGCCTCATATTACAAGCAATCGGGCGATATGGACCGCGCTTACAACGAACTCAAACGGGGCTTCGAGAGCAATGCCATCGACGTGCGCAGCAAGCTGCAGATTCTGGGCTCGTTCTATACTGCCGAAGAGTTCTACGGAAAATATTCAAAACACTCTTTTGATTTGCTCGAGCAGCTGATGAAGCAAACCGACGACACCAGCACCTATGCCGCTTTCTACGGCGATGTGCTTATGCGACAGGAACGCTATCCCGAGGCAGCGCGCCAGTTTTCCATAGCAGTCAGAGCCGACAGCAGCCAGTACCAACTGTGGGAGGCCTGGCTGATTTGCGAGTCGGAGGTGCCCGGCAACAGCGAGCGTCTCATCAAGCTCTCGCAACGTGCGGCCAAACTTTTCCCGTTGCATATTTTGCCGTATTTTATACAAGGGCAGACTAACGTCAGTATGAAGCGCTACGAGGAGGCCTTGCCGTCGCTTCAGCAGTGTGTCAAGATAGGCTTCACCAACGGCTATCTCGAAGTGCCTTGCTACTCGCTGTTGGCCGAGTGTCACTACCGTATCGGCAACTATACCGAGGCTTGGGCCGCATTCGACCGCTGTGTGCAGATTTCGGGCGGCGATATATCGGTGCTCAACAACTACGCCTACTACTTGGCAGAGCAGGGCCTGCGGCTTGAAGAGGCCGAGCGCATGTCGCGCAAGACCATCGATGCCGAGCCCGACAACGGCACCTACCTCGACACCTACGCCTGGGTTTTGCACCGCATGGGTCGCAACGCAGAGGCCAAGAAATATATGGAGCGTGCTCTCAAAGCCGACGGCTACCGCAGCGACACCCTCAAAGAACATTACCAATCAATATTAGACGCACTGCAATGAAACTACGTGCCATAATAATATGCGCCGCATTGTTTCTGGCGGCCACAGGGTGCACCCGTCTGCGCGACCTACCCGACACCAACTCTGCCCAAGCCCAGAGCTCGCAAGACGAAGGTGCTATTGGTGGCAACAACACATTGCCTGGTTCCAGCAGTGGCAAGGCCGGCAGCAACGAGGCCACAGGCACCGATACGCCGGGTACTGCCCAAGGCACAACGGCCTCCGAGACGGCGATGGCACCCCTGTGCGAGACCATGACGGTGAGCTGCGGCTACGAGGGCATGGCCGCTTCAGGTCAGGTACGGATGCAGCAAGACAGCGTCATCTGGGTGAGTGTGAGCTATTTCTTTGAACTTGGCCGCGCCATGGCAACCCGTGACCGTGTTCGTATTGACGTCAAGATGTTGGGCAAGAGCTTCGACGGCACCTACGCCGACTTGGCTCGAGTCACAGGCGTAAACACCAGTTTCGATGAGTTGCAGG
The DNA here is from genome assembly GCA_024685285.1 of Bacteroidales bacterium. GTDB lineage: Bacteria > Bacteroidota > Bacteroidia > Bacteroidales > P3 > Colimorpha. The sequence continues at coordinate 25,283 of JAIKVZ010000036.1, forward strand.
CTATCCTGAGCCGTGACACCGCCGGCGAGGAACTCTCGGCCATAGCCCGCCGTATGGGCTACAATGTCAGAATAAAAGTGTCGAACCGCAAGAAAGCAGAGTCGCTGTCGTTCCCAATGTAAATACAGGAGATAACGCAATGAGTATTTTCGACAATCCGGATGAGTATTATATGCAGCAGGCACTGCGCGAAGCCCGCGAGGCCTACGCCGAAGGCGAGATTCCCGTTGGAGCCGTGGTGGTGGGAGCCGACCGCATAATAGCCCGTGCCCACAACCACACCGAGCGCCTGCACGATGTCACCGCCCACGCCGAAATGCTTGCCCTCACCGCGGCTGCCGAGACTCTCGGTGCCAAATACCTCACAGACTGCACCCTCTACGTCACCCTCGAACCTTGCGTGATGTGCGCTGGCGCTTCGGGCTGGACCCAGATAGGCCGCATAGTCTACGGCGCCTCCGACCCCAAACGCGGCTTCGAGCGCATAGGCCACTCAGTGCTTCACCCAAAGACCGAGGTGGTGAGTGGCGTGATGGCCGATGAGTGCGAGGAAATCCTCAAACGATTTTTCAAAGAGCGAAGAATATAATGTATAATTAATAAAAACACTTTTTAACATGAAACCTACTTTATTGGTTCTGGCGGCAGGCATGGGAAGCCGCTATGGCGGACTGAAACAGATGGACGGCGTGGGCCCCCATGGCGAGATAATAATGGACTACAGCATCGAGGATGCCATCCGTGCCGGCTTCGGCAAGGTGGTGTTCGTTATTCGCCACTCTTTCGAGGAGGAATTCAAGCGCCACATCAACACTGACCATTTCGGCGGCCGTATCGAGGTTCAGTATGTCTTCCAGGAACTCGACTGTCTGCCGGCGGGCTTCAGCGTACCCGAAGGACGCGAGAAACCATGGGGCACCAACCACGCCATTCTCATGGCCAAGGATGTCATCAACGAGCCCTTCGCCATCATCAACGCCGACGACTTCTACGGCCGCGACGCTTTTATGGTGATTGCCGACTATCTGCGTACTCTTGAGGGCTCGAAAGGCCAGTACTGCATGGTGGGCTACCGCTTGGAGAACACTCTGAGCGAGAACGGTACCGTGAGCCGCGGCGTGTGCCAGACCGATGCCGACGGTATGCTCGTGGGTATGACCGAGCGCACCTCGATTGGACGCACTGCCAACGGGATTGAGTACAAAGATGCCGACGGCTCGATGCACCCACTCAGCGCCGACGCCACCGTGAGCATGAACCTTTTTGGCTTCACACCCGACTACTTTGCCGAGAGCGAGCGTCTCTTTGTAGACTTTCTGCGCGAGCACGGCAACGAGATGAAGTCGGAGTACTACATACCTTTCGCCGTCAATACCTTCATCGCCAGCGGTTACGCCCGCATGAAAGTTCTCAAGACCACCGCCCAGTGGTTCGGCGTAACCTACAAGGAAGACCGCCCCATGGTGGTCGACCGCCTGCGCCGTCTGCACGACCAGGGTGTGTACTAAGCCGCAAAACACCCACAGGCCATGGACGAGGCCACACTTGCTTTTGCCCGCGAACACGTGGGCGACGACGTCAACCGTCTGCTGCTGAGCGGTTGCGACGGGGTGGATGCCCGTGCGGCGGCACGGCAGATTGAGGGTTTGCGCACGGCACAGACCAAATGGCCCTCGCTGGCCGCCTGCGCCAATGTGGAATATCCGCCGCGCCTCAACTGCGAACAGTCCTCGTCAGAAGCAACCGCACGTTACAAGGCCGCCATCGCCGCCCGTCTTATGCAGGGTGGGGGAGTGGCCGCCACAGTGGCCGACCTCACCGGCGGCATGGGTATCGACTCGTGGGCCATGGCCGCTGTGGCCGAGAGGGTGCACTATGTAGAGCTCGATGCAGCCCTTTGCGACCTGGCGAGGCGCAACTTTGCCGCCCTCGGGGTTCGCAACATAAGCACACATTGCGCCGACGGAATTGCCTGGCTCGGGGCTCAAAATGAGCAGTTTGGGCTCATATATATCGACCCCTCGCGGCGCGATGTCAGCGGCCGCCGCACTGTGGCTCTGGAACACTGCCGCCCCGATGTGTTGCAGGCTTGGCCGCTGCTCACCTCACGCGCCGGCCGCGTCATGGTCAAGGCCGCACCGATGATAGACCTCGCGGCCGCCACGGCCCAGCTGGGCGACGTGGCCGAGGTGCACGTGGTCGCGGTGGGGGGCGAGTGCAAGGAGGTGCTGATGGTTTCGGGCCAAGCCCCCGAGCCGGTGGTGAC
>JAIKVZ010000050.1 GCA_024685285.1 Bacteroidales bacterium
TATAGCGGCGACACCGTATATGGTAACAGGCTCCTGGGAATAAAACCTATTTGAAAAGCCATGTAATAATGACGCTTGCATAGGGTTCCAACTAAATTCAGACCAAGTTGTACATATAGTATCGCCAGTCGTTGTGCCAAAGTAGCCCGTCCTGTCCAATGTCACTGTATCAATTGATTGTGCATAAACAAAAGAATTAGCCATAATACATAATATGACCAATATGAATGATATTTTTTTCATAATCTTATACTATAATGATTTTTTGATAACACTATTTGCATATATTATTTATAATATAACTCATGTCAGAGCCGCTACGCCGTATAGGTGTTGCAACATTTCTTTCCATAGGCAGCAGCTTGGGAAAGAAGTCTAAATTGTCTTCAATCTCCATATTGTTTATTTCTATTTCTGTTTCGCAACTGACGGGGGACGCAATACCTGGTTGATGTATATAATAAATCAGGGTGTCAACGTTGCCTCCAACAGTGACAACCAATTGGGAGTTTGGTGTATATGATGTCAGAGAGAAAAGGGGATCATTGTTGTTTGTGCGGTAAAAGAATACAGGATAAGGGAGTGCCCCTGTCATGTAATGCGGCACATCAAGAATATGGCTAAAAATGCCTGAATCATCCACGTTTATATTGGTAAGGATGGAAAGAGTACCAAAATCAAATTCGTATGCCATTTCAATGATCTTGAACTTGCTATTGTATTCACACGGAACGGTGATGAATTGCTGGTTTACCAATGTCTGCCCACTGCAGTCAAAACGGCTTAATAGAATACCCGGTTTATAATCGTTGTTAAGGGCAATTGTGGCTGTCACAATCTCGTCATCCGTCAATTTAGTCGCAATAAACGGCTCGTCGGTAATATCATAATGAAAACAGTAGTATATGTCTTCGAACAACGGTGTGTTGAAAATGGTCTCGCCCGAATTCAAAGGCCTGTCGTAGAAACGCAGATACTGTCCTTCGGCTTCGTGTTTATATGCGACTGTCGAGACATAGTTGTCCGTAACCACAATGTCGCTATAATATTCAATATTCAAAGGCTCGTACCTCATCTCAATATCCCATGTCCCGCCAGTCACCAAAGGATAGGCCGTATATGCATCGATGACGCACCGTGGGTATCTCAGATAGTCGTCCCTTTCGCAGTCGCCAATCATTACCATGTGTATGTCGTTACCATTGTCGAACACCTCGAGTTTGAACGCGTCGGTGACAAGAACATCTTCGGCCGTGAAGTACGGTATGTATTCATAATAAAAATCCGCAGGTGAAGAACTTGCCAGATCGGCCAATGAAACATACCCAAAAACAGCCTCGGTTGGGGACGGTCTCAAGTCAACGCCACAGAAATAGAGATAATCGCCATAAATCTCCATGTCGTGTATCTCAATGTCGGGATTAATGCATACATGTACTACTGCTGTTGTGCATGTGCTACAGATATAGTAGAAATTGGGCTGTCGGTAAATTATAAGGTCGTCATTGTAATAGTGCCTGATTAATGAATAGCCCTGCAGTATCCCAGAGCCAACGGAATAGATTTCCGGCTGGGCGTTGACCGACACGGCCGACAGTAGCAACAGAGCAACTACGCAGGCCTTGAGTGATTTGTTTTTACATGTTTTCATGATTTTTGATTTTGTATTTGTTTTCGGCTGCAAAAATACAAATATTTCTCCAATTTCGCAAAAAAAACTATTGGGTGGAAGCAATAAATCACTTTTTTTGTGTATTTTTGCAACAACAGAGAACAGCCATAGCCATGGATAACGATGTGAGACAAAAACTGTTGGCATACGCCGACCTGTATGAGACGGCCTCGTTTATCGAGGGCGACCCCTCATGGTTCATGCACCAGGTGCAGGGCGACGCCAACCGCGAGGCCACCGCCTTTATGGCTTCGGCTCTGAGTTACGGTAGTCGCAAACAGTTCATGCCCAAGGTGCAGCAGTTGCTCGACTGGGCCAACGGAGACATCGACGGCTGGCTGCGTTCAGGAACTTTCAAGAACCACTTTGTCGACGGCGACAGCAAGTGCTTCTACCGCTTATACAACTGTCACACAATGAACCGTTTTCTCTCGGCATACAGCCGCCTGCTTACCACCCATGGCACTATGGGCCAATATGTTGCCTCCACGGCATCTACCGGGCTTGAGGCTGTCAGGGCCATTACGTCATGGTTTGCCGCCGAGGGTGACGGAACCGTGGTGCCAAAAGATACCACCTCGGCATGTAAGCGGGTATGTATGTTCCTGCGTTGGATGGTGCGCACCAACTCGCCCGTAGACTTAGGTCTATGGACGTTCATCGGCCGCGACAGCCTCATCATGCCACTCGACACCCATGTGCTGCAGCAGGCCTGCTCTTTAGGCTTGCTAAACTCGCGCACCGCCACCATGCACACCGCAATAAAACTTACACAAACCATGGCCGAGGTGTTCCCCGGCGACCCGTTACGGGGCGATTTCGCCCTGTTTGGCTACGGCGTAAACAACGACTGAACCTGCCACAATGACCGACGAAGCAAAATTCACCATAGCCGCACAGGCCATTGCCGACGGGCAGACGGTCTCGCTCCCCCTCAAGGGTAGCAGCATGAGGCCGTTGCTGCGCGAGGGACGCGACGTGGTGCTGCTGGCACCGGTCGAGGACAAACCACGTTTGGGCGAGATATATCTGTTTGAATATCAGGGGCGGCACCTTCTGCACCGGTTGATCAAGGCCGGCGACGTCGAACTCACATTTTGCGGCGACAACAGCAGCAGCACCGAAACAGTACAGGCCACTGCCGTCAAAGGACACCTGTCGGCAGTGGAGCGCAACGGCCGCCGCATTGGCTGCAATAGCCACACCTGGCGCAGGTTCTCGGCCCAATCGCGTGCCATAGGCTCCACACGCCGCACCCTACGAAGCCTCTGCCAAGGCTCGGTGCGGGCACGTATTGTTCCGTGGTATTTGGCCGTGATTGCCGTATTGATGTGGGCACCTCTCAACGGGTTGGGCGTGCCGCTCGACAACTTTGTGTTTGGCATCAGGGCCGACCACCTGCTGCACGCCTCAGTATACCTGCCATGTGTGTTTTTTATAGCCCCGCGATGCCGTTTCAACTATGTCGCCAGCTGGCTCATAGCAACTTTTATTGGCATCTGCACAGAGTGCGTGCAATACCTCCTACCCTACCGCGGATTCGACATCAACGACATGGTTGCCAACACTTTAGGTATTGCATTGGGGCTACTCTTAGCACTGCTTGCCGACCGCCGCCACCCTCGCCTGGCTCACTCGTGAGGCAAAAAAATTGCCGCAGTAAAGATTTTTTTTGTATTTTTGCAATTTCAAACAACTGCAAAAACATCGAACTATGTGCGGAATTGTAGGTTACATAGGTGAGCAGCAGGCTTACCCCATCCTCATCAAAGGTTTGCACCGTCTGGAGTATCGTGGCTACGACTCGGCCGGTGTGTCTGTTATCAATCCCGACGGCAACCTCGCCGTCTACAAAGCCAAAGGCAAAGTTGCCACCCTCGAGGAGTCATGCGCCGACAAGAATATTAGCGGCACCATCGGCATTGCCCACACCCGCTGGGCCACCCATGGCGAGCCCAACGAGGTGAACGCCCACCCGCACTACTCGCAGTCGAAGAACCTGGCTTTGGTGCATAACGGCATTATCGAGAACTACAAGTCGCTACGCGCCGAGCTGGAAAAGAACAACTACACTTTCTGCTCCGACACCGACACCGAGGTGCTGGTTCAGTTGGTAGAGTATATGCAGCAGATGCACCGCTGCGACCTCTTCACCGCCGTGCAGAGCGCCCTCAAGCACGTAATCGGCGCCTACGCCATTGCCATACTCGACAAAAGCAACCCCGACCGCCTCATCTGCGCACGCAAGGGCAGCCCCCTCATCATTGGCGTGGGCAAAGACTCCAGCGGCCGCGCCGAGTTCTACGTGGGCTCCGACGCCACACCAATCGTCGAATACACCCAGCAGGTGGTGTACCTCAAAGACGAGGAGGTGGCCCTCATGGACCGCACCGGCAAGCTCGTAATAACCAACCTTGCCAACGTGAAACAGACACCGCAGATGCAGAAACTCGAGATGAACCTCGAGGCCCTCGAAAAAGGCGGCTACCCCCACTTCATGCTCAAAGAGATATGGGAGCAGCCCGCCGCCCTGCGCACCAGCATCCGCGGCCGCCTGCAGGTGAACCAGAAAGACGTGCTGCTGAGCGGCATCATCGACAACAAAGAGCAGTTTGTCAATGCCCGCCGCATCATCATCTGCGCCTGCGGCACCTCGTGGCACGCCGCCCTCATAGGCAAGTACTTCATCGAAGAGGCCTGCCAGATACCCGTCGAGGTGGAGTACGCCTCGGAGTTCCGCTACCGCAACCCCGTCATCTACCCCGACGACGTGGTCATAGCCGTGTCGCAGAGCGGCGAGACCGCCGACACCCTGGCGGCCATACAGCTCGCCAAGCAGCACGGCGCCTTCCTCTACGGCGTGTGCAACGTCATAGGCTCCAGCATAGCCCGCGCCACCGACAGCGGCACCTACATCCACGTGGGCCCCGAAATAGGTGTGGCCTCAACCAAGGCCTTCACCGGCCAGGTCATCACCCTGGCGCTCCTCGGCCTCGCCATTGCCAAAGAGAAAAAGACCCTGAGCGACGAGATGTTCCACATGCTTGTCGACGAGTTGCAGCAAATACCCGACAAAATGCAGTGGACCCTCGAGAACAACCGCCACATCGACCAGTTTGCCCAGATGTTCACCTACTGCCGCAACTTCCTCTACCTTGGCCGCGGCTACAACTACCCCGTGGCACTCGAAGGCGCCCTCAAGCTCAAGGAGATAAGCTACATCCACGCCGAGGGTTACCCCGCCGCCGAGATGAAACACGGCCCCATAGCCCTCGTCGACGAAGAGATGCCCGTGGTTGTCATTGCCCCCAAGCGCGGAATGTACGACAAGATAGTGAGCAACATACAGGAAATCAAGTCGCGCAAAGGCAAGATAATAAGCGTGGTCACCGAGGGCGACAAGGTTGTCAAAGAGATGAGCGACTACAGTTTCGTCATCCCCGACACACGCGACTACTACGTGCCCCTGCTGGCCGTCATACCGTTGCAGCTCCTCTCCTACTACGTGGCCATAGCCAAAGGCCGCAATGTGGACCAGCCCCGCAACCTGGCCAAGAGCGTCACGGTTGAATAAGCCCTACCGGCATACCCATAGGAGTTGCGCCGACTGTGTCGGCGCAACTCTTTGTTTTACAGCTCTGTAGATGGGTTAGGTTCGGGTTAAGGTCGGGTCAAGGTCGGACAGGCCTCGCCAACAGCCGCACTCACAGCCTTTTACAACGGCCCGCCGACCGAACAAAAGCCCTCCTTGCCGCCACCCTGCCGGGTGCCGGCACACTGATGCACAAATCCAGAAAACTATGTTTTTGCAGCCGTCAACGGCGGGCCACCACAAACTTGCACGACATTACACCCGCGGCCGTGCGCACACGTGCCACATACACGCCCGCCGGCCACCGCGAAGTGTCTATACGCACACTGCCGGAAGCAGTGCAAGGCCGGGCCGCCACTTTTCCGCACACATCGTAAACTGCGGCGTCGAAAACAGTGCCGCCGGCCACGCCTATCTCAACCCAGCCGCCGGCGGGGTCGGTGTTCAGCCTCACCTGCGGCTCCGCGGCAGACGCCACTCCCACAGTGTCGCCGCCTTGCTGGTGGCCTGTGGTATCGGCAGTGTCTACCGCACCCGACAGTATCGGGAAAAGGGCAATATAGCTACGAACGGTATCGCCATAACCATTATCGCGGCCACAATCACAAGACACTTCTATTTCCCCACTTCCGCCATACTTAAAACCACCAAGACATATGTTTTCAGCCATATTCACATAGGCATCATCCTCAAGCCACTCCTGATATAACAAACCACTATTCTCGTTGGGCTGGTCGTAAAAACGAGCCACTGTTATTAAAAGAAATTTACCATCTATAGGTTTCGGGGTGTCAAACCGAAATTCGTAGGCATATCTGTATAACTCTGTCGGCGGGGTCAAAAAATCATAAGGAGGGATACATTGCCTGTTAAGCGTAGCCTTGAAAGGCCTTTTGTGATACATATCCCTGTTGGCGCCAACTACAGAGTCAATGGCAACATACCCCTCTGAGTATGGATACTGGACACTGTCAATAGTGCCAATATAAAATATAAAATTTCCAAAATCAGGTTCCGGGGTGCCTACCGGTTCATGGACAAGGCGAAACCGTACAGTGTGTCAATATTTCCGGCGGGATACATCATACCGGAAAAGTTGATAGTTCTTATATGAGTATGAAACGGCATATTATTATACCACATCGCCCTCTGGCTTTGAGGAAACCCATAGTCAGGGTATCCGAAATATGCAGTATCCTCGGCACACAGCATATTGGCCGTCACCAGCAATAATACTATAAAAATATTCTTTTTCATGATATTAATTTTTTAATATTACGACTGCAAAGGTACGCATTTTTTTCTAAAATGCAACACTTCGGCACATTTTTTTCAGAAAAAAATGCTTCCGGCTTTGCCAAGGGCACCCCCTGCGGCAATGTTATTTCTTGATAAAGGATATGAAATCCAGGTCGATGGAGAGCGACACGAATGGTTTGACGAGCCAGGCCTTGGCCGTGAGGTCGTCGATGCTCATATTGGCCGGTATGCGGTCGCCGCTGGCGTAGTTGCCCACAAGCACCTCATATTCTGCTATGTTGACCCCGATGGTGAGGTAGAAGAAGTCCACAAAGCGGAACGAGGGGCCGATATAGAAGTTCTTGAAGAGGTTGCTGCCGCCAAAGCCCACATAGAGGCCGAGGTCGTAGTTGAACTGCTGGTCGAAGCGGCGTATCTCGGGGACGCGGTGGTTAGTGTCGCCAAAATGTATGGGTGCCGCGTGGTTCTTGTTGAAGAGATGGGTCATGTCCCACAACATGACGCTGGCGCCGGTGACGTAGTCGAACTCCACCGCACCGGCATTGCGGTTGCGTATCACCTTGGTGTAGGTCGTGGCACCGTTCTCCTCGCGGCCGTCGAGACGAATCTCCCACCTGGGAGTGCGGTAGAAACGCATGGCAATGCCCTGAATAGGGCGCACCTTTTTCTTCCTGACGGCGGCCTCGGCAATCTTGCTCTCGGCCTCTTCGGCACGCAGTCGCAGGTATTTGGCCTCCTCGTCCTTGCGCACATTCTCGAGCTCGGCCAGCCGCACCATGTAGCGCAGCGAGTCGACCAAATGGCGGTAGTGGTTGCGGTCGGCTTCCAGTTTGGTCTTGTCAACCCCGTTGGCCGAGAGTATCTCCTTGTAGAATATCTCCTTCTCGCGCAGTGCGTTGAGGGCGGCGGTGTCGGCCACATGGCGTACCACAGTGTCGGTGCGGACAATGGTGCGGACCACAGTATCGGTACGGGTAAGGTAGATGGTGTCGGTACGGGTTTGATAGAGGGTGTCTGTACGGGTAAGGTAGACCGTGTCGGCCGCCGGGGCATAGTATGGCATAAGCAACGTGTCCTGAGCCGGAGCGGCAAAGGCGATGGCCATAAGCAGTACTATGAGCAGGTGCGGTTTCATTTCAGACGGGCAATCAGTTGGTCAATATCAAGGGTCTGTTGCTCGCCGGTGGCCATGTCCTTGAGGGTGGCGGTGCCGTTCTGCAACTCTGTCTCGCCAATAAAGACCACATAAGGTATAGCTTTGCGGTTGGCATAGTCCATTTGTTTCTTCATCTTGGCGGCGTCGGGGTAGACCAGTGTCGGCACCCCCTCGGCACGCAGGCGTGCTGCAAAGGCTATGCAGGCTCGCTGCTCGGCGGCGCCGAAGTTGATGAACATGACTCGTGCACTCTGGTTGAGGTCGGTCGGGAAAGCGTCGAGCTCGGTAAGCACATCGTAAATGCGGTCGGCGCCAAACGATATACCCACGCCCGACACGTCGGGCATTCCGAATATGCCGGTGAGGTTGTCGTAGCGTCCACCACCGCAGATGCTGCCCATGGCCACATCGAGGGCTTTGACCTCGAATATGGCGCCGGTGTAGTAGTTGAGGCCGCGGGCCAGAGTGAGGTCCAACTCAACCTTGCAGGCAGGTTTCGACGCATCGACGAGGCCGAAGAGTTCTTTTAGCTCTTCAACGCCTTTGCGGCCCACCTCGACATTGGCGAACATGGCATCGAGGGCTGCCAGCTTTTCCGCCGCCGTGCCGCCAAGGGCAAAGACGGGGTCGAGGGCTGCCACCTGCTCGGGGTTGAGGCCTCGTTCGGCAAGTTCGGCACGCACGTTGTCGAGACCCACTTTGTCGAGCTTGTCGATAGCCACGGTGATGTCCACCAGCTTGTCGGGAGCTCCAATCATCTCGGCTATGCCTGCCAGTACCTTGCGGTTGTTGATTTTGACGGCCACATTGATGCCTAAACGGGCAAACACAGTGTCAATCATCTGCACCAGTTCGAGCTCGTTGAGCAGCGAAGTGGAGCCAATCATATCGGCATCGCACTGGTAGAACTCGCGGTAGCGCCCCTTTTGAGGACGGTCGGCGCGCCACACCGGCTGCAATTGGTAGCGGCGGAATGGAAAGGTTATCTGGTCGCGGTGCTGCACAACAAAACGTGCAAACGGCACCGTGAGGTCATAGCGCAGGCCGCGCTCGCATATCAGGGGGGCCACCTTGTGGTAGTCCTGGTTAAAATCGACATCCTTCATGAAATCGCCGCTGTTGAGCACCTTGAAGAGCAGCTTGTCGCCCTCCTCACCATACTTGCCCATGAGGGTCGAGAGGTTCTCGAGCGAGGGTGTCTCAATAGGCTCAAAAGCAAACGACTTGAACACCGAGCGGATGGTGTCGAAAATATAGTTGCGCCGAGCCATTTCGACCGGCATAAAGTCACGCGTACCTTTAGGAATAGAGCATTTCATGTCTTGCATTAGTTTTTACAGTTTATATGAGGGCCACAAGCACCCACAGCCAGTGGGCCGCTATGCCTGCGCAGAGGCCGCCGATAGTGTGTGCACCAATGGCCTTGCCAATGAGATTGCGGTAGCCAAGGCTGTCGAGCATGGCGGTGTGGGTTGAAAGGTAGCCGCTCCAGCACATACCCATGGCGGTGAAGACGGCGATAGCATTGTTGGTTATGATGCCGTCGGCGATAAACTTGGGCACCAAGCCGATGGCAGCGCCAACCGCACCGAGGGCGGTAATGGGGAACGACACCAACGCGCCGCTCTCGAAACCGAAGAGCCAGTAGAAGACCACATTGACCTTGTCAGCCAGCCAGGTGATAACCGGCACACCTTCGTAGGCTACGCCTTGGTATGTGCCGTCGGCGCCAGCAGGGCCAAAAGTCAACATCATGACAATGGTGGATATGCAAAGCACGCCCGGGATGATGGCAACACCAATACCGACGCCACTCTTACCTCCGTCGAGCATGGCGTTGAGGAAGCGCTGGAAGATGTTGCCCTCGCTTTTGAACGAGATGTTCTGCTCGGTACCTTCCTCCTCAGTCACCGGAGTGTCAAGTTCGGGGTAGCTCTTAAGAGTGAAGCGTTGCATTAGGCGTGTGGAGATGATGCTGCCCACAACGGCGCCCAACAAACCAACCAAAGCGCCCTTGCCGAAACCGAGGCCGGTCATGAAGGCTATCACCACTAAGCCCATTCCAAAGGCGGTGCCGAAGTTGGTAAGCGAGACAAGCTGGTATTTCTTGAAGTAACGCGAGAAGTTGTTATCTTTGGCCAAAGAAATGATTGCTGGATTGTCGCTGAGGAAAGTCATCACGGCACCCAGAGCCGCCACACCAGGCAGATTGTAAAGGGGCCTCATAAGCGGCCGCAGTATGTTCTCCATCAAGCGCACCACACCGAACTCGGTGAGCAGCTTGCTGATAGCACCCATAAGCACGCAAATGGCCATGATGTAGAATACCGTCTCAAGCAGCAGGTGGTAGGCTGTCTGCATGAAAGTGTTGAGCATATTGGGCAGCGTCATACGGTAGGCCAAAAAGCCAAAGAAGCCAAAGAAAAGGACCAAGAAGATAAGAGCCTCGAGGCTGCGGGTAGTGGTGAACTTCAGCTTGCGCGGTTTTCCGTTGCCTTTGCTTTGGTCGGTCTCGTGGTGGCGGAACACCTGGAACGGATCGACAACCGACAGTAGCGAGTTCAAAAGATTGTGGTTATGTTTCTCTTCCATAGCTTATTTCTTTAAGAGTTCGTGAAAATCCATTATCCAGGTAGCACCGATGTTTACGTTCCACATGGCATCGAAATGCGACGTGCCGGCATCGTCGGTATAACTGTCGGTCATGCGGCAGCCATAGATATGCAGACGCACGTTCTTCTGCTCTGTGGGGAACCACTCGAATCCCAAGCCATAGCGTGCCGAGGTATGGCCGGCGGCAAGTTGGTGGTCCATAGACACCGACGAGCCGAGGGTAACGGCCGATTTGTTCTGCTCGTACATACCCTTGACGAAGATATTGAAATAGGGTGTAAAATAGTAGTTGGCGCAACTCACAAAACCGAAGTTTTTTCCCCAGTCGTCGATTGAGAGAGCGTGGTGCATGAAGTCAAGATAGATGTCCCACTTGTCATAGACGAGCTTGGTGCCAAGCATTGTCATATTGAGGTAACTGTTCCACTTATACTCCACCATCGAAGTACTCCACAGGGTGTGCAGATGTCCAATGTTGCCGGCCCAGTACAGGTTGTAGGCCACCAGACCTGCGTCATAGTCTAAGTTATTGTAGTTCACGTATGGTGAGTTGGTTACCTGCGCGATGAATGTATGGTTGCCGTCGTTGGTAATGAAAGCCCCACTGGCGCCAAGCTGGAAGCAATAGATATTGCGCCACATATTGGTGGGAAAATAGACATCGATAGGCGAGGCGTCGTACTCAAAACCGCCGAGGGCCATGGCATCCTTACCAAACCGCATACGCCAGTTCTGTGTGGGCTTGTAGTCAAGGTAGAGAAAGTCGGTGTTGTCGAAGAATGTCACTGTGCCTGGATTTGCCACAATGCGCTGCTTGAAGTAGTAGCTGAAACCTCCGCCCAAGTCGCCGCCAAGCATAAAGTTGAAATACTTGCCATGGAAACCAAGGTTGGGGGTTGTGTCGGTGGTGGTGTACTCGCCGTCGGCACGCACCTCGAGCTTGATCTTGCTGAAAGCGTCGGCCCAACCACTCTGCGCAACGGCGGTAAATGAAACCGCCACAAATAGCACAATAAATAATAAACGTCTTGTTTTCAAAGTGTTGTAATTTATTTGTCGTTTGTTTACAGAATGCAAATGTACGAAAAAAAGTGTTAGCCTTGAAATAAATTTGACACCACGCAAAGAAAATGTTAAAAAAATTTTGCCGATTTATAATTATTTAGTATTTTTGCCGATTATTAACAATGTATTAGGACATGAAAAAGACTCAGATTATCAAGACTTTATGCTTGGCAATAGCATTTGTCTTTGCAGCCAACATCTCTCAAGCCCAGTTCCGCCAATCGGTATACCTCGATGGTGCCATGCCCGTTGGTTCGTGGGCTACCACCACCCTTAAGACCATCCCCGGCATCAGCACCTTCACCGACAATGTGCCCCTCAGCCCGGCCAATATGGGCAAGACCGCTTCTATAGGCTTCGGCGGCGGCTACCGCGCTCAGTACCTCTTCGACGTGGGAGTAGGCGAGGTCGCCCCATTTGCCAATGTCGACGTTATATGGAACACAGTGAACAAGACCGTTAACAATGCATACACCCAGCACAACATGACCTCCACACAGTACATCAACGTGCCGGTCTTCGTTGGTGTGATGTATCAATACGACCGCCTTTTCAGCAATATCACCATCTACGGTGAGGCTGGTATCGGTGCCGACTTCTTCTTCATGACTCCCGAAGGCGACCGCAGCAACAGCAATCTGTGGTATGCCTACAAACCCACCGGCACCGTGGCTGGCGAGATTGGCGCAGGCGCCTATTTCGGCCGTTACTTCTCAGCCGGTATCCACTACTACATCTTGGGCGAGCACACTGTCGACATGACTGCCAAGACTGCCGAAAACCACTCTGCCGAGCAGACCTATTACACCACCGCCGGCAATCGCGAGACCCGCAACCTCGGCGCCCTCATGCTCCGCATCGGATTCCACCTCTAAGAATAAGGTAACAATAAACTAAAAAGCTGACGCGGCAACACGTCAGCTTTTTAGTTTTTAGTTATTTGCTCTTAGTTTATCATATCGAACCCCAAGTAGGGTCTCAAACACTCGGGCATCACAATGCCGTCGGGGGTCTGATTGTTCTCGAGCAATGCGGCCACTACACGTGGCAGAGCCAGTGCCGAGCCATTGAGGGTGTGGCAGAGCTGGGTCTTGCCGTCGTCGCTCTTGAAGCGCAGTTTCATACGGTTGGCCTGGAATGTCTCGAAGTTGCTCACCGAACTCACCTCAAGCCAACGTTTCTGGGCAGCGCTCCACACTTCGAAATCGAAGGTCATGGCGCTTGTGAAACTGATGTCGCCGCCGCAGAGTTTGAGTATGTGATACGGCAGGCCAAGTTTGTCGAGCAGGCCGCCAACGTGGTGCTTCATCTCCTCCAAACGCTCGTATGAGCGGTCGGGATGCTCAATAACCACAATTTCCACCTTCGAGAACTCGTGCAGACGGTTGAGGCCGCGCACATCCTTGCCGTAGCTGCCTGCCTCGCGGCGGAAGCACTCGCTGTAGCCGGCATGGCGTATGGGGAATTGCTGCTCGCGCACTATGGCGTTGCGGTAGATGTTGGTTATAGGCACCTCGGCGGTGGGAATCATGTAGAAGCCGTCGAGCGGAATGGCATACATCTGCCCCTCCTTGTCTGGCAGCTGGCCGGTGCCGAGACCGCTGGCCTCGTTGACCATAAGCGGCGGCTGTACCTCGGTGTAGCCGGCCTTGGAGGCCTCGTCGAGGAAGAAGTTTATCAACGCCCTCTGCAAGCGAGCCCCCTTGCCTTTGTAGACAGGGAAACCGGCGCCGGTAATCTTGTTGCCGAGCTCGAAGTCAACGATGTCATACTTGGCACATAATTCCCAGTGCGGCAGGGCGTCGGCCGGCAGGTCGGGCTTGCGGCCAAACTCGGCCACCACCACATTGTCGGCCTCGCTTTTGCCGCAGGGCA
This sequence comes from Bacteroidales bacterium, assembly GCA_024685285.1. Classification (GTDB taxonomy): domain Bacteria; phylum Bacteroidota; class Bacteroidia; order Bacteroidales; family P3; genus Colimorpha. Next base: position 13,234 of record JAIKVZ010000050.1, read on the forward strand.
CCGACGGATGCGGCGCGTTGGGGAGCGAGATGAGCTTGGCGTTGAGGTCGGCCTCGACGCTCTGCTGCTGCTCGGTCAGCTCGCGCTCGCGGACCTTGAGGTCGGCGGTGCGGCTCTTGGCGGCTTCGGCCTCGGCACGGAGACCCTGCTTCATAAGCTGGCCAATTTCCTTGGCTATGCGGTTCTGTTCGGCCTTGACGTCGTCGGCCTCTTTTTGCAGCGTGCGGCGCTGCCCGTCAAGAGAGATGATTTCGGCTATACGTGCCTCGACATCGGCTACGTTCTTGATTTTTAGCCGACTGATTATTTCGTCGGTATGGTCTTTGATGTATTGCAGTTGCAGCATGGTGTTACTGTTGCTTTGATAAAAAGTTATAACAGCATAACTAACGCAGAAAGAGTGCTTTTATTGCACGCCGAACTCTTTTTTTGGCAAAAATTTTCAAGAATGGACTTTTTTGCGTAACTTTGCAGTCGCAATGACACAAGTTTGGGAACACAACGGGCTCTATTCGGTGCTGCACCCCATCGTGGTCTACGCCACGCGGTGCCACTATTGCAACCACATCGAGCTGCGCAACAGCCATCTGCTGCCAACCGAGGGGAGCATTGTGTTCACCCCCAACCACCAGAGCGGAATGATGGACGCGCTGACGGTGCTGCGGCTTGCCGGCGACAAATTGGTGATATTCTGTCGCGGCGACATCTTCAAGCCACCAGCCATGCGGCGTCTGCTGCACTTTTTGCGCTGCCTGCCCATCTACCGCCCGCGCGACGGCCGCGAGGCCCTCAAAGCCAACAGCGCCACCCTGGAGGCCGCACACCAGTCGCTGCTGCACGGTGTACCGGTATACATAACCCCCGAGGGCACGCACCACGACGGGCTGCACCTGCTACCGCTGCGCAAGGGCTTTGCCGATATGGCCTGCCGCGCCCAAGCAGAGTTGGCCGACAAGCCGGTATGGGTGGTGCCCGTGGCCATAACCTACAGCAGCTACTCGGCCCCCTACAGCGCCGCCGTGGCCACCTTTGGCCATCCCATCGACGCGAGGCGCTACGCCACCCTCTATGCCGCCGAGCCCATGCAGGCCATTGCCGACATGACCGCCGAGCTGCGCACCAACCTCGAGACCGCCATAGGGCAGCCGCCACAGGTGCGCCCAAGGTGGGGGCTCATAGCCGCCATAGCGGCGGCGGCAGCAGGACTTGCCGCCACAGGGCACGCCGGCGTGCTGCTGGTGCTGCTGCTGGCAAACCCCGTGGCCCTTGTGCCCACCACCTGGCTCAGCCGCCGCCTCACCGACGACCCCCAGTTTGTACAGACCATCGACTTCGGGTTGCGGGCCGCCGCGATGATTGTCTGGCTGCTGGCACACTTTGTTTTCATGGCCGCTTGCGGCTACTGGATGGGTGCCGTGGCATCCACCTTTATTGGGGTGGCGCTGCCGTGGCTTATCGGCCTGATATTCAGCACAAAAGATAAAAATACACGTAAAACACTGTAAACCCGCGTTTTAGATGGGTTAGGTTCGGGTTAAGGTCGGGTCAACATCGGGTATGGTTCGGCCTTGGTTTGGATTGGCAAGGCAAATTTGCGAACAAATCCCGACCAAAGCCCGTTTTGTCTTGGACCTCAGGCTGTTGCGGCTATAAAAACGACGGGGTTCCGCGCTGTACGCGGAACCCCGTCATGGGTAATGCTTCAAGAGCTTTGAACTCTATAGCTTATTCCTTAACTATCTTGTTGATAGCCATGCCGCCATCGGTGATGGTGCGGAGCATGTAGACACCGTTGGCAAGGTTGCTCACATTGACAGTGCTTTCGGTCGAGGTGAGAACCACGCGGCCGTTGACGTCGAGCAGCTCAACCTGGCGCAGACCCTCGGCCTTGATGCTGATGACCTTGGTGGCGGGGTTGGGGTAGACGCTGACGGTCACATCGCCCACGCTCTCAATGCCGGTGGGTTCCTGAACATCTGACAGGAAGGTAATGTCGTCGATGAACAGGAAGTTCTGAGCTCCGGAACCGGTGTAGGAGATGGCCATGTATTTGGCCTCGGCGGGCAGGGTGGCGTTGAAGCGGGTCAGTGTTGAGAAGTTACCGCCACTGGCACGGGCCACGTTGGTGAAATCGCTGGCAGCGTTGCCGGTGGTGGAGTAGCGCACCTCGAAAGGCACAGCCTCGGGACCGTTGGAGAGTTGAACATACATCTCAACAGAACGGCTCTGGCCACCAAGGTTGAGTTCGGGGCTGATGAGGTACATGCTGCGGTCGAAGGCATCGCCTTGGGCGGGATCCATCACAAAGCAGTAGCCACTGCTGAGGCTTTCGAGATTGACCTCAATTATACCAAAGTAGGCTTCGTGCTCTTCAGGCCAGTAGGCTTCCCAGCAACCGAGGCCGTTCTCGAAGGTCTGGGTGTAGGGGAACTGGCTGATGGGCTGAGTGCAGTCGATGATAACTATCTCGGCGGTGTCGCTGGCGCTGCCAACAGAGTTGGTGACAGTGAGCACAACCTGGTAGGTGCCGGCGGCAGCCCACGAAGCGGTAACGTTCTGGGTGCTGGCGGTGGCGGGAGTGCCGCCCTGGATGGTCCAACTGTAGGTAGGAGTGGTGGCGGAGGCCACGACGGCGGTGAGTTCATAGTTCACAGTGGCGCGGCCGTCGGTGGGCACGGTTATGGTCACAACAGGAGCTTGGAGGGGCTGGATGTACATATACTGCAGACCGATGAGGGTGCTGGTGTCGCCAGTGTGGGTGAGGACGAAACGGACATCCTTACCGGCAAAGGCAGTGAGGTCATAGCGGAAAGGTATGAGCATGGAGCCGACATTGAAGGAGCCCTCGCGCAACACGGTGGAGTTGCCGGTGGCAACGTCGATGGCCTCGATCTTGAGGTTGCACTCGCCCATGTTGGCCAGCACGAACTCTACCTCGTAGTTGGTGTCGCCCTGAGGAATGGCATAGATGGCCGAAGAGAGGGTGTGCTCGATGGTGGACTCGCCCTCAAGCTTGGCAGAATAGGCATAGCTTATCTGGCCGCTGTAGACATCCCAGCCGTTGTAGGTCCAGCAGGTGTCTTTGGCACTGAAAGCAAGGCTGTAGGGCACCTCGATGGGGGTGTCGCAGTTGATGATGTGGATGGTGGCGGTGGCGCTGTCCTCGCCGTAGTTGTCACCATAATACACGGTGTAGTTATAGTCGCCGGTGGGCACGCTGTCCCAAGAGTGGGTGATGTTGGTGCCGGCAACAAACTGACCGTCGAAGAAGTCCCATTCAACGCTCTCTTCGTCAACGGGGTCGAAAGCGACCACAGTGGCGTGGATATTTACATCGCTGTTGACCATAGCCATGGTGGGAGCTTCGATATAGATGCTGGGGGCCAGAGGCTCGCCGACATAGAAATTGTCGATAAAGAGCATATACTGGTCGGTGCTGCGGTGACGGAAGGCAATGTAAACGGAGCCGGTGTAGTTGTCGAGATTGATAGAGAAGCGGCGCCACTCGGTGCTGGCATAGGCGGTGTCGCTATAGAGAATGGTGTCGAAATCATCGGGATGATCGCTGTTGGAGGAGAGACGCACCTCGAAGAACTCGGGGTAGTTGGCGCTCAAAACTCTGGCATAGAACGAGAGCTCGACATGGCCTGCACTGCTTGCAAGATTGATGGGTCTGGAGATGAGCCAGTTGTCGGCCTGGGTCTCAGAGTAGTTCACAGCAGCGCAGTAATTGCCGCCGGGCATACTGGTTTCGACCACTTCCCAGTTTCTGGTGAGGGTGGTGTCACGGTCGACAGCTTTCCAGCACATGAACTCGCCGGCCTCGAAATCCTCGGTATAGGGCAGGGTGGCGGGCTCGCAGCTGATAATAGTCACATAATAAACATAGTCGGCATCACCGCCGGGCTGGCTGACGTGCAGATAGATGGTGTCGTAACCGGCCTCGCTGTAGACGATGTGCACTTCCTGGCCGTTGTTGCCGCCAGTGATAAGGCCGTTGGTGGAAGTCCAGAGGTAGCTGACATCGGTGCCTTCGATGAGTTCGGCATTGAAGACGGCGGTGTCGCCAGCATAGACGTAGTTCTTGCCAATAATGTCAACAACAGGCTGGCCGGCAGACTTGATGGTCACGTCGTCGATGGCCATGCCATACATACCGGAAGAGCCGTTGTGGCGGAAAGCGATGTAGATGTCCTGACCGGCATACTCGGCGAGGTCGATGGCAGCGGGAGAGGTCCATGCGGCATCGGCAGCGGCGAAAGTATAAACATACTTGAGGTTGCTGGAGTCGGCGAGGAAATCGTCAACGGTGTTGCCGGTGGCAACATATACCGAATACTGCTCGGCATAGTTGGTGACGTTAAGGGTGCGATGGAACCACGAGAGGGTCATGGTAGAATCTTCGGGGAGACTGATCTTGTTGCTCACCAACCAGTTATCTGGAGTGAGGGGGATGGACCAGATGATGTAGGTGGTGAAGCTGAGGCTGTAGGCATAGGCGTTGCCGCTGTGGGCATCGGTGCCCTCGGTACGGCCAAAGACGTCGCCGTCGCCATCGGCATCGATGATGTTCCAGTTGGACATACCATGCTCAAAGCCGTCGTAGAAGGGGAATCTGTCGATAACATTGTTGTTGGCAGCAGCCGCCATGGCGGGGACGTAGGGCAGATCCATGCTGCGCACGTCGGCGGTGCGGGTCATCGACTTCATTTCAGCACGACCGAGAATACGGTTGTTGCTGTTCAGCTGAGCCTGTACTGCTGTGGCTAACAAGAGCACGGCAAAAACTGCGGTAAAAATTTTTTTCATTTGTTTTTTGGCACGTTATTTACCATTTGCCCCATCGGTTTTTGAATTGGTTTATTATTAATTTTTTGTTTGTCAAATAGTTATAGTTCTCTGCCTGATATCATAAATTAAGCAAAGATACATATTTTTTTGATAATAGGCAAATTTTATGTTTTTTATGATTTTTTAACAAGCGGCATCCAGTGAGAGTTTATGCACTTTTTTGGCGATTCTGCGGGGCCCTGTGCGAGCAGCCCCGCACAGCATTTGCGTGCCGTGCGGGGCTGCACTTAAGGTGCTCCATGTTTGAGGTATGCTTTTATTGTTTCACCACACGGCGCACAGCCACGCCGTTGCCTGTTACTATACGCACCATATATACTCCGGCAGGCAAGGTGCCGACGTTGACGTTGTTGCCATTGTCTTGGGTTGCCACGGTGCGGCCGCTGACATCGAGCAGTTCTATGCGGCGCAAATCTTCGGCCTGCACCTCGAGCACATCGATCACGGGGTTGGGGCTAACGCTGGCAGAGACATCGCCCACCTCGTCAATGCCTGAGCTGCCGAGGGGTTCAACACGGACACCGTCGATGAGCAGACCACCGCCGCCGGTGCCATGGTGCTCGAAGGCAATATAGACCGTGGAGCCGGCATAACGCTCGAGGCTGATGGTGCGCGCGGCGTATGTCTCGCTGCTGATACGCGTGCCTGACATCAGCACGTTGGTGAACTGCGACATGCTGGGACCCATTGTCGAGAGCTTTACGGTGAGGGTCTGGTCAGAGCCCTGCAGAAACTCTACAGTCCTGGCATGGAATTTGATCTGCAAGGGGCTGTCGCCCGGCAAGGCTATGGGCGGTGTAACCAAGAGGTTATGGGCATTGAGGTTTATAGTATCCTGATTGCGCATCGGCTGACGCGACCACGACACAGCCGCGTCGTCGCTGCTGTTGAGGGTGTAGTTCGTTACCGGGGTGCTGTTTTGGCAGTAATCCAAACGGGCACGCATAGACTCCCACGAATGACCGTCGCCGTCGGCGTCGATGGTGCTCCAACATGCCAAGCCGTTGTCAAACGACTCGCTGTAGGGATAATCGTTGATGATGCCGGCAGGACAGTCGGACACAGTGATAGTCATACTGTCGGTTGCGGTACCTGCGGAGCCGACCACCTGTACACCAACGGTATAGGTGCCTGCCGTGTTCCATGTGGCGGACACTGTTTGGGTGGCAGCAGTGGCGGGGGTGGCCGAAGGCAGTGTCCAGGTGTAAGTGAGGTTAGTGTCGGACGAGGACACATCGGCTTTGAGGGTTATGCTTTGGCCTGTGCGTGCCTCAAACGGAGCCACAAGCAATACCGTGGACGGGGTTGCTGCATGCACGACTAAGCTCTGCAACGAGAGTATGCCGCCGCCAGTGTGGCGGAAAGCTATGTTGATGGGTTGCCCGGCGGTGTGCGGCAGCATAGCCCTGCGAGTGGTCCACGCATTGGCACTGATGTTCTCAGAGAAGATAGTGTCGATAGTGGTGCCATCGTCGACCATAACGGCATAGTGCGGATTGTTGAAGCCTTTCACGGTCCATTCTATCTCATAGCCGCTTTCGTCCGGGAAGATGAGAGAGCGGCCCGTAAGGGTGTTGTCGGCATAGTCGGCGCCATCGGCAGCTCTCGATTCCATATACACGGAAGAGCTGGACGACGACCGCTCCCAGCCGTCGCCGTTCCAGCAGCGGTCGACACTGCGCAGGTTGAAATCGACGGTGTAGGGGAACTCGGTTACGGGCTCGCTGCAGTCGTAAAGCACGATGGTGCCGGTAACGGTGTCGCACCCTGCCAAGTTGCAGCAAATATAGGTATAACTGCTGGAGCCGCTGCCCACACTGTCCCAAATGACAACTGCGGTGCTGTCGTTGCTCGAGAGCACAGTGGCGCCCTCAATAGACCAAGAGTGGCTTGTCAGGGGCACCGAGCTGCGGGCATTGGCACGGAGAGTTACCCTGCGGCCGGTGTAGGCCGTGGCAGGAACTTCCACCGTGGCATCGGGGGCCGTGGGCGAGCCAACGCGGATGTCATCTATGTAGATATAACTGTTACCGGAAGTAGTCCTTTTAAAGAAGAAAGCTAAATAAATGGTGTCGCCAGCATACTGGTTGAGGTTTAGAGCGTTTTTGTACCACGTATCCATGCTGCTAACAGGAAACACCTCTGAAAACACGCCAACTGTGTCAGTGAACAGATCTGTCGAACTGTTGCCGGTGGTTGACACCATCACACAATAATCCAATCTTGCGGGAGTTGAATATACATCCCCTCTCGACGTTCTCCATGAAAATTCAACGTCGGTATTGGTGGGGATTACAAAGCCCGGACCGACTAAATTAACAGCCGATGAGGCATAAATATTGGCTACATTATTTCCGTCCATACTAACGATCTGCCACCTGTTATAACCGGTATTGCCAACAAAGTTCCAACATCCCTGTAGCTCCCTTGAATAGCCATCTTGCGACGGTCTGCCTTCGAAATCTTCAACTACGGGGTAGGTCGTTGCCAGGGCACAATTGTAGACATATATGCTGTCGGTCAGAGTGACGGTCTGGCCAAGCGAGTCTGTTACTGTTATGCTATACTGCCTGTAGCCTGTAGCACCGCTGTTCCATACCACGGTGGCACTGTCGCCCGAAAGCGTTACAGTGGCGTTGGGACCGAAGTTCCACTGTGTGTTGAAAGGAATGGTGGACAAAACAGTCTTGACAAAAACAACCTCGTCGCCTACAAAGAAGGTGGTGTTCTCGCTCTCCTCTAAAGTCAGTTTCACGTCAGGAGGCAACGGTGCTCCAAAGCGTATGTTGTCAAGGAAAAGAGTGTCGCTATAATGATTGTTTGAAACGTTGCGGAATGCCACATAGACCTCATTGCCTACATATTCACGTCCCAAATTGATACGGTGGGCAACAGGAACTTCGTTTCCGTTTCTGTCAATAGAGTATGTATATGTGCCCACTTCGGTAAAATCGGAATAACTGTCAGTCCTGTTGGAAACATATACCTTATATACCACATCACGATTATTATAAGCATAATGGTTTTGCTTTATTGTCGACTCAAACGAGAGTTCCATGTCGATGCTTTCAACACTGACTTTAGGACTTGTGAGCCAGTGCGAAGTGGTAGTGCCTGTATCGCACACACTGCACACCGCACCAGTGATATGGTTATAACTACTATAATAGTCTCCATTGTCGCTATATCTCAAGTAAGCGAAATACCAAGCATTGGACGGCGAGTTCCAGCAGTTGAGGCGCCCATCTTCAAAGGTTTCGATGTCGGGAAACACATCGATGGTGGAGCAGTCGTAGACCCTGACAGGCAGCCGGCTCACACAGTCGCCGTAGCCGGTCATTGTGGTGAGCACAACGGTATCGTAACCGCCTTCGGACCATGTGATTATTATAGAGTCGCTGGCGCGGCCCAGAATTTGCGGGTCATCCTGCAAGGCAAGGTGCAGCAAACCGTCCTCCCAGATGTACTGATAGCCGCCATCAGTTCTGCCGCTGCGCATCTGCGCTGCAAGGTGCAACGGCTGACCGACACGGGTATAGTTGTTACCCTCTATAACGATATAGGGTGCCAGATCGGTCATAAACTCAACATCGTCAATACTCAAAAAAGAGTAATAATTAGACTCAATATTAGCAACAAAAGCCAAGCGTACTGTGTCGCCGACATGTTGGTTCAGGCTAACCGAGTACTGGACATAGTCTGTACTGTTTACACGCACCGTGAGCAAGGTGTCGCCACCCGAAAACGCACTTATATCGGTGCTCTCGGTTTGGGCTGCTATTACCCTCAATTGGACCGCGTTACTACTCACTTTGGCCCAAAACGACACCGTTACAGTATCGTCGTTGGGCAGAGCAAGTAGTGAAGTCATCAACCACCGGGCGTTACTGGCGTTATAGTCTCCTTTGGCGAGCTTGATGAAATGCGACCCTGACTTTGCACCAATCATAGTGGGGTTGACAACACTGCTGTTAGTCGTCCACCCCTGAAGACCGTCTTCGAATGACTGCATTGCCGGTATTGGCTGATACTGATAGTCTTGAGCCATCAGCATTCCGCACACGGCCATTATTGCCGCCACAAATGATAATATCTTCTTTGCCATAGCTTGTTTTTTGCCGAGTTATATACCATACGGCTCTTCGGTTCTATGCAAATTTATACTCAACTATTTATTATACAACAAATTGTGGCTATGCATAGAGCATACCCTTTATGTGCAAATATACAAATAAATATGGTATCTGCAAAGTTTTTTTCAGATTTTTTTGTCACTGCTGATAATATACTCTCTTGACCCGCGGCGATACCGAGGTGAGTATCTCGTAGGGTATGGTGTCGGCTGCCTCGGATATTGCTTTGAGGTGGTTGGCCGAGCCGAAGAGCTCCACCTCATCACCTTCGCGGCAGGGAATGCCCGTTACGTCGACAAAACACATATCCATGCACACACTGCCCACTATCGGTGCCATAGTGTCGCCTATGGCCACTGTACCGCGACCGTAGCCAAGGTGGCGATTTAGACCGTCGGCATAGCCTATGGACAGGATTGCTATGGTGCTGTCGCGCTTGGCAACCCAGCGGCGGTTGTAGCCAACAGTATCACCCTCGGGTATCTTCTTGAGCTGCGAAATGCGGGTTTTGAGACGGCTCACGGGCTGCAGTTTGGCTTGAGTGGCTTCGTCGGGAGCTATGCCGTAGAGGCCTATGCCAAGTCGTACCATATCCATCTGGGCTTCGGGAAAACGGCTTATGCCGGACGAGTTAAGTATATGACAGCAAACGTCGTTGCGGCCTATGCCCTCCTTGAGGGCCTGACTCCATGCTGAGAAGCGGTCAATTTGCTGACGTGTGAACCAGTCCATATCGGGGTCTTCGCTGCAAGCCAAATGCGAAAATACAGATTCGACGTGCAGATTGCAGTTGAATGCCTTGAGGCGAGCAGCAAGGCGTTCCACCTCATTGCCGGAGAAGCCTAAACGGTGCATACCAGTATCGAACTCAATATGAACGGGGTACTTATCGTCTTTGTGATATAGGCTCACGGTCTCCGAGAAGGCTTCAAGTATGCGAAAACTGTAGATATCGGGCTCCAAACGGTGACGAATGATGTCGCCAAAGCTCTCCTCCTCAGGATTCATGACCATGATTGGGAGAGTGATGCCGTTGCGTCGCAGTTCTACCCCCTCGTCACTGTAGGCTACTGTGAGGTAGTCGACATGGTTGTATTGCAACGTGCTAGCCACTTCGACCTTGCCAGCCCCATAGGACGAGGCTTTGACCATGGCCATAAGCTTGGTGGTAGGCTTGATAAGCGAGCGGTAGTAGTTGAGGTTTGCCACCATGGCATCGAGATTGACCTCCATGATGGTTTCGTGCGATTTGCGCTGCAACGCTTTTACGATGGTCTCGAAACCGAACTTACGTGCACCCTTAACGAGAATGGTCTCACTCTGAAAACTGCTGAAGTCATAGTTTTGCAAAAACTCATCGACCGAGGTAAAGAAGAGAGAATGCATGCCATCAAAACAAGACTGGTGGCGGCTCAACGCTTCGCCTATGCCTATAAACTTCGACACTCCACGCATTTGTGCCAGTGAGGCCACTTGAGTGTAGAGTTCATGGTCATCCAAACCTGTTTGAAGCATATCGCTCATAATGAGGGTGCGGCGGAAGTGTTGATTGTCGTATTGCAGGAAATCGAGGGCTATGGCCAGCGAGTTGAGATCGAGGCTGTAGCTATCATTGATGAGCAGACAGTTGTTTATGCCCTCGTTCATCTCCAAGCGCATTGCCACCGGTACCAATTTTCGGCAACGTGCAGCGATTTCGGTACCGTCGTATCCGAGATAAAAAAGAAGCGTGATGCAGTGCATGGCGTTCTCGGCCGAGGCACGATCCACAAAAGGCACAATCATTTCGTATTCCTGTCCGTCGTGCTTCACAAACAGATGTGTGGATTTCTGTACGACTTCTGAGCGTAGCAGCACCACACGGTTGTCGGCGGCACTGCCCCATGTGTAGAGTTCCAAATTGCGGAAGTGTTCCTTTTCAGATAATACATTGTGTATCTCTTTGTGGTCGGTGCAATAGATGAGCACCTTGCAATGAGTGAAAAGTTGCAGTTTCTCGGCAATTTTCTGGCCACGCGTGAGGAAGTTTTCGTCGTGAGCCTGGCCTATGTTGGTAAAGATTCCTATTACCGGATCTATAATATGCTGCAAAGCCGTCATCTCGCCAGTCTCGGATATTCCGGCCTCAAACACAGCTATGTCACAGTCGTCATTGAGTTGCCAAACTGATAGAGGTACACCAATCTGCGAATTGTAACTCTTTGGGCTCGACACAACATGATGGTCGGACGAAAGCATCTGCACTATCCAGTCTTTGACTATAGTCTTGCCGTTGCTGCCGGTTATTCCCACAACTGGTATACTATACTGCGAGCGATGCCATGCCGCTAACCCCTGTAGGGCGGCTACCACATTATCAACAGTCCACAGATTTGTATCAGACCTGGTTTTAAGCCATGCGGCGGTATCACTGCCGTCGGAAAATGGCAGTACGAAATTGCGCACTCCTTTGGCATATAGATCCTTGACATAGCGACAACCAGAGTTACGCTTGGTTTGTATTGCAAAGAAGATGCTACGGTTTGCATCGACAAGGCGACGGCTGTCGGTGAGTAGCACCGAACACTCGCTTTCGGGACTATGCAATAATGTGTCAGTACTTTTAATATGCTGGTCTATCTGTAAGGCTTTCATAATCATTTGCTTTTAATAAATCGGTACCCAATCTGGCATGCCAAACAGCGGCGATTGTGACAATACTGGTTATATAGTTCAAGCAAGGCTTGCGACTGCAAGGCAGACTGTGACTGCCGCCCCACAGAGCTCCATATACGCACAATGCGATTGTCCTCTGACGGTAACTGGTTAAGCAAATCCAATGCCTGTTCCTTGTAACGTTGTTGCCCTGTGGCACAACCATATTGGAATAGCAAAGGCACCCATGCGTTGATAACTATAGTGTCGGCTTGAGACTTGCCAATGCGCTTGGGCGAAGGTTTTGACGGCACGTCAAACTGGTAATGGTCTGTCCAGTAATCGGCCGCTGCCACATTAAACAAAGCAGAAATCTCTTTGGCATCGGTACAATTCAACAACGTAGTAAATATGTGTGACGACTGTGACACAAAACGTGCAAACTGACTAATGCGTATTGTTGGGAAACTCGATGGTCTGAGTCTAAACGAGCGCCACAGGGACCCGTCCATAGACTTCAGTCCAGAGCCGGCACGGATTGCCTCATAATCGGCCTGCAAACTACGAGGGTAGTCATCAACAAAAACGCCTTTAAGCAAGCCTGCCTGCCCCATGAGCAATGCCTCCGTGCGCTGAGGGTTGTCTTTCCAGCGGGCAAGCAGACGAATATCGGTACACTTGGCTAAAAGTTCGAAAGCAAAACCATTGACCTTGCCTCCAAGACTGCGTGCCATCAACCAATAGCAGCACTGCTCCCAACTACCGTGTGACTCTGACAAGAGGCGGCTCACCTCATCGTTTTTGCGCTGTATGCGTTCCACAGCCATGCGCTCCAGGTATGCGTTGAATACCATATCAGACACATTGCCGACTTTGCCTCCACATGGCATAACTGAATCTGATGTGGGGTTGAGCAGCACATTGTAGTTGCGCCAAATGTTCTCTGGCAGATATCTTTTGAGTTCAAGCGACGGCAGCACAGAGCCGCTGTGGGTGGACACGTCGGTGTCATGCTCAAACACTACATGGAGAATAACATTGTCGTAAGCCTTATTAGCAGAATGTTTGTGCACGTTCCAATCAGAGGCTCGCACATGAACCTCAATATTTCCGACCCATGACACACCTCCTATAATAAGACGTGCGTTTGTGAAGTCGGGGCCGGCGTCACGATTCAAGTCTCCTGCACGTTCAACAACCACAGAGGCACCTTCAGTGGTTGTTAAGTTGCCTTCAAGCAACTGATGTTGCCATATATATTGCAAAAAATCTTCTGACATTGTGGGAGACCAGAGATCTTAGGCGTCTTTAGTTGAACAAATCTTTCATCTTGTCAAAGAAGCCACGTTCCTGTTTTGTTGGATTAGGCTGGAAATTGGGAGAATTCTTGAGCGTCTCCATCATTGTTTTCTCCTCTTTGGTAAGGTTTTTAGGTACCCACACATTGACGCATACCAGCAAGTCCCCCCTACCGTAGCCGTTTATGTCTGGCAAACCTTTACCTTTCAGTCTCAACACTTTACCAGATGGGGTTCCTTGCTCTATCTTAACTTTAACCTTACCGGAAAGAGTAGGTATCTCTATAGTGGCGCCCATTGCGGCATCGCTAAAAGAGATGAAAGTATTGTGATAGAGATTGCTCTCTTGACGCTCAAATAGGTCGTGCGGTATTTCTTCGACCAGCACCACCAAGTCGCCGGGCACTCCACCGTGAGGAGCGGCGTTTCCTTTGCCGGAGAGAGCGAACTGCATTCCATCCTGTACTCCAGCAGGAATGTTGATTGATATTATCTCTTCAGACCTCACAATGCCCTCGCCGTTACAGTCATGACACTTTTCCTTGATTATACGGCCTTCGCCACCACAATGCGGACAAGCCGATTGTGTCTGCATCTGGCCTATGATAGTGCGTTTTATCTCGGTCACCACTCCTGTGCCATGACAATGAGAGCACGTCTCGTACGAATTGTTTTCCGAGCCACTGCCACCACAAGTTTTGCATGGAACATATTTGTTGACCTTTATCTTTTTCTCACAGCCTTTATCTATTTCCTCGAGAGTGAGTTTGACTTTGATACGCAGATTGCTGCCTCTCATCACTCTACGGCCGCTCTGGGCTCCACCAAAACCGCCGCCAAAACCACGAAAGCCACCTCCAAACAGGTCACCGAATATGTCGCCAAACTGTGAGAAGATGTCATTCATATTCATGCCACCTTGACCGTAGCCACCCTGACCTTCAAGACCAGCATGGCCAAACTGGTCATAGCGGGCTTTCTTGTCGGGGTTACTTAACACGTCGTATGCCTCTGCCGCCTCCTTGAATTTCTCCTCGGCTTCTTTGTCACCGGGATTGCGGTCGGGATGGTATTGCAGTGCAAGCTTGCGGTATGCTTTCTTCAACTCATCGGGGGTGGCATTCTTGCCTACCCCTAAGACTTCATAATAATCCCTTTTTGCCATTGTCGTCTAATTCCTCCAAAAAACTTTAAATTGCCACCACAACCTTTGCGTAGCGCAGAACTTTGTCGTTCAGATAATAGCCTTTTTCTATCACGTCAACAACCATGCCTTTCTGAGACTGGTCAGTGGCAGGGAATTTGGTTACTGCCTCATGAACCTCTTCGCTAAACTTTTCGCCCATGGCTGCAATTTCTTTGAGGCCTTTCTGCTGCAGTATTTTGAGAAGCTTGTTGTATATCAACTCCACGCCCTCTTTTGCGTTATCGCCGTCAGACATTGCCTGCAGGGCTCGCTCCATGTCATCGACAACAGGCAGGACGGCCTTGATAATATCTTTGCCGCCGTTGAGTATAAGTTCGGCCTTTTCGCCCATGGTGCGCTTACGATAGTTTTCGTATTCCGAATATAGACGAACATACTTATCATTCAGTTCGGCCAGCTTTTCGCCAAGTTCTTGAACCTTGTCGGCTTCGGAATCATCCTGCGTTTCCTCAAGCTGTTCTTCAAGTTTCTCTGTATCGGGCTGCTCATTCTCAACCGGAGTTTCGGGGAGTTCTTTATCTTTGTCTTTCGATTTCATTTTTTATAAGGATTTTTATCAACAATGGATTATCAAAAAATGTGCCATTTTGTCAGTGACTGACATTTTGTCACCATACAAAGACATCGGCACGCTTTTTGGGGCGACGGGATACGAGCCAACTCTCTGCATAGCGGCGCACATCGTCGGGCAATTGTTCAAGTGGATAGGTACGCATATCGGGCTTGCCGAAAGCCACCATACGGCGCGGCGACCTGTTGGTATCGAAATAGATACGCATATCGGACCCCACTCCAAGGTTGACACCCACCACACTTTCAACGCCATTGGAGTCGGCCTCGGTAATATAGAACACCATCCGCGCACTGCCAAGCACGTCGGCATAGTCTGGCTCACCCTGTTTGAAGTATACCACGCCCTGCCTGCCGTTGATACGGTTGAACTTCTCGGCATCCAAGCGCTGCATTGCGTCGCAGGCCGTGCGCAGATAGACCAACGTAACACCGCTCGAGTCGTGGTGCAACTCAATGGTGTCGGCTATGCACTGGTAGTTGTCATACCACACCACCGGCCGCCCATACATAACCATGACCGAGTCGGCCACAGAATAGAACACCGAGTCGCTCATGGCCTGGGCGTCTGGACGGAAAGCCTTGACATGAGAGTAGGCGTTGACAGTGCTGACATGGTCGGTAGAGTCGAAATAAATATATATGGTGTCGGCATGGAGGTAGAGCGAGTCGGAGTCGTTGCCGGCGTAGGCAACCAAGGCACTGTCAGTAACAAACGAGTAGCCATCGGCACCGTGCCACAGACCGTACCGGCCATAGCAGGTGGTGCCATTGCTGTCGTCCTTGATAATGACATTGCCAAAACATTCGGCGATACGGCCAGGCTCGTCATAAATTAATGTGTCAGCATCTATGACATTGGCACGGTTTTTGACGTGCGAAGATTTGTGCGAAACAGCCAGATGAAGGTCGGTGTTGTAGGTGCCGTCTTCGCTGTATATATGTGTTGAATCGGTATAGATGTTAGTCGGACTGACAAAAGTAGCCACAGAGGTGACAGTGTTGTAGAGAAGGGTATCGGTGAAGAGTCTCAACGTGCTGTCGCGCAGACGCACATCGCCTTTGATGTAGAACTCTTTGTTCTGCGAGTTGTACATACCCGCCTTGCTGTCGAGCACACGCTGTCCGCTCTCGCCATGACCCCAGTCGGTATAGTATGCCACCGAGCGGTTACGGTCGTAGGTAATATGGTTTGTGCGCAGCGTTGTGGAGCCGTCGACCAAGAGCACCGTATCGGCCCAGATGTTGGCCACACGGGCGTTGCCGTCATAGTATAGGCGGTCGCCATATATAAAGGTGGTGTCAGTAAGTTCAATAACAATGTTCCGGTAGGCGGTAAAATCGTTTTGCACAGTATTGAGGAGCGCCGAGTCTGCCAACAGTGTCATGTCGTCATGTTTGGCACGGACTTTGTTGTAGAGAATCCAGACGTCGGGGTTGTTGCCGTCGCGGGCACCCATGCCAGAAGTATATTCAATGAGCCTTTGGGCGTACACTTCGGGCAACGCGGCTATGGTAACAACGGCCAACAATATGATTTTTAACGTTTTGCGTAACATGCTGTTTTGTATAACACACTGCAAAGATAATAAAAAAAACTCAAACCGCACGTATGAATGGACTGAGTATTGCCAATATTGAAAAAAAATCCCCACCAAAACGCTGTTCTGATGGGGAATATGCAGTTGTGTCTGAAATGCTACTTGGTGCGGGAACCGAGACGGTCCATGGCGCAGCGGAATCCAATCCACGAGGTGGACTTGTCCTGGTCGTAGTAGCGGCGGGTGCCGGCCTGCAGCCAGTAGGCACGGTCTCTCCACGAGCCGCCCTTGACCACGCGCACCTTGTTGTTGACCATCGAGGTGACGGGGTTCTGCTTATTGCCTTTGCGACGGTACATATTGTTGGTCCACTCGTCTTCGGGGTTGTTGAACTCAGAATCGCCATCCTCTTCCTCCTCGGGCTCGTATTCCATACCTTCTTCTTCATCCATCTCCTGCTCCATCCAGTTGTCGAGGTTCGAGGCACGGTCGCCGTCAAGGTAGTTGACGTTGTTGGCCTGGCGGTAGTTGCGGCGGTTGCTCTCAAAGCCCACTTCCTCGTAGGTAATCATGCCGTCGTCGCCCACGAGCACCACGCCGTCCTCGTCAAGCTTGGGAGTCTTGTAGATGTTTCCGCGGAAGGGGTCGAGCTCGGTGCCGCCCACAGGGTTGGCATCTTTACGATATACGTCCATGCACCACTCGCTGACATTGCCGGCCATGTTGTAGAGACCGTAGTCGTTGGGGAAGTACCATTTGACGGGGCAGGTGTAGTCCCAACCGTCGTTGAGGTTGCCGGCCACGCCCATGGCATCGCCGCGGGTGCGGGTGAAGTTGGCCAGGAACTGACCATAGTATTTCTTGTTGGCAGAGCGCAGCGAAGAGCCAGCCCAGGGGTAGATCTTATGCTCGGTGACGCGCTCGTCGTAGGTGTTGCCAATCATGCCAAGAGCGGCAAACTCCCACTCGGCCTCGGTAGGCAGACGATAGTAGGGGTAGAGGATACCGTCGGTCTTGCGCACATTGCGCGGCTCGCCGCCGTTGGAGGGGTTGAGGTCGCGCAGCTGGTTTTTGTTTTCGCCCTGGTACTGACCGGCCAGGTATACATCGGTCTGGAAGGCGCCGGTACCGAGGTCTTCCTGCTCGAGCATGATGATACCCTTGTCGACAAGGACTTTCTCGTTGACGCGGTCGGTGCGCCAGGTGCAGAAAGCCTGGGCCTGCTCCCAACTCACACCCACGACAGGATACTCGGCGTAGGCGGGCGACTGGAAGTAGTAGTCAACGAAACTCTCGCGCCAGGCCAGTTTGTCGCGCCAGGCAGCGGTGTCGGGGTAGATGGCACGCACCTTCTCGGGATATTCCTCGCCATAGGCGCGCTGCATCCAATATACAAATTCTTGATAAGCCTGGTTGCTAACCTCGGTCTCGTCGATGTAGAACGACGACACGGTGACGGTGTGGGGCACGTTGTTCCACTGATAGCGCGAATCGTCGGCCACGTTACCCATGACAAACGAGCCGCCCTCGATGAATACAAGCCCGGGGGCAGTGCCTTGCTCGGGTATGCCAGTGGCGTCAAAGCCGCCCCACTTGGGGTCGTTGAGGTTCCAGCCGGTAGTGGCCGAGGTGGCCTTTTTGCCGCACGAGGCGAAGCAGAGCGCCACCGTCAGCAAGAGTAATGAGAGCTTGAAAATCTTCATATGATTTCGAATTTTATTTTTGTCTTATACGCAATATTTTCTATTTTGTTTCGTTTTTTATCAGAACGAGGGGCATTTCACCGCGCGGACCCGTTTTTTCTTCTCGGGCACCGGCAGGGTGATGCCGAAAGTAACCTCGTGTGCGCCAGCAGTGCTGTTGGCCAGTTTTGACACTGTTATATCATAGCTGTAGCCTATCTTGATGTTCTCGTACTCAACACCGGCCAGGAAGATGAAGGCATCGGAGTTGATGGAGCCGTGACGGTACCACAGACCCACCATGAAAGGCTCCCAGTCCAGATAGAGGCCGTAGTTGAAGTAGTGCAGGCCACCCTGGTACTGGTAGATGAAGTTGGGCGAGATGACCGGCGTGGCCAAGCCCAGCGACGAGGTGCGACGGGCCTCCTCGGCCACGTTGAGCAATGCACCGCCGTGCACGGTGAGTTTCATGTGCACGGTGTCCTCAGAGTAGAAACCCTGGTCGGGCTGCAACAGGTGACCTACCGACACGCCGCCGTACCAATAGGAACTGAACGCCAGCGCACCGACCGAGAAGTCGGGATAGATGTGGCTCTGGTTCTGGGGGGCAGTGGCCTGGGTGGGATAGACAAAGCCGTTGTTGCCGCTCGGGTCGAGCTGGTCGGGGAAACGCATACGCGTCTCGTCCCAGTTGATGGCACCGTTGACCAACGACGCCTGCAGGGCCGCGCTCACATAGATATCGTGAGCCACCTGGAACTGGAAGGCGTACATGGCGCCGAACATGGTGTTGGTGAGCAGACCGTGGTCGCCCTGGCGGTCAGACAGCACAATGGCGCCCACGCCGCCGTGGAGGTCGCTAAAATACTGGTCGTATGAAGCTGACACTGTGGTGAATGCACTTGCCAGGCCGGGCCATTGCGAGCGGTACGAGAGCGACACCCTCGGTGCAATCTTGGTGCCCGCAAAAGCAGGGTTGAGGTAGAGGGGGTTGGCATAGAACTGCGAGAAACCGATGTCTTGGGCTCCCGCCGTGGTCGAAAGGAGCACCATAGCTCCCACGAGAACCATTTTTTGCCAGCTATTCTTGATCATATTTTTGAACATATTTAGCCTAAATTTGAAAGGCAATATTACGATTTTTTTTCGACATGACGCAACTTTTCTTTAAAATATTTCATAACTCACTCATTTTCAATACACATTTTTTCACCAACAGCACCATTTCGGCGGCTCAAAACGCTGTTGCCGAGAGGCCTTTTCAGCAAAATTTGGCCTTGCGGCGCACACCGTCGAGAGGCGCAAACGCGTCGGCAAAGCATCACGGACGCGACGGGGCAAAGTCGCCCGCCGAAGACGCCAAAAACAGCCCAAAGACGGCCTTTCTTCGGCTACAGGACCTATAAACTATTACCCTCGCCGAACCCTACCCGACCTCAACCCGACCTTAACCCGAACCTAACCTATCTATATTATTGAAAACCAGCCTGTTGTGTGACATTTTACAACAGACTGGTTTTCAAAGGTTTAATAAATTTCGGGCTAACGTATGGTCAATTTTTTGGTGGTGGTGCCGGCGGTGGTGACCAGGCGCACCAAGTAGCTGCCCCGCGGCAGGGCTGTGCAGTCCACCGCGGCGGCGGTGCCTCGCGCCGGGCGGCTCTGCACCAAGCGGCCGGCAGCGTCGTAGAGCTCGACGGCCTGCAGGTGGAACGACGAGAGCACCGTGGCTGTGCCGCCAACCTCGACCAAGCTGGGTATCAGCTGCGTGTACCTTTCGAGCAGCTGCGGCGAGTAGATGGCGGCACCCGTGGTGTCATCACCCGTGGTGTCATCGCTTGGGTAGTGGTAGGGATTTGCTATTGTGTCGCGGTTCGGGTCAGGCGTCAATATCGGGTAGAGTATGTGCTGGTAATAGAATGGGGGTTGTTCATAACTATAAGGACTATAATTGCCCTCCGTATAACTTGTCAGAGCCACAGAATCGGATATATAAAAGTTGCCAGGCGATAGATTCCATGAATGAGAAGAAAAAGTAACCCTTTGAAAGGTGACAGCGGTATCCAATATAACTGACATTATTCCTTCATTTTGATAAGCGGGTATGTCTTGCGGTATATGCAATACCAAGTAGAATGAATCGACAATTATCGCAGGGTCGTCAAAATATGCTTCATAAACGGGTACGTTCTCGAACAACGTATCAGCCTCCCAACCTAAATGGCGTGTCACCCCCATGGCCGGCGGCAATGTGTATGTCGGCTGCGACAGTGAATACGTTGCGGTGTTGGTCCTTAATGCGCCATCTCCGTTACGGGCAGTGTCATATCCAATCGGCTTTAACAGGCTGATAGCCATAACGTCAGCCAAACCTTCATAAAATGGTATGAAACTTACCACTGCTCCATAAACAATATGTCGAGTGTCTGTATATAATTTAACACCATTACCCTGAGACCGGTTGTAAAATAAACACAATGGACCATGAAGATAACGTAATTCATCGTCAGAGCGGTTCCACCATTCCGACAAATCGACCGGCAGCAGGTAATGGCTGTCCATATAAATCTGCTCCATGGGGTGTGTCTCCACATCCTGACCACTGAGGCTGTGGCACAACACGGTTGCAATGAGAAGTAGCAAAATATTCTTTTTCATGATTGTATTGCTTTGAAAATTCAACTGTAATGCGGCAAGTGTTTTTTGTATGGCTTTGTTAAGAACAGGTCAGAGTTATGGTGGACACCTTGACGGACTCGGTATAATAGTCTACCCTGACCGTTTCTCTGATGGCTGTGAGGTTCTCGGTGAACGGGTTGTCCAACGGCATACTCGAGTAGCTGAACGTCCAGGTTAGAAGACAAGCCGTAGATATGCATGAAACATCCGTCCCCAAAAACAAATTGCCCGAAGAATTTAAGCCGGAAACCGCCACCGACAGCGGGTCTATGGGTTTTCTGTCCAAAGATTTCACAATGTTGTTCGCAGGGTTGTGGTATTTTATAGTATCCGTACCTGTTGGGTTGTAGGCATGGTAGGGGGAGAATTTAAATATGCCGTTATATGTTGTGCCCGATGATGAGTAGTCTTGGAGCACATGAAGTTGACGGTTCAAGTAGGCCATGTCTTTGGGTGGTCCGACATGGCTGACTGGTGCGCTTGAGAGATCGACAATCTTTTTGTATACATTGTTCGGA
This sequence comes from Bacteroidales bacterium, assembly GCA_024685285.1. GTDB lineage: Bacteria > Bacteroidota > Bacteroidia > Bacteroidales > P3 > Colimorpha. The sequence continues at coordinate 34,347 of JAIKVZ010000050.1, forward strand.
CCATGGTATGCCGACACCACGAGCCCGTCGCTGACACTGCCATACTGAGTAGTATAGGCGGTTACGAACCAGTCGCCTGTACAATGCTCTATGGCTGTGGACTCGAATGCAGAGCGGTCGCCACGTAGCACATCAGGTGTGGGCCGAGGTATGGAGAATATACTGGTTGAACCTGAAGTAGGACGTGAGAAGAAGCAGACACATGCATTCTGTTGATAGATTTGATATCTCGCACTAACGGCCACATAATTATTAGATACTGCCACATCGTCGAACAACATATACCACTTGTTTTCAGCATACACCTCTATGTTCCACGAAGGGTTCATCATTGTTGTTGTATATGCATCGATAATGCAACCACGGCGGACAGTGGTGTCTGTCGGGTACACGCATTCTCCTGTCATTATCACATGGACGTCGTCCGTTGGTGTAACAAATACCTCCATTTTGTTGAGCTTAACAATTTTGGCTGTATTGAACGTTGGTGTCAGCGGGAATATATCATATTGCACAGAGCCTGTGGCAAAACTGCTGTAGTAAAAGAAGCCAAAAAACGGTGTTCCAGACAGGCTATCACCGCAAAAGAAAGCTGCCGACTTGGAAGGGAGTACCTCCATATCGGTTATTCTTTCAATATTTGGGATCTTAGTAGAGAGGTATTGGCCTCCGGGTTTTAATTCGGTGACACCCATACGCGATGAGGTACCGTTCCAAGTATATACTAAATATACTTTTGCCTCAATTGATCTTATTATGGAATTAGTCACCGAAATAGATGTATTTCTGTACAGGGAGTCCTGCGCTGATACAGTGTGTCCTGCCATGAGCATTGCCATTAATAGAATGGATAAATTTAATTGTCTGTTCTTCATAGTTTTGTGGTTTTTTATTGGTTTATGGATAAATTTAATTGTCTGTTCTTCATAGTTTTGTGGTTTTTTATTGGTTTGTATTACTTCTGCAAATATACATTTTTTTTCAAACAGTAGCAAGTGTTTTCCGATTTTTCATATATAATAGACGACGGGAAGGGCAAAACAGCTCAAATTTCAACATTTATTTAAGATTTTTTAACATCTCGTCATTTGCGACGCGGTGTGTCTCAGTTCCTCCGTTCACTAAAATTTTGGCCTCGGCAAAATATTTTTGTTTTTTCCGCGTTATTTTAACGTTATGAAACGCAGCATTGCCATATTGCTCCTCGTTGCCGCCGCGCTGACGGCCGCCGCCCAAGGGCACTCGGTCTTGGCCAGCGGCGAGTGGTGGAAGATAGGCGTCAAGGAATCTGGCGTCTACCGCATTAACACAGCCACGGTGCCGCAACTGGCCGGACGCCCCTTCGACTCGGTGGCCCTCTACGGTGCCGACGGGCGTATGCTCTCGCTGTTCAACCCCGAGACCTCGGTGGACGGGCTGCAGCCGGTGGCCTCGGCAGTCGACGACCGCAACGGCAACGGCATTTTCGATGCCGGCGACGGGCTGCTGTTCTACGGCGAGGGGTGCGACACCTGGCGCTACCACTACGGCGACAAGCGTTTTGAGATGACGCGTCACGCCTACTCGGCCCTCAACTACTACTTCATCACCACCACATCTGAGGCCGCCCCGCTGCGAATTGCCACAGCCACAGCCCCCGGCGAGACCTCGGCCGTGGCTACCACCCACATAGCCGTGGCCTGCCACAACAACGACATGGTCAACATATTCAAGACCGGACAGGTTTGGCTCGGTGAGAAGTTCACAAATTCTGTGCCAAACCGCTCTGTCAGTCTCGGACTGCCATCGGCTCCCGTGGCCGGCAGCAGCGTGCGGTGCCGCTATGCGCTGGCCAGCGTGTCGGGCGCGACGGCAGTGTTTCACGTAACATCTGGCTCCTCGACTGTGAGCACCACCATTCCCGCCGCACAGGTATACACCACCGTGCTTGAGGAGTTCGAGACATCGGGCGCGGCAAGGATGGATTTTGCCATAAGGTACCAGTATCAGGAATCGACCGCCAACGGATACCTTGATTATATAGAGGTCAACGCCGAAGTGCCGCTGACATTCTCGGGCAGGCAGACCTTTATACGCAACGCGCACATTGACAATGGCCTCGCGCAGCGATACGACCTTGCCGGCGCACCCTCCGGCACTCGCGTGTGGCGCGTGGACGGCACCACTGTTGAAATGGGCACCGCATCGGGCGGCTCCGCGTCGACCCTGAGTTTTGCCGACAGCGCCGCCGAGGCCCACACCTATATAGCCTTCGACGGCTCTTTCTACCTCACCCCAGCCAGCGTGGCCAAGGTGGACAACCAAGACCTCATTGACATTAACGAAGCCGACATGGTCATCGTGGCACACCCACTCTTTACCGGACAAGCTGGACAGCTTGCCTCGCACCACGCCGTGGCCGACGGGATGAGTGTGGTGGTTGTAACTCCGGAGCAGGTATTCAACGAATTCTCGTCGGGCAAGCAAGACCCCATAGCCATACGCAGCCTGCTGCGCCTCATGCACGGCGAGGGTCGCACAGTGAAACCTCACTACCTGCTGCTCTTTGGCAAAGGCACCTACGACCACCGCAACCTGTTGGGCATAGACCTGCCTGTGGTGGTGACCTACCAGACCCCCTTCTCTTTCGACGAAGACGGCAAATCGTATTGCAGCGACGACCTCTTCGGCTTCCTGGAAGCCACCGAGAGCGGTCTGCAACGCGAAAACCTCGACATCGCCATAGGACGTCTGCCAGCCAAGACAACCGACGAGGCCGACCTTATGGTGGACAAAATACTGGGGTACGTCAACAAGCGCGATTTGAGCACCGACGGCTCTCGCGGCGACTGGCGCAACTATGTGGTCCTGCTCTCGGACGATGCCGACCCCAGCAGCCCCGACGACACCTCTTTCGCCCACTCTTCGGAACATACAGCTAAACTTATCAAAGAACACTTCCCCATTTTCAACATCGACAAAATCTATGCCGACGCCTATGTGCAAAGTTCGGGTGCGGTGGGTTCATACTACCCCGATGTGGACAACGCACTGAAGCGCCGCATGGACTATGGATGCCTGCTACTCAACTACATAGGGCATGGCTCCACTGCCTATATAGGTACCGAGCGGTTCATTGAATTGGACGATATTAGCAATTATTCCAACACTGACAAATTGTCATACATTGTCACCAGTACCTGCACTTTTGGCAGGTTTGACATGCCCGACGACATTTGCGGAGCTGAGGCCTTTATGTTGGCAAAAGCCGGCGGCATAGGCATCGTGAGTGCCACGCGCCCCATCAACCACAACGAGAAATTCAACACCGATGTGTGCCTCTCGTCGCTCGACAAGACCAATACAATAGGCGAAGCCCTGCGCCAGAGCAAAAACCTCACTGCGGTGTCGCAAAGCATCTGCCTTATTGGCGACCCCGCCATGAAACTCAGTTTCCCCCAGTCGGAGGTTGTTGTGACACACATTAACGACAAGCCCGTCGCTTTCGGGATCAACGACTCGGCCATGGTTCTATCGCGCGTAACCGTCACGGGCGAGATACACAATGCCGAAGGTGACTTGGAAAGCGACTTCGACGGCACGATATTTCCGATAGTGTTCGACCGCGAAATAACCACCCACACGCTGGCCAACGACAACCCCAACACCGAAGTTGCCTTCACACAGCAGAAGAGTATACTCTATAAAGGTATCGACAGCGTGCGCGGAGGCCACTTCGAGTACTCGTTCATTGTACCACGAGATGTGGCTTATCAATATGGCAAGAGCAAGCTGAGTCACTACGCACACAGTGTCATCAGCGACGCTGCTGGCCAGTACAACCAGCTTCTGCTCGGCGGATTGGACCAAACTGCCAACATTGGCGACACCCGTCCAGTAATAGAACTTTACATTTCCGACACAACTTTCCGTCGTGACGGCATAACCGATGAGAACCCCACCATCTACGCCCGCCTATGGGACAGTGTGGGTATCAACGCCGTGGGAAGCGGTCTTGGCCACGACATTACGGCCACCCTCGATGGCAACCCAAACAGCGTTATTGTGCTCAACGACTTCTACGAAACCGACCTTAACGACAACCGTCGCGGCACCATACGGTACCAACTCTCCAAGCTGAGTCCCGGGCGTCACACCTTGGAGTTGAAGGCGTGGAACATATTCAACAACTCCAGCTCGGCCAGCACCTCGTTCATTGTGCGTAGCACAGATACTGCCACCGTGGCCTCGCCGTTATGCTTCCCCAATCCGGCCGAAGAAGTTACAGCATTCTCGCTCCAGATCAACTGCCCAAAAGAAATCGAGAAAGTAACATTGCAGATTTTCGACATTTATGGTCAATGTGTGGCCCAGTTCAACCCCGAGCCCAACCCTGACAGCTACGTAATCGGCCCCATAGAATGGCATTTCACCTCCCACTCCGGTGCCAAAGTGCCGCGTGGGCTCTACGTGGCACGCTTTCTAATCACAACCTCCGACGGCGAAACCCTCACCGCCAACACAAAATGTGTTAAAAAATAATTTCGCACATAATATTTGCCTCAAACATTCGTTATATAAGGTATGAATAAACTCATTCAAGCCATAGTATTATTCCTCATGCTGGTCTCAGCCGGTATGGCTGCGGCTCAGGTGAACGTGTCTGGCCAAACCATCAACCACGAGAAGAACTACATTTCCACCGGTATACCTATACTCATGATTGCCCCAGATGCCGTTTCAAGTGCCATGGGCGACGCCGGCGTAGCCTCTCGGCCCGACATATATTCCGGTCACTGGAACAACGCTAAGTTTGCCTTCATCGAGGGTGACATGGGCGTCAGCACAACCTATACCCCCTGGCTACGCAAGTTGCAGGTATACGACATGAACCTGCTCTATCTGGGTGGCTACAAGCGTATCAACGACCGCTCCACAGTGGCCGCCAGCCTAACTTACTTCTCGTTGGGCGAGATGGTCAACACCGACATCGACGGCAACAAGCTCTCCACCATGATGCCTAACGAATTCGCCCTCGACGTCACCTACGCCATGAAGCTAACCAACGAACTGTCGCTTGGAGCCACCGGACGTTTCATCACATCCGACCTCACCAACGGACAGGATGTCTCAAACCAGGCCGGTGTCACCACCACCCACCCGGGCTATGCACTGGCAGCCGATGTAGGACTGTACTACACCAAACCCATCGACAAAACCCAGGAGATAGCCCTCGGTGCACTAATCAGCAACCTTGGCAACAAACTGTCATACTCTGACGACGACAATGACCGCGAATTTTTGCCTTCGAACCTCCGCCTCGGCGGCCGCTACAGCAACACCATCGACGAATACAACAAAGTCAACGTGCTGCTCGACTTTAACAAACTACTTGTGCCGTCGCGCCCCATACCTTTCGACCCAGCCTATTACAACGCCATAGGTGTCATTGAGGGAGCCTTGATGTCTTTTGGCGATGCTCCTAACGGCTTCTCAGAGGAGTTGCAGGAAATACAGGTATCGGTTGGTGCCGAGTATTGGTACGACGATGTCTTCGCCTTACGCGCCGGCTATTTCTTCGAGCATGAGAACAAAGGTGGACGCCAATATCTAACCCTTGGCACAGGCCTGAGATACAATGTATTCAACTTCGATTTCTCATACCTTGTGCCCACAACCCGCCTGGGCAATAACCCGCTCACCAATACGGTACGCATAACCATCTCTCTAAATCTCAACCCTTCAAAAAACACAATGCAGTAATGAGGATTGGTACAGGATACGACGTGCACCGCCTTGAGGCCGGTTTGCCACTCTGGATTGGCGGAGTGCGCATTGAACATACCCACGGCCTGGTCGGGCACTCCGATGCCGACGTGCTCATCCATGCTATATGCGACGCTATGCTCGGTGCCGCCGCGTTGGGCGACATCGGCCAACACTTCCCCGACACCGACCCAGCATACAAAGGCATAGACAGCAAGATTCTGCTAGCCCACTGCCACCGTCTTATAGGCTCTGCTGGCTACGAGATAGTCAACATTGACAGCACAGTATGCGCCCAGAGGCCTAAACTTATGCCACACATCCCTCTTATGCGTCAAACTATGGCCGATGTGCTCGGCATAGACATCTCACGTGTCTCTGTCAAAGCCACCACCACCGAACATCTTGGTTTTGAAGGCCGCGAAGAGGGCATAAGTGCCCAGGCCGTAGTCTTGATAAACGAAATATAACAACCCTTCATATCCATGAGCGACATTGAACAGCCCCGCATAAACCCGCAGCTTGAGCCCGATACCGCCACCCTTGAGGACGACGGCTGCAAGCTCATGCTATACAACGACGACGTGCACACTTTCGACTATGTTATCAAAGCCCTCGTCGATATTTGCCGCCACACCGTGGATCAGGCTGAGCAATGCGCCATCTTGGTACACTGCCGCGGAAAATGCGTGGTCAAAAACGGCAGCTACGACACTCTGCTACCCATGCACACCTCGCTGCTCAACAAACAACTGACATCCGAAATCATTCACTAAATATTAAAGAAAGGAAACACCTCAATGAACCTTACCTTGATGATAATAACCCTTGCCCTCGGACTCATCCTGCTCACGCTTGAGATAGTGGCTTTGCCCGGCGGCATCGCCGGCATTTTCGGTGTGCTTCTGATTGGCTTCGGCGTATGGCAGTCATACCATCTCTACGGCACCTCCGTAGGCCTCATTGTGTTGCTCGGCTCCATTGCCGTATGCACCGTGCTGCTCATAATATTTATGCGCAGCAAAACATGGAAACGCTTCAGCCTCAACGAAGAATCGGCCAGCAAGGTAAACCAGATAGACAGCAAAACAATAGCCATAGGTGCGAAAGGCCGAACTGTGGCACGCCTGGCTCCCACTGGCAAAGCCTTAATCGACGGCGAACTTGTCGAGGTGCACGCTGTGAACCGCTACATTGAGCCCGACCAAGATATCGAGGTTGTTGCTATCGATGGCTACCGCATTGACGTGCGCCAGACCAACGACAGCCGCTTTGACGATCAACCAACCAGCAATCAATAAACGTATTTAACCAATAAAACCAAACAACAATGGTCTCCACAATCATCATTATTGCACTGAGCGTCATACTGCTTGTGCTTTTTCTCTACCTCGTTCCAATCGGAATATGGTTCCAGGCTCTCATCTCAGGTGTCTACACCTCGCTCATACAGCTGGTGTTCATGCGTTTCCGCAAAGTGCCCCCCACCGTTATTGTCAACAACATGATTTCGGCCTCCAAAGCAGGTCTTAAGATTAAACAGAACGACCTCGAGGCTCACTACTTGGCCGGTGGCCACGTGAGTTCGGTTGTCAACGCCCTCATCAGCGCCGACAAGGCCAATATGAACCTCGATTTCAAAACCGCCACAGCCATAGACCTTGCCGGCCGCGACGTGCTCAAAGCTGTACAAACCTCGGTCAACCCCAAAGTGATAGACACCCCGCCGGTGGCCGCCGTGGCAAAGGACGGCATACAGCTCATAGCCAAAGCACGCGTTACCGTGCGCACCAACATCAAGCAACTCGTCGGCGGTGCCGGCGAAGAGACCATCTTGGCCCGTGTCGGCGAGGGTATTGTCACCAGCATTGGCTCTGCAACAAGCCACAAACAAGTGCTTGAGAACCCCGACAGCATATCAAAACTTGTCCTCACCAAAGGTCTCGACAGCGGCACAGCATTCGAGATTCTATCTATCGACATAGCCGACATCGACGTGGGTAAGAACATCGGCGCCCAGCTGCAAATGGACCAGGCAAACGCTGACAAGAACATTGCCCAGGCCAAGGCCGAGGAGCGCCGCGCCATGGCTGTGGCTCAGGAGCAGGAGATGAAAGCCAAGGCTCAAGAGGCCCGTGCCAAAGTTATACAGGCCGAGGCCGAAGTGCCTCTGGCCATGGCCGAAGCCTTCCGCAACGGCAACCTCGGCATCATGGACTACTACCGCATGAAGAATATACAGGCCGACACCGATATGCGCGAGAGCATCAGCCGCCCTGCAGCCAAAACACCTGCACAAGGCAAGGCCGACAACAAGTAACGCTACATCAAACAACTAATGAAATAGCACCGACAACACAGTACCGGTAACGAGAAGCCCTTTAGCTTCTCGTTTTCGGCTTTGATTTGCAAATATCACTCTATGCTGCTACAGGTCGAAAATCTTACGGTTGCCTTCGGCGAAGGCGATGCACGGCACGAGGCTGTGCACGGCGTTAGCTTTGCCGTCGAGCGCGGACGCACACTGGCTATTGTGGGCGAGTCGGGCTCAGGCAAGTCGGTGAGCACGCTATGCCTCATGGGGCTGCTGCCAGCCACGGCACATGTATCAGGCCACGCCTGGTTCAAAGGCTCCGACAACGAGCCAGCAGCAGACTTGCTGACCATGACCGACGAGCAGCTGCGCCACGTGCGCGGCAAGCGCATAGCCATGATTTTCCAGGAGCCCATGACCTCTCTCAACCCCCTGCAACGCTGCGGCCGGCAAGTTGCCGAGATGTTGCAGCTGCACGAGGGCATGAGCCGCCGCGAGGCCCGCAGCCGCACAGTGCAACTCTTCAAAGAGGTCATGCTGCCGCGACCCGAAAAGATATACCGCAGCTACCCACACGAAATCAGCGGCGGTCAGAAACAGCGCGTGATGATTGCTATGGCCATGGCCTGCCACCCCGACATACTTATTGCCGACGAACCCACCACCGCCCTCGACGTAACGGTGCAGCAGGGCATCCTGCGACTCATGCGGCAGCTACAGGAACGCCACGGGGTGAGCATAATCTTCATCTCGCACGACCTCGGTGTGGTGGCACAAGTGGCCGACGAAGTTGCCGTGATGTACCATGGCAATATTGTCGAACAGGGCAGCGCCGCAAGCGTGCTCCACAATCCGCAGCACCCCTACACCCAGGGCCTGCTGGCCTGCCGCCCACCCTTGCAAGGCAAACCGCGGCGCCTGCCGACACTGGACAACCCCCACCCCACCACAGACAGCAACGAAACAGCCGTCATAGACTACAGCCGCGAACCTCTACTGAGTGTGCGCAACCTCAGCGTTCGATACCCACTGCGCAAAAGCCTGCTGGGCCGCACACTGGAAGAGCTGACGGCCGTCGACGGGGTAAGTTTCGACCTCTTTACCGGCGAGACCTTGGGCCTTGTAGGCGAATCGGGATGTGGCAAGACAACACTTGGTCGCGCCCTGCTGAGGCTCATCAACTCACAGTCCGAACGGCTCGCTTTCCACGGCACACCGCTCAACAGCCTCGGCACTAACGATATGCGGCGGCTTCGGCAAAAAATACAAATAGTTTTCCAAGATCCTTACTCGTCGCTCAACCCGCGCCTCACCGTGGGGCAGGCTGTTTCGGAGCCCCTGATGGCCAACTGTGGCCTGCCGCGACGCCAAGCCATACAGCAAGCCGCCGAAATGCTGGAGCAAGTGGGCCTTGAAGCCGCAATGATAGACCGCTACCCCCACGAATTCTCGGGCGGCCAGCGCCAACGTATCTGTATAGCCCGAGCTCTCGTCATGCAGCCAGAACTGGTGGTGTGCGACGAGTCGGTGTCGGCCCTCGACGTGTCGGTGCAGGCCCAAGTGCTCAACCTGCTCAACGAACTCAAAGAGCGGCACCACTACACCTACCTCTTCATCACCCACGACCTCTCGGTGGTGCATTATATGGCCGACCGCATAATTGTCATGCAGCAGGGTCGCATAGTTGAGCAGGGGGCCTCCGACGAGCTTTTTGCCAACCCCCAACACGAATACACCCGCACCCTCCTGTCGGCCATCCCCCGCCTCTGATAGGCAAGATTTGCAAAACACTGAAAATCAACAATATAAATATTCAGACACAACCCACTGGTTTCCAGACATATATATAGGTTAGGTTCGGGTTAAGGTCGGGTTGAGGTCGGGTATGGTTCGGCATTGTATGCACGGGCTCCGACCATTGTCCGAACAACGCCCATGCTTTTCATGCACAAACTACTATTTTACAGCAAATTAACACAGCACTCATGCCAGTGTTTTTGCACTCCCAAACTCTTTTTGAACAAATTTTATCAAAAAAGTTTGCGCCAATCAAGGAAAATGTGTACTTTTGCAAAATCAAATTTGGAATCAACAGTCAAACAAAACAAACATTAATCACATCATGACAAAGTCTGAAGAATACATGCAGATGGAGGCCCAATACGGTGCCCACAACTATCACCCCCTACCCGTTGTTCTGGCCAAAGGCGAAGGCGCCTTTGTGTGGGACTGCGAAGGCAAGAAGTACTTTGACTTCCTGTCGGCCTACTCGGCCGTCAACCAAGGCCACTGCCACCCCAAGATTGTCAAGGCCATGTGCGACCAAGCCCATGAACTCACCCTCTCGAGCCGCGCTTTCTACAACAACTGCCTTGGCGAGTGGGAGAAGTACGTCACCAAATATTTCGGCTACGACAAGGTGCTGCCCATGAACACCGGCGCCGAGGCCGACGAGACGGCCCTTAAACTGGCACGCCGCTGGGGTGTGGTGAAAAAAGGCATCCCCAACGACGAAGTGATGATTGTGTGCTGCGAAGGCAACTTCCACGGCCGCACCATCACCATCATCACCATGAGCAACGACCCCGAGAGCTACGCCAACTACGGTCCCATGACCCCCGGATTCATCCGCATACCCTACAACGACCCCAGCGCACTCGAAAAAGTGCTCGCCGAACACGGCAAGAAAGTGGCCGGTTTCCTGCTTGAGCCCATCCAGGGCGAGGCCGGCGTGTACGTGCCCGACGACGGCTACCTCAAGAAATGCTACGACATCTGCAAGAAGTACAACGTGCTCTTCATGGCCGACGAGGTGCAGAGCGGCATAGCCCGTACCGGCAAGATGCTAGCCTGCGACCACGAGAACGTGCGTCCCGACATCCTCATCCTCGGCAAAGCCCTCGGCGGCGGCGTCATGCCCGTGAGCGCTGTGCTGGCCGACGACGACATCATGCTCAACATCAAACCCGGCGAGCACGGTTCCACTTTCGGCGGCAACCCCATCGCAGCCAAGGTCTCTATCGCAGCCCTGCAGGTCATCAAGGACGAGCATCTGATGGAGAACGCCGAGCGCCTCGGCAAGATTTTCCGCGAAGAAATGACCAACTTCAAGTCGCCCATGATTGAGAAGGTGCGCGGAAAGGGACTCTTGAACGCCATCATCATCAAGCCCCACAACGGCAAAGAGGCATGGGATGTGTGCCTGAAGATGCGCGACCTCGGCGTGCTTGCCAAGCCCACCCACCAGCACATCATCCGCTTCGCCCCGCCGCTCTGCATCACCGAGCAGCAGTTGCGCGAAGCCATGGAGCTCATCAAAGAGGCCATCCGCTCATTCGAGTAGGCCACGGCCATGTGGCTGCAAGCCACAGAAGAAGACGAGTGCGCGGCCCTGCGGGCCGCGCACTTTGTTTTTTCATCACAGTCGGCCCAATGCTACTCAATCAGCAGCCCGTTGTCCCTGAGCTGGGCAAGCAACCCGTCCACGTCGGCACGGGCCACCGACTCCTCGACTTCATACTCCGAAAGCAGAGCCTGAACAAGGTCGTCGGCATTGAAATCAACATTCTGAAAACCATTCCATAAAAACAAAGAACTCTCGTTGAAGCCCACCACACGCGACATGGCGCCATCAACCAACGGCTGAAGAATAACATTCTCGCCTTCAACACTGTAAATCTTGTACGTACTGTCAAGTCTCATACATATATAACGTCTCCCGTCCCGAAATATTGCCCGGCGCACACAAAAAATGAGCGGACCCGGATGATTTTCCAGGCCCGCTCTTGCTTCCTGAATTCAAACTTTTTATATCATCTCAACACTGCGTTTTAGGAATCGGCTCAGAGCCTCGCCCTTGAGCAGGCCGTTGCCGAGCAATGCGAGGTCGGTGAGTTGATGGACGAGTTCTTTCTGCTTGTCTGCATCGGCCTCATTGAGCACACGACTAATCAATGGGTGATTGATATTGACGACAAGGTTGTAACTTTCCGGCAATTCGCCATAGAAACCCATGCCGCCCCCCGAGGTCTGTGCCATCTCGCGGTAACGGCGCATGAACTCGCTCTGTGTGACCTGCATTGGCGCATCGTCGCTCTCAAGGCTTTCCAGCTGCACGGTAAACTTCTGCTTGTCAATCTCGGCCTCAATTATTGGCTGCAGCTTTTCTTTTTCCTCTTTGCTGAGTTTCTCGGGTATAGAGTCGTCATGTGGGATAAGTTTCTCGACGGTATCGCTGTCGACACGCACGAAGCGGGTTTTCTCTATCTTTTGCTCCAGCAGGTTGACAAAGTGGCTCTCGAGGGGCGAATCCATAAGCAGCACATCGTAGCCTTTGGCCTTGGCCTTCTCGATGTAGGCGTGTTCCGCATCGGCATCACTGGCGTAGAGGTAGCACACAGTCTTGTCCTTGTCGGTTTGCAGGGCTTTTATTTTCTCGCGGTAGGAGTCAAGGGTGTAGTATGTGCCGTCGGTGCCTTTGAGCAGATAGAACTTCATGGCGCGCTCGCAGAATTTCTCGTCGGTGAGCATACCGTACTGCACAAAAATCTTAATGTCGTCCCACTTCTCTTCCAGTGCACTCTTCTCCTCGCCTTCTTTCTTCTTGCTCATCTCTTCAAGTTTGTCGGCGACTTTCTTGCTAATGTGGGTTGATATTTTCTTGACGTTGGCATCGCTCTGCAAGTAGCTACGGCTAACGTTGAGCGGTATGTCGGGCGAGTCAAGCACACCATGCAGCAGCATCAGGTAGTCGGGCACCACGCCTTCGACTTGGTCGGTGACAAACACCTGGTTGCAATAAAGCTGAATTTTATTGCGGTTGGGGTCGATGGTCTTACGTACCTTCGGAAAATAAAGTATGCCGGTGAGGTTAAAGGGGTAGTCGACGTTAAGATGAATCTGGAACAGCGGCTCCTCGAAATTCATGGGGAAAAGTTCGTGGTAAAACTTCTTGTAGTCCTCGTCGGTCAAGCTGCTTGGGCTCTTCTTCCAGGCAGGGTCTGGGTCGTTGATGATACGGGGTTGTTTTTTTTCAACGCGTTTGGGGTTGCCGTCCTTGTCGCAGTCGGTCTCGCTGTCGACCCATACCGTCTCCTCGCCAAAGCGGATAGCGACAGGCATGAAGCGACAGTATTTTTTAAGCAGTTGCAAGATGGTCGACTCTTCGAGAAACTCTTTGCAGTCGTCGGCAATATGCAGCACTATGTCTGTGCCTCGGTCGGTATGCTTCTTGTCCTCCTCCATACTGAACTCGGGATTACCCTCGCAACTCCAGTGCTGGGCTGGCTCTTCCTTCCAACTTTTGGTAAAAATCTCTACTTTGTCGCTGACCATAAAAGCACTATAAAAGCCAAGACCGAAATGGCCTATTAGCGGTTCGTGGCTGTCTTTGTACTTGTCGAGGAAATCAGAAACACCGCTGAAAGCAATCTGGTTGATGTACTTCTCAACCTCTTCGGCGGTCATACCTATGCCGCGGTCACTGACGGTGAGGGTCTTTTTCTTGCTGTCAATCTTCACGTCGATAGTCAGATCGCCCAATTCGTCCTTAAAGTCGCCTCGAGTCGAGAGGGTCTTCAACTTCTGGGTGGCATCCACTGCGTTGCTGACGAGTTCGCGCAAGAAGATTTCGTGATCGGAATAGAGGAACTTCTTAATTACCGGAAAAATGTTCTCGGTTTGTACGTTTAGTTTACCTTGCATGACTATATATATTTATTTCGTTTCGACAATGCTATGCCAAAGCATTATCAAAAATCATACCAATGGCATGCTGACTGACAAAATGTCAGTCATATTACACATTGGCACACTATTTGAGGCAAAGGTCAGCGGGTCAGCCAGCGGCTGATGTCGCGCTCGTTAATGTTGCGCAGATGATAGGTTGCAGCCACCGAGTCGCCGTCGAGCTGCAACACCAACGGCCGTTGACCGTAGGTTATCGCAATAAACTGGTCAACATCAATCCTGTTAAGGTGGTAGCCGAAATTGCTTGGCGAAAGCACCTCGTTTGAGGCAGGCTCCACCGGTTCAGGGGCCACAAAGATGAATGCCGCAGAGTCGAGATGGTGCCGCCTCTGGATGGAAAGCAGTTTGTCCGCAGCCAACTGGCAATAGCCGCAACCTGTAGTGACGAAAGCCAGCACACGATGCTCTCCGTGAACGGCCGACAGGGTCTCGTTGCTCAACATCTGAGAAAGAGCCTTGGCGTTGTACGGCTCTTTCGATGAACCGTATCTCCAGTTGTCAGGCACCGAGATAGCAAACACCGCCACCAATATGGCTGCCAGCACAGGAGCCGCCACGTACCAACGTGGACGACATTGCCACTTGGTACTCCTACGGGCATAAAGTAACGCAAGAAGCAACATGGAGTTTTTGACTATAGACTGTACTGGGCTGAATTGCACCATATTACCCATACAGTGACACGAGTCTGTGCGGCCTTTGAGGGCGGCATAGCACAGAAAGATGGTAAACAAAAGAGTCATTACCGACCCCAACCCGACCCCAACCCGAGGCCAACACCCTAAAATCAGCATGATACCTACCGCGACTTCAACAAATATGCAGGCGCGGGCCAGTAAGTAACTGGTTTCGAGCGAGAAAAATCCGTAAGTGAATATATAGACTTCAAAACTGTCTACAGAGAACAGTTTGGCGACAGCTGAAACAACAAAAAACAAGCCCGCCGCCACCCTTGCCAGTGTAGGCCAAAGGCTACTTGAACTCTTCATAGTCGACGCAACTGACAGGCACCGGGTCATAGCGCTCCAGAGTCTGCTTGCCCGAGGCATCATCGGTTTTGCGTTCCTTGTACAGGCGCAGGATTGCGTCGCACTTCATAGAGCGGTCGACTGTTACAAGCTGTAGTTTTTCCTTCTGAGACCGGGGTTCGCACTTGCAGGTGCGTTCTTTCTGGCAAGAGGTTAATGTCAACACGCAAGCCGCTAAAAGCAGCACTATGGTCAATCTCTTCTTCATAACTCCTCGGTTTTATATATGGAATCTATGTCAAAAGTATAGTCGGTGCACAGCAGCGAGTCGAGAAAGAGCGAGTCAATCTCGTCGCGGTGACGGAAGAACTTGATGTTCTCGCACTTGCCTTTGTCAATCTCAATAATCCTCACCACCGACGAATTGCGTACAGCACACCGGCAAGTGCGCTCCTTGGTGCAACCCGTCATCAAAAATATGAGGGATAGGACTGTAACCACTGATAAAACTTTCTTCTTCATATCAATGCTAATGTTTAAAGTTCTCGTAACAAGTCTTCAAGTGTTTGCTCGTCGTGCACAAGCACATCTCGGGGTTTAGAACCATTATATGGGCCCACTATACCGGCTGCTTCAAGCTGGTCTATTATGCGGCCGGCACGGTTGTATCCCAATTGCAGCTTGCGCTGCAAAAGCGAGGTGGAACCGAACTGAGACGCCACTACAAGGCGGGCCGCATCGTTGAAGAACTCGTCTTTCTGCTTGGGGTCGAACTCCTTGTTTGGCTCCTCGTTCTCGTCCAGGTATTCGGGCAGTAGGAAACCGTCGGGATACCCTCGCTGACCACCAATCCAATCAGCCAGGCGTTCTATCTCTTCAGTCTCTATCAATGCACACTGCAGACGCACCATATCGCTGCCTGCGAGCGATATAAGCATATCACCGCGGCCTATGAGTTGTTGGGCCCCGCCGGCGTCAAGAATTGTGCGCGAATCGATGCCCGAAGTGACACGGAAAGCTATACGAGCCGGGAAGTTGGCCTTGATGGTACCGGTAATGATATTGGTTGTCGGGCGTTGTGTGGCTATGATGAGATGTATGCCAACGGCACGGGCCAACTGTGCCAAACGAGCTATAGGCATTTCAACCTCTTTGCCGGCAGTCATTATAAGGTCGGCAAACTCGTCTATAACCAGCACGATATATGGCATATAGTGGTGGCCATTCTCGGGGTTGAGGCGGCGGTGGCAGAACTTGTCGTTATACTCTGTAATCTTCCTCACTTGGGCCTGTTTCAGCAGGTCGTAGCGCTGGTCCATCTCTATGCACAGTGAGTTGAGGGTGCGCACGACCTTCTTAACATCTGTGATAATGGCCTCTTCGCTGTCGGGCAACTTGGCCAGGTAGTGCCGCTCTATCTTACTGTAGAGCGAGAGTTCGACCTTCTTTGGATCGACCATGACAAACTTCAACTCCGAAGGGTGCTTCTTGAAAAGCAGCGAGGCAATGACTGCGTTGAGACCCACAGACTTACCGGTGCCAGTGGCGCCGGCCATGAGTAGGTGAGGCATCTTGGCCAAATCGGTTACATAAGGCTCGTTGCTGATGGTCTTGCCAATGGCGATTGGTAGTTCCATTTTGCCACTCTTGACGAAAGCGTCGCACTCGAGCATGGTCTTCATGGCCACTACCTGAGGGTTGGCATTGGGAACCTCTATACCAACTGTGCCACGTCCTGGTATCGGGGCAATAATACGGATACCAAGAGCCGAAAGCGACAGGGCTATGTCGTCTTCCAGATTCTTGATTTTAGAAATGCGTATGCCTGGTGCAGGCTTTATCTCATAGAGGGTGACCGTAGGGCCAGGGGTGGCCGATATTCCCACAACCTCAATGCCATAGTCGCGCAAGGTTTTGACAATACGGTCTTTGTTGGCCACCAGCTCCTCGTTTGTAACTTTAGTGTTGCGGGCTTCCCAATCTTCGAGCATATCGGTAGACGGCATCTGGAACTGTTTGAGATCAAGATGAGGGTCATACACGTCGTCAATGGTAAAGTGGCGGCTGTAGTCTTCTGTATCTTCTATTTCAGGCTCAGCCGAGGCTGGATTGACCACAGAGCCCTCCGACAGACCGGTGTTCTCTATCGTGAACTCCGGTTCAGCCGCACTTTCGGGTTCCTCTTTTTGCGAGCCCATGGCTTTCTTTACAATCTGCTCAAATTCCTCGTCGATAGAGAGTTGCACCTCTTCAGCTGGCTCGTCGCTATTTTTTCCGGATTTCTTGAATATGGGATTGAGCTCATCGTTATGCTCGTCAACCGGTTCGTCCTCTTGGTCGTTGAGTAACACGGGAACATCGGTCGCAACTGGCTCAGGGGTATGGTCTGTAACAGCCTCTCTGATCAGATTTTCAGCTTTCTTAACCTCAATTTTTGGCAAATCGAGTTCTGGCAATTTGACCTTGACTCTGTGATATAGCACTAAGAACAGACCGCCGATGAATAGCATCAGTATCAAAGTCCACCAGCTAAGCCATTTGGCCAGCTGGCCGGCTATAACAAGGCCTATGCCTGCCACACTCTCAAAATCGGTGTTCTTGACCCACTGCCCACCCACGTAGCCCAGAGTGGTCGAGAGCCAAAACATCCAGAACACCACAGCCCCGAAAGTGCGCCACCATGGCATGATATACACTTTGTGGAGCCTTAAGCCATAAACGAAAAACAGCAACACAAACCCAAACGACGCCACACCAAACAAGTGGTTGGCAAAAAACGAGGCCACCGCCGTGCCTACCAAGCCTAACCAGCGTCCGTTGTGTCCGCCATCGGTGGTGTAGTAGCCTATCATGGCCACCATTAGAAACGCGGCGAACATAACATATACAGCCCCACGCAGTTTAGCAAAACGCGAACTGCGCAGGAACTCCTGGAACCGGGTAGTTGGTTTTACGGTCTTTTTTTTCTTCTTCTTGGCTGGCATTGCTGGGTGGTTGGCTGGGAAGTGTTGGTAGTATTTAGGGAATTTTCTTACTCGCCTTGCAACAGCTCAATTTCGTCGCTCAGCTCCTGGCCAAGGGTTTCGAGGTCTTCGTCGCTAAGTTGCTCGTAACCGGCAGGTAGCAGGAAGTCGGCTTCCTTGACCTTGCCTTTAACAATCTCGGTGGCGGTGTAGGTTATGGCACGGCCTTCGCCAGCGTCGGTGGTGCACTGCAGAGGCATACCCTTTATGCCGCCGAAAAGCACGTTGAGTTTGGGGCCAATCTCGTCGCTGTACCACATTTCCACGGGATGGTCAACGCCCTCGGCATCGTAGGTGTGGCGTATCATCTTCTTGGCTACAAAGCCGGCAATCTCCTTAGTCTCGCCGTTAACATACTCGTAGTAAAAGTGGCCAGGCTCTTTGTCCTCGATGTCAACGCTGTCGAAATCGGACTCTTTGTAGGTGTGCTTGACAATGAGCTTGCCCGAGCCCTGGTAGGTGAACTCGCTGCCGTTGCTACGCAGATAGTCCAGCAGCTGACTGAAGTCCTGGCATTGGGTGGTGGTGAGATTCTGAACCAAGGTGCACTCGGTGAATGGAGAGTCTTTGAAAATTGCACTCTTGGTGTAGAGGTCGTTGCCCGAGACCTTGATTTCGGCCACGGCGGCCTCATCGGGTATCTGGAACGCCACCTCGCCGGTCGACTCCACTTTGTATTTCACTATGCCCTTGAATGTGTTTTGGGCCATTGCCGACCCGGCCATAACCAGCAGTGCTGCCACTGCAATGATTGTTCTTTTCATAGGTGTTATTGTTTTTGCGGTTTATCTTCTATATATTTTGTACTATGTTTTTAATAAAAACTGCAAAATTAAAAAAAAATTGTATCTTTGCACACATTTTTTTGCGTTTTTTTATGAAAAAAACTTTGACATACCTGATGTTGGTGCTCTCGACGGTGTTCTGGGGAGTGAGTTTCATCATGACCAAGGAGCTGTTTCTGACCGAGGGTGGTATGACCGTCACCATACTCATCACCCTGCGCCTGGCGGTGGCCACCGTGGTGTTCATCCCCTCGCTGGCAATGCTCGGTAAGTTGCAACGTGTGAGGCGCGAAGACATCAAGTGGTTCCTCCTCCTGGCTTTGGCCGAACCTTTCGTATACAACCTGTGCGAAACAAGCGGAGTGCAGTTGGTGAGCGGCAGCCTGGCATCGGTGGTGATTGCCACCATACCCCTCTTTGTGCCATTTGGAATGGCTCTAGCCTACAAGGAGCGCATCGGGGCCAGCACCCTGGCCGGTGTGGCCATGTCAATGGTGGGTATTGCCATAATGCTCATCGGCGGCGAGGAGCTGCGCGGCTCGTGGCAAGGAATGCTCTTTCTGGCCGCGGCAGTGTTCATAGCCGTGGTATACACACTGATACTTGTGAAAATTGTCGACCACTACCGCCCCGTAACCATCACCGCCTACCAGAACCTGATAGGCTTGGTTTTCTACCTTCCTCTCATGCTGGCTGTCGACGGCAGCCACCTGTCGCAGCTCTCCTTTTCACCCAAGATGATACTGCTGCTGCTCGCGCTGGGCGTGTGTTGCAGCACCCTGGCCTACGTGTTCTACAACTACGGAGTGCGACAGCTCGGAGCCTCGGCAGCCTGTGTGTTCAACAACGCCATTCCGGTATTTTCGCTCATAGCCGCCATAGCCATAGGGCAGGAACACTTTGCGTGGAGCAAAGTGGTTGGTGCCGCCGTGGTCATAGGCGGCGTGTTCCTGGCTCAACGCGGAGCCGTCAGCCGCAACAGCGTAAACACCTCAAAATCAGAAATTAACGTTAATCACACTCAACCTGCTGAAAATCAGGAAGTAAGATAGGTTAGGTTCGGGTTAAGGTCGGGTCAACATCGGGCAGCCTTCGGTCACCCCCGCCCCCAACCGCAGCATTTCGCGGTCGGGAACCAACCATAGCTCTACCCTGCCGCCTCTAACGCTGACTGCCAGTCAGTTGCCGCCACGGCCTCCACTCAATGCCAAGAATATGTTTTTTTTTGTTGCCCGATAGCAATTTTATTTGTATCTTTGCAGTCCGAAGCAATTGCTCAAACTATGCAACAACGTAAATATCAACACTCTATGAAATACAGTAGGATTTTGATTTTGTTTGCCACCCTGTCGCTGGCCCTGCCAGCCGCCGCCCAGACCGGCCTTGCCGAACAGGTTCATGGCGACAGCGCCACCTCCACAGGTTTTGTGGCCAAGGCTCTGCAATGGTACGACGCCAATATGAACTACACAGCCGTTGGGGTGCTCATGACCGTCGAGAGTTCGTTCATTCCCTTTCCATCCGAGGTGGTGATACCGCCGGCTGTGTACGTGGCCTCGAACCCCGAGAGCGAGGGGGGCATGAAGATATGGTTAGTGGTGCTGTTCGGGACTTTGGGCGCACTGCTCGGAGCGCTGATAAACTACTGGCTTTCGCGTTGGCTCGGCCGCCCCATCATATATGCTTTCGCCCGTAGCCGTGTCGGCCGGCTTTTGCAACTCTCGCCCGAGAAGTTGGAGCGTGCCGAGACCTATTTCAACGACCACGGCAATGTGTCGACCCTCGTAGGACGCTTCATTCCAGTCATACGCCAGTTGATTTCGATTCCGGCAGGTTTGTCGAAAATGCCGATGGGACCGTTTGTGTTTTTCACTTTCCTAGGAGCTCTGGCGTGGAACTGCATACTGGCACTGCTGGGATGGGTGGCCTACCGTGCCGCCGACCCGTCGGTGATAGTGAAATACAGCCGCGAGCTGAGTATCATCATAGTGGTGGTTGCAGCCGTAGCCGTGGCCTTCCTCATCGTGCGCGGCATTATCAAAAAAAGAAGGAGCAAAGATAAAAAATGACAAACGACGATATTCGCAACCAATTTCCGATACTCGGCACCGAGGTATACGGCAAACCGCTGGTCTACCTCGACAACGCTGCTACCACCCAAAAACCGGCGGCGGTGATCGAGGCCCTGAGCCGCTACTATCTGACCCTCAACAGCAACATACACCGCGGCGCCCATCACCTGGCCACCGAGGCCACCGAGGCCTACGAGCAGGTGCGCCGCAAGGTACAACAATATGTCAATGCCCGCTCACCGAAAGAGATTGTCTTCACCCGCGGCACCACCGAAAGCATCAATTTAGTGGCATCCACCTTTGCCGAGCGCTACCTCAGCGAGGGCGACGAGGTGATAATATCCGGCATGGAGCACCACTCAAATATCGTGCCATGGCAGCTGGCCTGTCATAAAAAAAATGTTAAAATCCGTGTCATCCCCTTCAGCGACTCGGGCGAACTGGACCTTGACGCCTACCGCAGCCTCTTCAACGAGCGCACCCGACTGGTGGCAGTCTGTCATGTTTCAAACACCCTCGGCACAGTCAACCCCATAGCCCTCATGGCTCGTGAGGCACACGCCCATGGTGCAATGATAATGGTCGACGGAGCCCAGGCAGTGGCCCACACCGCTGTGGATGTGCAACAGCTGGGGTGCGACTTCTACTGTTTCTCCGGCCACAAAATGTACGCCCCTATGGGGGTTGGCGTGATGTACGGCCGCGAAGAGGTGCTCGACGAACTGCCCCCATATCAAGGTGGCGGCGAGATGATAAAGACCGTCACCTTCGACCACACCACCTACAACGAACTGCCATTCAAGTTCGAGGCCGGCACCCCCTCGGTAGGCGATGTGCTGGGTCTCGGTGCGGCACTCGATTTTATACAAAGCACTGGCTTGGACCGCATTGCCACCATAGAAAGCCAACTGCTGGCCTACGCCACAGAGCAGTTGCGCACCATCGACGGGGTGCAAATCTACGGCACAGCCACAAACAAGACCGGTGTCCTCTCGTTCAATGTGGGCTCGGCCCACCCCTACGACGTGGGTACCCTGCTCGACAAGCTTGGCGTGGCCATACGCACTGGCCACCATTGTACACAGCCTGTGATGGATCGCTACGGCATACCCGGCACCGTGAGGGCCTCGTTTGCAGCATACAACACCATGGCCGAGATTGACACCTTCATAGCCGCTTTGCGCCGTATTGCACCCATGCTTGCCTAAACACGCCATGCTCAACACTCTGCACATAGAAAACTACGCCCTTATCAAGCAGGCCGACATCAATCTCGGTACAGGCTTTGTGGCAATAACAGGCGAAACCGGCGCCGGCAAATCGATACTGCTTGGAGCCTTGGGGCTGCTGCTGGGGCAACGCGCCGACCTGCAAGTGCTCGGCGACAAGGAGCGGAAATGCGTTGTTGAAGCAACCTTCGGCATTGCTGGTTTAGGACTCGAGGCGCTGCTTGCCGAGGCCGACGTTGACTATGACGACACTCTTGTGATACGGCGCGAAATACTGCCCTCCGGCAAATCGCGTGCCTTTGTAGGAGACACTCCCGCACAGCTCCCGCTGCTGCGCCAGATAGGCACACGACTGGTCGACATTCACTCTCAGCACCAAACCCTCACGCTGGCCGAAGGGGCGTTCCAGACCTCGCTGCTCGACGTAATAGGAGCCTCGCCCATGGCACAGTATCGCGCCGCATTCGACGAGTATGCCACACTAAAAAAACAACTCGAAGAGCTAACCGCCACCGATGCCCGCAACCGTAAAGAACTGGACTACCTACAGTTTCTGTTCGACGAGCTGCAATCGGCCCGCCTCACCGCCGGAGAGCAGGAAGAACTGGAGCAAGAGCAACAGCTGCTGGCACACACCGAGGCCATCAAAGAGGGTCTGGCTAAAGCTTCAGCTCTGTGCGATGCCGACGAGGGTGCCGCCCTTTCGTTGCTCGGCCAGGCAAAAGGTATCTTGGCACGAATTGCGGACTACCATCCCGAAATCAAGTCAATATACTCGCGGTTAGAATCTTCAATTATCGAGTTGCGCGACATCATGGCCGACCTCTCGCACCTCGACTCAGCATTGGCATATTCGCCAGAACGCCTGCAGCAGGTCGACGAGCGCCTCGACCTTATCTACCGTCTCGAGCGCAAGCATGACACCAATAGCATCGAAGGCCTCATTGCCGTGCGCGACGAGATTGACGGCCGCCTGCAGTCCATTGATTCTACCGACCGACGCATTGAGCAAACCATGGAGATGGTGGACAAATCTTTTGCCAAAGTGCAGGAACTGGCCGAAAAACTGACAAAATGTCGCACAAAGGCTGCCAAGCAACTCGAGGCTGACATTTTGACACCCTTGACCCAATTGGGGATGAAAGAGGCACGGCTCACCGTGCATGTTGCAACCACCGACCACTACGGCCCCATGGGACATGACAGCGTCACTTTCCTCTTTAATGCCAACCGTGGCGGCGAGCCACGCGAACTGTCGAAGGTGGCCTCGGGCGGCGAGATGTCGCGCCTCATGTTGGCCGTCAAATCACTCGTCACAGCCCGTACACTACTGCCCACCGTAATTTTCGATGAAATCGACACCGGCGTGAGCGGCGACATATCGGTGGCAGTGGGGCGCATGATGAGCAGTATGGCACAGAATTTGCAGGTGATAGCCATAACCCACCTGCCACAGATTGCGGCTCGGGCCGGCCAGCATTTCAAAGTGTACAAAGAAATCGAGAACAACGTCACCGTGACCAGAATTTGCGAACTGACATCCGACGAGCGGACACGAGAAGTTGCCATCATGCTCTCCTCGGACCCTCCTACAGCCGCAGCACTGCAAACCGCCAAAGAGTTGATGCAATAATGAGAGTCTTTTTAGTTGGATACATGTATAGTGGCAAATCCACACTCGGACGGCGCTTGGCGGCTGCCATGGGCTACCGGTTTGTAGATATTGACGATGCTTTCGAGGAACGCTACAGGGTCAACATCCCATTGTTCTTCAAAAAGTATGACGAGACCGCATTCCGCACCCTCGAAGCCGCACTGCTGCGCGATGTTGCCGCGGCCGACGATATAGTCATCTCCACCGGCGGCGGCACCCCATGCTACAACGCCAATATGGATTTCATGCTCGCCAACGGACGTGTAGTGTTTCTCGATATGCCAGCACCGGCCATATTGTCGCGTATGGCAACCAGCAAGAAACCCCGCCCGCTGCTACAAGACAAGCATGGCGACGAATTGCGCAACTATGTGACACAACAACTCGCCGAGCGTATGCCAACATACCAACGTGCCCATATCACCGTCAGCGCCATCAACGCCAACGCCACAGCCATTGCAGCACTGCTGGCCAATTAATATTCAAACGAGCTGCCTCCCAAAAACTCGCGCATTATACTATTATAAGGTATATATTTTGCCTCGATGGGAGTTATGAGCTCTGAGAAATCGAGCAGCTGGCGAGCAATGGAATACTCCTCGCAGTTCTCCGGCACCTCTTTGAGCAAGGGCTCGGCATAGACTTTAAGCACACCGAGCTCGTACAGCAAAGCCGAGTTGAACATGACATTGGCATTTTCCTGGAACGGGAATATATGCTCTCTCTCGCCACGCACCACCTCGGGCCAGCGGTGCAGGGTGTCGAGGGCGCCCCAACCGCGGAAATTGTTGTCGCGCACCAAGCGTCGCACCAAGCGGTTGTCGGTACCGTGTATTATGTTCTGGTTGTCTATAGCGAGCTGGGTGAGGGCCGAGACATATATCTTGAACTTGAACGAGTCGTCTATCTGCGCCGTCAGCTTGGGATTGAGGGCGTGAATGCCCTCTATGACGAGTATGCTGCGTGGACCCATCTTGAGGGTCTTGCCACTGTAGTATGGGTCGCCTTTGATGAAGTCGAAAGTGGGTATCTTGACCTCCTCGCCGCGCGCAAGAGCCAGCAGGTGCTCGTTAAGGAGCGGTATGTCGAGGGCATCGATACTCTCAAAGTCAAACTCGCCATTGGGCAACTTGGGAGTACGGGCCCGGCAAACAAAGTAGTCGTCGAGCGAAATCTGTTGCACATCGTAGCCAAGCACGCTGAGTTGCACGCTGAGGCGACGGCACGAGGTGGTCTTGCCGCTGCTCGACGGGCCGGCCAGCAGCACCAACCGCGCACCGCTCTGACGTACCATGTCGGCAATCTCGGCATACTTCTTCTCATGCAGAGCTTCGGCCAGATGTATAAGGTGCTGAGGACCCTTGTCATGCACAATGCGGTTGTAGTCGCTCACCGTCGAGGTATGTAGCAGGTCAACCCAGTGGTGGTGCTCACGGAATATGGCGAAGAGTTTGGGCGTAGGCTGGAAGAGCGACAACTTGTCGGGGTGGTCGGTGTCGGCACACTGCAAGATGTAGCCCTCCTCGAAAGTGCGGAAATCCCAGCAGGTGATGCAACCCGTCGAGGGAGCCAGTTTGCCGCTCATTTTGTGCACCGTGTCGCCAAGAAAGTTCATCTCGATGTAGAGCTGTTTGAGGTTCTGCAGCAACTCCACGGTCTTTGGCATGTGGCGTGGACTGATGAGGTCTATGGCGTCGCTGAGGAGCATGGTGCGGTTCACAAACGGCATATCGGCCTCTTGCAGGGCTATCATGCGGTCGCGCACTGCGCGGCACACCTCCAACTGCTCAGGTAACTGGAAATCTTCGACGGCAGACTCAATGCGGCAGTAGAAACCGTTTTGCAGCGAGTGGTCTATGCTGAGCACCGCCTTCGGGTAGCAGTCGTGCACAGCCTTGTAGAGCATGAAACAGAGCGCGTTGCGGTACATCCTGAAGCCCTGCCGGTCGGTGATGTTGAGGAAACGGATGACCTTGGGGGTGTATACGCGGTATTGCAGAGACTCAACCCTGTTGTTGACCAAGGCGCCCAGAATGGGCAACTGAGGTTTGCCGCTCTGCCCTGCCGTCTCGCGGGTGTAGGCGGCGGCCAGTTCGGCCAAGTGTGTACCGGGGGTTATGTGCTGCCGCAGGCCTGTGTTGGAGATAACTATCTCAATTTGCTCCGTATTGTTCATCAGCGTGGTTTTTAGTCTATGTTTGAATAACGGCGGTTTGCCCGATTTATTATGCCGATGCACCGGTTTTTTTGCAAAAAAGTGCCAGCCTGTTTGAACGCACATTTTCTGTTGGGTTGAAATATTTTTTTGTCAGTTTAAGAATTATTCGTATCTTTGCAGTCGGAAAAAGCATTAGCAATGGACGCAATCTTGACACAGCAGATCAGCGACTACTTCGCTACACAGCCAGTACTGAAAGCATGGGTCTTTGGCTCATATGCCCGCGGCGAGGAGCGCAAAGACAGCGACATTGATTTACTGGTACAGTTTGACCGCAAGAATGCCAAAGTGGGTATGTTTAAGTACTGTGCCATGATTCTCGACCTTGAAAACATACTTCATCGCGGGGTAGATCTGGTGGAAGAAGGCGCATTACTGCCATTTGCGGAACGTACAGCCAATAAAGACAAGAAACTGATATATGAGAGAAACCGTTCGTGACCCCGGGCGCCTGGAACACATCCTTATGGCCATCGCCCATATTGAGGAGTTTACTAACAATATGGACTACAATCAGTTTGTGTCGGACAAAAAAACCTTGTTTGCTGTCACATACAGTATCCAAATTATTGGCGAAGCAGCATACAAATTGACAAAAGAGTTCAAAACTACCCACCATGATTTACCTTGGCCTTTGATGGAGAAAATGCGTCACGTGCTGGTGCATGATTATTTCAATATAGCTCCGCAGGCACTGTGGGATGTTGTTACTGAAGACCTTCCGAGTATAAAGCCGCATATACAGTCATTATTTGACGAATGCACTAATTCATAAATTGCGACGAATTTCACGGCATATTTTTATGGTGGCGGCACAATATTTTGGGCCAAACGGCGTTACTCTTAGGCCATGGCAGACGACACCTACCGCACCATCGAGGCCCCGGCCGAGGGCCTGTATAAGGAAAAAGGCAGCAAGTTCCTGGCTTTCGCCTTCCCTGTGACCACCGCCGACGAGGCCAAGGAGCACATCGACAGGCTGCGCAAGGACTATTTCGACGCCCGTCACCACTGCTATGCCTACATAATAGGTATGCACGGCGAGCAATATCGCGCCAACGACGACGGCGAGCCTTCGGGCACCGCCGGTCGCCCCATCCACGGCCAACTGCTCAGCGCCGGCCTCACCAACACCTTGGTGGTGGTGGTGCGCTACTTTGGCGGCATACTGCTCGGCGCCAGCGGTTTGGCCAACGCCTACAAGGCCGCCGCACGCGACGCCCTAAGCCATGCGCCAGTGGTGGAACGCACCATCTACTGCCGCTACCGGCTGCGGTTTGAATATCCCTTGATGAACGACGTGATGAGGGTGCTCAAGGACCTCGGTCTCAAGCCAGAACGCCAGCAGTTCGAGCTCGACTGCCAGTTGGAGGTGGGCGTGCGCCAGTCGCTCAGCCAGCGCTTGACCGACGCCGTAGGCAACCTGCGCGGGGTTGTCATTGAGGCAATAGAGGGGTGAACCACGCCAAAAAGTCGGGCCATGTTCGGCCGCCGGGCGCATAAATGCATACCCTCTCCGACCCCTACCCGACCTCAACCCGAACCTAACCTATCTTACCACCTCATTTTCAGGCACATCGTAACTCACCAAAAGTGGCTGTTTCCCTTCGGGCACATTGAGGGCCTCGGGCGAGCTTAACTTCTTGGTTTTGACGGGTATGCCTATGACCACACCGCCGAGGCAGCTGGTGCTGAACACTGTGGTGCGGGTACCCATGGTGCTTGCGTCGGGCAGGCTCGAAGGTCCGCCGCCGGCATCACCGACGTTCATGCCGGCACGTGCGATGAGGCTTATGGAGCGCGACAGACGGTAGCGCAACTCGATTTCGGTGCCCAAGGTCATGCCGCCGCGGTTGACGCTGTAGCCGCGGTTGCCGTCGTTCCATCTGTTGGTCACCCCCATGTAGCCAACCGAGGCACCGGCAAGCATCTCCAAGCGCGGAGTCAGCTCGACCTTGGCGCGCAGCAGCAACGACACCTCCTGCACCGTGGCACGCTCGTCGATGGCTATGGCCGAGGTGTTGAGGCCCGTGTTTGAATAGCGCACCCCGAAAGCAAGGCGTTTGTGCTCAACCCCGAGGGTGAACTGCGAGGTCATAGCCGTATAGTCGGACTGTGCGTCGGGCCTGAGCGAGAGGCCTGAGTAGTTGCGGTAGTGGGTCAAACCCGCGGCCACATCGTAGGTGATACGCCAATCGGGGTCCTGCGCCGCCAAGGGCGGCACCGCCGCGAAGGCTATGGCGGCAAGGGCGAGGGTCTTGCAAATCTTATTCATAGACGTTGTTTCTTTTTGAACCTTTACACTATAATAGACGTACAACGGGACCTTAATATTACAAGCGGTGAAAAAAAAACTTGCGGCACGGTGCGCTATTACAGAAAAAAAGTGTAACTTTGCACCCTTGACACAACCCTTGCACAATGAGCGAACTGCTTGACCAACTGAACGATGCCCAGCGCGAAGCCGCTGCCTGCACCGAGGGGCCGGTGATGATAATTGCCGGCGCCGGCTCGGGCAAGACCCGCACGCTGACCTACCGCATAGCCCACTTAGTGGAGGGCGGCGTGGACCCTTTCAACATTCTGGCCCTCACCTTCACCAACAAAGCCGCCGGAGAAATGAAAGAGCGCATAATGCACCTTGTGGGCGCCGAGGCTCGCAATCTGTGGATGGGCACTTTCCACTCCATATTTGCCCGAGTGCTGCGCGCCGAGGCTCAGAAAATGGGCTACATATCGACCTTCACCATCTACGACACCGACGACAGCAAGAGCGTCATCAAGCAGCTAATCAAGCAGCTGAACCTCGACCCCAAAGTATACAACCCCGGCTACGTCCTCAACCGCATATCGATGGCCAAGAGCAACCTCATCTCGCCCGACGACTATGCCAATAATCCCGAAATCATGCAGACCGACATCACGGCCCGCAAACCCGAGATAGCGCGAATATACCAGCTCTACAACCAACGCCTGCGCAACGCCATGGCCATGGACTTCGACGACCTGCTGTTCAACATGAACGTGTTGCTGCGCGACTTTCCCGAGGTGCTCGTCAAATATCAGAACCGGTTCCGATACATCATGGTCGACGAGTACCAGGACACCAACTACGCACAATATCTAATTGTCAAAAAACTCGCGGCGCGGTACCAAAACATCTGTGTTGTAGGCGACGACGCGCAGAGCATCTACGCCTTCCGCGGTGCAAATATACAAAATATTTTTAATTTCAAGAGAGATTATCCCAACCTAAATCTCTTCAAACTTGAACAAAACTACCGCTCGACGCAGAATATCGTGGCCGCCGCCAACTCAATAATAGCCCAAAACAAAGAGCAGATAAAAAAAGAGGTGTGGACCGACAACGCCAAAGGCGAACCCCTGCGCCTGCTGCGTGCCGCCGACGAGCGCGACGAAGGCCGGCAGGTGGCCGACTCGATTATGGCCACACGCCTGGACGAGGACCTCGACTACAAAGACTTCGCCATACTCTACCGCACCAACATACAGAGCCGCGCCATTGAGGAGGCCCTGCGCAAAATGAACATACCCTACCGCATATACCAGGGTATCTCGTTCTACGGCCGCAAAGAAATCAAAGACGTGCTGGCCTACTTGCGGTTGGTGGTCAACAACCACGACGACGAGTCGCTGCAACGCATCATCAACCTGCCGCCACGCGGCATAGGGCAGACCACCATGGACAGGCTGCGCATTGCCGCCGCCGACAACGACGTGTCGCTCTGTACCGTGATCGAGAACCTGCCGCAGTTCGGGCTCGACATCAACCAAAGTACAGCCGCCAAGGTGACCGACTTCATGCTCATGATAAAACGGTTCAGTGCCATGGTAGCCACCACCGACGCCTTCAGCATAGCCAAACAGATTGTGCTGGCCTCGGGACTTCTCACCATGCTCCGCAACGACGACGATCCAGACAACCCCAACCGCATAGAGAACATCGAGGAACTCCTCAACGGCATACAGGAGTTCTGCGACAATGACGATGAGCCGGAAGGTATGCCAGATCAACCCGACAACGACGCCAAGCCGTTCCGCACTCTCGACGAGTTCTTGCAGCAGGTGCTTCTGCTCACCTCGGAGGACAAAGAGAAAGAGAGTCCAGACAAGGTTAGCCTGATGACCATACACTCCGCCAAAGGGTTGGAGTTTCCCTGCGTGTATGTGGTGGGAATGGAGGAGAACCTGTTCCCGTCAATGCTCTCTATCTCGTCGCGCCAGGACTTGGAAGAGGAGCGGCGACTGTTCTACGTAGCCGTCACCCGCGCCGAGCGGCACCTCACCCTCAGCTACGCGCTGACACGCTACCAATACGGCAACGCCTCGTGCCAGGAGATGAGCCGATTTGTTGAAGAGATTGACCCGGCCTACATACAGATGCCTTCGCGCAAGCGCTCTTTTCCCGAGCCCGGTACCTTCCCGAGGGCATTCGCCAACATAGGCCGTCAGGCACAACCCGAGCCACAGCTAAAAAAACGTGTTCTTTCCCCGATACCCAAGGGCCCCACAATGGCCAACAGCCCTGCCGAAATCAACAAAATACAGACTGGGATGCGTGTCAGCCACACCAAATTCGGCATAGGCAAGGTGCTGAGCGTCGAGGGCGAGGCCGACAGCCGCAAAGCCATAGTCTTCTTTGAAGGCACTGGACAGAAACAGTTGCTGCTCAAATTTGCCAAACTCACCATCGTAAGCGACAACTAAAAACACCCAATCCGAACCATGCGCACAGTGATACAACGAGTAGGCAGGGCCTCAGTAAATGTAGGCGACGAGACCGTAGGCAGCATAGGCCACGGAATGTTCATTTTGGTCGGCATTGAAGACACCGACACCGACGAGGACATACTCTACCTGTGCCACAAGATAGCGGCTCTGCGCATATTCGACGACTCCGACGGCGTTATGAATCTCAATGTGAGCCAAGCCAAAGGGCAGTTGTTGGTGGTAAGCCAGTTCACTCTCATGGCCTCTACACGCAAAGGCAACCGCCCAAGCTACATCAGGGCTTCGCGCCCCGAAACAGCCATACCCATGTACGAGAAATTCATAGCACAACTGGGCCTGATCACTGGCATTAAGATAGAGACCGGTCGTTTTGGTGCCAATATGCAGATAGACCTCATGGCTGACGGCCCCGTGACCATAATTATCGACAGCAAAAAACGCGATTTCTAAACAACCGCAACGTACTACAAGACAGTGCCATGCGGGTTATCAACAAATGTTGTTGAGAATTAATCGCCGCCGAAACCAATCGAAATCAAAAAATTTGTTAATTTAGCAACCGTAAACGCAAGCCGCTTGCGGCTATAATCCATTGTAATAGAGTAGATAAAAATGAGTCAAGCCAAAAACCAGGGCACCCTCTTTCAGGAAAGCAGCCAACCCCAAGCCCCAAAACATTATAGCCAAGATGAAATCATGCAGTCGTCGACCCGCTACTTCAACGGCGACGAACTGGCAGCCAACGTATGGATGAACAAGTACGCCCTGCGCGACGGTAAAACTATCTTCGAGCTCAACCCCGACATGATGCACCACCGCTTGGCAAGCGAGTTTGCTCGCATTGAGCGCAAGTACCCCAACCCGATGAGCGAGGACACAATCTACCGCCTGCTCAAAGACTTCCGCTATATCATTCCGCAGGGCAGCCCCATGAGCGGCATTGGCAACGACTACCAGATTGTCTCGCTCTCCAACTGCTTCGTCATTGGCAACAGTGGTAACAGCGACTCCTACGGCGGCATAATGAAGATCGACCAAGAGCAGGTGCAGCTCATGAAGCGGCGCGGCGGCGTGGGGCACGACCTGAGCCACATACGCCCTGGCGGCAGCCCCGTCAAAAACTCGGCCCTCACCTCAACCGGCATTGTGCCATTTATGGAGCGCTACAGCAACACTACCCGCGAGGTGGCGCAGGGAGGCCGTCGCGGAGCCCTCATGCTCTCTATCTCTATCAAGCACCCCGATGCCGAGCACTTTATCGACGCCAAACTCGAGCAGGGCAAAATTACCGGAGCCAACGTGTCGGTAAAGATAACCGACGAGTTCATGCAATGTGTCCGCTCCGGACAACCCTTTGTGCAACAATACCCCATTGACTCACCAAACCCCATTGTTCGTAAGGAAATAGATGCCAAGGCCTTGTGGGACAAAATAATAGCCAACGCATGGCAGAGCGCAGAGCCTGGCGTGCTCTTCTGGGACACCATTCTGCGCGAAAGTGTGCCCGACTGCTATGCCGATTTTGGATACCGCACCGTCTCCACCAACCCCTGCGGCGAGATACCCCTATGCCCTTACGATAGTTGCCGTCTGCTGGCAATAAACCTATACAGCTACGTCGACAACCCCTTCACCCCGAAAGCCAAGTTCAATTTCGACCTCTTCATCAAGCACGTCACTCAAGGCCAGCGCCTCATGGACGACCTCATAGACCTCGAACTTGAGAAGATTGAGAAGATAATTGAAAAGATAGAAACCGACCCCGAAAGCGACGAACTCAAGATGGTAGAGCACAACCTGTGGCTCAACATCAAGATGAAATGCCTCGAAGGCCGCCGCACCGGTTTCGGCATCACCGCCGAAGGCGATATGCTGGCCGCCCTCGGCCTGCAATATGGCAGTCCCGAAGCCACCGAGTTCTCCGTCAAAGTACACCGCACCTTGGCCTGCACAGCCTAC
This sequence comes from Bacteroidales bacterium, assembly GCA_024685285.1. Lineage (GTDB taxonomy): Bacteria > Bacteroidota > Bacteroidia > Bacteroidales > P3 > Colimorpha. The sequence continues at coordinate 66,814 of JAIKVZ010000050.1, forward strand.
GGTTCGTCGGTCACCATGGCCAAAGAGCGCGGCGCTTTCCCGCTTTACGACTACCGCCGCGAGAAAGACAACCCCTTCGTCAAACGCTTGGCCGAAGCCGACCCCGCTCTGTATAAAGAGATGACGACCTACGGCCGCCGCAACATAGCCCTGCTCACCATCGCCCCCACAGGCTCGGTAAGCATCTGCACCCAGACCACCAGCGGCATCGAGCCCGTCTTCCTCGTAAGCTACAAACGCCGCAAGAAAATCAACCCCAACGACCGCGAAACCTCGCAGCACAAAATAGTAAAAGACGAGAACGGCGACTACTTCGAAGAGTACAATGTCTTCCACCCCAAGTTCATCACTTGGCTGCAGGTCAACGGCTACAACGTCGATGAGGTCAAAGCCATGAACGACACCGACTTGCAGGCCGTGATAGACAAGTCGCCCTACTACCACGCCACCTCGGCCGACATTGACTGGGTGAGCAAGGTGCGTATGCAGGGCGAGATACAGAAATGGGTCGACCACTCCATCAGCGTCACCGTCAACATACCCAAAGAAACAACCAAAGAGATTGTGAGCCAGATATACATGACCGCTTGGGAGAGCGGCTGCAAAGGCTGCACCATCTATCGCGACGGCTCGCGCCACGGAGTGCTCGTGGCCAACACCGACAAGCAGGCCGAGCCCCATTTCGGCGAGAACAAGGCACCCAAACGCCCCAAGAAACTCGAAGCCGAGATTGTCCGCTTCAAAAACGACCGCGAAGACTGGATTGCCGTGGTGGGTATGTACGAAGGTCGTCCCTATGAGATATTCACAGGTCGTGCCGAAAGCTTCGTGCTGCCCAAGTGGGTCGAGAAAGGATGGGTGCTGCGCATCAAAGACAAAGGCGACGAGCACGCACGCTACGACTTCCAGTTCCTCGACCACGACGGCTACCCCGTCACCATAGGCGGCCTCTCGCGCATGTTCAAAAAAGAATACTGGAACTACGCCAAACTCATCTCAGGCATCCTGCGCCACGGTATGCCCATAGCCAACGTGGTGGAACTCATAGGCAAGCTCAACTTCGACGTCGACTCCATCACCACCTGGTCCAACGGTGTGGCACGGGCCCTGAAACGCTACATCAAAGACGGCACCGCCGTCGACTCGGAAGAGGAGTGCCCCAACTGCCACCAAACCGGCACCTTGGTCTACGAGAGCGGCTGCAAGACCTGCAACAACTGCGGCTGGTCCAAGTGCAGCTAACCCCTCACCACGGGTTACAGCAGCAGTTTCTACCCAATCCCAGACCTAAACAAACCGAAGGAACCGAGGCAAAAGGCCTCGGTTCCTTCGATTATAGTAATGGCTGCAAAGGCCTGAACATCGGCAACTTGCAGCGCAACTCCGATGTTGACCCGACCTCAACCCGAACCTAACCTATCTTTAACTCTGGGCTTCAGCAACTTACATCCGTCTCTTTTTTTAATTATAATTGAAATCTTTCCCCAAACATCTCAAATGTATTCCCCGACTGCCAAAAAACACCGTCATGCCGTGTTTGGGAGTGGCTTGCTACCAGCGGCCACAAGGGTTGGGTGTAAAAAATAAGCAAACCGTTATCACTGCTACACAGCGTGTTACAATGCCAGTCACAAAAAAATGGAAGAAAAATTTTGGTAGTATGAAAAAAAGTTGTACTTTTGCACCCGCTTTCGAGAGAAAAAAGCGCCAAATAAACGGTCCGGTAGTTCAGTTTGGTTAGAATACATGCCTGTCACGCATGGGGTCGCGAGTTCGAGTCTCGTCCGGACCGCCAAACAACAGAGAGCTCTCATAAAGAGAGCTCTTAATGTATGACCTTACAGAAGGTATCCTGGGGCCGACCGGTTTTGACAGCAAGGATAATGGGTCTGTAAGCATGCAGGCTGACGCGCCAGAAGCCTTGAAAACAGACGCACAACAATAACTGGCGAAAACAATTACGCTCTTGCTGCCTAACCGAAGCACAGTAAGTTCGGCTTAATCGCCACGAAAGTCGTGGTGACAAGACATCTCCCACCAGCCCGGCCCGTCGGCGGGTGACCAGCGAGGTGCTCAAAAAGACAGGCTAACCGGCGGCTCGCCCCGCTCTGCCGGCGACACTTCAGGGGCTAAGGGCTGTCTTGGGTGCCGCCGTCCGGCTCAGCCTCTAAAACCAACCAGCGGCTAAGCATGTAGAAAGCACATCTGTTACTTGTATGGACGGCGGTTCGACTCCGCCCGGCTCCACAAAGAGAGGCCGCTAAGCGGCCTCTCAATAATTTATAAATCGCTGATTATCTGAATATTATTTGAAGAGTTCATCTATGCGCTCGGTGTAGGCCGCGGCCACGTTGCGACGTATGAGTTTCTGCGTCGGGGTGAGCATCTTGTTGGCCTCGGTCCAAGCTTCGGACACCAAAGCGAAACGCTTGACCTTCTCGGTCTCGCCGAGTTCAGCGTTGTACTTGTCGACCACTTTCTGGTAACGGGCCACAACGGTTTTGTCGGCAATCATCTCCTCCTTGGTCTCGGCCGTCACGCCGTGGCGACCGCACCAGTCCTTGAGCATATCGAAATCGGGGGCGATGAGGGCGGCGGCGAATTTCTGGTCGGCACCCACCACCATCATGTCCATAATGAACGGCGACTGTTTCATCTTTTCCTCTATCACCTCGGGATTTATGTATTTGCCCATCGAGGTCTTGAACATACTCTTGGTGCGACCTGTGATGAAGAGGTAGCCGTCGGGGTCAAAATAACCGGTGTCGCCGGTGTGGAACCAGCCGTCGACATCGATAGCCTGGGCGGTGAGTTCGGGCTGGTTGTAGTAGCCCTTCATCACGTTGCCTCCACGGCATTGTATCTCATTGGTCTGCGGGTCAATGCGCACCTCTATCGCACGCATTGCAAAACCTACCGAGCCTATCTTGCGACCCTTCTTGTTGCTGTTGGTAACAGCGATGAGGGGCGAGCACTCGGTAAGGCCGTAGCCTTCGTAGAGGTCAAGACCCACGCATGAGAAGAAACGGGTGAGGCGAGGCTGTATGGTAGCACCGCCGCTGACAAGCATATACAACTCGCCGCCCATACTCTCGCGGATGCTTTTGTAGACCAGCTTATCGGCAATGCATTTCTGTATCTTGTACCAGCAACTGAGTTTGCTCTCGTCGAGGTCGTACTTGAAAGCCAAGTCAATGGCCCAGTCGAATATCTTCTTGCCCACACCCTTCATCTTCTCGCCCTTGCGGAATATCTTGTCGTACACCTTTTCTATAAAGCGTGGCACGCAAGCCATCATATTGGGGCTTATCTCTTTGCAGTTGTCGCCAACCTTGGCAATGCTCTCGGCGTATGCAATCTCAAAGCAAAGCCACTGGTAGAGGTAGCCCATCATACGCTCGTAGATATGGCACATAGGTAACCACGAGAGGGCCTTGGTCCATGTCTTTCCAGGGCTTTCTTTGATTTCCTGCACATTCATGATGAGGCCGCGGTGAGTCAGCATAGCACCTTTGGGCACACCTGTGGTGCCGCTGGTGTAGATCATGGTGCAGATGTCGTCGATGGTCAAAGAATCCTTTATTTCCTGCAACTTGGCAGGGGCCTCTGGGTGTTCGGCAACATAGCGGCGGCCTATCTCATAAATGTCATCCATCGACTTCACACCCTCCATGGGCACAATGGTGCAGAGGTTCTCTAAGTGCGGCAACTTCTCGCGAATGCTGCTGATTTTCTTGTACAAATTAGGTGTCTCGACCACCAGCAGGCGCACTTGGGCATCGTTGAGGATGAACTGGTAGTCCTCCTCGCTGATTGTGGGATAGATTGGCAGTAGGACGGCACCCGTCTGCTGCACGCCGAAATCGACGTAGTTCCACTCGGGACGACCGGCAGAGATAAGGCCGATATTCTCGCCTTTGCGCACCCCGAGATGCATCAAGGCATAACTTATTAGGTTGACTTTCTCAATGTATTCGTCAATGTAATGAGCTTTCCACTCGCCGTTTTCTTTAAATTTGAACACCGGGCGCTCGGGTTTCAAGGCTTTGCGCCACTCAAGCAGGTCAAACAATCTGGTAGGTTCTTGCATAAGCGGAGGTTTTTGAAAAATATTTTGCAAAAGTACAAAAGTTTTCTGGACTGTGCAAATATTTTTTAAGTTTTTTTAACAAACCACTGTTTTTGCATCTCCAACATAGCACTAATACAGCGACTTTAGCAGATGTGTTGACAATTATTCGGCTGATTTAGGTTTTATTTTGTATATTTGCAGACAGAACCAAACAACCCAATACATCATATAACATTGACATCCATGAACTTACCGAAGATTCATTCCATTTCCAAGAAGATTCTTGTGGCGCTGGTGGGCAGTTTTTTGCTACTGTTTCTGCTGTTCCACATGACAGCCAACCTCTTCGTGCTGCGTCACGACGAAGGGGCCTGGTACTCCGCCTTCTGCCACTTCATGGGCACCAACTGGATTGTCAAGGTGTTCGAGATTGTGCTTATGGGCGTCATCGCGCTGCACATACTGCTGACGCTATGGCTGGCCCTCACCAACCGCCTGGCGCGTCCCGTGCGCTACCACCAGGCCTCGCGCAGCAGGACCCACACCACCTCGAAGCTGATGGTGTGGACGGGCATTCTCATCTTCGTGTGCCTCATCATGCACTTCTGTGACTTCTACTTCGTCAAGCTCGGCTGGGTGAAAGGAGAATACATGGTGAAGACCGAAAAGCTGCAGAGCGAGGAGATCATGGGCCTGGTGCAGTACTCGCAGCAGATGGGCATGAGCCCCGAAGAATTCATCGACGAGATGGAAGCCCAGTCGGCCATGTACACCGACGAGAACGGCGACGCCACGGAGGTGGAGGAATACATAGGCAAGATGCGCGACCAGCTGGGCGTCATCAACATCGTGCAGCGCGCCAGCGAGGAGGGCAACATCACCGGCGACGGCGAGTGGATACGCCACCTCACCTACGACGAGCGGCAGACCCTGCGCAAGGTGCTGCCGGAGAGCGACCCCGAGCCCGACTTCTACTACATGGTACGCGAGAAGTTCCACCATTGGCACATCGTGCTCGGCTACCTTTTCTTCTTCTTCGTCATCTTCATGCACCTGCGCCACGCTTTCCCCTCGGCCTTCCAGACCTTGGGCCTCAACAACTACAAGTACAACCCCATCATCGAAGCCCTCGGCAAGATCTACACCTGGATTATCGTCCTCGGCTTCGCCGTGGTGCCGATACTGGTCTTCTTTGGGCTGTAAACGACTTACGCATTAACACATTAACGAATTAACGCAATGAATTTAGACTCCAAGATACCCGAAGGTCCGCTCAGTCAGAAATGGACCAACTACAAAGCAGCGCAGAAGCTGGTGAACCCGGCCAACAAGCGCAAGCTGGACATCATCGTGGTGGGTACCGGCCTGGCCGGTGCCTCGGCCGCCGCCTCGCTCGGCGCTCTGGGATTCCATGTGGACATCTTCTGCATCCAGGACTCGCCGCGTCGCGCCCACTCCATCGCCGCCCAAGGCGGTATTAACGCCGCCAAGAACTACCAGAACGACGGCGACAGCGTGGAACGCCTGTTCAAGGACACCATCAAAGGTGGCGACTACCGCGCCCGCGAGGCCAACGTCTACCGTCTGGCCGAGGTCAGCGGCGACATCATCGACCAGTGTGTGGCGCAGGGTGTGCCCTTCGCCCGCGACTATAGCGGCCTGCTGGACAACCGTTCCTTCGGCGGCGCACAGGTGAGCCGCACCTTCTACGCCCGCGGCCAGACCGGCCAGCAGCTGCTGCTGGGTGCCTACGGTGCCCTGAGCCGCGAGATTGCCCGCGGCACCGTGGTGCTGCACGAGCGTCACGAGATGATGGACCTCGTCGTCA
>JAIKVZ010000006.1 GCA_024685285.1 Bacteroidales bacterium
ACCATCTCGCCTATGTCGCCTGTGTGGAACCAACCCTCTTTGTCAATGACTTGGGCCGTGTACTGCGGGTCTTTGTAGTAGCCGAGCATCACGTGCGGTCCACGGGTGAGGATTTCGTTGTCTTCGCCAAACTTGAGTTCCACGCCGCTGAGCACGGGACCTACGGTACCGATACGCACCATGCCGTGGGCTGGGTCGTTGACGGCTATGACGGGACTGGTCTCGGAGAGGCCGTAACCTTCGTAGATATTGATGCCTGCAGCGGCGAAAAGGCGTACCATCTTGGGCTGTATCGAACTGCCACCGGTGATGACGGTCAGCCGTTTGCCACCGAATTTCTCGCGCCATTTGCTGTACACGGCCTTGTCGAGGAACCATTGTGCCAGCTGGTAGAACAGGCTCACCTTCTTGACCAGCGTGTAATCGTAGCGCTTGCCATGGCTGAACGCCCAGTCGTAGATGTTTTTGCGCAGCCCACGGAAGTCCTTGCCGGCGGCATAGAGCTTGTCGTAGACCATCTCGAGCACACGCGGCACGGCGCAGAAGCCGTCGGCCTGTATCTCGTACATGTTCTGCTGTATGGTTCCAAGGCTTTCAGCATAGTAGGTGCTGATGCCTTTCACCTGGTAGTGGTAGTTCATCGAGCGCTCGTAGATGTGGTTGAGCGGCAGGAACGAGAGGAACTTGCACTTCTCGTCGCAGGGGTTTACCTGGGCATGAGCCAGGAAGTTGGAGCAAAGGTTGCGGTGGCTGAGCATCACGCCTTTGGGCAAACCGGTGGTGCCGCTGGTGTAGATCATCGAGGTCCAGTCGTCGGGACGTATCTCGCGTTTGCGGCGCTCGATTTCGCCCATCCACTTGTCGCGATTGGCTATGCCGGCCTTAAGTATCTCAAGCATACGGTGTTCGCCCTCGATGTTGGCAAGGGTGAATACCATCGGACGCTGCTCCAGCTTGTCGAGGGCAGGTGCCAGGCGGCCGAGCAGCACCTTGGTGCTGACGAATACGGCTGTGGCCTCGCTATGCTGCAGTATGTACTGGTAGTTTTCGGCCGAGAGGGTGGGGTAGATGGGCACATGGATAATGCCGCTCATCGCCAGTGCCATGTCGATGAAGTTCCACTCGGGGCAGTTGGCACTCATGGTGACCACGCGGTCGCCCTGCTTGAGACCTACTTCACACAGTCCATAAGCCAGATAATGAGCATATTTATAGTAGTCGTGCGAGCTGTATTTCACCCACTCGCCGTTCACCTTGCCGGCCAGGATATCGTCCTTGGGAAAGTTCTCCACAAGGTGGTCCAGCAGGTCGAATGTACGTGTAATTTCTACCATCGTTTTCGTGTTTTTAAATTGCAAAAATACATCTTTTTTGATACATGGCCAAAAAAAGTTTTCACCACCCTCGGTAACGGCAGTTTGCTTGATGGGGCGTTTCTATGTTAAAAACAGGGTTTAACGCCTTGATTACTACCTACCATAGAGGTACCTTCACCGTACCAACACCTACAGCCACCGAAGAACGGTCGGCGAGGGTACGGCGAGGGTACGTTGAGGGTGCAGTGTATCAGTATTTTATGTATACTTGTTTTATTTTGTTGGGTTTCAGTGCGATGCGACGTTTCGCGGCTCGTCAGGGGCGCTGTTGATAAAAAAATGAGGTTGGCTCGGCTCGGTAGGTTGCTTTTTTTATTTTTATAATAAAACAATATTTGTTTACAAATGCCGTTAATGAGGGGTATGAAACAAAACAAAGTATTGATAGTCTACACTGGCGGCACCATAGGCATGGTGCAGGACGAGAACGGTTCGCTGCACCCTTTCGCGCTCGACCGTATCTACGATGCCGTGCCTCAGTTGCGCGCCTGCAGCTATGATATCGACTCGGTCACTTTGGACCGTATCATTGACTCGTCGAACATGACGCCCGACCTGTGGGCCGACATTGCCCGCATCATCGAGCGCGAGTACGATCACTACGACGGTTTTGTGGTGCTGCATGGCACCGACACGATGGCCTATACCGCTTCGGCTCTGAGCTTTATGTTCAAGAACCTGGGCAAGCCTGTGGTGCTCACCGGCAGCCAGCTGCCGCTGGGCATGCTGCGCAGCGACGGCCGCGAGAATATTATCTGCGCCCTCGAGATTGCTTCGGGCCGGCTGGCCACTATCCCCGAGGTGTGCATATTCTTCGAGAGCCACCTCTACCGTGGCAACCGCAGCACGAAGATGAATGCCGAGAATTTCGATGCTTTCGAGTCGTACAACTATCCATCGCTGGCCAAGGTGGGTATCAACATCAGTTTCAAGGAGCATCTGTTTATGCCTATGCCCACCGAGCCGCTCCAGGTGCGCACCAATTTCGACACTCGTGTGGCGGTGCTCAAGCTGTTCCCCGGCATTGGCGAGGGCGTGGTGCGCTCGCTGTTGGGTGCTCCCGACCTGCAGGGTGTGGTGGTCGAGACCTATGGCTCGGGCAACGCCCCGACCGACGATTGGTTTATCTCGGCCCTGGAGGATGCTATAAGTCGCGGAGTGATAGTGCTTAACGTCACCCAGTGCAAGGCTGGCGCGGTGAAGATGCGCCAGTATGCCGCCAGCTGCGACATGGACCGCATCGGTGTGGTCGGTGCCGGCGACATTACTATTGAAGCTGCTGTCACCAAGATGATGTATCTGCTGGGCAACTACCCTGGCGACAAGGAGCATGTCAAGCTGCGCCTCAGCCAGTCGCTTCGTGGCGAGATTACCGAATAATACAATGAGAACTAGGCTTATAGGACTTATAGTACTTATAGGACTTATTTGGCCTATGAAAAGCAGTGCCCAGGTGGGCAACCTTGGCCAGTTCGACAGCCGTATGTTGCACTATGGCATTCAGGTAGGCCTCACCGAAAGCAAGTTCGACTTGCGTTTCACCGAGGACGACGAGCTGCGGCAAACCATGCAAGGTGTCACCTCGTACTACGCTCCGGGATTCCATATAGCCGTCATTGGCGACTTGCGCTTGAATAACTACCTAAATCTGCGTATGTTGCCCGGTGTTACGCTGGTTACCCGCGACCTCAGCTACTCGTGGGAGTCCGCCTATCTGGCCGCCCACCACTCGGCCGAAACCCAGCGCGCAGCCGAGAGCGTCTATGGCGACATACCTATCGAGCTGAAATTCCGTGCACAACGCTACGATAATTTCCGCCCCTACATCACTGCCGGTGCCAGCTACGGTTTCGACTTTGCCTCACTCCGCAAGAATCGTAACCGCAACAACGAGAGCATTGTACGTCTACAGCCCAACGACCTGCGCTACACAATGGGCGTGGGCTTCGACTTCTTCCTGCGATATGTCAAGTTCGCTATCGAGTTCAAGATGAATTTCGGACTGCTCGACCTGCGTGTGCCCGACGAGGATATCTACATCTCGTCGATGGAGGAGATGCATTCGCGCACCTTTATGCTCAGTTTTACATTTGAGGGATAATTGCCTATGGATAAACATCTTACCTGGTATAATATTTTCCAATATGTTGCAATGCTGCTTATGGCCGCCGCCATTCCTGTGGGGATGCATGTGGCGCTGTGGGCGTCGTGCCTGCTGGCGCTGGCCTCACTGGTGGCCATGGTGGCAGGGCGCCATGTCGGCAACCCGTCGTTGCTGCGTGGGCACCGCTGGGGGCTGCTGCTCATTGTGGGCTACTGGGTTCTGCTGCTAATCAGCATGTTGTGGACTACCGACTACGCCACTGGCTGGGATATACTGAAACTCAAGGCTGTACTGCTGATATTCTCACTTTCGTTCCTGCTCACCGACACCGGATGGATCACTCCTAAGCTGCTTAGCGGCGTGGGCTATGCTTTTCTGGCAGCCATGACGGGTGTGTTTCTCTACTATTCTGGCGTGGCCGTGGGCAAGATGATTGGCGGCGCCTCGCTGGGTTCGGTAACCGGAAACACATTCGACCCTCGCCATCATGCCTATACTGCTATATATCTGGCTGTTGCTCTGGCTTTTATCTATAATGAGCTGCATGACCGTTGGAGCGAGATGCACCGTTGGCTCCGTGCAGTCATGATTGCCGTTGTACCGTTGCTTATACTATATATAATAATAGTAAATTCGCGAGCCGGCATGCTTATGCTCTATATCATTGAGGCGGTGTGTGTTGTGCATTTTGCACTGACGCTACGCCGTTGGAGGTGGGCCGCCTTGATGGCCGTTCTTCTGGCTGGCTATACCTTTGGAATGGAGAAGGCGTTGCCGACACACCAAGAGCGTGTGGTCGAGACGATTGCGGATTTGACCAGCGACGAGCCTTCCGATGCGCGTGTCGATATCAATGGCGGTAGTCTCGATGCCGTCAAGAAACAGCCTTTGATTGGCTATGGCGTGGGCGACTATCGCCGCTGTCTGGTTGACCAGTACGATGAAAATGGCTGGGAATATGGTGTCGGTGCCGAGTTTAACGCACACAACCAATATATGGAGACGATGCTTTCTGTCGGTGCCATTGGGTTGTTGCTGTTCCTTGCAATGGGAGCATGGCCGCTGTGGCAGGCATGGCGTGGACGTAGCAAAACGCTCTGGTTGATACTGTTGCTCACCTTTATCGTAGCCTTCAACCTCTTGTTTGAATCCATGCTCGAGCGTCAGATGGGACTGCTTTTCATCGGACCGTTGCTCGTTGTTATGACGCTGACAGTCAGCTGTGAGGAAAATAAATTTGGCCAGTTGCCGAAAAAGTAGTACTTTTGCACCCACTTTCAGAGTAAGAAATCCAATTCAGAATTCATAATTCACAATTCAGAATTGACTTTGTCCCATGGTGTAATGGTAGCACATCAGATTTTGGTTCTGCTTGCCCAGGTTCGAATCCTGGTGGGACAACCGAAAACGCCTCAAATGAGGCGTTTTTTAGTGCCCTAAAGTGTTGATTTCTAGTTGGTAATAGCTAGTTTTCAGTAAGTTGCAAAAAGTTGTCTTTTTGACCTTGTTTTACCCCTTTTAGGTACATTTTTGTTACTATTTTGTTACTCGTGTCATTTTTTTTCGTATTTTTGCATTTTGAAAAGAGAAATTAACTATGCCAAGAAAAGCAACATCGAAAGTAAAAGAGCTGATTCGATTGAGAGAAAAACAGCTCTCGAACGGTAATGTATCATTGTACCTTGATTATTATAAGGACGGTCATCGTGAATATGAGTTCCTGAAGCTCTATTTGGTACCAGCCAAAACAGCACTTGAAAGGTTACAAAACGCAGAAACAATAAGGGCTGCCAATGTAATCAAGGCTGAGCGCACCACAGAGTTGATAGCAAATCAGGCCGGACTTAAGCAGATGAAGCAATCCAAGATATTGCTTATTGACTGGATGCTGCATTGTGCTGAAGAAGCAGAGAAGCGGGCAAACACAATTAACCGCAGCACATGGGGCAACACCATCAAGCTTACTGCCGAACTGGTGAGGCAATATGACGGGGAGCATACCCTGTTAGTTGATGTGGACAAAAGATTTGTCAAAGGCTTTGTGGAGTTTCTCCGCCACGGACATACATAGAGCGTAACCACAAGCAGCAGTTGTTGGCTCCTGGGACTGCACATAAGC
>JAIKVZ010000021.1 GCA_024685285.1 Bacteroidales bacterium
TGCTTGTAAACAATGACGTAATTGTTATCCTTGCAAATACGATTAGCAAAGTCAATGATATCTTTCTTTGTAATCTTTGCGAGCTCGTTAATCTCGTTGCACACATCGCCCCAATTCTGGTGCTGCACAAAGGCGTATGCCATCTGGCTGGCACGACTGTTGTTGCTTTCGGCACGCTTCATTATCTGGAGTTTCAACTGGTTGATACTTGCCTCAATAAGACTCTCGTCGAACTGACCGGCCTTGAGCAGGTCAATCTGACCAAGCAGCAAATCACGCAACTGACCGAGACTCTGACCCTGTGTGGGACGGCCACCAAGCATAAATGCGGAATAATCGTTTAGGGTATATGTGCCGGCATAAGCACCAAGGCATAACTGTTTCTGGTTGAGGTTGAGGTCAATGAGGCCGCAGCTACCGTTGTTGAGTACCATCTCCATAGCCTGTGCCAAGAGAGCATCGCGGCTTCCGTTACCCTCTTCAATACGGAAAGCAATGGTGAGGCTCTCGGGGTCCTGGCCGTTCACCAGACGGATTATAGGCGAGGTGATGGGCTCCTCTTTAACCTTTGTAAATCCGGGCACCTTGCCAGGTTCCCAACTGCCGAAATATTTGTCGATAATCTTGATGGCTTCGTCTGGGTTAAAGTCGCCTGCCATAGCTATGCACATATTGTTAGGCACATAGTATGTAGAGTGAAAGTGATAGATATTTGTCATCGAGGGGTTCTTTAAATGCTCGATGGTACCGAGGGTTGTCTGTGTGCCATATGGGTGATGGGGGAAGAGGCCGCGCATCATCTCTTCATTAACGCGGCGGTTGTCCTGAGCCAGGCTGATGTTCTTCTCTTCATAGACAGCCTCCAATTCTGTGTGGAAGAGACGAAGCACAAGGTTTGGGAAGCGGTCTCCCTGAACCTTGGCCCATGTCTCCAACTGGTTGGCAGGAATGTTCTCGACATACATGGTAAAGTCGTTGGAAGTAAAGGCGTTGGTTCCTTCGCTGCCAATGGCTGTCATTGACTTATCGTACTCATTGGCTATGGCAATGGTTGAGGCCACATAGCTAATGGAGTCTATTTGGTGATAAATGGCGGCGCGGCGCTTCTCGTCGGTAGTGCGACGGTAGACCTCGTATAAGCTCTCTATCTTTTGCAACTCCACCTTTTCCCTCTCCCAATCTGTGGTACCAAGTTTGTGACTGCCCTTAAAGAGCATATGCTCAAGGTAGTGGGCCAAACCGGTGGTCTCGCTGGGGTCATTTTTGGAACCAGCGCGCACAGCCACATAAGTCTGTATGCGCGGTGCATCTTTGTAGACGCTCATAAACACCTTCAAACCATTGTCAAGAGTGTACTCGCGTACACCGAGCGGATCATTGGGATAGGTTTTGTACTCATACTGCTTCTGTGCAAACGCACTACCGCATACAAAGAGCATTGTGGCTGCAAAGCAGAAGATTGCTGTTACTTTTTTCATTGGTAAAATGTTGTTTATTAATATTTTGATAATCAATTCTACACAACTATGCAACTGCAAATATACGAAAAAATATAGAACCTGCAAAGTTATTAACCGCCGTTATTGAAAAAAAAGAGTTTTTTTTCTTTGTTAAATGGCAATAAAAACGTAATTTTACAAACGGTTTTACGCACCATATAATTACATATTTCATTAATATACAAGAAATTAAATTATCAGTATATGAACGAGAACATTATCAATAAACTCAACGATGGTGTACAGCGTTTGCGGGCCATGGCAGACCGTATTGCCAACACCGACGGCAAGATGCCCGTAATTGAACGCGATATCATGCTGCAAGAGTTGCGTGAACTTTACACCACCATACTCGGACTTGAATGCACGGAAACTGTTTTTGATGAACAAGTCTCTCCGACACAACAAGAGTTTGTGGCTGATAATCAAGAAGATTCTCACAAAGAAGAATCCAAGCCCCTCTTTGCTCCTGAGGAAGACAACGAGTCCGAGCCTACCATTTCAGAACCCATACTGGAACAAATTGAAAACAACGGAAACGAAAAGCTTTTCGAATCAGACGACCTTATGGTCTTTGAGGTAGAGAATGATGAGCAAGAAAAAACAGAGTCTGAAGAGCAGGAAAAGCCATCGGACACAATGCCCGAGCCAAAGGCATCTGTATCATCAGAACCAGAAGAGGAACAGCAAGAGAAGGCATCCCTCACCGCTCATCACTCGGCACCCTCATCACAGCCATCACTATTCGACTATCTCGGCACTACCGAGTCAAGCGAACAACCCACAGTGCGTACCCTTGGAGAGACTCTCTATACAAATGCCCAAAATCTCAGCGAACAGCTCGAGCGTCGTGCTATGCAGAACAAAGTAAGCGACCTGCGCACCATAATCAACATTAACGATAAGTTCAGCTTCATGTCAGAGCTTTTCCATAACAACATGAAAGCCTACAACGACTTCATCCTGCGCCTCAACGCAATAGACAGCCGTGAAACAGCCATGGAACATGTGCAGGATATTGCGCGCCAATACAACTGGGACAACAACTCAATGGTGGTGATGAATTTCTACAAAATATTTGACCGCAAATTCTAACACCCAACGCCCCACTGCTTATGAATACCCACAAAGCAATACTCTTCTCGGCTCCGTCAGGCTGCGGCAAGACCACCATAATTAAGCAGTTACTGAAGCACTTTGACTGTTTCGAGTTCTCTATATCGGCCACATCAAGAGCCCCTCGCGAAGGCGAGCGCGATGGTGTAGATTACTACTTTCTCAGTCATGATGCTTTTATGCAACGTGTAGCCGACGGACAATTTTTGGAGTGGGAAGAGGTGTACCCTGGCACCTGCTACGGCACACTAAAATCCGAGACCAAACGCATTTGGGATAACGGCCACGTTATCGTGTTTGATGTCGATGTAAATGGAGGCCTTAACATAAAGAAATATTTTGGCAACGCTGCATTGTCCATCTTCGTCATGCCACCAAGCGTAGAAGTGCTTGAGCAACGCCTTCGCAGTCGCGGCACCGAGAGTGAAGAAGCCATCGTAAAACGCTTGGGGCGCTCGGCTGAGGAGCTTAAACAATCGCCAAAATTCGACGTGACGATAGTAAATGACGACCTTGACACGGCCGTAACCCGAACCAAACAAGTTATTGAGCAATATCTGCAAGCCTAATATATGGAACCTCTGCTGCGTCTGCTAAAACGCTATGACTACTTGATAGTCTTTGTGCTGCTACTCATCATATCAATAGTAATGATGGTGCAACACAGCTATTACCAGAGTTCCAAGATTACAACTGCAGCCAACCGCATAGCCGGTGGGTGGTATAGCGGAGTATCATCGTTAACAAACTATTTTGGACTTAAAGAAGAGAATGCACGTTTAGCCACAGAAAATGCAATGCTTCACGCCCAAGTAGAGAATGCCTATCTTTGTTACACCGATAGTGTATTCACCATATCCGACACTGTATACAAGCAACGCTATGCCTACACAGAGGCACAAGTCATCAAAAACTCATGGAACCAGCAGAACAACTATATAATGATTGGCAAAGGCTCCGCTCACGGCATAAAACCAGATATGGCAGTAATCTCACCACAGGGTATAGTTGGCGTTGTGGTGCATACGTCACGTAACTTTGCTACTATAATGCCTGTATTGCACTCCAACAGCCGAAACAGTGTTAAAGTGTTACGCACTGGCACTAATGGCACGCTGATATGGAATGGACACGATTTTCGATATGGCTCGGTGATAGATGTGCCCACTACTCACAAACTGTACGCTGGCGATACAATAGTCACATCTGGCTTGGCCAACGACTTCCCCGAAGGCATACCTGTGGGTTATATTGACCATCTCGACACCGTGCGAGGCAGTGGGTTCTACAACATCACAATACATTTGGCCACCGATTTCAACAAACTGAACCACGTATACGTAATCAAAAACCGTTTTCGTGCCGAGCAGGACAACCTTATGAAGCAGACAATTGCATTCGATGAAAAGAAATAAAGACATAATGGATACACTATTGAAGGGATAAGAAAATGAACAATCTGGTTTGGCGTAATATAGGTCGGTTTATACTGCTAATGCTGCTGCAGATTGTGGTATTCAACAACATCTCTCTGTGGGGATACATACTACCTATGGTATACGTGCTTTTCATTCTTATGCTTCCCACCGGAACACCTCGCATACCAATGCTACTCATTGCATTCGCAACAGGTTTGGTTGCAGACATTTTCAACAACATGATGGGCTTCCATGCTTGCGCTTGTCTTGTTGTAGCTATGTGTCGCATACTGTTCGGCAATCGCATAATAACCCGCAACGAAAGTGCAGAAATCGACACACCAAGCATATTCTCTGCAGCCCCACAATACTTCGTAGGCTATCTTATGCTGATGTTGTCAATATTCTATTTTGTACTTTTCAGCATAGAGATGTTCGATTTCCGTGGATTTTGGCAGGTACTGCTGGCCACCATTCTTAGCACCATAGCCACCACGGCAATAGCTGTGCTCTACCAACTTGCATTTATTTCAGCCAAGAAACAATAAAAAACCGGAAACGGCGTTATCATAGTATGAAGAAGACTGTTCTCATCATGCTCATGATTGCCACTACAATTGTAGGCAACGCCCAAATAGCCATCGGCCATTGGCGCGACCATCTGCCCTACAGTTCGGTAAAGCACGTGCAAGCCGCATCCGACGGCCGAATATACGCCTCGGCATCAATGGGAATGTTCTATTACGACCCTTCTGACAACACTGTGGTACGAATGAACAAGACCACAGGCATGAGCGACGCCGGCATAGCAACCTTTGCCCACGATGCCACCACCAAAACCCTTGTTGTGGCCTACTCCAACTCCAATATAGACCTTGTTGTCGACGACCGCACATATAACATATCCGACATTAAACGCAACGACAACTTAGGCGACAAAACCATACACGCTATTCGCTTCCATAATCGCAAAGCATACGTAGCGTGTGGGTTCGGCATTGTTGTCATCGACCTGAACCGCAAAGAAATCAAAGAGACCTACCATATTGGCAACGGCGGAGCCTACACAGCAGTGTACGACATCGCATTCTGTTCCGACTCCATCTATGCCGCCACCGCCGAAGGTCTCAAACGAGCCCCAGCAACAAACCGATTTCTCACAATCAGCGACCTGTGGCTGCCTGTAACCGATACCTCTTTGGCCTCCTCCACCATCACTATGCTCGACACAATAAACAACAAGATTGTCGCCGCTGCCTACACCAACGACCCTGAACAACTCACCCTCTACACACGCAATGTTGCTGAATCGTTCGTCCCGTTTGTTACTGGCAACATCGTGTCAATTCGCAGTAGTAACCGTGGCCTTCTGGTTGCCCTGAACGACCGGATTGATACCTATAGCAGAGCCCTGCAACACACCGACAGTCTTACATCGTGGTACTATGGCGGTTTGGAGATACAGGATGCCGATTTCGCCACCGATGGAGGGTACTGGATTGGACACCCATGGGGTGGACTGCTCTATTGCTCCGCCTACGGTAGCGGCAGTTACTTCCCCAACGGCCCGGTGGCAGGTGAAGGCGCTTACCGACTTATGCCCTACGACAACACTATGATGTTCTGCCCGGGCGGTAAAGCAACCACATACGCAAAACTCTACCTGCCTGCCAACTTGCTCACCTTTAAAGATGAGAAGTGGATACAGCTCGACAAGTCCAACGGCCTTATTGACACGGCATCCGATGTGCTCGATGCCGTGGTAAACCCATTCGATTCTACCGAAACGATTGCCGCCATGTGGGGCATTGGCGTAGCTCAGATAAAAGACAACCAGGTTGTTACCGTTTACAACGAGGCCAACACTGGCGGTGCTCTCAAACCAATTTCAAACAACGCGCTACTGACCGGTGCCCTCGCATTCGACGACAAAGGCAACCTGTGGGTTACCTGCTCAGGTCAGAACCAAGCCTTGGCGGTGCGCCATCCCGACGGTTCGTGGCAAGGGCTCTCTACGGCCGTGCTGGGTTCAACGCTCGATGTTGACAAAATTATTTGGGACAGCATCACCGACTACAAATGGTTTGCCGGCCGCAGCAACGCTATTTATGTCCACGACGGAACTGGCAAAATGGCCGTGGTAAACCCAAACAACGGCAGCAAACTGCGCACCGAAAGCGTCAACTGTATGGCACAGGACCAGAACGGCGATATCTGGATAGGAACCAACAAGGGCATAAAAGTAATATACGACGGTCGCAAAGCCTTCGACGGAGGCGGTAACGGCGAGCAAGCTCCAGTGACCTGTAGCAACATAACCATAACTGGCGGAGAATTTTACGAGTACCTCATGGCCTACGAGAATATAACCTGCATAGCCGTCGACGGAGCCAACCGCAAATGGGTGGGCACCGCATCAGGCGGACTCTACCTGCTCTCTGCCAACGGATTGAACCAGCTGGAACACTTCACGGCAGCCAATAGCCCCATGTTCTCAGACAAGGTGCTCTCGCTGGCTGTGCAACCACGATCGGGCGAAGTGTTTGTGGGTACCGACCGTGGACTCCTCTCCTATCGCTCCACAGCCACCTACGGCGACGTGATACCGCAGAATTCTGTATATGCATTCCCCAACCCCGTGCGCCCGGGCTACACCGGACCCATAGCCATAAAAGGGCTGACACGCGGCGCCATAGTGCACATAACCGATGCCGCAGGCCACACCGTGTTCTCTGCCGAAGCCACAGGCGGACAGGTGGTGTGGAACGGACGCACCTTGAGCGGCGACCTCGTGGCCTCGGGGGTTTACTACGCCTTTGCATCGAATTTGGCCGGAACCGAAAAGTCGGTTGCGAAGATACTTATAATAAGATAGCATCCACAAGCGCCACGGCAACCCGTCAGGCACTGCTAACATAACGCCATCATGCAACTTCAAACCCACGGCCTTGTTCTCCACACCACGCCTTACGGCGAAACATCAGTGATAGCGCGAGTGCTGACGCGCGAGCTGGGTGTGCAGTCGTATATGGTCAAGGGGGTCCGCAATGCACGGTCGCGCACAAAGCTGCACTATTTCGACCCCATGACTCAGCTCGACATGGTGGTATACCATACAGCCCACGGCAAGATGGGCTACCTACGCGAGGCCACGCCGGCCGGCGCACCACAGCCGGATTTCGACCCACGTCTCGGTGCCCTGCGTTTCTTCATGGCCGAGGTACTCTACCGCTCGCTGCGCGAGGACGAGCCGCTGCCAACCCTCTACGACTACACCGCTGCCCTGCTCGGCAACCTCAGGCCCGACCCCAATATACCCATACGATATATGCTCGGTGTCGCGAGCCATCTGGGTCTCGAACCCATGGACAACCACAGCCCGGCCGAGCCTTTCTTCAGCCTTGACGAAGGCCGTTTTGTCAGTTCTGCCGAAGGCCTTGGCGGCACCGATGTCATTGACCTTGAGCTCTCAGCCCTGCTGCATCGCTATTTAGACAGCAACTGCACGGTGCAGGCACCGCTGACCGACCGCAACCGCCTGCTCGAAAAACTGATCGACTACTACCGCATACACCTCTCCACCTTCACAAACTTCAAGTCCCATCAGGTGTTGCATTCTGTGCTGAGCTAAAAAACACAGTTCACACAGAAAATTTTACCAAAATGCCGTTTTTTTTTCGTAACTTTGCAAAGTGGCTGCCGGTATGGCCACCTGAAAGAAACGTTGAACAACAATATATTATGAAAAACATTTTACGCACAATTGCTGTATTTGCAGCCATGGTGGCCGCTCTGCACGGAGTCGTTGCCCAAAACACCTACTGGGTTTTCCTTGCCGACAAGGCCGGAACCACCTTCGACCCTTATTCATATTTCGATGCCAAGGCCATTGAGCGCTACAACCAATGCGGCGCCAACCTCTACGACATCAGCAACTACCCCCTCAACAGTGGCTATACCGCACAAGTAGCAGCCTTGGCCACCGACGAGGTGGGTAGCAGCCGCTGGCTCAACGCCATGGCGGTCGACGCCACCGAGAGCCAGGCCGAAGCCATAGCTCAGCTGCCCTTCGTGACCCGTGTGGTGATGATTGCCTCAACCAACGGTATGCAACCTGCCACATCATACAAGGCCGACAGCCCCGACCCGACAGACCAATCCACACAAAATGCCCGCACCCTCACACCACAACTGACGCGTATGCAGGGCGAGGCTTTCCGTGCCAAGGGCATCGACGGCCACGGGGTGCGTGTGGCGGTGTTCGACGGCGGATTTCCACGCGTCAACACCCATGCTGCTTTCAAGCACTTGCGAGACGAGGGGCGCATTGTCAAAACCTGGAATTTCTGCAACCGCATAGAGAACGTTTACGGCTGGAACTCGCACGGCACCATGACCCTG
Source organism: Bacteroidales bacterium (assembly GCA_024685285.1). GTDB lineage: Bacteria > Bacteroidota > Bacteroidia > Bacteroidales > P3 > Colimorpha. The sequence continues at coordinate 8,435 of JAIKVZ010000021.1, forward strand.
AGCTGCATAGCCGGCCGCGAGGGCGACAAAGACCTGGGCTTGGCCACCGGCGCCGAATACCTGCTGGCCCGCACCGAGGTGGAACTCGAGCCCGCCAAGGAGGAGGTATGGTGGATGCAGGCCATGGAGTGGGCCGACCAAAACGGTGCACAAATCATCAGCTCCAGCCTCGGCTACGGCAAAGAGCGCTACTACACCCGCGACATGGACGGCACCTCGCTTGTGGCCCGCGCCGCCAACATGGCCGCCCGCAAAGGCATATTGGTGTGCAACAGTGCCGGCAACGAGGCCACCGACCGCCAGTGGCGCACCATCATCACACCTGCCGATGCCGACAGCGTGCTCTGCGTGGGCGGCATAGTGCACAGCCTTGAGCAATACCGCCACATCTCGTTCTCGAGCTACGGCCCCACGGCCGACGGCCGCCAGAAACCCAACGTGGTGGCTTTCGGCCATGCACGCACCGCCAACATCACCGGCGACGAAGCATACCACTATGTCGACGGCACCTCGTTCTCTTGCCCATTGGTGGCCGGTTTTGCCGCCTGCGCCATACAGGCCATGCCCGGAAAGAACGCCATGCAGATGATTGACGAACTGCAACGCTCGGCCGACCTCTACCCCTACTGCGACTACGCATTCGGCTACGGCGTGCCACAGGCAACCTATTTTACTGGCAGCCCACGCAAAGCAGAGCCCACTTTCCGCTTTGAGGAGAATGGCACCGACAGCGTGTACGTCATGCCCTACACCGCCCTCAAAAAAGCCAACCTCTTCTACCGCTTTGTGCAACCCGACGGCCAGATAGCCCACTATGGCCAGTATGAGCTCGACGAGTTGCCTGAGGGCAAGGGCATAAGCTTCTGCAAGGCCGCCGTGTTCAACCGCACCCTCGACGTAAACCTCAACGGCTACACAGCCTCCTACCGCCTGCCTCAGGACGAGCAGAGCCGCTACGACAGCACTAATTTCTACTACTCTCCCAAAGCCAACGCCGGAGTGGTTGGCAACCTCACGCTGGCCCGCAACGGCGCCGAGGCCAACAAAACCTCGGTCTGGGGAGGCCAGTCGCCACTGCGCTACGACCTGTATCTGCAATACGGCATAAGCTTCAAAACCAGAGCCGACGAAACTGCGGTGGACTACTCCGACGCAGTGCATCTCGGCGGCCGACTGCTGTGCGCCTTGGGCAAAGCCTACTGCCTCGGTTTAGGTCTTGAATGGGGTTCGGCCGAATACAACCTGCCCGAACAAGGCACCACGCGCCAGAGCATAACCCTGAGCCAATGGAGTTTGGAGCTCTTCCAACGTGTGCGCTTCGTGCCAGGCGGCCAGATTACAGGCCGCGGCATATATTGGGACCTCGGCATCTATGGCACCATGGCCAACAACCGCATGACCACCCGCGACGGCAACGGCACCGACGGCACCGCCACATGGCGACGCTCGGAGCAGACCCTCCACGGCCTATCGACCCTCGACCACTACCGGTGGCAATACGGCGTCACAACACGCTTTGGCTACAGCCTCGCCGCCCTCTATGCCCGCTACAACCTCAGCTCTCTCTTGGCCGACCACGCAGCCGGCGACATCATCCTGCCCCGATTGGAAGTGGGCTTGCAGATAGCATTCTGACCCGTTCTTGATAAAACGCTGAAAGCCAGGTTGTTATATTTACACACATAACTACCTGGCTTTCAATATGATAAATAGGTTAGGTTCGGGTTAAGGTCGGGTCAACATCGGGTACACTTCGGCCATGTATTGTAAAAAACAATAAGGAGCCCGATGGTAGGGGCTCCTTATATAGGTTAAACTACGTATAATCAGCGACTTTGCCTACTTTTTCTCGAAGTGGCTCTTGTCCACCGAGCAGAGGGGGCACACCCAGTCGGCCGGCAGGTCTTCGAACTTGGTGCCGGGGGCTATGCCGTTATCGGGGTCGCCCTTGGCGGGGTCATACTCATACCCGCAAACATTGCAAACATACTTTTCCATATTGTCTTTGATTTTAGGGGTTAATAATTTTGGTGCAAAGATACGATTAATTTCTGAACTGACAAAAAATTTTAGAACATTGGGCTCTAACTATGTTCTCCTAACATTATCTTACTACTACAACTTTATGGGCAGGGAAATCTCCTATCTGTACCATATATACACCTGCTGGCAAAGGTCCTGTCTTTTTATCTTTGCTTATCAGTTGACCTGCGGTATCAAATATTCTCACAGGCATACCTTCGTTACCCTCAATAACAATCTCATCTCGTAACACCTTTATCCTTGCATTATCACCAGCCACACCATCTATGCCTTCATTACCCACTGCAAATTCTGCAACAAGATCGATGTCTTCAAGCACGGGGAAAGTGTACGGGTTGGATATGCTGCCATTGCTCCAATGAACAAAGTGATGGCCTTCATTAGGCACCGCCATGACTGTTGCAACCGTACCATACGCAAAATCGCCAATGCCTTGGCTAAACACTTCGTTTCCATATACAAGACCCTGTGTTTCGTCAGATGAAGCGATAGTGACTCGATGAGTATCTATTGCAAATTGAGCTGTCAAATATGTATCTCGCGTTATTACATAGTTGCGCACTTCATCACGGCTGCCGTCACTCCATCTCACCAAATGGTGATGAAATGTTGCTGTGGCTGAAATTTCGGCCGTATCAAGATAATAATATTCGTTGCTGCCACTTACCGTCCCAATAGATTCATCGTTGCTACGCACTGTCAGAGTATATCTGTTTTTCGCAAATGACGCTATCAATGAACTATCTCGGTCTAAAAACAGCGTATCTATTATTTTTGTACTGCCGTTGCTCCATCCAGTGAAATGGTATCCATAGTTTGGAACAGCCTGTACCACCGAACTTGAGTCGCACCTTACATCATGAGAGTCGGCATCTTGAACAACGATGGCTGAACCCCATTCTGGTGTAGTGGACGAAACTTCCATGGAAAGGTCTACTGAAGGAATGGAATAAGTGTAATTGCTGTCAACTCCAAATGCCGCATGATAGGAATGGTAAGAGCCACACGGAATGTCAATAACCAAGTGAAGAGTATCTGTAAAGAATAGATTGTCAATGTATGGAGCATTGTCGGATAAAAAGATAAGAGAGTCCAAATGTTTACCATGAGAAAAACAACCAAATCCAATACTGCTGACAGAGTGGCCGAATGTAACAGACCTCAAACTGTAACACTGAGAAAAAGCTGCAGTTTCGATTGAAGTAACTGCATCTGGAATAGTCACTGAAACAAGTGCCGTGTCGGCATCAAATGTCTGATACTTAATAACCGTTATCGAGTCTGGAAGTTGCACGGACACAATATTGTGACATCCTGCAAATGCAAGTTGCGCAATGTATGTAACGGAGTTTGGTATTACAACATGAGTTAAATTCATGCACGCTGAGAATGCTTCCTGGCCAATTGTCTTAACCGTATTTGGTATTGACACAGTTTGCATGGTAGCATACGAGAATGCCTGATAACCAATAGTAGTCACAGGATATTTTACATTATTGTACTCTATACTGTCGGGTATAATTAAGTCGCCATCCAACGATGTGCCGTAATTTGGATAATTATAACTGTGAAAAGTCACTTCTGCCTCCCCGTTATTTATATTGCAGTGCAATATATGACTGCTCGGTGTCACAACTGTAATACTTTGTGACATCGCTATGTTTACCACAGACAGGCATAGAAGGGCTACTATTGGCATTAATCTTTTCATGTCCATAAATTATGTTATTATTCAACTAACTTGAAGTCGCTGGCGGGGTGTTTGCACCAGGGGCAGATGAAGTCGGCGGGGAGCTCGTCGCCTTCGTAGACGTAGCCGCAGACTTCGCAAACCCAACGTTTCTTGGCCGTCGGGGCTGTTGCGGCAGGCTTGGGCTTTATGTGTGCCTGATAATAGTTATATGTTATAGAAGGGCTATCACTCAGCACACGGGCCTCCATGACACGGGCGATGAACATGGTGTGTGTACCGAGATCGACGCTCTTGGTGACAACACAACTTATCACACTGTTGATGAACTTTGGCAGATAGAGCAAGCCGTTATCGGTGCGCAACTCTTGCTGGCACTCAGCGAATTTGTTTACATCGCGCCCGCTCTGGAAACCAAAGTGCTGGAAAGGCTTCATTGTGGCCTCCTCGGAGAGAGGGCATAGATTGAATTTCAGCGTCTTCAGCACCATGTCGTGCGTAAGATTGGCCTTGTTAACGCAGATGGCAATCTGCAGTGGGTCGCTGGTGACTTGCTGAGCAACATTGATGATGCAGGCGTTGTCTTTCTCACCCTGCCGAGCCACAAGCACGAAAAGGCCGTAACTGATATTAAAAATAGCTTTGTTGTCTATCATTGGTCTAGGATTTAAGAGTGGTAAAAATGGCGTCGGCCAAGGCGGCGAGCTGCTCTTCCTGGTTTGGTTGGGCGGCACTCTTCAGGGATATGGTGTCGCCGAGAATTGTGATGTCCTTCATCTGCTCCAGTTCGATGCGCATCAACTTGCCACTTTGCGGAGCCCATGAGCCGTTCTCGATGAGGGCCACGGTACGTTTTTGCCAGGCATGGGCCTTAAGGTCGATAATGAGGTTTTCTATGGGGGTGAAGATGCCGTTGTTGTAGGTGCTGGAGGCCAGAACGATATGGCTTGCACGGAAGCACTCGGCCACCAACTTGCTGACGTGCGTATGGCTGGCGTCATAGGCTTTGATATTTTTTACACCACGCTGGGCCAACAGAGTGCCGAGACGCAGGGCAGTGCTCTCGGTGTGTCCGTATATACTGCCGTATATAATCACAACACCCTTGTCTTCGGGCTCGTAGAGACTCCACACATCGTGCTTGCCGATAAACCACTCTAAGTTGCTGCGCCATACAGGGCCGTGCAGCGGGCATATCATCTTGATATCGAGGGCTGCAGCTTTTTTGAGCACATTTTGCACCTGGATGCCGTATTTGCCTACAATATTAATATAGTAGCGACGGGCGTCGTTGAGCCACTCGGCCTCGAAATTCACCTCGTCGGCGAACAGGTTACCCGATAGAGCGCCGAAGGTGCCGAAAGCATCGGCACTGAAGAGCACATTGTCGGTCTGATCGTAGGTCATCATAACCTCTGGCCAGTGCACCATGGGAGCCATGGTAAAGACAAACCGGTGTCTGCCTGTCGAGAGAGTGTCGCCTTCCTTGACAGCCTGCAGCTTCTCGGGTTTTGTGCCAAAGAACTGCTCAATCATCTGCGCAGCCTTGGCAGTGCAAACCACCGTAATTTCAGGGTGACGCAGCAGGAGATCCATCATAGTGGCGGCATGGTCGGGTTCCATATGGTTTACAATGAGATAGTCGAGTTGTCGGCCTTTCAACGCAACCTCGATATTCTCAAAGAACTGGCTTGCCACCGAAGTGTCGACGGTATCCAGCAAGGCTGTCTTCTCGTCAAGCAGCAGATAGCTGTTGTACGACACTCCGCGAGGAATGGGGTAGATATTTTCGAACAGGGCCAGGCGGCGGTCGCTGGCACCAACATATATCAGGTCGTTTGAGATTTGTTGGGTATTGTACATTGTGTTTTAGGTTATGTGTTGAAAATGCAAAAATACGAAAAAAAAAGTTACGCTTGAGATTTTTTTGCACAGGAGAGAAAATTTTCGTACTTTTGCACCTGCACAGATGAAATGTTTCGGGCTCATAGGCTACCCCGTGGGGCATTCGCTATCACAGCGTTACTTTGTCGAAAAGTGGCGTCGCAATGGAGTGTATGACCGCAGCTACAATCTTTACGAACTCAAAAGCCTCGACGGCCTTGACCGGCTTGTGGCCTGCGAGGGACTTTCCGGCTTCAACGTGACCCTGCCGCACAAACAGGCCATCATGCCGCTGATTGGAGCTCTGACCGACGAGGCAGCAGCCGTGGGGGCGGTTAACTGTGTCAAAGTCACACCCAACGGTTTTGTGGGTCACAATACAGATTGCCAGGCTTTTGCCGATACACTGCAGCCGTTGTTACAGCCGTGGCATACCTCGGCCCTCGTTTTGGGCACAGGCGGCGCAGCAGCAGCTGTGGAGCTGGCATTGAAAAGGTTGGGTATTGAGAGCCTCAAAGTGTCGCGCACGCCTACAGACGGCTGCATTGGTTATGCCGAGGCGGCACTGATAGCACCGAGCCGAATGCTCATCGTCAACGCCACACCTGTTGGTATGAGCCCACACACCGACAACTCACCGTGGCCCTGGCCCGAACTGCTCACCGACCGCCACTTGGTTTACGACCTGGTTTATACCCCCTCACCCACCCTGCTGCTTACCCAAGCCGCCGCCCACGGGGCGCAGACTTTCGGCGGACTGCCCATGCTCTACCGCCAAGCCGACCTTAGCGAGGAGTTTTGGCTCGCAGACAAAGAGATGTGATTAACTGAAAATCAGCAAGTTTTACTATACCCTCAAAAATTCCTGCGATTTTTGGATTTTTTCTGAAAACTTTTTTTGTACCTTTGCAACATCAAATCAATTAAACAACTACAATTATGCAAATCAAAAAATTACTCGTCGCCGCTCTGCTGGCATTCGCAACATTCACTGTCAACGCCCAGTGGTTTGACTTTTCGAACAACAATAATCGTTTCGATGTTGGTGTACAGTTTGGTGTGGCCGGTATAGGCTGCCCATTCCATGACTTTGGAGTAGGTGCCAGTTTTGACGCCTACGGTGTCTACATCGACTTCCTCGATGCTGGTCCGAAGTACAAATATGACAACCATGTAGAAGGTATGTCAAGCGGCGCTGCCATGGTTCCCGATTCTAATGCATGGACTCTCAATGTGGGTTACCAAATCCCAGTCCTGCCTTGGTTGCGTATCATGCCCCTCATCGGATTCTGCCGCAACACCGATGGCTACACCGACTTCTCAACCGTCAACATTGAGGTCAACAACAGCGACAACTACTCGAGTGCCACGATGTACCACGACTACATCAAGCAACACGGTAGCGGCAGGTTCAACTTCGGCGGCGGCCTCTTCGTCACGCCAATCAGGTGGTTGAACATATATGGCGTTTACACAACCCATTCCATCTATGGCGGCATAGGTCTCAACCTCTCTGCCCTGTACGAGCGCTAGCGCACACTTGAAGATTAGCCCTGTAGGCTATTGATTTTGAGGCGCATTAAATTTTTTGCGTCATAACGATACGCGTCTGCAAAAAAATGTTTATATTTGCAGACGCGTTTTTACCGTAGGGGTTCTTGCAATGCCTTTATAATCAGAAGGAAACCCCCTTTAACAAAACAAGGAAACAATGAAAACTCAATCACAAACGCCTGTTAAGGACTCGGCCATAGTGCTTTCTGGGGGGCTCGACTCGACCACGTTGCTCTACGAAGAGTGTGAGCGTATCGCGGTGGCCATCACCTTTTGCTACGGCAGCAACCACAACGCCCGCGAGTTAGCCTGTGCACGCCGTCACTGCCAGGCACTGGACATCGAGCACGTTGTCATCGACCTCGGATTCATCAAGGAGTTCTTCAACTCGTCGCTCACGTCGGGTGCCGACGCCATACCCGACGGCAACTACAACGACGAAAATATGCACAGCACCGTGGTGCCGTTCCGCAACGGCATAATGCTCGCTGCCGCCTGCGGCCTGGCCGAGAGCCGCGGCCTGAAAAGGGTGCTCATAGCCAACCATGGTGGCGACCACGCCATCTACCCCGATTGCCGCCCGGCTTTTGTCGAAGCCATGAACGCCGCTATGCAGGCCGGCACCTACGCCCAGGTTGAGCTCTGCGCCCCTTATACCAACATAAGCAAGAGCCAGATAGTGGCCCGTGGGGCCGCATTGGGAATAGACTATGCCGACACCTACTCCTGCTACCGCGGCGGCGACCTACACTGCGGACGCTGCGCCACCTGCCGCGAGCGCCACGAGGCTTTTGAACAAGCCGGAGTGGCCGACCCAACCACCTACGAATGCATTCCGCAAACCTCTGGCAATCAATAAAACCACACCCTCATCGCAATGTATTACCTAAAGAAAACCATAGAAATATCCGGAGCGCACCAGTTGCAGCTCGACTACCCCAGCAAGTGCACCGGCCTGCACGGCCACAATTGGACCATCACAGTCTACTGCCGTGCCGAACAGCTCGACCGCAACGGCATGATTATTGATTTTGCCGAGATTAAACGCCTTGTTGCCGACCCACTCGACCATCGCGTGCTCAACGACGTGCTACCCTGCAACCCCACTGCCGAGAACCTTGCTCGCTGGTGCTGCGAGCAGGTGCCACACTGCTATCGCGTCGATGTGCAGGAAAGCTCCGGCAACGTGGCCACCTACGAAACCGACGTATGCTGAAAGTCAACGAAATATTCTACTCGCTGCAGGGCGAGGGCTGCAACAGCGGCCGTCCGGCAGTGTTCGTGAGGCTTAGCGGCTGCAACCTCAACTGCCCATTTTGCGACACCATGCACACCACCGGCCAGCCCATGACCGAGGCCGACATTGTGGCAGCCGTGGCCGCCTACGAAACCAGCTGGGTGGTGATAACAGGCGGCGAACCGGCGCTGCAACTCAACGCCGAGCTGGTCGACGGGCTGCACCGTGCCGGTAAAACGGTGGCGGTGGAGACCAACGGCACCCTACCCCTGCCCCCGCAGGTGGACTGGGTGACACTCTCGCCCAAAGACCTCTTTCTGGGCCCTCAGGCCGCGCCGGTTCTCAGCAGCGTCAGCGAGCTCAAAGTTGTCTACGACGGCCGCGCCGAGGTGCCGGAATATGAACACATCGACGTGCAACACGGCCGATACCTGCAGCCGTGCGATACCGGCCGACCCGACGACAACGCCGACCTTGTGGCCAAAACAGTGGCCTACTGCCTGGCACATCCACAGTGGAACCTCTCGCTACAAATTCACAAAATGCTAAATATCAAATAACAACGATGATAAAAGACCGCCATAGCGACAACCTCCAAGCCCTGGGCCGCAAGAGCGAAATACCCGCAACATACGCCCCCGAGGTGCTTGAAACCTTTGAAAACCAGTTTCCGGAGCACGACTACTGGGTAGAGTTTCTCTGTCCGGAATTCACCACCATGTGCCCCATCACGGGACAGCCCGACTTTGCCGAGCTACGCATACTCTACATCCCCGACCTCCGCATGGTCGAGAGCAAAAGTCTCAAGCTCTACCTCTTCTCGTTCCGCAACCACGGCGGTTTCCACGAAGACTGCGTCAACACCGTGGCCAACGACCTTGTGAAAGTTATGCAGCCGCGATATCTGGAGGTCAAGGGACTCTTTGCGCCGCGTGGTGGCATAGCCATACACCCTTACGTGTGCTACGGCCGACCGGGCACCAAATACGAGGCGATGGCCGAAAAGCGCATGGCCGAATATCGGGGTCAATAGCAAGTAAATCAACACTATAACCTTAAAAGGTTCGGAATCAGGCCCGAAACAGGGCGTTCCTAACGCGGCATTGGCCGATGTCTCTCCGACCTTGACCCGACCTTAACCCGAACCTAACCTATCCAAGAAACTGTTTCTCAGATAGTTACATATGTTTGATTTAACTTTCAGAAAATCAGTGCATTAAAGGCATTCTTAATATGCCTGATGTCGGTGCCGTTGCCGTTGGGGGTGACGGCGATGATGTCGAAGCGGATGGGCTCGGTGCGCTGGTGGTCGAGCACGTAGTTGTTGGCGGCCTTGATGATGTTGAGCCGTTTCTGGTGGTCCACGGCCTCCTCGGGTGTGAGCAATGTATTGGCCGAGCGTGTTTTGACCTCGACGACGGCCAGCTCGCCGTGGTCAAGCGCGATGATGTCCACCTCACGGTGCTTTCGGCGGTAGTTGCGCTCGATTATGACGCAGCCCTGCTCCTCAAGGTAGCGCGCCGCCTCCTCTTCGCCCGTCTTGCCGAGCTCCAGCGACTTGCGCCTGCTATCGGCCGACCGCTCCTTCTGCGTTGCAAACCTGAACTTTACCTGAGCCATAGTTGCTTAGATGGGCATAATTTAGTGGCATATCTTTCCGTTTTCTGTTTGCAAAGATACATATTTTTTACATAACCGCCAAAAGTTTCTTCTCCGAATTGCCGTCACAGTGCACATCACCTGCCGTCGGCCATAAACGTTGCATGAAGACTATAGGAAGACTTTGTACAGTTTGGTGAGCTGTTTCTTCATATCTCTGTAATCCATCGGGTTGAATTTGTAACTACGGGGGCTGGCGCCAAACCATACCACTTTACCTGTCTCTGCGTCGAAGATTACAGAAAACATGCCGTTGAGATAAGCCTCGGTGTCGTTTGAGAGGTCGATGTGGTTATTGACAAGCGCATCCGCAATCTTTACACCCGTCTCGATAGTTTTCTCGAGATTATACTGGCGTGCATCTTTTACATATCCTATGTCGGAAAGAACCATGCCATAGCGGCATCCGCTGCCCCTGACAGCATTGAGAATGTCGGCGGGGACGGTCATGTTCTGGGCCCCAGTCTGGCCGACGTCGGCCAGATGACGCATCCAGCGTACGGTGGCATCCGATTTGTCGGCACAGTTGAACTCAAAAGGAACTACCTTATCGATGGGCAACCCCAACGAAGGGATGGTTTCCATAAGGATGGCGTTGTTGACTTTCGACACCGATTCGAAATAGACGGTTGAGAAGTCGCCTACGGCGTCGGTAAGATAGCTGCACGGCTGCACAAGAGCCAGCGGACGGACCGACGATGCGTCTTGCGAGTAGAACTTCGAAGTGGCGCAAGAGGAGAAAACCAAAACCGCCACAATAGCCAGCGGAAAGACAAAACGTTTCATATTGATTGTTTTAATATTTAGATACAAAAGAAACCAACTATTAGATAACGTGATTATTTCGGTTTTCGTATATATGTGGTAAAAATATTGTACTGTAGGCGGCGGAATAGCCGTGCAATTGCGCCCCGCACCACTGCAAGGACATGAAACAATGCTGCAAAAGCGTTTTGCGATGATGCGAGGCCGTTTTGCATTGGTGTAAATGCCTTTTGCAATGATGCGAGGCCGATTTACACGACTGCAAGAGGGTTTTGCAATGGTGCGAGGCAAAATTGCACAAAAACGGCAAATTTTCGCCGCCCCGCGGGCAATAAAAACGGCATTGCGGCGTTTGTTTCAGTGATTAGCTTTTAATAATTCAAGAAATGAAGAAAATAATTTTAGTATGTGCGGCGATGGCAGCCCTTGCAGCTATGACCGCCTGCACAAAAGTAAACGTCTCGGAGGAGACAATCGTAGGCAACTGGCATTTGCAGGACAACTCCACT
>JAIKVZ010000023.1 GCA_024685285.1 Bacteroidales bacterium
GCTTGTCGGTGGTATGCCCCAGGCCGTGAACACATACCTTGACACGCTAAATCTCTCCGAAGTGGATAAGGTGAAGAGAGAGATTATAGAACTATATTTCGACGATTTTTCGAAGATTGATCCCTCTGGTAAGATTTCCCGCCTATTTACCGCCATCCCTTCTGAACTTACAAAAAACGCTTCTCGATATCAGGTGTCAAGTGCCTTGGGACGCAGTGAGGACAGGGATTCTCTGAGCGAATTGCTCCATGACCTTGAAGACAGCCTTACGGTCAATTTCGCCCATCATGTCAACGATCCCAATGTTGGCCTTCCCTTAAATGCCGAATATAGTCAGTACAAAATGTTTGTTGCCGACACGGGCCTTTTTGTCACTCTTGCCTTCTGGGACAAAAAGATTACAGAGAACATTATCTACCAAAAACTGCTTTCGGATAAGCTCTCTGCAAATCTTGGTTATGTCTATGAAAATGTTGTTGCACAAATGCTCATTGCTTCTGGGAACAGGCTTTTCTATCACACATGGCCTTCTGAGACCTCCAACCACAACTATGAAATCGATTTCCTTCTTTCAAGAGGGAACAAGATCTGTCCTATCGAAGTGAAGTCGTCGGGATACAAGACCCACGCATCACTCGACGCATTCCAGAAGAAATTTTCCAAACGTATTGGGAATAGATATTTGGTTTATCCCAAAGACCTGAGAAAAGAGCAGGATTTACTGTATGTCCCTGTCTTTATGACAATGCTCTTGTAAAAGAATCCCCCCCCCTTACGATGACTTAATCGCACATATTCCCGTATATGTGTGATTTCTTTTTCAAAAGCTTTCGGATTTTTCGGCGAATGAATATACGCGTTTGTACGACATATCCGGGCGCATTATGCCAAACTGTTTCTTGCCGACCGCCGACGTGTACCTCGTCAAGATTGCCGGTCATCCTGCCCAGAAAGTTGTGGTGGTGAGGTAGGTTTTCGGAGTATTCGGAATATTCTGAAAATTCTGATTAAGATTTAATCTCTGGGGGCGGCGAGCGACAGCGAGCCGCCCCCTTGGTTTGATGCAGGGCTTGCGCGCTGCACTGTTATCGTCGCTATCGGGGACAACTCGGTGTGCCATCCTGTGGCAGACCTCTAACCCGACTTCTGACCCGTTTTCTTCCAAAGTGCGCGGGTGATCCGGCTGATTGCCGGGCGACTAACCCTCCCGCTTCCACGGGAGAGACTGTTGCAAAGTTAAGCATTTTTTCCGGACCGGCCAAGCGACTGCAACGAAAAAACTAAAACTGCAACGAAATTTTTTGCAAAAGCCCCCTAAACTGCCAAAACATTGCAGTTCGTTGCACTTTTTTGTTTAGACAGGTAATATCTAACGGGTTATATGGCCGTCATTATGCGCGAGGGCTGTTCGGCGGGGCCGTCGGCAATGGGGGCCAGTTCGGCGCGTTTGAGACGGACCACGAATGAGGTGTTGAGGACCTCGATGCTAACGGCGAAATTGCCGTCCTTGCACCCTTTGATGAGGCGTCCGCGCATACCCGAAAACTCGCCGTCGGTGACTCGCACATGGGAACCTTTGACGAGTTTTGCCGTTTCGTGCAGGAAGAATTTCTGTTCGGAATCGACAAAGGCCTTCACATTGTCAATGTCGCGCTGGGGCACCACCTGTATCTCGTGGTGGCTGCTCACTATTGCTATGCAACCTTTGACGGTGCGTGTTTGGTATATCTGCCTGTCGTTTATTTTGGCAAAGAGGTAGCCCGGAAACAGAGGGACCTGCTCGGGCACGTTGCGCTTTAGACGGCGATCGCAATTGTGCCACATTGGGAGGTAGGTCTCAATGCCCTGCTCGGCAAGACGTCGGTTCACCAAATGTTCTGAACCTGTACAGCAGAACACTGCCACCCATTCGTGTTTTGAAGTAAGCATAGCGGCCGATTGCTTTATTGCAGCATACCGATAATGAGCTGTATCTTGTTGATGTCCTTGACCTTGTGCAGGTGCTCGTCGGTTGCGGCCACAGTTGGCGAGCTGAGGGTCTCGATAAAATAGGCCTGCATATCGAGTATCTGGCGGCACTGACGCTCGTAGCGGCGCAGGTCTTCGGTGTTGGCTATCTCGGTTATAGCCCGGTAGCTGTTGGCCATACGGGTATAGGCCTTCGAGATGTTGCGGTATTTGTGGTCGCGGCCCGTTATAACGCTCTCGTTGGCGGCGATGCTGTCCTGCATATCGAGTACGCGTATGCACTGGTCCTGCATATCGACGTAGCCGTTGAGCTGGTTGATAAAGACGCGACCACGGTCGGACGAGGAGAACGACGGGGTGAGGTTGCTCACCTTGCGTATTCCGCGATAGCCGGTGAAGAGCAGGCGGTCGGTCTTCTTGCCTTCGGTAATGGTCTTGTCGTTTTGCTCGATTACGCTACGCAGGCGCGAAACCTCGATATAGGACTGCTGTATGCGTTCAATCTCGTCGAGGCGGTCGATGAAACTTTGGGCTCCTACCTTGGTTATAAACGACGGAGTGGTGCCAAGCGAAGGTATTATCTCGCGGTAGGCTGATACAACATCAGGATAGCGCACCGGCAACCCTTTGAGTATTGAGTCGTGGCGACTGCGGATATCGTCAATGCGGCCAAAGAGGTCAATATAAATCTTCTGCACATCGATGAACTCTTCGAGGTTGGTGATAAACTGTATGCTCTCGGTGCTACCGGTGAACGAAGGTACCAACTCTACGGCCGAAGCAGCCTCGTTGTAGGATTTGACAACATCTTTGTACTTCTTGATGTAGGTGGAGTTGATATCGTCGGCTCCTTGTTGTATTGCCTCGCGAAGGTCTATTGTCTGTATGTAGCGGTTCTGGATTGTGATAACTGCATTGAGACGGTTGAGGTACGACTCGAACTCGTCGACATTGGCAAACGAGATGGGCACTTGGGTCTGTTTGAACACACGTGAATATGACTTGTATATATCACTGTTCTGCTTGCCGCAACGAGCCTTGAGCACGTTCTTGAAGTTGTCTATCTGGGCAGTATATGAGTCGGAACCCAAACATTTTTCAAGCAGTCGGTTCTGGAAGTCGTTAAGTTCATTGAGTTGGGCAATGGATTCGTCAGTAGCCTGTCCGGTTGAGAGGTCATACTTGTTGTAAACAATAAGATAAGCGTAGTACAGGTCGCGTAGCTCTTTGAGTTTGGCTTTCTCTGTAACACCTATGCCATCGCAAGCCGACATGATAGAACGGTGATGCATATCAATAGATTCACGCAGACTCTCGGCACGTGCGTTGCGCTCCGCCTGCTGGCGGCGGAGTTCGGCCTCGGCGCGCTCGCGTGCCAAGCGTTTTTCGGTCTCAATGCGTTCCTTCTCGAGCCTTACATAACGGGAGGAGAGTTCGGTAAGGTTGTCAATCAAACTCATCAGACGGTACTGATAAATTTGGAAATCCATCACAGCTATGTTGGTGTCGAGCCAGATTAGGCTATCGCGTTGCGTATAGTCACCCGTCAACGAGTTGAGCAGACTTTGTGCCTTAGTGCGTATGTTTATGCACTCGGCTGAAAGGGTGGGATAGTCTGCCTCCATACCGTTCAAATGTTCCATGAGAGCCACGGTATCGTTGAGGTATGCGGTGTCAAGCTGGTAGTTGGCGGCCAGATCGCGCACCGAAAGCATAATGGTGTTCTGAGCCACAATGTGTCCCGAGACGGCAAGCAACAGGCTCAAGGCTAATGCAATGCGTAGGTTCTTCATTATTCCGGTGGTGTATGATTTTGGTTACAGTTTCAATATTTATGTTTAATCGCCGTAGGACGAATTGTCGAAACAGTGGGTACACACACGCTCCTTGTCGATGCCAATGGCGTTGCATACTGTTTGCAGCGAGTTGAATTTAAGGCTGTCGACCCCAACATGGCGGCGTATGCACTCAACCATAGCGGCATATTGCGGAGTAGTGTCGTCGTGGTAAGCTTCGAGGTTGCGCACAGTGCCTCCTTCGAGCTCGGCAATGACGCGACGTGTTATTAGTTCGTTGTCGGTCTTTGATGCAGAAAAATTAAGGAATGTGCAACCGTGTACGAGCGGTGGGCAACTAATTCTTACGTGAACCGACTTGGCACCGTATGCATAGAGCATCTTAACCTGATCGCGCAACTGGGTTCCACGCACGATAGAGTCATCGCAAAATACTACATTCTTGCCCTCCAGCACGGTGCGCGACGGTATCAGTTTCATACGTGCCACCAAGTTGCGAGCCTCCTGGTTCACCGGCATGAAGCTGCGTGACCACGTCGGGGTGTATTTGAGCATAGCACGCTTGTATGGAATGCCTCGACCTGCGGCATAGCCCAAAGCCATGCCTATTCCAGAATCGGGTATGGGCGACACAAAGTCGGCCTCCACATCGTCAGATTTACCCATCGTCTCTCCGAGACGATAACGGACCTCTTCGGCATTGATATTCTCATATTCAACGCAGGGGAAGCCATAGTAAATCCACAAAAATGAGCAGATTTGCATTTTCTTCTCTGGAGCCTTAAGCTGCTCTATGCCCGAAGTTGTCACTTTTACCACCTCGCCAGGTCCCACGAAGCAACAGGTCTCGAAACCTAAATTTATGTAACTGTGACTCTCTGAGGCCACAGCATAGTCGTTGCCACGGCGACCAATTACTATAGGAGTACGGCCATAGAGATCACGGGCGGCTATAATACCGTCGGGGGTAAGAATGAGCATATTGCAACTGCCCTTGACGTGGCTGTATACGTTGCGAATACCATCAATTATATCGTTGCCTTGGGTTATGAGAAGAGCTACTAATTCAGTGGGGTTGGTGCGCGAGAGTGAGAGGTCGGTGAACTGCTGGTGACGTTTCAAACACTCGGCCTCAATTTCAGCTAAGTTGTTAATACGGGATACTGTAGCTAATGCGAATCTACCCAAGTGAGAATTGACCATTAAAGGTTGGGACTCGGTGTCGCTGATGACGCCAATACCAACATTGCCCGTCATCTCTGCAAGGTCCGAGGTGAACTTGGTGCGAAAATAGGAGTTTTCTATTGAGTGAATGTTTTGATGGGGATTACTGCCATCAAACGTGGCTATGCCCGCGCGGCGTGTGCCAAGGTGTGAATGATAATCTGTTCCGTAGAACAAATCGGTGATACAAGGTTTGGTGGATACGATACCGAAAAATCCGCTCATGGTGTTTTTGTTTTTAAAATATTATAATTTTGAATATATTGATTTTGAATTAATTATCAATCCATATATTATTCTGTGTCACTTGCAAAGATAGTGCTTTTTTTTAGTTTTCAATCGAAAACTTATCAACAATCGTGTTATTATCTATTTTCATGAGACTCACTGTGTTTACAGCTGCAGGATTGTATGGTTGGAGCAGGCGTATGTAATTATCGGTCCAGCCATGCATAAAGCCTTGGTGTTCTGCCGATTCCCACAAAACCTTGCGATTTTTACCCATCTGTGATTCGATGAAGGCTTTGCGCTTCATGTCTGAAATGTGGTGCAACTGTTTGCTGTGCTCACGTCGTGTGGCGTGAGGTATATTTTCAGCCATACGCAGGGCGGCGGTATTTGGGCGCTCGCTATATGTAAAGACGTGCAGGTATGAGAGCGGTAACGATTCTATGTATTTGCACACATCTATAAACTCCTCGTCAGTCTCGCCATTGAAACCGGCCATTACATCAGCTGCAATGCAGGCGTCGGGCATCACGTCACGAATGTAGTTAACTTTCTGTGCAAAGTCAGCCGTTGTGTATCGTCGATGCATTAGCGCCAACACTTTGTCGCTTCCGGCTTGTAGCGGCACATGGAAATGCGGTAGGAAAGCTCTCGATGTGGCCACAAAGTCAATAATTTCATCGGTGAGCAAATTTGGCTCTATACTCGAAATGCGGTAGCGCAGAATGCCTTCAATGCTATCAAGGCCCCGCAACAGGTCAATTAGGCTCTCGCCGTTATGAAGGCCGAATGTGCCGGTGTTGACACCGGTGAGAACAACCTCTTTCGCCCCACTCTGCTCAATACGTCTCGCGGCGGCAAGGGTTTGCTCTATGGTGGCACTGCGCGAGCGTCCGCGGGCTATCGGAATGGCACAGTAAGTGCAGAAATAGTCGCAGCCATCTTGTATTTTGAAGAATACGCGGGTACGGTCTCCAGTGGAATAGACGGGTTCGAAAGAACGAGGCTCAACCATCTCGCCATTTTCCGGAGGCAGCTGTCCGGTCACAATCTCCAACAAATGGCCTTTGCGCTCATTGCCAACAATATAGGAAACTCCTGGTATGTTCGCAATTTGTTTAGCGGCATTTTGTGCAAAACAACCAATCACGGCCACTTGTGCATTGGGTGCTTGTGCCACAGCTTGGTGTATGGCTGTACGGCATTTGCGCTCGGCAATGGAAGTTACTGTACAAGTGTTAATTATATACAAATCAGCTTTCTGGTGAAAATCCACCACCGTATGCCCAGCCTCCACAAAACGCTGCACAATGGCACTTGTCTCTGCAAAATTGAGTTTGCAACCTAATGTGTGTGTGGCGATTTTCATATTTTTCGGAGGCTTGGCAGGGGTTGCTAAATGTTAAATAAAGGTTAAAGTTGATATTTTTTATTTAAATCAAAAAAATCTTTGTATCTTTGCACCCGCATTTGAGAGACGAAGAATGACGTTAAATATCACATTTACAGTTATTCTAAGTTTTAAGACTGCTGGTAATAATTGGATTTTGTAATAGTGTTTAATGGGAAAAGGAGATTTGCTTTATGGCAAGTCTCCTTTTCTTTCCAAATCTACTGTTCGTCAAGTGGCGAGTGCTCTTCATATTGGCGCGATTGTACCATTTTGATGCAATCTTCATCGGGGAAGATGGTCAAGTCTATGGGGTTGGTTAGGGTGAGTACGTCGCGTCCGTCGGGGTCTTTGCCAATGCCTTCAACACAACGCATCGACACTAACACGCGGTTTTTGCGGTTGGCTGTGGCAAACAGTTCATTGCCAATGCGAGCAAAAAGGTTGTCGGCAGGTTCGCGGCTTACTACCTTACCACCATCCTTGAGATACACCTGCACACGGTTTTTGCCCTGCGGTGCAAGGCACACGATATCGTAGATTGAGATGTATTGTGGTTCGGGAGTTAGTACAAGCACCTTGCGGTCGGCCATGCGGCCGTCGCTCCAGGTCTCGTCTATAGAGATAATGTTGCCTTCATAGAATCTATAGTTGCCATGTTTGAGGCCGTTGCGATAGTTGCCTTCGCGCACAAGGCGGGCCGAATCGTCAACCTCAATCAAACGGCCTTCGAGCCCGCCTTTGACATAAGTGCCGGTTATATAGCCGTGTCTGCCCACACGCTTCCACCAACGGCCGTGGCGATGGTTGTCGACCCAGTTCGAAACCTCCGCCGTATCGCCAGCCGAGGTAAATATCACCGAAGGGCCATGTTTTATGCCCATCTTGTAAGTGGTTGACTTGACAAGCGCACCCTGCTCATTGTAGAAACGCCATACACTGTCACGGTTGTGTTTGTTGTAGTAGCCGGTAGCCACAATACGCCCTTTGTCGTCGTAGGCTTCATGCGAACAAAGCTGGCCGTCTATGATATAGGTGTTCTTCATTCTCACAGTACCGTCATGGTAGTAATAGGTGAAAGTGCCCGTCTCAAGGCCGTTGACAAAGTCACCCTCGTAGATTTTCGAACCGTCTTTGTCAGTCTTGATCCAATGTCCTTGCCGACGCCCCTGTTTATCTATGATATTCTGGGCCTGCGAAGTGAAGCCTGCCAGCAACGCTGTGCAGAGCAGAATGGATAGTGCTTTTTTACTCATTGTCGATATCTTTTTTTGAATTGTGCAACAATTTTTCTACTAAAATAACGTTAATATTGCGTAAAAAGTATTTGAAAAGTGCTGCCATGGCAAAAAAAATTATCACAGGGCTCATTTTAGTGATGTCGGCGTGGTTGTATGTAGCTGCGCAGACAGTGGTTGAGGGTCGCGTTACCTCGGCCACCGATGGCTCTGCTATTGAGTTTGCCACCGTGGCGGTACCCGGTTCCACCCCCCAACTATCGACCCTCACCGACCATCGCGGCCGCTACTCGCTCACTGTTCCCAAGACCGATTCGGTCTCCATAGCGGCCGCCATGACAGGCTACGCCACGACAACGCAGACGGTAACCACTCGCGGAATGAAGCTTGTGATAGTCAATTTCGAGCTCAAACAGCAGGCCACCCAGCTCGACGAGGTGCAGGTCAACGACCGCCGCAACAGCGCCACCGTCTTCACCACCATCGAGGCCGAGAAACTCGAAGCCTCGGTAGGTCCCGCCAGCGGCGTCGAGTCGCTAATCAAAACCCTGCCCGACGTGGCCTCGAACAACGAGATGTCATCGCAATATTCGGTTCGCGGCGGCTCCTTCGACGAAAACCTGGTCTATATAAACGGGGTCGAGGTATACCGCCCCATGCTCATACGCAGCGGCCAGCAGGAGGGCATGAGCATCATCAACCCCGACTTGGTGACCAACATCAGTTTCTCGCCAGGCGGTTTCGACGTCTCCTACGGCGACCGTATGTCGTCTGTACTCGACATCACCTACAGCCGGCCGACACACTTCAGCGCCAAACTCAGCGGCAGCCTGCTGGGCGGCTCAGCCTCGGTGCAGGGCACGGCAGGCTCGCGTTGGAGCTACAGCGTCGGCCTGCGCCGCCACAGCAACCAATATATCATAAGCACCCTCGACACCAAGGGCGACTACACCACCGCATACACCGATCTGCAGGCAATTGCCAGTTACCGTATCAACGACCGCCTCTCGCTATCGCTTGTTGCCATAGGTACCTACAATGTATACGGTTTGGTACCAGAGAGCCGAACCACCACTTTCAAACCAATGGCCATCGACATTTATTTCGACGGCCAGGAGCTCGACCGCTACCGCACCCTGTTGGGCTCGGCAAGCCTCGACTACAGACCCAATGACGACTGGCAGCTGCGCCTCACCCTCTCGGCTCAGAACAACAACGAGAGCGAGCGCTACGATATTCAAAGTCAGTACTTCCTTTATATGATTGGCACAGGCGGCTCCGAGGGCGACTCGATAATCAAGTTCGACCGCGGCGTGGGCACTTTTCTCGACCACGCCCGCAACTCGCTGTCGTCGCAAATCTACGCCGCCGAACTGCGTGCCACACGCTTCACCTCGCTTGGCAGCTGGAAAGCAGGCCTCAAACTGCAAGGCGAGCTCATCGACGACCGTCTGCGCGAGTGGCTCTGGATTGACTCAGCCGGCTACACATACCCGGGTCGGTGGGACACTCCGGGCGACTCTGCCAACATGCCTTACGCCCCCGTGCTGCACGACTTTGCTTCGGCGGTCAACGCCACACGCACCCTGCGCACATCGGGCTACCTGCTGCGCGAGCTCAACTTCACCACCCGCCGCGGCGGCGACCTGCGCCTGACAGCCGGCATACGCGCACAACACTACGCCGCAGCCTACGCCACCTTGGATTCTACTGGCTCGCACCAACAGTTTCTCTTCTCGCCGCGTCTCGGCATGGGCTACACCCCGGCACATCACCGCGACATGACTTTCAGTGCCGCTGCCGGCGTTTACCAGCAGCCTGCTTTCTACCGCGAGGCACGCCGCCCCGACGGCTCTCTCAACATGGCTCTCGACGCCCAGACCTCATACCAGGCCGTGGGCACCTTCGACTGGGTGCTGCGTATCTGGGACCGCCCGTTCCGCCTCACCACCGATGTCTACTATAAATATCTCGACAACGTTGTGCCCTACACCATCGACAACCTGCGAATCCGCTACATGGCCGAAAATTCGGCCGTGGGCTACGCGGCAGGCCTCAGCGTGAGGCTCAACGGCGAGCTCATCGATGGCCTTGAGTCGTGGGCCAGCCTCTCGCTTATGCGCACGCAGGAGGATATTGAGGGCGACGGCTATGGATGGATTGACCGTCCCACCGACCAGCGCTTCTCGTTCAAGCTCTTTCTGCAAGACAACATACCCCAACTGCCTTGGTGGCGCATGAGCCTCAACCTTGTCTATGCCACCGGCCTGCCCTACACCTACCCTGGCCAGCAGGACCCCACCGAGCATAACCGCTTCCGCCCCTATTTTCGTATCGACTGGGGCAACACCCTGCAACTATCGCGTTTCGACCTCCTGCGGCGCCTGCGCCTCTTCAACTACGTGAGCGATGTGCAGCTCGGTGTCGAGGTCTTCAACCTCTTCAACTACCGCAACGTGGCCTCGTACATCTGGGCCGCCGACTACACCAACCAGTTCTGGGGCGTGCCCAACTACCTCACAGGCAGGCAGATAAATGTTAAACTAACCGTAATCTTATAACCCGCAACAAAGCACCGGCAGCCATGATACCAGCCATAGCAGCACTGCAACCCCGTCAGGTGGCCATGCCCAACGGCAACAGCCTCAACCTCTTTGCCTCGGGCAGTATCGACATGCTTAAGGTCGATTTCGCATTCGAGGCCGGCTCGGTCTACCAGAGCCGGCCGCTCATAGCCGCCGCTGCTGTCAAACTCCTCACCGAAGGCTCGCGCAGCCATTCGGCACAGGAGGTGGCCGAGTTCATGGACTATCGCGGCATTACCGTCGAGAAAGCCCCCGACTTCTACACCGCCACCCTCACCGCCTACCTCATGCCAAAATATGCCGCCGACTTCCTGCCGCTGCTGCGCGAGCTGATGACCGAGCCCTCCTACCCTGCCGACGAGGTGCGCCTACACGCCGCCATGCGCCGCCAGCAGCTCCAAGCCAGCTGGCAGCGCACTAACTACGTGGCCCGCAACCTCTTCTACGAGCGACTCTTCGGCCCGAGCCATCCGCTGTCTGTATGCGCCGTGCCCGACGACGTCGAAGGGCTAACACCCGAAGCCCTCGCCAACTTCCACGCCGCACACTACCGCCTGGCCGACGCCACCATAGCCTTGGCCGGCAACTACAACGACGACACCGTCGGTCTCATGCAGTCGCTTTTCGGCTCGCCAGAGGCGGGCATGGCAAGCCGCTTCGCACCGCAGGCGGTGCCGCAGCCACCCCAAACCGACACAGGCCACTTGCACCGCAGCCTGCCCCAGGCCGCGCAAGACACCCTGCGCCTCGGCCGGCTCCTCCCCTTCGAGTGGCACAGCCCCGACTACGCCCGATTCATGGTTCTCAACACCATACTCGGCGGCTATTTCGGCTCGCGCCTCATGTCCAACCTGCGAGAAGACAAGGGCTACACCTATGGCATATACAGCCAGACCCACATCATGCGCTCGCAACTCATGTTCTACGTCACTGCCGAGGTCGACAGCGACCACCGCAACGATGCCCTGCTGCAGGTGCGCCACGAGATGGAGCGGCTGCAGAACGAACCCGTGCCCGATGCCGAGCTGCAACTGATACGTAGCTACATGAAAGGCGACTTCATGCGGTCGGTCGACGGCGTGTTCGAATGCAGCGAGCGCTACCTCAACCTGTGCGCCACCAATATCGACGACCGTCTTGGCGACAACCTGCTGCGCGCCATCGACGAGGTCACTCCCGCAATGCTTATGGAGTTGGCACAGCGTGTGCTCGACTACAACACAATGACAATAGTCACCGTAGGCCGCTGATAATCAGCCCAAAGACAGCCTTCCTTCGGCTATAGAACCTATAAACTATAACCCTCGCCGAAGTTGACCCGACCTCAACCCGACCTTAACCCGAACCTAACCTATCTATATTATTGAAAACCAGCCTGTTGTGTGATATTTTACAACAGGCTGGTTTTCAAGTATTTGCACCTTTTCGTACTATCAGTATACCATTATCGAAAGAAAAAGCCGTTGCCCTGTCTGGGGGCAACGGCTTGGTATGTGCCTTGTGTGGCGGACCTTACTTTTCGGGTATGGCCTCGAGGGTTGCCACCAAGTAGTCATAGAATTTCTTGGCGCTGGGTATGTTGCAACGCTCGTCGGGGCTGTGGGGGCTCTGCAGCGTGGGGCCGAAGGAGATCATCTCCATGTCAGGATACTTGCCACCGAGCAGGCCGCACTCCAAACCGGCATGGATAGCCATGACGGCGGGCTCTTTCTTGTAGAGTTTCTTGTAGGTGGTCTTCATGGTCTTGAGAAGCTGGCTCTGCATATTGGGCTTCCATCCCGGATAGGCACCGCTAAGTCTGCACTTGCCGCCAGCCATCTCGGCCAGGCACACTAAACGCTCGGCCAGGGCCTCCTTGGCGCTGTCGACGCTGGAGCGCAACAGGGCCTGGACGGTGAAGTTGCGGCCGGTGGTCTTGACTATGGCGAGGTTGAGCGAGGTCTCGACCAGACCTTCCATGTCTTTGCTCATGCGGATGACGCCGTTGGGGGCCACCATCATGAGGTTGATGATTTTCTGGGTGTCGGCGTCGCTGATGACGTTCTGGGTCATGCGCACACGCTCGTATTTCATAAAGAAGTCGGGCTCGACGTTGGCAAGCTCTTTCTTGACCCAGCCGGCAACTTTGTCGAACTCGGCCAGTATGCAGTCGGTATGTTGCTTGGGGAATGCCACGACGGCTTCGGCGTCGCGCGGGATGGCATTGCGCATATTGCCGCCCTGGATGCTGATGATGCGGAGGCCGCACTCGGCAACCCAACGCAGGTGGCGGAACATCAGCTTGTTGACGTTGGCGCGGCCGCTGTTGATTTCCATGCCTGAGTGGCCGCCCTTCAAGCCGCCGAAGGTGAGGCGGTAGGCCACATAGCCCTTGGGGGCTTTCTCCATGGTGTAGGGCACGGTGATGGTGGCGTCGACGCCGCCGGCGCAGCCCACATAGAGCTCGCCCTCGGTCTCGCTGTCGAGGTTGAGCAGGTAGTCGCCGTGCAGTTCGCCGGCCTTGAGGCCGAAGGCACCGGTCATGCCGGTCTCTTCGTCGGTGGTGATAAGGGCCTCGAGCGGGCCGTGCTTGAGGGTCTTCGACTCGAAGACAGCCATGATGGCAGCCACGCCCATGCCGTCGTCGGCACCGAGGGTGGTGTCGCAAGCGTACACCCAGTCTTCAACAATCTTGGTCTCGATGGGGTCTTTCAGAAAATCGTGAACCTTGCCGGCACGGGCCTGGGGAACCATGTCCATATGTGCCTGCAACACCACAGGGCGGCGTTTCTCCATGCCCTTGGTGGCGGGCTTGCTCATGATGACGTTGCCAACCTTGTCTACACGGCACTCGATTTTGTGGTCCTTGGCCCACTTGACCAAGAAGTTACGCACAGCCTCTTCGTGTTTAGAGGGGCGGGGGCAGCGTGTGAGGGAATAGAAGTTATTCCACAGCTCTTTGGGTTCTAAATCTTTGATAGTCATGGTTTTGATATTTTAAGTTTACATTATTGACATAATCGGTACAAAGTGCAAATATACAAAAAAATTGTCACTTGCAACAAAAATATCAACTTTTTAACGCTCAAGGTCTTTGTTGCGCACATCGTCTTCGGGGGCTGCAATCCACACAATGAGGTAGGCCCAGAATCCAAAAGTGCCGCAAATAAGTGCCAACAGGAAGATGATACGGACCACGGTGGGGTCGATGTTGAGGTAGTTGGCCAAACCTCCGCACACACCGGCGATGCGGCGGTCGGTGGTGGAACGGGTTAGACGTCTGTATTCGCTCATAACTATTGTTTGTTTGTCGGTTTATTATTCTTAATTGGTCTATTTGCTTACCAAACCGCGGTTGCGCAGCAGCGGTGTCACCGACGGTTCATGCCCGCGGAACTGGACATAGAGGGTCATGGGGTCGACGGTGTTGCCGCTCTCGAGCAGGTGACGGAACTTGGCGGCCAACTCGGGGTTGAAAAGGTCGCCGCTCTCGCGGAAAGCCTCGAAGGCATCGGCGTCAAGGATTGCCGTCCAGGTGTACGAATAGTATCCTGCGTCATAGCCCGTGGTGAATATGTGCTGGAAATAGGGGCTGCGGTAGCGCGAGATTATCTCGGGTATGAGGCCTATGCGGGCCATGGCCTGCTCTTCGAAAGTCAGCGGGTCGATATGCTGTTGCGTGGCGATGGTATAATAGTCCATATCAAGCAGCGAAGCGGCAAGCAATTCGGTATTGATGAAACCCTGGCCGTAGGTCTGTGCGGCGGCAATCTTGGCAATCAATGCGTCGGGTATCGTCTCGCCTGTCTTGTAGTGCTTTGCGTAGGTCTTCATCACCTCGGGATGGCGGCACCAGTTCTCCATGACCTGCGACGGCAGCTCGACAAAATCGCGCGGCACATTGGTCCCGGCAATTGAGGGATATGTGCAGTTGCTCAACAGGCCGTGGAGTGCATGGCCAAACTCGTGGAAGAGGGTCTCGCTCTCGTCGAAATTGAGCAAGGAGGGCTTGTCGGCAGTCGGGCTGGTGAAATTGCACACCACCTGGATGATGGGCAAAACGTTGCGGCCATCGCGATCGCGGTGCTGGCCACGGAACTCGGTCATCCATGCGCCGCTGCGCTTGCTGGCACGGGGGTGGAAATCCATATACAGTATACCTATCAGGCTATCGCCGTCGTACACCTCAAAAGCACGGGCCTCTTTGTCGTAGGTTGGCAGCTGTGGGTTCTCCTTGAAGTTGAGGCCATAGAGTTTGTGTGCCACAGCAAAGGCACCCTCGCGGACACTGTCTAACGAGAAATAGGGGCGTACCTCGTTGTCGTCTATTGCGTAGCGCTCGGCACGCAGTTTCTCGCTATAGTAGCGCCAATCCCAAGGTTGCAGCTTGGCACCAGGTTCGTCGGCCGAAAGCATACGCTGATACTCGTCTCGCTCCTGCATGGCCTTTTTGAGTGCCGGAGTCCATATCTGATTCAGGCATTTGTATACGGCATCGGGGGTTTTGGCCAAGCAGTCATCGAGCACATAGTCGGCATGGGTCATGTAGCCAAGTATATTGGCGCGCTCCAGACGCAGGTTGACTATCGAGTCTATAACCTTGGTGTTATCAAACTCGCCCTCACGGCAGCGGTCGGTAAAAGCGTGCCATACCTCTTCGCGAAGCTTGCGGTCGGCGCAGGTCTGCATAAATGGCTCCCATGTGGGCATATCGAGGGTCACTTTCTTGCCATCGGGCAATTCCTTGCTGTAAGCGTTGGTAGCCTTGAGCACGTTCTGGGCAAAACGAAGGGTGAGAGAGGCCAACTGACTGTTGATTTGGCGGAAACGAGCCTGCTGATCTTCAGGCACGTTGGCACCCCCACGCACAAAACCTTTGTACGTCTCCTCAAGCAGGCGCATTTGCTCCGGATTGAGGCCGAGGCTCTCGCGCTGGTCGTAGACAGCCTTGACTCGGGTAAAAAGCTTTGCATTCAAGGCTATGTCGTCGGCGTGGGCGGCAAGCATAGGCGACACCTCCTCGGCAATGGCCTCCATCTCGTCGGAGTTCTCGCACTCGCTAAGATTGAAGAATACCCCGCCTACCTTTTTGAGCAACTGGCCGCTGTATTCATAGGCCAGAATAGTGTTCTCGAAAGTGGGTTCGTCAGGATTGTTAACTATCGAATCTATCTCGGCTTTCTGCTGTTTTATTGCCTCGTTGAAAGCCGGCATATAATGCTCTGTCTTGATGGCGGCAAAATCGGGAATCTCATAGGGAGTGTTCCATTGGCCGAAAAATGGGTTCTGCATCTCTTTTTTGTTTTTGCAGCCGACAAGGGTCAAAACCGCGAAGCCGGCCATAATCAATAGTTTGTGTTTCATTGTTTTGTTGTATTATCTTCTTTTGTTACACTTTGCATAACGAGCTCGAAGAGGTGGGCGTCGAGTTTCTTTGCGATGATTTCGTTTTCGGCATTGAGGAGGTATATCTGCGGAGTGGTCTGCACATCGTAGACATCGCGCCAGTCAATGTTTGCCTCGCCACCGTTGAGATTGATCCAGCGGGTGTTGTCGATGCCATGTTCTTTAATGAATTTCTTCCACTGCTTGACACTATTTGTGTCGGGTTCGGTTAGGACCGCATAGGCTCCTATCGATACCGTCTGGCTATACTCAACAAATTTCTCATATACCTGCGGAATAATTTCTTTGCAGTGCCCGCATGATGGTGACCAGAATATGAGCAATTTGTAATCGGCCGGCATGCGGTGCAGCGAGTGGAGATAGCGCAACGTGTCGTACATCATGAGCTCAGGTGCCTCTTTGCCTATCAGCAACCGCTCCCATTTTGTGGCACGGTCAACCTCCTGCTCTACCGACGAGGGCGATGCCCACTCGGCATTGGCATAGTATTTCAGGATGAGGTGAACATAGACCTGGTCGTATGACATAACGTTGCTCTGCAAGTATTTCTGGGCAAAGGTGAGCAGAAGCCACTGGTAGACGTCACCGTCGGGGGTAGCACGGTTCAATATGGTATCGAGATGGCGCTCCACCTCGTCGGGCATAGCGTACTTGAGGGCATTGTCTATATAGTCCATCACACGCTGATAAAAAACATTCTTTGGAGTGCGAATAATCATCTCGTCATCAAGTGGGATGTTGTCGAAGTAGTGATCAAGATAATATTCTCGCCGCTGCTCCCTGCTCCACGGAGTGCCGTCAGGGTCGGCCACAGGCACCTCCGGTGGGAGGGTGGCCTTCATCACTCGCGCAACCATACTGTTGGGATAGGTGTTTACAAAGTCCAACCTGGCGCTGTCAATAATTGCCACGGCCCTGGGTGCAAAAGAGGCAAGCTGAGCCGAATCCATTGTGGCCTTTTGGCTCTCTATGTCAGAATAGATCCTTTCTAACATACGCTGATAATTGAACATCAGTGTATTCTGGCGCGAGCCCTCAACCTTCATGCGCAACGTCCAGTCGTCCTGTTCTGTGTGAAAAGTGAAGAATGGGGACTCGTTATAAACCACGAACTCTACGTAGTTGCCCTTTTCGTTGACAAAGAAATACATGCCTGGTTTGAGGATTTCGTTACCGCTAAAGACGAAGCGGCCACGGTTGTCACGCCGTGCTGTGTCGATAACGCGGTTGCCCGAAGCATAATAATGGCCAAGCATAATAACAGAGTCCTTGTTGCCGTCGATAGTGAGCACAAAACGATAGTTCTCTTTGCGCGCTGCCTGAGCCACCGGAACAGTGACGACCAACAACAGCAATGCTAACAATATATTTTTGGCTGTGTTCTTCATATTTATAAAAACGCGAAAAGGCTCATTTTATTATGCCATCGACAATATTTTTGCAATTTTTGCTTTTTTTTTGCCAATTCAGAAAAAATGTGTATCTTTGCAGCAGCAAAATTTAACGGAATAATAACACAATCGTTTAAGGTTCAACTGCTTAAACGGCAAAACAATGAGAAAATGAAAAAAGGAATTCACCCCGACAACTACCGCTTGGTCGTGTTCAAGGATATGTCTAACGACAACATGATACTCACCAAGAGTTGTGCCGCCACAAAAGAGACTGTGGTCTACACCGATGGCAACGAGTACCCTGTTGTGAAGCTCGAAATCTCGAACACCTCGCACCCCTTCTTCACTGGCAAACTGAAGCTGGTTGACACCGCTGGTCGCGTCGATAAGTTCATGAGCAAGTACAAAAAGTACGCAAAACGCTAAATCAAAAGTAACGCCCCTCTAATCAGGGTTGCAACAAACTACTATCCGCCTAAAACGAAGACAACCGTAAATTTGTTTTAGATAACTTGAAAAGCCCTCTCCTCAGATAGGAAAGGGCTTTTTAATATCGAGTCAATCTTTGTATATTTCGTGCAACTCCACCTCGTAAATCAACGGGGTATATGGCGGTACGGAACTACTGCCAGCTGCGCCAAACGCCAACTGGTATGGGAAATAAAAGCGGTATTTGCTGCCAGCCTGCATGAGTTGCATACCGGCCTGCAGACCTTGAAACATGGGGTTGCCGAGCACTGTGACAATGGGCCCACGCACTCCGTATGTCTGGTCGAACACTTCGCCTGTGAGCATTTTTATGCCACGGTAATCAAACCGCACCCTTTGTGCAAAAGCCGCCTTGGGACCACTGCCAGCCTGCAACTGCTCGTAGTAGAAACCGGCCGAATGACGCTTGACACTTGGATTTTCAGCCTGCAAACGCTCAAAATAATCCTGCTGCTCTTTCTCGACCTTCTGACGCATGGCTGCGGCCTGCTGCATCTGGGCCAGCGCGGCCTGCTGCGACACATACTGCATGGCGGCTTGAAACTCGTCGTCGGTAAGCGGCTGTTGTTTACCGTCGAGGGTATGGCCTATGGCTTGCATGACAACATCGCGGTCAAGGCCAAGCGAGTTGTCTTGCATAAGGCTCAGCGCCAAATTCTGTCCCACAGCCCAACTCAGGGTATCGATTTGCGTTGCCAGCTGCGAGGCCTTGTTGCCGCACGAAGCAAAAAAAAGCAGCACGGCGGGGATGATAAATTTCTTCATGGTATTAAAATCTATTATTATTCGTTGGCACCAATATCGGCTAAGTTCTCGGCCACCATCTCTTTAAGATAACGTATTATAGTGAGGTCGTTCATTGACATACCGCCCAGAGCTTCGCGCAACTCGTCAGTATCAAGGGTAAATTCGCCGCTATCAGTGATGTACCGTATCACAAAATGGATGTCCTCGTGCTGCGAAATGAGCATAACCAATGTACCGGTAAGATCGCCCATAGGTGGACGGTCCCAGTGGTTGTGCTGAAACCAGAACTCAAGCTTCGTACCCTTGCCAAGGGTACTCTCAAGCTTCATGCCACCACCGCAGTTCTCGGTGTTCATCTTGATAAGTGGCAGCCCGAGGCCCACTTTGCGTGTGGTACGCGAAGTGGTGTATGGGTCGGTCACTCGGGCCAGAAACTCGGGCGACATACCGCGACCGTTATCCTCTATAGTGAAATGGAAGTCGTTGTTTTTCAAACTGTCAACAATAGTCAGCTCAATATCTTTGGCCTCGGCGGCGGTGGAGTTTTCCATCAGGTCATAGACGTGCATTGCGAGTTCTTTCATGGCGGATTTCAATATTTTTAACAAATTTTCGGATTGCAAAAATACTAAAAAAAACAATACCGCGTTAATATTGAGTATGATTTTTTGCAAAAATAATCTCACCAGGCTAACCATAGGCCTCGCCATCCTGCTGCTGACAGCCGCCTGTAAAGGAAACGACGAGTTCGTGGTGCCCGCATTTCTGCACGTCGACGCCATCAAGGTGGCAAGCCAGCAGGGACGTCCCGCAGGCCATAACACCTCAAAAATAGGCACCGCCTATGTGGTGGCCTACTACCCGGGACGATCGGCCGTAGACACCGTCGGAGTGTTCGAACTCCCATTCACCGTACCGGTGCTCTTCAACGGCGATGCCGAATATATCGAGATTTACCCAGCCGTGCAAATGAGCGGCGTGTCGGCCCTACGACCCTACTACCCTTTCTATGAAACCATCGTGCTGAACGACGGCACCGTGCTACCTTCGGGCGACACGCTGAGGCTCCACTTCGGTGCTGGCGACACGCTGCGTTTCGACACCCTTACCACCTCCTACACCCAACTCGCCACCACTTTGCTCGAAGAGTACTTCGAACCCACACAGAGCTCCATACTTTTCGACTCGGTGGTACAGTGGATTAGTCGCGATGCCGAGGCAGCCTGTTCCGGACAGGGTTGCGGCAAAGTGCACGTCAATGCCGGCCAGTCGCACGTTGACTTCAGCATGACCGAGCGCCCGCCAGAGGTCGAGGATGCCACCGTGGCTCTCTTTATGGAGCTTGACTATCGCAGCACCAAGAGGCTCAGCGTCGAGATGAAATCGGCCGAGACCCGCGGTGCCAACGAGACGACCAAAGAAATAGTCACCCTCAACCCCACCGACAGCTGGAAAAAAATCTATATCAACCTGCGCACCACCTGGAAGCAGTTCAGTTACAACCCCTCGTTCCTCATAGTCTTCTCGGCCCTCAACGCCGAAGGCACCGAAGGCGATGTGTGGCTCGACAACATCAAGATACTCTCTACGCCCTACTAAACCATGGAAAAGAAACTCACCTTTAAATATATACTTTTCGACGCCCTGGCCGCAATACTTTCCTGGGCAGCTCTGTTCCTGTTCCGCAAGTTAGGACTCGAAGGCGGCCACGCCGGCGACATCAACTCTGTCTTTATCGATGCCAACTTCTGGCGCGGCATTGTGCTCGTGCCAGCTGGCTGGCTCTGCCTATACGCCATATACGGCACCTACCGTAACGTGCTGCGCCGCGCACGTCTCAAAGAACTAATTGAAACCGCCACCGCATCGGTCATCGGCGTGGTTGTTATCTTCTTCGTCCTGCTGCTCGACGACCACATCAGCACCTACCGCAACTACTACGCTTCGTTCCTCTTCCTGCTGGGCATCCACTTTCTGCTCACCTATCTGCCGCGTCTCATCATCACCACCGGCACAGTCAAGAAGGTCCACACCCGCCAGATAGGTTTTCCCTCCATACTCATCGGCAGCAAAAAGAAAGCTTTCCAGACCTACTTGGACCTCGAAAACCAGGAAATCTACTCCGGCAACCTCTTCGTGGGCTTTGTCACCGTCAACGGCTCTATCGAGGAAGACCTCAAAGCCGTGATGCCGCAGCTCGGCACCCTCGAAAACCTTGGCACCCTCGTCGAACAGTACCATATTGAAGAGGCCATCATTGCCGTCGAAGACTACGAACAGGACAAGATACAGGAGATACTGCGCACACTCGACGGCTGCGCCGGCCTCATAATAAAGATAACCCCCGACGCCCGCGACCTCATACTCGGCACCGTCAAGATAAACTCCATATTCCACTCGCCGCTCATCACCATCAACAACCAACCCATGGAGGAGTGGCAGTACAGCATCAAGCGCCTCAGCGACATAGTGCTCTCGCTGCTGGCCCTGGTGGTGCTCTCGCCGGTGTTTGTAGTCACAGCCATCATCATCAAGTGCACCTCGCCCGGCCCCATTTTCTATGCCCAGGAGCGCATAGGCCGCTATGGCAAGCCCTTCATGATGCACAAGTTTCGCTCGATGTATGTCGACGCCGAGGCCATGGGCCCTGCCTTGTCGAAGGACAACGACCCCCGCATAACCCCCTTCGGACGTTTCATGCGCAAGGTGCGCCTCGACGAGATTCCGCAGTTCTACAACGTGCTCAAAGGCACCATGTCCATCGTCGGGCCGCGCCCCGAGCGTCAGTTCTTTATAGACCAGATTGTTAAACGCGCTCCCGAGTACCTGCTACTGCAACGCGTCAAGCCCGGCATAACCTCGTGGGGACAGGTCAAGTACGGCTACGCCTCCAACGTCGACGAGATGGTGGAGCGCCTGCGCTACGACCTGCTCTACCTCGACAACATGACCCTCGCCACCGACATCAAGATACTGGTCTACACCGTCATCATCATCTTCCAGGGACGCGGCAAATAACAACACCATGACCCGCATAGGCGTTATATCCGACACCCACGGCTTCCTACCGCCACAAGTGCGCACGTTCTTTGCCGAATGCGACGAGGTGTGGCACTGTGGCGACATAGGCCCCGACGTGCTGACCGAGCTGCAGGTCTTCAAGCCCACACGCGCCGTCTACGGCAACATCGACGGTGCCGCACTGCGCCACGAACTCGAGCCAATCAAGATATTCCGCTCCGGCGGCCTCAAGGTCATCATGACCCATATCGGCGGCTACCCGGGGCACTACCCGGCCGACCTGCTCGACCTGCTACGCTCCGAAAAGCCCGACATCTTTGTGTGCGGCCACAGCCATATACTCAAGATAATGTACGACCACGAGCTCAACCTGTTGCATATCAATCCCGGCGCCGCCGGCCGGCAGGGCTTCCAGCGTGTCTCGACCTTGGTCCGCTTCGTAATCGACGGCACTCCCAAAGACGCCCAGATACTCGAGTTTCCAAAATTCACTCAGGCCTGATCCACGCCCGTCCTCGCACCACATAGGCATATTTCTTCCGCAAACTTTTTTTGCGGAATTAAAAATTATTTGTATCTTTGCATTTTGAAATCATTAACCAATTTTTTATAAATATGAAGAAATTATTTCTAATCATCAGCGCACTGCTCGGCACCATGTGCCTCAGCGCCCAGCCAACAAGCCTGTGGTTGCAAGACCTAACAAACATTTCAAGCTACAATGTTATCAAAGAGTGGACTGGTGGCATAGCTATTGGAGCCTGCATTGATGCTTCCACCAACTGCAATGCCTTGGTTCAGGTGCCTTTTACGGCAGCACCGTCTCCAACGACAACTGTGAACGGTCTGCTGTTGGGCGATTCAATAATCACTGTCTCCGATATGTGGATTATCAGGGATGAAGTGTTCTTCTGCGGCAGTGCAACCAGAACGGGCAAGACTGTCGGATATGTCGGACACACCACTGTGTCGACATCCGGATTCAGCAATACGAATTTTGTAACATTCGATAGCACATCGTATATTTGTAGTTTGGCGGTCTTTTTCAATCTGTTGCCACCCGGTGGATACAGAATTGTGGCCATTGGACGGAAACCGTATTCCCCGGCATCGCCTCTGGGCAAACAATATATTATAGAACTTAGCCACAATGGCGTAATCTTTATGCCTACGGCGGGGGCGGCTTATGCTACTGCATATCTTGCGGATGAAGAAATCCCGGAACACATAACAGTGACGGAAAACTATTTCGCAATCACAGGCCGTATATATAATACCAACCAACATTATTTCGTCATACGGTGTGACAAGTCTACCCCTGTATATAGTGCACAGATATATGATTTCAACGACCCAACGGTTATATATAATTTTTCAGAACCGACCATTGAACACATAGAGGGGGATCTTGTGGCAGTAGCGTATTCCTCGCCGGTGGGAAACCCTCACACGGTTGTTGTGAAAACGCTGCGATTATCCTCAATGACGGAAGACAATGCCCAGTATTTCTATGTAGATACACTGGTTCCGTCACCTCGTATGGCTTTCTTCATTGCCGATAAGAAATTGGTGCTCCTCACTTCCGAGAATATGTTCCCGCAAACAATAAATACGCTGTCCTCATTTGTATATATCGACCCGTTCAACATTTCAAATTACACAACCACATTGGCATATCCTAGTTCAACACTGCCATACCCCGAACACTGCTATTCCATAGCAAAGCTCGGTCTACAGCATTTTATCGGTTATTCAACCAATGGTTGGTATTTGCAAAAACAACCATTTTCGTCACTTTATTATTCAACCTGCTTTGACAATGGAAGTGTACAAATACAGCAATATATGAAACTGTCGGGTGTTGAGGGCTGGCTGGCGTTAGGCAAATTGTATGGGTGCGATTCTTCCATAAATAATTCCACAAATTATAAAATTGAGAGTTTTTGCCCAACTCTGGAATATAACAATGACAATTCGAATATAGAGGTTGATTATGAAAAACAATAAAAGTATTTAGAAAACTTATAAATATCATTGTATTATGAAACAGTTGTTCCCATTATTCATTTTTCTGCTTGCCATGTGCAAACTCAGCGCTCAGGACACCGTTATATTTGGCGACTGCAGGTATATGTGCTTTCCAAGACCCATTGGTTATTATGATAGTGTCGGACCTTTTTACGATAGCGTCGGAGTCATTTCCCCTGGACGTATGATAATGGGGGGCGGAAATGTTTGTTGTGCAGTATATCACACAAACGAACCAGTCAATGTATATGGCATTGCTGTCACTGCCGATGATACTTTAGGTAAATATTTGAAAACTTATATATGCCAAGTCCGTAATGACTCAATATCTGTAATTGACTCCTCCTCAAATTGTAGAAAAATTAACCGTTATGAATACGAAGCAGACTATAAAATAACCCCTATCCGTGACAGTGTTACGGGTGATTATATAATAATCGACAGTTCATACTACAACCTTGTTTTTCTCAATGACACTGACGTTATCCCTATTTATGAGTATCGGCCTAGTTTGGAGTTCTATTTTGATTCTCCCTTACAAGTTACCGATACATTTGTAGTTTGCTTTTTGACAGACCGCTCAAAACGTTACTCACCATATAGTCAGTTTTATCACCATCACAATGCCCATTGCCCGGAAGGTTTTCCCCCAAATGGATTATTCTTCGTGGCTTCCCAGAATAGATTTTTTCAAGGAATACGTTTTAGCCGCTATATTCCCACAAGTTATAAAAACTATTATTATTGGGGCGGAGTATTCCCGATAGTGGTGCTTGACGAAGACCTCAGGGACACCACGGGCACCAACCCACCCGATACCACAGGCACCAACCCACCCGACACCACGGGTACTGGCGGTGGTGACACGGTAGGCATCAGTGCGGTGACGGGGCAGGCCGCCATCGACATAGCACCCAACCCCACGGACAATGTTACGACGGTGAGCAGCGCGGTGCCGCTGCGCATGGTCGAGGCCTACGACGTGGCCGGACGCCTGCTGCTGCGCCAGCCCGCCACAGGCCGCACCGCCAAGGTTGACATGAGCGGCTACCGACCGGGCTGCTACATACTCAAAATCCACACCTCTGCCGGCACTGCCCATCGCAAACTGATATTGCGATAGCCCGAAAAACATAAACAATTGAAAACCAGCCTGTTGTAAAACACCACACAACAGGCTGGTTTTCAATAATATAGATAGGTTAGGTTCGGGTTAAGGTCGGGTTGAGGTCGGGTCAAGATCGGAGGGGTCCGCCCTGCGTCCGAACAAAGACCGATGGCAGCACGGTTATTGTGCTGGTTTGCAGATTGTTGAATCTGAATTAAAGTCGTTTGCAGGGGTTCAATCGTCGGTGGCGTAGCCGAAGCGGCGCATGGCCTGGGCGCTGTTGCGCCAATCTTTGAGCACTTTGATGTGCAGACCGAGGTAGCAGCGCTTGCCGGTGAACTCCTCGATGTCCTTGCGGGCCTCGATGCCGAGGCGCTTGAGTGATGAGCCCTGGTGGCCTATGAGTATGCCCTTCTGGCTCTCGCGCTCGACGTATATGGTTGCCTCTATGCGGTCCATGTCGGGCTGTTCGTGGTAGCTGTCGACGGCCACCTCGCAGCTGTATGGTATCTCTTTCTGATAGAGCAGCAGTATTTTCTCGCGCACTATCTCGCTCACGAAGAAGCGCATGGAGCGGTCGGTGAGTTCGTCTTTGGGGAAGTATGGCTCGTGCTCGGGCAGGAGGTCGAGGATGTGGTTGAAGATGTTGCCGACGTTGAAGCCCTCGGTGGCCGAGCACGGCAGCACTATGGCGCGCGGTATGGCGGCCTGCCAGTGGGCTATGCGCTCGGTTACCACCTCCTGGGTTGAGAGGTCTATCTTGTTGATGACGAGCAGCACGGGCGTGTTGCTGTCAACTATGCGCTGCAGCACCTCCTGGTTCTTGAAGGTCTCGCCAACTTCGGTTACGAGCAGGAAGAGGTCGGCATCCTGCAGGGCCGAGTTGACGAAGCCCATCATCTGCTCGTGCAGGCGGTAGTGGGGGTTGACTATGCCGGGGGTGTCGGTGTAGACAATCTGGAAGTCGTCGGCGTTGACGATGCCCATAATGCGGTGGCGGGTGGTCTGGGCCTTGGAGGTGATGATGCTCAGCTTCTCGCCCACCAAGGCGTTCATAAGGGTAGACTTGCCCACGTTGGGGTTGCCTATGATGTTGACGAAACCCGCTTTGTGCATGGTGGTTTAGAAGTATTCTATGGTGCGGCGGGTGGTGTATACGGGCTCTTTGCGGTCGCCGTTGAGGTTGTACTCGGTGCGGGAGGTCCAGTTGCCGTGGTCGTCGTACTGGTATTCAAAGAGTGTGACAAACACCTCGGGCTCGTCCTCGGTGTAGTCGAAGAGAGTGTAGCTCACGGGCTGGAGGTTTTGGTCGTACTCGTAGCGTTTTTCCTGTATTTTGGCCTTCGAGCGGTCGTAAACCACGGCGGTGGCAATGAGGCCCTCATCGTTGTAGGTGTAGACCTCGCGGTGGTACACATCGTTGAACTGGTCGTTGTAGCTGCGCTGGGTGATGCGGCCTGTGGCGTCGCGTTTGATGAGCAGGCGGTTCTCGATCTGGCGCTCGACGTCCTCGACATAAATCTCTTTGAGGACGAGGTTGGCATCGTAGATGTAGTATGTGCGGCCGATAACCTTGTCCTGGTTGTCCACCACGTGCTCGAGGGTGGTGAGGCCGAAACCGTCGTGCTTGTAGCGTGTGCGGAAAATGATATCTTCGGCAACCGACATATAGGTCATGCTGCGGCGCTGCCCGCGGGCGTTGTACTCGGTGATGAGGTGTTCGAGCTGCTCGCCGTTCACAAGGTTGTCGTGGCGGTCATAGGCGGCGTCGTACATCTTTGAATCGACCTTTTTCACCGGGCCGAAGAGGCCGTCGTCCTGCACATCGCGCCCATCCTGCGCCGTTGCGGCACCTGCCACAAGCGCAAAAACAAGCATCAGCGTAGTCACTATATTTTTCATAAAATTCTCTTTTATAATCATTTACAATAATATTACCGTACCATTTGGGGCACAATTCAACGCACCAAAGTTACTAAAAATAACGCAAATATCGTCAAAATATTGCAAAAAAAATTCACTTTTGCAAATTGTGCAGCAGCCAATCGATGGCCAAGTCGTAGCCTTCGAGGTCCAAGCCGCACACCATGCCACGGCAGGCGCTGGTGATAAGCGAGTGGTGACGGTATTCTTCGCGGGCAAAGATGTTGCTAATATGCACCTCGACCGCTGGGGCCGGCACACCAAGGAGCGCATCGCGCAGCGCCACACTGGTGTGGCTGTAGCCGCCGGCGTTAATCACCAAGCCCTGTGCGCTGAACCCGTAACGCTGTATGGCGTCGACAAGTTCGCCCTCGATGTTGCTCTGCACGTGCAGCAACTCGACACCGCTATATTTGGCGCGCAAATGGTCAAGGTACTGGTCGAGGGAGCGCGTGCCGTACACCTCGGGTTCTCGTACACCGACGAGGTTCAGGTTGGGGCCGTTGATTATGGCTATTGTGTTCATGTTCAATCCCAAAAATGGTCGGTACCACTCTTCCAAGCGTTGTGTTCGGTATAGGGGTCGGCAGCTTTTGCCGAGGCTGGCAGCTCTTCGTCCATGAAAAACAGCTGCGTCAACCCGCCGCCTGATGATGCATAGCCGCGCTCGGTGGCAAACGTCACCGCTATGAGTTGTGGTTTGATATACTCTTTCTTCATAATGCTAACTCAATAAACTGTCGAGCAGTGGATGTGAAGCCACTAAACGGCCGTTGACGGTTGCGGCACAGTCGACCCTGGCACGGACACACAGCGCCCCGTCGGATTTGCGGAAGATGACTTGGTGAAATACATATCGCACTCCCTCTTTTTCGGGTTTGAGGCGGCAGACATACTCGTCGTCGGGACGCAAGGGCGACTTGTAGGCAATCTCGAAACGGGCCACCACCACGTCGATGCCCTCATTGTGCAGTTGCACAAAGTTCACACCGCGGCTGCTGATATACAGGTGGCGCGAATGCTCGAGGTAATGCTGGTAGTTGGCGTTGTTCACAATGCCCTGCAGGTCGCACTCATAATCGCGCACGCGATCCGTGTTCTCAAAAATGTAATCCACTGTCGGTTGTACTTAGAGAGGAGTGGTGAGCGATGTTTTTCCATCTCTCACCACTCTCCACATAACTATATATTATCAGTCTTTAATGTTGGCTTCCTCAAGGCCGAGGTGTTTCTTCTTGTCCACCACGCGGAGGTAGAGGGCAATGAGACCGGCAGCCACACCGAGGCAAGCCAGCATGACCAGCGCCCATGTGTAGTCGAGTTCGGTGGCAGCGGTGCCTTCGGGATTGGTGTTGTCGAGCACTTTGCCGATGAGCAACGGGAAGAGCCAGAGGCCGATGTTCTGAATCCAGAAGATGAGGGCATATGCCGAGCCGATAATCTTCTCGTCGACCAGCTTAGGCACCGAGGGCCATAATGCGGCGGGCACTAACGAGAACGAAGCGCCAAGCACAAGGATGGTGAGGTAGGCCACAATGACGCCTCCCACTGCGTTGCCCTTGAAGGCAGGCAGGACAAATGCAAAAGTTAGATGGCACACAATGAGCAGAGCCGAGCCAAGCAGCAGCATGGTGGCGGCTTTACCCTTGTGGTCGACATAGTTGCCAAGAATTGGGGTGATAGCCACAGCCAGCAACGGGAACACGGCGAAGATAGTCTCGGCGGTGCCACGCATATAGCCCATGTAGCAGTATACCACCAAAGCCACCACGGCCACGCCCATCAAACCGAACTTCAAGCCTTTATTGGTTTTGATGAAGTTGCTCGAGAACGAAGCGGCGGCAACAACGAGCATAAGGATGTACTGTACCCATGTCACCGAGTTGCCGGCCCAGAAAGTACCTTCTTCGGCGGGTATGAGAGTCAGGTTGCACTGCAGCATATTGACGGCGTATTTCTGGAACGGGAATATGGCGCTGTAATAGAGAACACACAGCAAAGCCACAAGCCAGAAGCCAAGGCTTGAGAAGATCTTGCCTAAGTCTTTAATACGGAAGGGATCGTCTTTCTCCTCGGCCTCGCCAGTCTGACTGTCGAGTTTCTTGTCCATGAAGAAATAGGTGATGAACATGATGAGGGCGATGCAGAGCAGCACCACGCCGAACTTGACGGAGTTGTCAACGTGCACCTCGCCACCCAGTTTGGCAAAATAGGGCGAGAAAATCATACAGGTTGCCACACCCAGGCGGGCAAGAGCCATCTCGGAGCCCATAGCCAGAGCCGTCTCGCGACCCTTGAACCATTTGACGATACCGCGGCTCACCGTAATGCCGGCCATCTCGCAGCCGCAGCCGAAGAGCATGAAACCGCAAGCCGCCAGCTTGGCGCTCGCAGGCATACCACGGTAGAAGGGAGCCACGCCAATCTCGTCGAAGAGGGGTATGTAGTTAAGGTTGTCGGTGAACCAGCGCTCAAGGCTCGTGCCGATGAAATAGTCGCTGACGGCATAGAACTTAATCAAGCCGCCCACCAACATCACCGAGCCGGAAAGCACCGCCGTGAAGCGCACACCCATCTTGTCGAGGATGATACCGGCGAAGATGAGGAAGAACACGAACACGTTGAGGAACACCTCCGACCCCTGCATGGTGCCGAAAGCGAGACTGTCCCAGCCACGCTCGGTCTGCATAAGGTCTTTGATTGGCGACAGGATGTCCATGAAAACATAGCTGCAGAACATGGCCAATGCCAGTAGCAGCAGCGCAATCCAGCGCATTGCGGCACTGTCGCGCAGGGTTTTGGTAGCTGTTTGTGTCATATTGTCTATTTTTAGAATTGGTTCTTAAATTTAACGTGCAAAGATACGATTATTTCTCAAAACGGCAAGCGTTTTGGGGTAATTTATTTGCACATAGGGGCCAAATGGTTGATTAACAGAGCTCACTGGCAGACATTTTTTAGCGACACAATAGGCTTCATGAAAAGAATAAGCGGCAAAAACCGTTGGTTTTTGCCGCTTTGGTACCGCATATGAGAGTCGAACTCATGATCTTCTGCGTGAGAGGCAGATGTCCTGGACCACTAGACGAATGCGGCGCAGTGTTTCTTTCTCGAAAGCGGGTGCAAAAGTACAAACTTTTTTTGAATTGGCAAACATTTTTTTCAAAAAAATTGCTTACAGGCTGATTTACCGAGCATTGCGGAATATGGCGCTGCGGCAAACGCCGTGATTTAAGCCGACAAAAAACGCCGCCGCGGAGGTTTTTGGGCTTTGATTGACTTTTTTTGTGTAATTTTGCAACCGCGATTGACTAAACGGGTGGCATTGCCCCCACCCCGCCCCTGTCGGAGGCCAGTTTGAACGCCACACAAACAACTGTATTTGTATATTTTAACTATTACAACACACTATTTTTGACACAACGTGACTTGAATGTCGAAAAAAATGTGTAACTTTGCAGACTGAATTGTTATACTCACCGCCAAGATGGACAAATACAATATGCGCGGCGTTTCGGCCACCAAAGAGGATGTGCACAACGCCATCAAGAACATAGACAAGGGTCTCTACCCCAAGGCCTTCTGCAAAATCATACCCGACATTCTGGGCAACGACCCCGACTACTGCAACATCATGCACGCCGACGGTGCCGGCACCAAATCAAGTCTGGCCTACCTCTACTGGAAGGAGACCGGCGACCTCAGCGTTTGGAAAGGCATTGCCATCGACGCCGTGGTTATGAACCTCGACGACCTGCTGTGCGTGGGAGCCGTCGACAACATACTGCTCTCTTCGACCATCGGGCGCAACAAGCAGTTGGTCCCCGGCGAGGTCATCAGTGCCGTCATCGGAGGCACCGAGGAGTTCTTGCAGCAGATGCGCGACCTCGGCATCGGCATACACCTCACCGGCGGCGAAACCGCCGACGTGGGCGACTTGGTGCGCACCATCATCGTAGACTCCACCGTAACAGCCCGTATGCGTCGCGCCGATGTGGTCGACAACGCCCACATCCATGCCGGCAACGTGGTGGTTGGTTTGGCCTCGTATGGCCAGGCCACCTACGAACAGGCCTACAACGGCGGCATGGGCAGCAACGGCCTCACCTCGGCACGCCATGACGTGTTCAGCCACATCTACGCCGACAACTACCCAATGAGCTACGACAACACGCTGCCCCGCGAGGTGGTCTATTGCGGTTCGCGCCGCCTCACCGACCCCACCGAGGTGCCCGGGGTCGACGCAGGCCACATGGTCCTCTCGCCCACCCGCACCTACGCACCGGTGATACGCCGCGTACTTGACGCCCACCGTCCTCGCATCAGCGGCATGGTGCACTGCTCTGGCGGAGCACAGACCAAGGTACTGCACTTCATCGACAACCTGCACGTGGTCAAAGACAACCTCTTCCCCACCCCGCCGCTCTTCAGCATGATTCACCGCGAGAGCAACACCGACTGGCAGGAGATGTACAAAGTGTTCAATATGGGCCACCGCATGGAGATATACACCGACGAGCGCACCGCAGCCGACATCATCGCCACGGCACAGGAATTCAACATCGATGCCCGGGTGATAGGTCATGTAGAAGAATCCGACCGCGCCCAGGTCACCGTCAAGTCCGAACACGGCACCTTCGTTTACAACAACTGAAAAAACGCAAAGCCCTAAAAACCAACACTTTGCAATTTTACACATAACCGCCTGACAGACAGCTTGTTGTAGGGGTTAGGTTCGGGTTAAGGTCGGGTTAGGTTCGGGTATTCCTCGGAGCAACCCCGGCAACGACCGTTTGGGCTCCGAACAATTACCGTACCAAGCCCCTGTATACACACTGTAACAGTACTAAGAATCAATATTTTAAACCGTAGGCTTCGCAGTAGTCGGCCACGATGTCGAGCAACTCCTTGCCGTAGGCCTTGGCTTTGAGACGGCCAACGCCTTGGACCTCAAGCAATTCAGCTTCGTCGTGCGGCAACTTGCGCACCAAATCGAGCAGTGTTTTTTGGTTCAACACCATATAGGGGCGCACTCCGGTCTGCGCGGCCTTGTCGGTGCGCCAGCGGATCAGCAGGGTAATGAGCGGATGAGGCTCGGCGGCTTCGCGGGTTTTGCGCTTCGGCTTTGCGGGCTTCGGCTCTGGGTCGCTGCCGGCGTCTAACATAAAGTCGGTTTTGACCTTTAGATATTCGTCGACGCTGAACCCCCGTTTGCAAACCGCCTCGAGGCAGCACACCTTGACGCCCAAAATCTCGCGCAGACGGTCGGCCGCTTCGGTGTATTGGTGTTTGGTCTCTTTGTTGTCGATATCAAGGCTGAGCAGCGGTGCCATTTTGTCTGTCACGCCTGTCAACTGTGTCAAGAAATAGTCCGCCCCCTTGCCAATGCGCTCTGGCAGTGCCTCTGGGGAAAGGGTAACCAACTGGCGCCTAAAACGCTCGGCAACGCCGTTGAGCTCGGCAACCTTTACAGCCTGCAGTCCGAACAGCATCACCTTGTCGGCATACAGCGAGTTGAGCTTTGTTGCGAAGATGTCGCGCATACGCTCGGTGGCGTTCTCGAGGTCGCCGAGGCCGAAGAGTTCGAGCAACATATCCATATAATACTGTTGCTCATAGCTTTGTATCTGGCCTGCCACATCGGTCTCAGTTGGTTGCGACAAGACAAAGCGGTTCACCTCGTCGCTCTCAAAGGTGCAATCCTTGCTTATAGGCGAGCTCAGAGTGAGGCCTTCGAGCGAGCGGCAGCGCGACAAAGCGACGTAAACCTGTCCATAGGCGAAGGCTTCGGCGGCGTCGACGGTCACATTGTCGAAAGTCAGCCCCTGCGCTTTGTGTATTGTCACGGCCCAGGCAGTGCGCAGCGGATACTGCACAAAGCGACCGGCGACGTGCTGCTTGATTTGCTTGTCGTCAGGGTCTATCTCGTATTGAATATTCTCCCACACCTCGCGGCCTACGGCCATGGTGTCGCCGTCGTCGTCTGTTACATAGACCGCGGGGGCGTCGTTCTCGTCAACGCCAAAACCTTTAACAGTGCCCAACTTGCCGTTGTAGTAACGGTGCTGCCCCGTGCTGTCGTTCTTTATAAACATGACACGGGCTTTGGGTTTCAGTTCGAGTTCTATGGCAGTTGGCGCCGATGTTTCGGGAAATGTGCCTTCGATTGTGGCTTTTAAAATGCGCGACTTACCATCAAGAGCATCCATGCGGCTGCGGTTGATGGCATCGGCCTGATAGTTGTGGGTGGTGAGGCGTATGGGTTCCTGCCCGTTGGCAAGGCGCCGGGGATTGCCTACCCTGGCGTTGAGGAGCGCAAGGGTGGCGGAGTCCATGATGTTGTTGCGCACATTGTTGAGCAAACCGACAAAATGCTCGTCCTGCTGACGGTAAACGGTTTTCAACTCGATGGTCAGGTAGTTGAGTTTGCGGAGAGCCTTGCTGTTAAAGAAAAACGGCGATGAATAGACACGGTCGATGTAAGGTTTTTCAGTATCGGTTACCACGGGCGGCAGCTGGTGCACATCGCCAATCATCAGCAGCTGTACACCGCCGAAAGGGCGAATGCTGTGACGGTAGCGGCGCAAAGTGGCGTCGATAGCGTCAAGCAGGTCGGCACGCACCATTGATATTTCGTCGATGATTAGCAGTTCGAGGGTGCGGATAATGTCGATTTTGCTTTTACGCAATTGCCGGTTTTTGTCAGGCATCTGGTATTCTGTCACCAACTCTGGCACATCGGGCAGGTATGGGCATAGCGGCAACTGAAAAAACGAGTGTATTGTGA
The DNA here is from genome assembly GCA_024685285.1 of Bacteroidales bacterium. Taxonomy (GTDB): domain Bacteria; phylum Bacteroidota; class Bacteroidia; order Bacteroidales; family P3; genus Colimorpha. The sequence continues at coordinate 33,312 of JAIKVZ010000023.1, forward strand.
CCCCTCCGGCATTGACGGCCGCCACACCGGTGGGCGCCACCACCACATGGCGTTTGCCCACGGTAGCATCAATGTCGTGCAGAAAGGTGGTCTTCCCGGTACCGGCCTTGCCGGTCAAAAAGAGCGAGACCCCAGTGTTGCACACATAGCGCTTGGCCAGTTCGAGCTGAGGGTTTGTCATGGTACAATCCTTTGTGTTCTATAGACTGTATAGATTCTATAGAAACTATGATTAATTACGATATCGGCCAACGGCGGTCAATGCCGAAAGTGGTTGGGCTGACTTTCAGCACAGGAGCAAACTGCATACGTTTCCACTCGTTCTGGCGCACCTTGCGCAGCACCATGGCCACAGTGTCGGGGTCGTAGCCCTCGGCCACAATCTCGTCGTGGCACATAGATTCCTCCAGATGCAGGTTGAGTATGGCGTCGAGCACCGAATAGTCGGGCAGTGAATCGCTGTCTTTCTGACCGGGGCGCAACTCGGCCGACGGGGCTTTGTCGATGGTGTTGCGGGGTATGCGTATGCAGTCGCGATTGATCCACTCACTCAACTCATAGACCTCGGTCTTGTACAGGTCGGCAATAACACCCAAGGCTCCGCAGCTGTCGCCGTAGAGGGTGCCGTAGCCCATGGCCGCCTCGCTCTTGTTGGTGGTATTCAAGGCCAAAGCCCCGAACTTGTTGGCGTAGCTCATAACCATAGTGCCGCGCACACGGGCCTGCATATTCTCCTCGGTTACATCCTCAGGGCGGCCGTCGAACACGGGAGCCATGGCCTTGCGGAAAGCATCGAATACCGGGGCTATCGGTACAATGTCGTAGCTCACGCCAAGGTTGTGAGCCAAGTCGAGGGCATCCTGAACAGAATGGTCGGTGCTGTACTGACTGGGCATAAGCAGGCCGTGGACATTCTCCGGGCCCAAAGCGTCGGCAGCCAAAGTACACACCAAGGCCGAGTCGATGCCGCCGCTAAGGCCAAGCACTGCCTTGGTTATACCGTTTTTGGTGAAATACTCGCGAATACCCATCACCAAAGCCTTGTATACCAACTCAACGGCCTCGGGCTTCTCGTCTTCGGCAACATCGAGCAACTGCATATCGGCGGTAGTGCTACACTCTTCAAAATAAGGCAACTGGCAGAGCACGCCGCCTGCCGCATTCATGGCCAACGAGCCGCCGGCATAGAGCAATTGACCTTCGCCACCAATGCGGTTGGTGTATATAAGTGCAGAATTAAGAGCCTCGACAATCTTGCGCATACGGTAGCGTATGCGGTAAGGCTTGTTATAGTCGAAAACATTGCAACCGCAGCACACCACCATGTCGGGTTGTTCAATATGCTGACGGTTCAGTTCCTTGAGGTCCTCATAGAAACCTATGGCCAGCAACTGGTTCTGGAACTGAATGGTCTGTACACCCTCGCCGCGAACAAAATATTTCTGCTCGTCGGGGGCCAAGTATTTCTTGGTAACAATACCACGTATGGCACAGTTCTGCACAAACACTATGGCGTTGCATAGGCCTTTGTTCTGTATCTGCAACGGCATACCAACCAAGAAAGCGCGGTGCTCGGAGTGCGACACCAACTCCTGCAAAGCAGCCTGGGCCCGTTTCTGAATATCGGTGTATGCCGCCGAGGCGTACTGCGGATAGCCGCACAGGGTGCAAGCAGGAAAAACAGTGAGCAGTGCCTCTTTAGACTCGTCAGTGTCCAACTCGCGCAGTATCCACTCGAGATTGGCCTCGGGGTTGTTGGTGACAATATTGTGCTGAACCAGATGTATTTTCATTGTTGCTGATTTTTTTTGTAATAAATAGAACGCCAAAACGGGCAAAATATTGTGGGCTGCCAAAAATATTTTGTTGGATAGGTCTGTCTCGTCAGGAACAAAAAAACATGGGCGGCAATTGTATTGCCGCCCATAGCGTTCTGAGCATCTTGCTGTTTGTTATTCGGCAGGAGTCTCGACGGCAGCGGCGCGGGTGCTGTTGACAACCACGATGTCGCTTGTCTTGACGTTGAGGAGTTCATAGTTGTTGGTGGCAACATCCTGAACTTTGATGCCCTGGGCAACGTCGAGGTCGGTGATGTCGAGCAAAATCTCGTTGGGCATATTGGCGGGCAGAGCCTTGACGTTGAGGCGTTTCTGCTTGTAGACCAATTTGCCGCCACGAATAACACCCTTGGAGGTGCCGGTGGTGTGCACGGGTATGGACATGACTATGGGTTTGTCGTCGCTCAACTCGTAGAAGTCGGCATGGTAGACAATCTCGGTCACAGGGTGGAAGTCGATGTCCTTAAGCATTGCCATGTGGTCAGTGCCGTCAATGTTGATTTTTACATAGCAGGGCTCGGGGTTGAACAGCACGCGTTGGAAAGCGGTCTGGTCAACGGCAAAGAGGTACTGTTTGTCTTTGCCATACATTACGCAAGGCACTTTGGCCTCGCGGCGCAGAGCCTTAGCATCCTTTTTCCCTACGTTCTCGCGAAGAGAACCGCTCATTGATACTACTCTCATTGTTTTGATGTTTTAATTTGTTAATATGTTAATTTGTTAAACTATTTGTCAATGTGCCATCTGCGCAAGAGACTAACGCATTTACGCATTAACACATTCACGCATTCATTTATTCGTTCATTCTATGAATAACGCCTTTGCGGTGGATGGTGGTCTCGTAAAGATTGTCGAGACTCTCGAAATTGACCACACGACGTATAGCCTCGGCCAGCAGCCAGTCGCAGCTAAGCACGTGGATTTTGCTGCTCTCACGGCGCAGCGGTATAGTGTCGGTAGTCACCAACTCTTCAAGTTCAGAGGCCTCAACTTTCTCAATAGCCTGGCCGCTGAGCACGGGGTGCGTAATCATGGCGCGAACACTCTTTGCCCCGCTCTGCTTGATGATACCGGCGGCCTTGCAGATGGTTGATCCGGTGTCAATAATATCATCGAGCAGTATGACGTGCTTGTCTTTGACATCGCCAATGAGGCGCATCTCGCCAATCTCGTTGGGTTTGTTACGGTGTTTGTAGCAGATGACAAAACTGTTGTTGAGGGTTTTGGCGTACATACCGGCGCGTTTGCTGCCGCCCATGTCGGGGCTGGCGAACATCACATCCTCACTGTCGAACTTCTCACGGATGTAAGGCATGAAGAGGCTTGAGCCATAGAGGTGGTCGACCGGAATGTTGAAGAAGCCCTGAATCTGGTCGGCGTGCAGATCCATGGAGATGACGCGGTCGACGCCTGAAACTGTCAGCATATCGGCAATAAGTTTCGACGCTATTGGCACATGTGGCTTGTCCTTGCGGTCCTGGCGGGCAAAACCATAGTAAGGAATCACGGCCACAATCTTCTGTGCCGAGGCACGTTTGGCAGCGTCAATCATCATCAGCAACTCAAACAGGTTGTCTGTAGGCGGAATTGTGGACTGAATGATAAACACAATGCCGCCGCGTATGGTCTCCTCATACGAGGGCTGGAATTCGCCGTCGGCATACTGAAAAACAGTAGACTTGCCCAACGAAATGCCATAGATGTCGGCCACACGGCGTGCAAGATTCTCGGTGGCACGGCCAGCGAAGATAAAGACTTTGTCTGAGTTCATATCGACTACAATGCTTTGAGTTTCGGACAGTTATAACTTTTTCAACGTTTTTGTATCAACTTGAAAACGTGTGCAAAAATACTATTTTTTTACGAAACCACAAAAAAAAGTTTGCCAGTTCAAAAAAAACAAGTAATTTTGCAGCCGATTTCGAGAGAGAATTTCTAACCGGAGAACAGATTTGGAGTCTCCAGTTAGAGTTAATTCGAAGAGGCCCTGGTGGTGGAATGGTAGACACGGTAGACTCAAAATCTGCTGCTCGCAAGGGCGTGAGGGTTCAAGTCCCTCCCGGGGTACAAGGAAGCACTGAATTTCAGTGCTTTTTTATTTTCAGTCCCCAAAAAGTCCCCGAAAACAGACAAAAGCAAAGGTCGCCAGCGTTCTCGCACTGACGACCTCGGAACTCCTTCTACAACCTGGTAGATGAGATGGTTTTTGGTTTGCTACACTCCGAAAGCGGGATTGATGTCCGACACCTCGCCAGTAACGGCATCGACGAAGAGGCATTGGTATATGTTCCCGAATATGTACTGCGGGTTGCACGTCCGTGGCCCCACCATCTTCCGCAGGGTGCATTTGTTGCTGTGTGGCTTGGCGTAGTTGGACTTCATCAGACGCTCGTAGGCTTGGCGGTAGGTAATTGTAATGTTGTCGCCAGACATATCTTCGTCTTCAAGCCAGGGGCCCTCGGCCTCCTTTACAGTAAATGCGTCGGGAGAGTGTCCGAAGATGACGACGAGGGGATCATAGCCGCCGTCCTCATACTCATAGACAATCTGGAACACATTGGTAACGCTGTCCACTGTGCCAGTGCAGCCTTCCGCGTCGAGATACTCGTTGAGGACGAGCTGGGTCTCGTAGTACCTATAGATGCAGCCATAATGGTCGCACATATAGGCGCGGTCTGATTTGATGGTCTGCTCGACCATCGTCTCCATCTTCTGCTTTTCCTGATTGCACGAGGTGCAGGACGCGGCTCCCAGCAGAAGGACGGAAGCCATCAGAAACATAATGATTTTTTTCATTGTGTGTTGAATTTTGAAAGTTATACATTGCAGCCTTGCGACTGCGTGAATTATATCCATCTTATTATAGTGTCGGCCGCCCTAACCTTTCGGAAGAGGAACCAGGCGTATGCGACTGCGGAGCCGCCGCCAGCCCTCATACCCTCGAAGTCGCCGTTCTTGGCACAAAGCAGCCGCTCGGTGAACTGGTACACGCCGTGCAGATAGCCGTGACGGTACAGACGCTCGAAGCGACCCTTTCCCTCCAGTGCGTTTGTCTTGAGCAGGAAGAAGGCAGGTTGGCCGTCCGGCAGAAGCTCAAGGGCGTGTTCGACGAACTCCGTCGCATATTTGTACGGCGGATTGGTCAGTATGCAGCAGTCCTCGCCCTGCAGGTATTCGGGGAGCCTCTCCTCCTTGAGGAAGTCAACCCCCACATACCCGAAGCCTCGGTCTACAAGGTCGGTGGAAAGGACATTGAAACCGTCAGCCATCAAAGCCCTGCTCAAGTGTCCGGCACCGCAGGCGCACTCCCACACATACGGTGGTATGATTACAGCGTTGCGGAGTTTCTCGACCGCCACAGGGTCGGTGGCGTAGTAGTCATCGCACTGCCTTTCGCTGACTGCGTGACTGCTTGCGCCGAGGGTCTTGTAGACGCTGTTGCCGTTGCCAGTCCAATCCTTGCTCATATCTTGATGAACTTGCCCCACAATTTGCGTGTGCGCCACAGAATGTAGCCAATCAGCCCGACGGATAGCCACCAAAAGCCGCGCATCTGGAATTTCTGCCATCCCGTCAGCGGTTTCTCCACCTCGACGGGGTACGGCTGCGGAACATAGATGCTGTCAACCTTCGCGTGGCTCTCGTAGTGACTTGTGTCGGAGACGAGAGCGGTGCCTTCAACGGGGATGTCTATCTTCTGCGGCTTGTTCTCAAGGCTGTGGTGCAGCTTGCCGAGGCTGTCAACAAAAGCGTCGGAGGTCGCGAAATCTGTCTCAAGGTGAGAGCTGTCCTCGCCCACGCTGGTCTGCTTCTCGACAGGTATGTAGAAGGGTACCGTGTCGTGGATATGGATATACCGCCACCGTATCTCCGTGCGAACACTGTCAGCCTGTTGATGGCTGGAGCCGCCAATGTCCTTTCCGCATTTGCAGCCCGAAAGTGTGGCAAAAATCGCCACCATCAGAAAAAACACCCCTAATTTTGCCACGGTTCTCATAGCTCTTGGAATTTAATGGTTCTTTTTTTGTTGTCGATGAGGCTTCCGAAACGGATGCAGTCCAGTCGGCGGTTCCAGCCTTTCAAAAACTTCTTTTGTTTCGGGTTATTCTTCACTATGTCGGAGAAGAATTTGTACCTGCGCTCTTTGATAAGACGGAAGAATTTCTCTGGGTTCTGTGCATTGAGTGCCTGCAGTGTCAACGGGCCAACAATGCCGTCGGGACTGACACCAAGCATCCGTTGCGGAATTTTGATGCCGTTTGCACCGCTACCCCATACCCAGTCAACGAGTATGTTGGCAATCGACTGGCTTTTGATTTGGTCAGCCTTCCATCGGTTCCAGTAGTGCGGCCGGAGAATCACGTTCACGGCATCCTCGTCGGAAATCAGTTTCAAGTCGTCAACGTCAATGTCGCCGTCGCCGTCCTTGTCATACCCCTGCTTCTTCCAGGTGGCTATCGTGACTCCTTTGTTCGTAGCTCCGCCCTTGTCGTCTGGGTCGTTCACGAAACCGCCCTCAAACGATAGGATGAACGGAGAAAGAATGTCTATTTTTGCCATAGTTGTATGATTTATAATTTAGTTCGTATGTGCGTGCGCGTATGCGTGTGCGCGTAGAATGTCTATTTTGTTAATTTCCCCCTCATTTGACGATGGGAATAATGACAGCCAACTGGAGAGCCTGTCCGACGATGCCGCCGATGAGACCTGCGAGAACATCGAGCCAATCCCAGGCCGACCAATCCCATTTTCGGAACGGAACGTGATCACCGTTGTAGTGATGCACGTCTTTGAACTCCATACCGCCGATGCAGCCGACACCCATCAGCAGGGTGCCGAAAAGGGAGACGACGAGGATGCCGACGAGATGCTTCCAGCGGTTGGACTCGCGAAGCCATTGCGGGAGTATTGCGATAATCTTTTCCATTGTGTTGTGTTCTTTTTTGGGGTGAATGTGTGCGAAAAACGGTCAATTCCGTGCGATTTTATTTCATTTTGTGCGAAAAATGGAAATAAGGGGTTCCGTTATTTTACTTTTCGCCGATAATCTGAAATAAGACAATTCTTGAAAATTCTTGCAAAACTATGCAGATTCTTTCCATTTTGGAAACAATCGTAAAGAATTGGAATGTCTTGCTACGCCGCCTCGGAGTCGGACGGCTCTTTCGCGCCCCTGGTGTTGTTGCTCTGCTCGATGGCTGTGCGCAGCACGTCCTTGAAGTTGTCGTTGCTCAGCAGCTTGGAGAGCAGGTCTGCAGCGTCCGAAAGCTCCTTCTTGGTCTTTTTGTCGGCTTTCTCGCGTATGCTGATGAACTCGACCACGAGCAGGAACACGCCGACGAGACAGGTGACGACGGGAACGCCGTAGATTGCGTCGAGACCGAAGAGGTCTGCGAGCCTCGAGAGGTGCATCAGCAAGTCCACGCCTGCGGCTATGAGCATACCGCCCTCGTAGGCTATGAACTTGGAGAGGGTGCGCTTGAGACCCCACGAACTTCGGATTTCGCCACGGAGTTTCGCTTTGTAAAGGCCGCTGGCAAGGTCGAGCATCATAGCGAACAGCACCACCACGCAGGCGACCACAACAATGGTTAGCATATTCGCAGCTCCGTTGAAAACATTCATTTTTTTTGTTGTTATTATTGGGTTAATAATTCTAACTGAGCAATATCGTTCATACTCCTGCATACAGGGGCATCGCCAGGACGACTCACGTCAATGCAGGTGTCGAAGTTTATCTTGTTTCCGCTTCCTTGGTTGGTGTCGAAAGTGTCAATGGCCGACTTCAGTGCAATAAAGCGGTTCGTGTTGTCGTTGACACGGGTTATCACGTTGTTGAGCTTGTTGAGAAGCTGGGTGCGGTTCAGCTCGAGAGTGGAGACCCTTGCCTTCACGGGGGAGAACTTTGCGTAGGGTGTCGCCACCTTGCGCCGCAGGTCGAGGAGGTTGCCGCTTGCGTCAAGAACCTCCTCGGCAAGCACCTCGTCGAGAGCGGAAACCACTCCGCGAGGGAATAACGGGTTGATGGGTCGCGGCCTTCTGCGGAGCCTCACCTCCTGCACGGTCTGCGAGAGCTGCTTGACCCAGTTGTATTTGAGAACTATGGCATTGGTGAGCGTCAGCTCTATGGAACGTGGGGAGTTCACTGGCTGCTTTATGCCCGTCACCCTCATCACAAGACCCTGC
>JAIKVZ010000061.1 GCA_024685285.1 Bacteroidales bacterium
GTCGGGGATGGTGACGGATGTCAGGCCGCTGCAGTAGTCGAAGGCATAGTTGCCGATGGAGGTGACGGCGTTGGGGATGGTGACGGATGTCAGGCCGCTGCAGTAAGCGAAGGCATTGTTGCCGATGGAGGTGACGGCGTCGGGGATGGTGACAGATGTCAGGCCGCTGCAACCGTAGAAGGTATAGGCGCCGATGGAGGTGACGCTGTTGCCGATGGTGACGGATGTCAGGCCGCTGCAGAAGTCGAAGGCATAGTTGCCGATGGAGGTGACGGCGTCGGGGATGGTGACGGATGTCAGGCCGCTGCAGTAGTCGAAGGCATAGTTGCCGATGGAGGTGACGGCGTTGGGGATGGTGACGGATGTCAGGCCGCTGCAGTAAGCGAAGGCATTGTCGCCGATGGAGGTGACGGCGTCGGGTATGGTGACAGATGTCAGGCCGCTGCAACCGTAGAAGGTATAGGCGCCGATGGAGGTGACGGCGTCGGGGATGGTGACAGATGTCAGGCCGCTGCAACCAGAGAAGGTATATTCGCCGATGGAAGTCACCGAGTTGGGGATGGTGACTGATGTCAGGCCAGTGCAATACAGGAAGGCCTCTTCGCCGATGGATGTCACCGAGTTGGGAATGGTGACGGATGTCAGGCCGCTGCAATAAGAGAAGGCTCCTTCGCCAATGGATGTCACCGAGTTGGGGATGATGACGGATGTCAGGCCAGATAGGCCGAAACACAGATAAGCCGGGATAATTTTGACATTGTTGCCAAAGGTAAAATTAGTGATATTTGTACAATTATAGAATGCCCAATTATTGTATGAAGTTCCTGCCGATGTACAACTGTCGGCATTGAACGCTACCGATGTCAGGCCGCTGCAATAAGAGAAGGCTCCTTCGCCGATGGAAGTCACCGAGTTGGGAATGATGACGGATGTCAGGCCGCTGCAACCAGAGAAGGCACCATTGCCGATGGATGTCACCGAGTTGCCTATGGTGACGGATGTCAGGCCGCTGCAACCGGCGAAGGCCCATTCGCCGATGGATGTCACCGAGTTTGGTATGGTGACGGATGTCAGGCCGCTGCAACCATAGAAGGCGGAATAGCCGATGGATGTCACCGAGTAGGTTGTGCCGCTGTTTGTCACGGTGTCGGGAATCTCAAGGTCACCGCTAATCGATGATGCGTTATATGCCACCTGCGCATTGCCGTCGACAATGTTGTAATACAAGGTCTGGCCTTGATAGGTGTAGCTGAAATCGTAGGCTTTCACGCTTTGCGGGATTGCCATTGCCATCATCAGGATGACGAAAAGTGTTAGTTTTTGTTTCATTGTTCAATGCATATTAAATCGATTGCAAAGATACACAGAATAATCCAATCGGGCAAAAAATATTTTCAGCTTATGGAAAATCTATACCAGCAAAACCAGCCTCCGAAGAAGCATCAGACTAAAAATCAACGACTTGCAAACAATTACACAACCCGCTGATTTTCAAGATTGTAGATAGGTTAGGTTCGGGTTAAGGTCGGGTTGAGGTCGGGTCTGGTTCGGAGACCGACGGCCGGCGACCGAACAAATGCCATGTTTGGCCCGTTGCAAGCAGGTCTTTCGAGCTGGTTTTCAGCGACGAAGGTACTTTATCTCCTCGGCTTTAATGAGGCCGCACTGCATGGCCTTGGCTATACGGGCACCCGATTTGTTGACGGTGCCGAGGCGGCGAGCAAGGTCTTTCTGCCGTTCCTGCACGGTTTTGTCGGTCTCGCCAATGGCATCGGCTATATCCTGCGCGGTGTTGCCGCCGGCTTCGAGCAGGAGCACGGTGCGCTCGGTGGGAGTGATGTCGAAACCCTCGTCGTGGGCCGAGATGCCTTTGATGTACATTTCGGCGGCCTCTTTGAGGGTGAGCATCACGGGGTAGTTGAAGTAGTAGTCCTCGCCACGTTCAATGCAGGCTATGGCGCGCACCACGTTCTCTACCGAGAAGCCTCCGGCAGCGTTCTTGCTCACAAAGGCCTTGGCTCCGCGGCTCAGGGCGTCGAACACCACGCGCCCAATCTCGGCCACGCGCTGCTGGCGGTGCTCGTCGGCGGCCGGCGGGTTGTCGAAGCGGCCCGAGAGCACTATCACCCCAATGTTGGGATATTTGCGGTGCAGCCGCTCGGTGGCGCTGAGGCCTCCGGTGGGCTCGCCCTGCAGCTCCATGTCCATCAGCACATAGTCGGGCATGTCTTCGGCCTCTGTCGACGACAGCGCCACCATAAGCTCGGTGCCGGTGGCAAAGGTGGCTGTGAGCTCTATGGTGCGCAGCTCCACGCGGCCCTCGTCGTCCATGCGGCACTCAACTTGCGAGCCGCGTGCGTTGAGCTCCATCTTGACGGCTTTGCGTATAATGGGCTCGTCGTCGACCATCATTACTTTTATCTTGTTGTCCATAGCCATATAATTCTGTTTATTTGTTGTTTAGGTGTCCTGCCGGCCTTATTGGCATTTTTTGAGCAGGAAATAGAACTTGGAGCCGTTGCCGGGCTGGCTCTCGGCCCATATCTTGCAGCCCCGCAGGGTGTTGTCGTCGTGTTTTCTGACAATGTAGCGGCACAGTATGAGGCCGAATCCCGAGCCGCCGCTTGGGGCGGGCTTGTCGGAGCGGAAGAGGTCGGCCAGGGTCTCCGCGTCCATGCCTGATCCGGTGTCCTCAACAGCCACACGCACAAACCGTGGGTCGTCGGCGTACGTCTCGGCCGAGAGGCTCACACGGCCGTGCGAGGTGTGGCGCAAGGCGTTGGAGACCAGGTTGCGCAGCATTATGAGCACCAACTCGCGGTCGGCTTCGACGCGCAACGTCGAAGCGTCGTGCTCCAGTTCAACGCCGGCCGCGGCGGCGGGAGCCGAGGCAGTCACCTCGGCAAAGAGGTCGCCTATGGCAAACTGCGACGCGCTGAAGGTCAGCCCCGTGGGGAGCGACAGGTTGGTCCAGTTCTTGATATTGTCGAAGGTGCGCAACAGCTGTCCGAGCACCTCGCTGCGCAGCTCGTCGGGCAGGTTGGGGTTCTGCAGATAGCTTATAAAGGGGCCTATGTCGTGCCTCATCACGCTGAGGCAGGTCTCGACATTGGCTATACGCGCCACGTCGCGCCGTTTGGCGGCCTCGAGCTGACGCTTTTCGCGATGCAGGCGACGTGTTTGGCGCAGCAGCAAGACGAGCAGCAGCACCAACAAAACCAACAAAGCCAGCAAAATCATGGCGAAACGGCCGGCGGTGCGGCTCTCCTGTTTGGCGTTGGCCAATTCGGTCTGCACCTGGAAATCGGCCTCGCGGCTCTCGGCAATGCGCTGTTGCAAGAGCAGTTCCTGGTCGTACCACTCCATTCGCTGTTGCAGCGTGGCCGGATAGTTCGAGCGGATTAGCAGGTCGTAGAGGCGGGCCTCGAACTTAGGGGCCTGTGCTCCGTGTATGTCGCCGCAACACTCAAGCCATCGACCCAAGGCACGGTGGGCGGCGGCGGTGTCGCCACATGTCAAAGCATAGCGGCTCGAGGCCACGGTGGCTCCGAGTTTCTGGTAGGGGTCGCCACAGAGCCAGAAAAGGTCGGTCGAGTAGCGGTATAGAGCAGCCACCTCGGCGGTGTCGCGCCCCATGCGGCGATAGGTGTGGGCCAGTATCTGCGTAGTGTTGGCCTCGTCGAAGAGGCTGTAAGACTGTGGATTGTCGTCAAGCAGTTTCAAAGTGGCATGGCAATAGTCCTCGGCGCGCTGCAGGTCCTCGAGGCGGTGTCCCAAAGTGGTGTAGCCGTAAGCCAAGGCGTAGTTCAAAGCCATATCTTGTGCAAAATCGCACGGCAAACGGTCGCGGTTGCGCTCCACCTCGGCCAGCAGCTGGCGCACGTCGGCGCTGAGACCGTCGCGATAATGATAGTTGAGGGTTAGCGAGGTAATGTAATACTCGGTCTGAGCGTAGTTGTAGAGCAAGTTGCCACGGTTGGCCTCGAGGGTGCCCGATGCCGCCACTGAACTCAGCAGTTCGAAAGACTCTGCTATCAGCCCCCTGCGCTGCAGTACACGAGCCCGTGTCAGGCAGGCTATGGTGCGCTCAATATCGCGGTTGGGACTGGCACCGTCAAAGTTGAGCACACTGTCGATGAAGCAGTCGGCCAGGTCGGTCTCCGACCTCATCAGGTGTGCAAACGCCATGTTGTTCCAGGCGCGGAGCATACCCGAGCCGTACTGCGGCAGCGAGTCGCGCACCAAAGCCAATGCGTCGGCACTGAACTCAAGAGTGGCAAAAGGGTCTCGATAGCGGTTCAGAAACGCCTCGCGGTTAAGTCCGTCGACCTTGGCACGCATGAGCGACCCGGGATCCCTCTGCGAACATCCCGCAAGCAATAAAAGCGTGATTATGAGCCATAAAGGTTTACGCATACAACAGACCATTTATATTAAATAACGCAAAAAACAAAAAAATATTTTGCCATGTCGAAAAAAGTTCGTACTTTTGCACCCGCTTTCAAGGCACCGAAAGGTCGTTTGGCCGAGGGGTTAGGCACAGGTCTGCAAAACCTGCTACTCCGGTTCAAATCCGGAAGCGACCTCAGAAAGAACAAAGAGCTCCGCACATTGTGGGGCTTTTTTTGCAAAACGACGGTTGTTATGAAGATACGTTTCCTGAAACTGAAAAGATGGCTTATCATGGGTGCCGCGGGCCTGCTGGGTATCAACCTCGGCTGCGACGGCAACGGCTATTCCGACATTGTGTGCGAGTACGGTGTGCCCGAAGCCGAGTTTGAAGTCAAGGGCCGTGTGACCAACCGCAACGGTGAACCTATCAGGGGCATTGTAGCCACCATGGCCGAAACCACAGACACAACCGATGCCGACGGCCGCTACGACCTCACATCCACAGTATTTGCCAGAGCCGATGTCGACGTTGAGTTCAAAGATGTCGATGGGCCAGAAAACGGCCAGTATGCCGACACAACCATCAACGTATCGTTCACGGACGCCGAATACGAGGGTGCTTCGGGCAATTGGTATATGGGGCACGCCTCACGCACAGTGGATGTTGAGCTGCGAGAGCAGACTCCCTAAAAATAGATTTCATTTACACCAACGCCGCCTCTATCGACATCTCGTACAGCTCGGCGGTACTTATGCCCATGGCGCGTGCCTGCTTGGGCACTATGCTTTCGGCGCTCTGACCGGGTATGGTATTCACTTCGAGGAAGTAAAGCTCCTCGGCGGCGGTGTCGTAGATATAGTCGAACCTGACAATGCCGCGGCAGCCCAGCAGGTCGTATAGTTCTAACGACACCTCCTGGATGTGTCTCGATATGCTTTCAGGGCATTCGGCGGGCGTTACTTCGTTGCTGAAACCCTGATACTTGGCCTCATAGTCGAAAAACTCATGGCCGCCCTTGGGGATAATCTCGGTAATTGGGAAGACCAGCTTCTCGCCATCGGCCTTGCGGAACACGCCGCAGTCGAACTCACGTCCCACGATGCACTGCTCCACCATCACCTCCTTGTCCTCGGTAAAGGCCTCGCCGATGGCTGGTGCCAACTGGTCGATGGTCTTGACCTTGGTGGTGGCGACACTGCTTCCGCCTGCAGCGGGCTTGACAAAGAGTGGCAGCTGCAAGCCTGCCTTGGCCATATCGGCCACAGGGTCGGCCGGCATGGTGTAGAGGTGAAGCGATTTGGCAACCTTCACAATCCCGAATGATGCCACCACGGGGTTGCAGTAGCCCTTGTTGAATGTGAGGCTCGAGGTATAGAAACCGCACGTGGTGTAGCGTATGCCGAGCATATCGAAATAGCCTTGCAGAACGCCGTTCTCTCCTGGATTGCCGTGGATGATGATGAAGGCCAGGTCGAAATACACACACTTGCCGCCGTCGACAACACTGAAATCGCCCCTGTTGACCGGCAGCCGCTCGCCATTGCGCTCGCAATACCACTCCTGGCGTTCCACCACTATCATGTAGACATTATATTTATTATGGTCCAACTGAGAGTAGACCTGACGGCCGCTGGCTACCGAGATGTCGTGCTCGCCGCTGTAGCCGCCCATCACCAATGCAATGTTTTTCTTTACCATATTCGCAATCGTATTTCAAATTGCAAAATTACATATTTTTTCGCACATAGCGAAATAAAAAAGCCTCGTCCGTTTATGGATGAGGCTTTTGATGTTGGTTGGCGGGGATTATCTCACTACGATGACTTTTTTCATCGGCAGGGTGCCGACCTTGACGAAGTACATACCCGTTGCAGGAACAGCAACCACTCTCCGCTCTCCATCATTCGTTCTCTGCTCAACAAGGCGACCGGTGATGTCGAAAACGCTGACAGCATCGCAAGGGGCGTCCACGACCACGATGCGGCTGTCCTCGGCATACACTTTCACATCCACCATATCACCTCTGACATCATCTATCGCGGTGAGACTCTCGAATGTGGCGGTGAAGCTCATGTTGGAGGTCACTGTCACGGTGCGCACGGCGTGAGTGTCGTTGTCGTTCCAGCGCACAAAGCGGTAGCCGCTGTTGGCGGTGGCCTGCAGCGTCACCTCGGTGCCGCTCATCACGGTGGCCGTGGTGGTACCGTTCACCGTGGCGGTTCCCATCGCTGGGTCGTTGACGCTGACGGTCACTGTATAGGTGTCGAGGGCAAAGTTACAGGTTATGTTACGGTTATCAGTCATTCTCACCCAAACGGTGTCTTTGTCTTCCGAGACGGCCACGATGTCCTGGCCTTGCCAGCTGGCCACATGATGGTGTGCCGCAGGAGTTGCTACCACCATCAAGGTATCTTGATACAAGGCACTGTCGCCTTGCGGCATTGCCACCGAGCCGAGTGTGGCATCGTTGACCCTGGCGGTAAGGTGGTAAGTGTTACGCTCAAAGAGTGCCGTCACTGTGCTGTCGCCCTCCAATGTGATGGTGTCAGGGTTAGCGGTTCTGCCATTGCTCCAATGGTCGAAATGGTAACCGTAGTTGGCGGTGGCGGATATTACTGCTGTAGAGTCGCAGCGCACGTCATGGTTGCTACGATCTTTTAATACGTTGGCCGCTCCGCGCACTGTGTCGTTTGCAAATACGGTAACGTCAATGTTGATTATAGGGTCACGGAGAGCGGATCTATAGGCTACCCAAGAACTATCATAACTAACGAATGATGAGCATCCGTTAAGTATAAAAACTCGTCCTGATGCGTTATTGTAGAATGAATTGTAACCGAGTAGAGGTGCTGTGGCAGGCAACATATTCACTGAATCAAGACCAGTGCAATTTGCAAAGGCATTGTCGCCAATACTGGTGACACCTTCAGGAATGATGATACTGGTAAGACCAGTGCAATTTGTAAATGCATGATCACGGATACTATTGACGCTGTCTGGAATGGTGACATTGGTAATATTTGACAAACCATGGCATATAAAGCTTGGTATTACCTGTATATTGCTGTCAAATTCGAAGCTGGTAATATTGGAACATCCTCCAAAAACGGGTTCCCTATTACCATCACATGACCCTGAATTAGTGCATTTTTTTGCTTTGAATACAACGGATGTAAGACCGGTACAACAATAGAAGGCTAAGCCATCAATTCTATTGACACTGTCGGGTATAATGATGGAGGTCAGTCCGCTGCAGGAACTGAAAGCATAATTGAATATTGAGGTGACACTGTTGGGAATAGTGATGGATGTCAGGCCACTGCACTCAGAGAAAGCATACTTGCCTATCGAGGTAACGCTGTTGCCGATGGTGACGGACGTCAGATTGTAGCATTTTTGGAAAGCTTTATAGCCTATCGAGGTGACGCTGTTCGGGATGATGACGGAGGTCAGGCCACTGCAGTTATAGAAAGCCTCGTCACCGATGGAGGTGACGCTGTTGCCAATGGTGACGGAAGTCAAATCCCAGCAGACCCTAAAAGCATTATTACGTATCGAGGTAACGTTGTCACCTATAATGACAGTGGCAAGTCTGCTTTTGGTAATACGTTCGGTGACATTAGCGGGGCAGTTGTAATTCAAATAGGAGATTGTATCGTTATCAAATGCATGGTTACTTATGGTGGTAAGACCTTGGCCAATGGTCAATGAATCCAATTCACAGCCAGCAAAGGCATATGTGCCGATGGATGTGACAGCGTCTGGAATGGTTACGGAAGTCAAACCTTTGCAACCCATGAAAGCATAACTACTTATCGAAGTGACATTATAGACTGTTCCATTGTAGGACACAGTGTCAGGAATAACTAATGCACCTGTAGGCCTGGTGATGAAGTAATAATAATTAGACCCACTCCTATTGGGGTATGTTACCATAGCGTTGCCATCAACAATTTTGTAGTATAGATTTTGTCCGCTTGGCGAAACTTTACTAAAGTCAAAGTCGTAACACCAGCCACTCATCGCGGCTATCATCAGGGCCGCCAATAATAATACTTTTTTCATGATTGATAAGTTTTTAGTTGTTATCATTTATTGTACAAAACAATCCCTGCCCGCAACATAATAGGCATGTGCAGGATAATGTAAACAAAGGCAATTGAACCCGATCCCGGAAATTATGCCAACATTTGCAGGGGGGAATGAAAATCAACAGGTTATAAGCATTTATCTTCATCACCTTTTGTATACTATGATTTGCAAATACACCAATTTTTCTTCGATTTGCATACAAGTTATTTGAAATTATTTCGCGATGCCCTCAATGCAACGGGATGTGGCGGTCGCGCTTGGCTTGCTTGGCGTTGAGGTGGCAGAGGTTGCGCGTCTGCGGGGTGAAAAATGTGTCGGCAAAGCGCTCCCAGACGACCTCGACAGCGAGGTTTGAAGGGTGCGTGAGGTCGTCGGCATAGAAACGGTAGTCGCGTAACTCGTCGAGCAACAGTTCGTATGCCGGGAAGTAGTACATCGGCAGCCCTCGGCCGTTGGCGGCGGCGCCGAGCAGCACGTCGACAGCCAGCAGCAGCGTGGCCTTGCTGAGCTGGTTCTGGTGTGCGCCGTCGGCAAGGTGACGTATGGGACTGACTGTGAAAACTATTGAAAGCTGTGGGTTGAAGGTTGAGAGTTTTTGCAGTAGGGGCTGCCAGCGAACAAGAATCTCGTCGACGGTGAGGCGGCGGCGAGCGAAGCGAGCCGCCGGCGCCTTGTGGCAGTTGCCAACAACCATACCGCCATCAAGCTCATAGACCCACGAAGTGCCCAGAGTCACCATCAGGCACGAGGCCTTGGACAAGGCCTCGTGGCCACGTCGTATGCCCTCGGCACAGGCTTGCAGACACTCATCAGCGGTGGGACGGGAGAAACTGCCATGGAAGTGCCACGAATGCCAAAGCCCTCCAATCTCCACAGGCTCAGAGCCAGCAACAAAACGGCCATCGATACACATATCCAAGCAGTTGGCAATCGACATGGGGTTGTACATTATGCCGGTGGGGTTTAGTTCTACCTCGAAACCGGCGGCAACAAGCTTGGCAGCCATCTCGGTGGCAAAGCAACTGCCCACCATGACAATGCTGTCGGTACCCGGCGAAAGTGTTATCGGGATTTTGGGTGGTTCTACTGTGGTTATCAGGTTCATAGCGATGTTAGGTTCGGATTGAGGTCGGGTTGGGTTCGGACATGGGTCAAGTGCGGACGATGGGTTCCACTCTTTCAACGGCCTGCATCTTCTCCAACACTGGTATCAAGGCTCTTATGTCCACCTTTGTGCCGGGAGCAATGAGCAGCAGGCTGAGGTCGTCGTGCCCTCGCACCCTCATTTCCAACGGGGTGGCACCCTTGTATTTCTTTATTAGTTTTTCGAGCGAGGTGACAAACTCGGGGGTGATGTCGCTTAGTTGAACGTGCAGGCGAAGTCCCGAGCAGAATTTAGGCAGCACGCCGCCAAGGTTCATCATCATGCTGAGTTTGAATCGCGGCGCGGCACGGCGCTCAATACCGGTGCGCTTGTCGACATAGCGCGGCGCGGTGATACGTCCACGACAGAAAACGAATGTTCCCTGCGTAAAGAAGCCTTTGTTGTGGGAGTAGTCGTCACCATAGAGCCGCAACTCGTAGCTGCCGTCATAATCTTCAATGGTCATAATGCCGTATGGGTCGCCGTTGTTCTGCGATACACCCTGCCGCTCGGCCGTTACAATGCCTCCAAAGCTCACTTCGCGCTCCAGCAAGTCCTCCATGTG
The DNA here is from genome assembly GCA_024685285.1 of Bacteroidales bacterium. Taxonomy (GTDB): domain Bacteria; phylum Bacteroidota; class Bacteroidia; order Bacteroidales; family P3; genus Colimorpha. The sequence continues at coordinate 10,195 of JAIKVZ010000061.1, forward strand.
TGACAGAGCCGACAGCGGTGTGGTTGCAAATAGACGCATTTCGTACTTAAAGTCGTCGAGCGGATGGCCCGAGAGGTAAATGCCGATAACCTCTTTCTCATGGGCGCAACTCTCGACATTGGTCCATGCGGGACACGACGGTATTGGCGGATGGTCCTCTTCCTGAATCTCCTCGCTCATGTCGAATATGGACATTTGCGATGAATTGGCCGACTCTTGCCTGCGTGAAGCCCAGCGCACAAGTGTCTCAAGGTAGGTCGGGGTGGTCTCAGCGGTATTTTCTTTGTAGAAGTATTGTGCACGGTGCATCTCGCCCAAACCGTCGAAAGCCCCGGCCTTGACCAGCACCTCGATGTTCTTGCGGTTAATCGAGCGCATATTGATGCGGCTAAGGAAATCAAAGATATCTTTGTAGGGACCACCCTGTTCGCGCTCCTCGATTATGGCGCCGGCCGCCGCCTCGCCCATACCGCTAACGGCCTGAAGACCAAAGCGTATCTGCCCCGCCGCGTTGACAGAGAAGTCGCGTTCGGACTCGTTGACGCTCGGTGCAAGCACGGCAATACCGTTTTTGCGACAGTCTTCCATAAGCTCGGTGACGCGCTTGATATCGCTTTGGGCCGACGTCATAACGGCCGACATATACTCGGCGGGATAGTGCGCCTTTAGGTAAGCAGTCTGGTAGGCCACCCACGAGTAGCACGTGGCATGGCTCTTGTTGAAGGCGTAGCTGGCAAATTTCTTCCACTCCTCCCATATCTTGTTCAGCACCTCCTTGGGATGGCCGTTCTTGGTGCCGCCTTCGTAGAAGAGCACCTCGAGTTCGTTCATCTTATCTATCTGCTTCTTACCCATAGCCTTACGCAATGTATCACTCTGGCCACGGGTAAAACCGGCCAGCTGACGGCTCAGAAGCATAACCTGCTCCTGGTAGACGGTGATGCCGTATGTGTCTTTGAGATACTGCTCCATGCATGGTATATCGTACACTATGGGTTTGCGGCCCAGCTTGCGGTCGATAAAATCTGGTATATTATCCATGGGACCGGGTCGGTATAGGGCGTTCATTGCAATGAGGTCCTCGAACACGTGCGGCTTGAGCTCGCGCAGATATTTCTGCATTCCGGCCGACTCGAACTGGAATGTGCCCACCGTGTTGCCGTCGCAGAAGAGTTTATAGGTTAGTTCGTCATCAATTGGCAGGTGGTCTATGTCGATTTCTACGCCATGACGCTTTTTAATCAGCTGCAGGGCATTCTTGATGATAGTGAGGTTCTTGAGCCCAAGAAAGTCCATCTTGATGAGGCCCACGTTCTCCACCACATGGCCGTCGTACTGCGTCACCAACACATCTTCCTTGCTCTCCTTGTCGCTTATGACGCAGAGTGGCGCCACGTTTGTCAGGTCGTCGGCACCTATGATGACGCCGCAGGCGTGGATACCAATCTGGCGATTGGTATCTTCCAGCTCCTCGGCATATGTAAGCATCTGCTTTAGCTCTTCGGGGCCGTGCTCCATGATATTGCGAAGCTCGGGCACATACTTGTAGCAGTTCTTGAGGTTGACCTTGGGGCTACGGCCGTTCTCATCTTTGACGTTGTCTGGGAAGCTGCGATCGGGAATATAGGACTTGAGGTCGTTGACAGTCTTGAGTGGTATCTTCTCAACGCGGCCCACGTCGGCAATCGAGCTCTTGGTGGCCATGGTGCCGTAGGTGATGATATGCGCAACCTTCTCGCGACCGTATTTGCGGGTAATCCAGTCGAGCACGCGACCGCGGCCGGCATCGTCAAAGTCGACGTCAATATCGGGCAGCGATATGCGGTCAGGGTTGAGAAAACGCTCGAACAGCAGGTCGTATTTCAGCGGGTCGATGTCGGTAATCCAAAGGCAATATGCCACCACACTGCCGGCGGCGCTACCACGACCCGGGCCCACGCTCACATCGAGCTCCTCACGTGCGGCGCGTATATAGTCGCTCACTATCAGGAAGTATCCCGGGAAGCCCATCGTTTTGATGGTATGTAGTTCGAAGATTATGCGCTCTCGTATTTCATCAGAAAGGTCTTCGCCTTTGTAGTTTCTATCCAAAGTACCCGAGCTCCGGTTCTCATCGGCTTTCTCAGTCTGTGCATAACGTTTGCGGGCGCCTTGCCACACCAGGTACTCCAAGTAGTCGGCCTCAAACTTTATGCGGCGCAGTTTCTGATAGCCGCCAAGTTTCTTTATCTTTTTTTCGGCAGCTTCGCAGCTCATCACCTCCTCGCCGCGCTCATTGCGCGTGAACTCGTCAAAGAGCTGTTCGTCGGTAAATTTTTCAGCCCATTCTTCCTCTGTGCCGAATTCCTCGGGTATTGGGAATACGGGCATGATGGGGTCGGAGTCGACGCTGTACACCTCCACCTTGTCTGCCACCTCCTGGGTGTTTGCCAAAGCCTCGGGCAAGTCGGCAAATATGGCGGCCATCTCGTCGGGGCTTTTAAGCCATTCCTGCTTGGTATAGTGCAGGCGGTCGTGGTCGGAATAGTCTTTCTGCGTAGCGAGGCAGATAAGATGGTCATGGGCCTCGCCGTGCTCCTCCTCAACAAAGTGCACGTCGTTGGTGGCAATGATTTTGATATTGTGCTTGCGAGCCAATTCAATCAGCACAGGGTTCACCAACTCCTGCTGTCGGTAGGTGTCGTAGTTGGCGTTGGGCTTTTCGGTCTTGTGGCGCTGAAGCTCAATATAGTAGTCGTCGCCAAACACGCTTTGGAACCACAGCACAGAACGCTCGGCAGCCTCAATGTCACCTTTGAGGATTAGTTGCGGAATTTCGCCACCCAAGCAGGCCGAACATACTATCAGCCCCTCTTTGTACTGCTCGAGCACCTGATGGTCAATGCGCGGACGGTCGTAGAAGCCCTCGGTATAGGCTATCGAAGCCAGTTTGCACAGTGAATGGTAGCCCTTAAGGTTCTTGGCCAGTAGGATGAGGTGCCAGCCCGAGCGGTCGACAATGCGCTCGCGGCCGTTCTCCGGACTCAGCTCGCGCACATTCTTGTCCTTGTCGTGCAAGGTGCGCCGGGCACAATAGGCCTCGGTGCCCACAATGGGCTTAAACTCCGGCTCGCCCTCGGCACGTGAGGCGTTCACCTTCTTGACAGTATCGAGGAAATCCTTGATACCGAACATATTGCCGTGATCGGTCAATGCCATAGCATACATACCGTTTTTCTTGGCCTTCTTGACCAAATCGGGTATTTTGGACATACCGTCGAGCATTGAATAATGAGAATGCACGTGCAAATGAGTAAACTGTGTCATAGTGCCAGAGGTTAATGAACTGCAAAGATACGCAAAAAAATCCGAACCAGCCGAAAAAAAACATCAACACATTGTTTATTACTTTGCCCCTACCCCACCGTGGCCAACGGGTAAAATAGGGGTTAAGGTCGGGTTAGGTTCGGATCAAGGTCGGGTAAAGACCCCTTTTAAGACATTTTAGCCCCTTCCGGATCCGACCATTCTAAGTACAGTAATACACCGCGAGGGCAGAATAAGTATGTTTCTGCCCTCGCGGAGATTGATTTGCAGCGATGTTCTACCGCTCTGTAACTGTGGAGGAACCTGTGGTTGAACACCTCAGCAGGATGGCACAACTCTCGTCGGATTTGCCATAGGTCACATTGCTGGAGCCGCTCACATTCAGTTCAAGTTTCTGGCACACTGTGACGTTGACATTGCTTGCGCCGCTCACGTCACCGGTCACCTGGCCGGCAGCGAGCTTTGTTGCAGCGAGGGTACTGGCACCGCTGACGTCAATATCCATTATGTCGGCCGTGCCACCAACCGTTACGGTTGAAGACCCGGATATATCGGCGTCGATAGTTGTGGCTTCGATGTCGCCATTGTAGGTGCTGGCACCGGAGATGTCAAGCTCTACATTAGTGGCTTGAACTGAGCATTTGAAAAAGCTTGCGCCCGATACATCTATATCCATATCGGTGGCCACGATTGTTTGCGGCGAGGTGAACGACGAAGCCCCCGACACATCAACGTCGTTAATATCGGTGTTGACTGGCAATATTACGCGCATCTCGTTGTCGCCCACATAATTGATTCCGGGCTTGAGGCCTATTCTGAGAGTGCCGTTGACAACGGAGAAGACCAGCTTCTCATACAGCCTCTCGGGCATTGTTATGGTGGCCACTGTGGCTGTGTCGCTCATCACAACATCGAAAGCGTTGCTTATCGACAAGGCCTTGTATGACGTTGTGAGGGTGTAGGTCCGTGTCTCCAACGAGCCATAGTCTTTCGTGCAGGCGGCAAACAATGTCACAGCCGCCACAATCATAATGATTTTTGCAGTTTTCATGGTATTAATATTTTTAAGCTTTTAATTTCTTGTATCTTATGCGGTGCGGGGTGTCGTCGCCGAGCCGCTTTTTGCGGTTCTCCTCATAGTCAGTATATGAGCCCTCGAAGTAGTATACCTGCGAGTCGCCCTCGAAAGCCAGTATGTGGGTGCAGATGCGGTCGAGGAACCATCGGTCGTGGCTTATGACCACCGCACAGCCGGCAAAATTCTCAAGACCCTCCTCCAGAGCACGCATAGTGTTGACGTCGATGTCGTTGGTGGGCTCGTCGAGCAGCAACACGTTGGCCTCGCTTTTGAGGGTCAACGCCAGGTGCAGACGGTTGCGCTCGCCGCCGCTGAGCACACCAACCTTCTTGCTCTGGTCGGTGCCGCTGAAGTTGAAGCGGCTAATGTAGGCGCGGCTGTTAATCAATCGGCCGCCCACCTGCAGGTTCTCATTACCGCCGCTAATCATCTCATAAACCGTTTTTTCGGGGTCAATCTCGGCGTGTTGCTGGTCTATGTAGCCTATCTTGACGGTCTCGCCAACCTCAAAGGTGCCGCTGTCGGGTTTCTCCAACCCCATGATGAGGCGGAAGAGTGTGGTCTTGCCGCAGCCGTTGGGGCCTATGACACCCACAATGCCGGCAGGCGGCAGCGAGAATGTAAGGCCTTCATAGAGCAACTTGTCTCCATAGGCTTTGCTTACATTGTTCACCTCCAGCACCTTGTTGCCGAGCCTCGGGCCGTTGGGTATGAATATCTCAAGGTTCTGCTCCTTCTCCTTCACGTCCTCGTTCATCATGCGGTCGTAGGCTGCCAAACGCGCCTTGCCCTTGGCCTGGCGGGCCTTGGGGGCCATACGCACCCATTCCAACTCGCGTTGCAGGGTTTTGCGACGTTTGCTCTCTTGCTTCTCCTCCATGGCCAAACGGGCGGTCTTCTGCTCAAGCCACGAGCTGTAGTTGCCCTTCCAAGGTATGCCCTCTCCTCTATCCAGCTCCAAAATCCAGCCGGCCACATGGTCAAGGAAGTAGCGGTCGTGGGTCACTGCTATAACGGTGCCTTTGTATTGCTGCAGGTGCTGCTCCAGCCAGTCTATGCTCTCGGCGTCGAGGTGGTTGGTAGGCTCGTCGAGCAGCAGGATGTCGGGCTCTTGCAGCAACAGGCGGCAGAGGGCTACGCGACGACGCTCGCCGCCACTGAGGTTGGCAACCAGCTGGTCCTCGTCGGGGCAGCGCAGCGCGTCCATGGCACGCTCCAGCCGCGAGTCGAGGTTCCAGGCGTCGTGTGCCTCGAGCAACTCGGTCAGCTCGCCCTGACGGGCTATGAGCTTGTCGAAGTCGGCATCGGGCTCAGCAAAGGCGTTGTTCACCTCGTCATACTCCTTGAGCCAGCCTACCACGTCGGCCACAGCCTCCTGCACCACCTCCTTGACGGTCTTGGTGTCGTCGAGTTTGGGTTCCTGCTCCAAATAACCCACCGAATAGCCCGGCGAAAAGACGACCTCGCCCTGGTAATCCTTGTCCACCCCGGCAATAATCTTCATCAGCGAAGACTTGCCGCTGCCGTTGAGGCCTATGATACCAATTTTAGCCCCGTAGAAGAAGCTCAAATAAATATCTTTCAATATCTGGCGGCTGGGCGGTATCAGTTTGCCCACGCCCACCATCGAAAATATTATCTTCTTATCGTCAGTCATTGGATGATTATTATGGTTAATCTATTCAATCTGTGAACATTATCTTATCACCGCAACTTTGCGGGATGGCAAGGTACCAACTTTGACAAGATAAATGCCGTTTGGCAATGCCTCCGTATGTCCGTTGTTGTTGATACGTGCGGCACGGCGGCCCATTATGTCGAACACCTGCACATCCATAGCCTCGGCGCCTTCTACCACAATATAGCCTTCATATGAATACACGTTGATGCCCTTAGCATTGATTTCTTCAATGTCGACTTCTCCCTCTGCGAGGAATATGGCTGTCAGTTCAACATCTTTCGTTACTGCAAAGGTGTAGGGGTTGTAGGTCGCGCCGTCACTCCAACCTGCAAAAGTATATCCCGAATAGGGAATGGCTTCGACAGTACATGGTGTTAAATAAACAAATTCCGTACCACTCTGCGTAACCATTCCGCGAACAGGGTCACTCGGCACGGCATTAACCGTATGTGTGTCGATAGCGAAATTACAGGTCAATGTGCGGTTACCTGTCATTCTCACCCAAACGGTGTCTTTGTCAGTCGAAATGTTTACGATGCCCTGACAATGCCAACTGACCACATGATGGTGCACCACGGGTATAGCCACCACCATCAACGTGTCAAGATAGAAAGCGCTATCATTTGCCACCGACCCAAAAGAAGAGTCGTTGACATTTGCAGTTATGTAGTACGTATTGCGCTCAAAAAAGGCTGTCACTGTGCTGTCACCAACGAGTGTTATGGTGTCTGGGTTGACGGTACTGCCATTGCTCCAATGGTCAAAATGGTAACCGTAGTTGGCTGTCGCTGTAATTTTTTCCAAATGGTCGCCAATTTTAGTGTGTGCGGCTGTGCCATATACGCTACTATCGCTTATAACGGTGAGACCGATAAAATATGCCGTCACTGTACTATCGCTCACGATGGTTATGGTATCTGGATTAGCCGTGCTGCCAGTGCTCCAGTGGTCAAAATGGTAGCCATAATTAGCCAATGCGATAAGCATTATAGTAGAGTCGGACAAGGCAGAATAACTCCCCGTACCATAAGTGCTGTCGTTAGTGTTTACATTCACATTAAAGTTAAATAGTACTTCCAAGTAGGTGTAGTACGCGCCCCATGACGATTGGTATGCTGATAATGTTCCTACAGGAATGTGGAAATTCTTCGACGATGCAGAATTAGAGAAAGCTGAACCTGCCAAAGTAGGCGGAGTTATCGCATGGACATAAAATTCACTCAAATTATAGCTGCCAGAGAAACACCAGGAACCAATATAAGAAACATTGAAAGGAATGGTGATTTGTGTTAGGCTGGAACAATTTGCGAACGCACCGTAGCCAAAAGATGTGACAGTACTTGGAACAGATACAAACGATAACTCCTCACAACAATCGAAAGCATAATCTCCTATGGCTGTAACAGTATAATTGATATAATAATTCTCAACACTACTCGGGATTAGTAATGTGTCACTGGGTTTAGTATACCCATCCCATCCATGAATTGGGCAGGTCACACTTACAGTGTTGGAGGAGGTAATATTATAATACAACATTTGACCAGTAGGTGCCTGCACCGAGAAATCGTAGGCACTTGCCACTCGTGGCAACGCCAGAGCCATCAGCATGAGAGCGACAAGTGATAGTTTTGTTCTCATTTTTATCATTATTTATATTAGTATTCCTTAATTATTTGTCGCTGCAAAGATACGACTTTTTAACGATATGGCAAAATAAAAATACAAAAAACAGAGGCGCTCCAGTTGGAACGTCTCTGTTTCTCTATGTAAAGCGGCAAGGCCTGCCTTAAAGCAGCCCTGGTTCCGCTTCGGTCGTCGAGCCTACAGCGTCTGGACAGCTTCGATGAGGCCCTTGCCGATTTCGATAGCTTCCTCATTCTGGGGAATGAGGTTCCAGTGGCGCTGGGGCAGCGAGTGCTCCAGACCTTCGTGGATGTACTGCTTGTCGACAATGGGTTTCAGTTTGAGGAAGCCACCGAGGACAACCATGTTGAAGACCTTGCTGATGCCGAGCTCCTGAGCCTTGGCGGTAGCGGCGATCTTGTAGATGTTGATGTCCTTGCGGGTGGGTTCGTGGGTGATGCCGTTGGGGTCATAGATGAGATAACCGCCGGGCTTCACAGCGCTCTCGAACTTATCCAGCGACTGCTGGTTGAGCACGATGGCTGTGTCGAACTGGTTGATGATGGGCGAGCTGATGCGCTCGTCGCTGATGATGACGGAGACGTTGGCGGTACCACCACGCATCTCGGGGCCGTAGCTGGGCATCCAGCTGACCTCTTTGTCCTGCATAACTCCGGAGTAGGCAAGGATTTTACCCATCGAGAGGACACCCTGTCCACC